>JBKQUM010000105.1:0-30213 GCA_052140165.1 Acidimicrobiales bacterium
ATCGGCTCCACGAGAGCGGTCACGGGAGCCGCCAGGTCGACGGCATCGCCCCGGTCGGGCAGCGAACCGTCCGAAACAACCCCCGCGCCGAGTTCGCCATCGACTCGATCGGATCGTGTCGGCAGTGACTCCGGCTCGGGAGCTCCCAAAGCGATGCCGCGGGCCGCCTCCGAGGCCGCGCGGATGATCCGGCCCATTGCCGCCTCGTCGGAGGGCGCACCTTCGCCAGCCCGCCAGATCGGCTCCCAGTCGACCTCGGGGACCGGATGACCGGGATGGTCGCTCACAGCCGCTGCTTGAGCATCGGACACCATGCGCTGGACGAACTCCCGGCAGAGCGTCCAGGCGTCGAGACTCAGGTGGTCCAAGCGGATCGGAGAACCTTCGGCGCCTGCTTGGGAATCGCGTGATGCCATCACTGACATGTTGCGCTCACGGGAAGTACGGTCTTATGCGGTGTGACCGGCGGGGAGTGTGGAACTTCTGATCGCTTGGTCACGAATCATCTCTCGGGCGAAGGCAACGAGGAAATCTTGATTCTGCATGAGAACAACCTGCTTCGAATTGTTCGAACCCCGCACACCGGCCTGGTTGGTGATCGCCGCTTGTTGCCCGCGGGTGGCTTCTGCCACGATCCCGTGTTGATTCTGCACGTACAGAACGACCCGCTCGTAGAACGTTCGGCCGGCGTTCTTGACGGGAAGGATCCAGTACACGATCGACCAACTCCCGTATTGCTGTGACGTGTACGCCATCGCCTGACCGGTGATGCCCCCGGGCAGACCAACATTGGTGACATTGGCCAGCGAGTAGCCGTGGAACTGATAGCACTGCTCGATACCGAAGGCGGCAAAGGTCTGGAGGTCAGGGGTGTCGATCACATCGGCCACTACGTCGGTCTTCGCCTGCAGGTCACCCCCGAACGCAGGATAGAGCTCGTACCGATTCCAGATCGAGTCCTCGCCGAACAGCGGTGCGGCCCAGTTGAACGTCGACTCGTATCTGCTCGTCCAGCCGACGGGGGTGACAGGATTGTCGATGAACGAGACCACTTTCGGTGCTCCCGATACGTCCGCCACCAGGTTGTACGTCTGCAAGCCCACATCGCTGAAGCCAACGATGACTCCGAGGACCAGCACCAGCACTACCGCCAGGTAGACCCTCGGAACGGCCATTCTCTGCTTCTTCCCTTGCCCTGGAGCCTCAGAGGCGGCTGCAGCCCCGAATGCAGCCCTACCAGGCGATTCCTGGTTACCGATGCGAAGCCCCATCGGCCGGATACACGCAATCATGATGGCGATGCCCAAGACGAACAGGACGAGCCCGATGTAGGGGTGGAGTACGCCGATGGCGAAGTGCTCGCCGTACTCCTTCCCGGCCCAGAAGACGAGGGTGAGGCGGGCAAGGTTGAACACCCAGAGCAGGAGCATTCCCCCGGCTAGCCACAGCAGCTTGCGGGTCCACGGTCCGCGAATGATGGCGGCAAAGGCGGCACCGATGAGGAGAAACCCGACGACGCTGTTCACCCCCGAACACGCCGAAATCACACTCAGTTGGAAGCTACGACCGTTGTGAACGATGGTGAACACGGCGTTGTCCGAACTACCGATTGGCGTTGCCACGTGGATCACGTGGAGGATCTTCGTGATTGCGAACAATGTGGCAGTCGTAAAGGCATTCAGCACGCCCAGCAGCACCGAGGTGTAGGGATAGGGCCAGGCCAAGAGGAGGAATGCGACCGCCACCTTTTGGCGCCACAGCACCCTCACCCCGAAGATGACCGCGACGGCACCGGCCACGAAGAACGGCAAGGTCAGGAGATCGATTCTCCATACCCAGAACATGGCCGATAACTTGCTCGGGAGGAACATGTTGGCACACAGCGCCCCGACCATCAGTGGAAGACCGACGATGTAATCGGTCTGGCGGTCGTGGATGGCCGGTTCCGGCTGGCTCGGGCGGCTGTTCACACCAGCCAGGATCAACGCGACGATAGGCACGAGGCTTACGTACGCCAGAGGGGAGTTGAGATCGGCCAGCTGTAGGAGGGTGATCAGAGAGTAGCTGTACGCAATGATGGTCACGGCGAGCAGGGCGCCCATCTGTACGGCGGTGCGCGTTCTCGGCTGAGCGTCGCTCCACACAAGCCTTGCCTGGTCGCGCAGCTTCCGCACCTTGGAGGGCAACTGCTGCGGCTGGGCGGTGATGGTGGTCATCACTTGAGCCATCATCCGAACACCCCGTGGACGTAGTCAGAGGTGCGAGGGTCGATCGGATTGTTGAATAGATCCAGCGTGGGCCCCGCTTCGACGATGTGCCCGGGCAGACCTTCCCCGTCCACCAGGAACAACGCACAATTATCCGAGACGCGCTGCGCCTGCTGCATGTTGTGGGTGACGATCACGATCGTGATGTCCTGACTGAGCTCCCGAATCGTTTCCTCGATGACGCTCGTCGAGATCGGGTCGAGCGCTGAACAGGGCTCATCCATGAGAAGCACCCGGGGCCGAACGGCCAGTGATCGGGCAATGCAGAGGCGTTGCAGCTGGCCACCCGACAGGGCAGCGCCGGACTCATTCAGGCGATTGCGCGTCTCCCTCCACAGCCCGGCTCGCTCCAATGATTCGCGTACCAACGCATCTGCATTCCGCACCTTGAGACCCGAAAGCCGGAGACCGGAAAGCACGTTTTGCGCGATCGTCATCGATGGAAACGGATTAGGGCGTTGGAACACCATGCCGATTCGCAGGCGGGTCTGTGTCACCGGCACGCCCGCCGCGTAGATGTCCGTGTCGTCGAGCCGCACCGATCCCGAGAGCGCGGCGCTCGGCACGAGCTCGTGCATGCGGTTGAGGATCCTCAAGAAGGTGGACTTCCCACAGCCGGAAGGCCCGATGAGCGCGGTCACCTTGCGTGGTTCCATCTCGAGACTGACCCGCTCGAGAACCTTATTGCTCCCGAACCACGCGCTGACGTTCGTCGCCACCAGCGACGCCGGCTCGACGGCTGGTGCACCGAGACCCCCCACTTGGGACGGTGCGGAGGACCGCTGGTCCATGGTGGTCATGGGAACACCCCGATACGCAGCACTCCTCGCAGCATGACCCCGAGCACCATGCACCAGATGGCGACTGCCATGGCGGACTTCCACCGCGCGTAGCCCTTGCGCCGGCTGCGCTCCGCAAAGACCACCCCAACGAGGCCGGACACGGGAAGGACGAGCGCCACAGCAGCGAAGAGTACCGCCCAGTCGAAACTCGATCTGCCGGGGGCAGTCATGTCCCCGAAGATCCGCCTCCCCTGGACGGGGCGGGGTGCGCTCATGTCCGGGCCCTTCGCCGTCGGAGGATCCGGCGCGCCACCTCACCGCAGACGAGGAAGGCGGATCCCAGCACCACGAGGGGCAGCGGGTTGCTTCCCGTCACGGCCAGGCCTCCGGAGGTGGAGGCGTCCGTACTGGCGGAGGAGGGGGTGGTGCCGGTCGCCGAGCTGCCGCTCGCACCGGTGCCCGACGTCGACGACGCCACCGTGGTGGTCGTCGAGGTCCCGGCGCTGGTCGTGGTCGTGGTCGAGCTCGTGCTCGACGCTGACGCGGCTTCGGCATCGAGCTCCTGCGCGACGGCAAGGTCGGCCTTCACCATGGCCGCCGTGGCCGGCGCCGCCCCCAGCGAGGAGATGTCCGCCTGCCCGGTGCCACCGATGGCGAACCGGATGAACTGGGCCAACGCCTGCGCCTTGTCGGCCGGCAGCCCGTTGGTGGGCACGACCAGGTAGCTCTCGAGCATGAGGTAGTTGTTGTAGGCGTTTGGGTCGTTGGGGTTGGCGGTGAAGGGCAGGGCGACCAGGTTGGTGGTCGGGTCGAACGTCGCGTCCGCCTCGGCCGCTGCGGCGGCCGTGGCCGAGGGCGCCACGTACGCACCCTGGGCGTTCTGGACCGCCGCCGTCGGGAGATTCCAGGTCACACCCAGGGGGTCGCCCGTCCAGACGGATGTCACCGGCATGATCGCACCCAGCTGGAGAATGCTGGCGATCGGGCTCGGTGCACCCGACCGTGGGTCCAGGCCGATGAGCTTCCCGAGGGTCGCCTCGTCGCCGCCCGTGATGGCGGTGCCCGCATAGGGCCAGTGCTCACTCGCCGCCGGATTGCTCGTCGCGGCCTGCCCCTCGCCCTGGGCCGTTGCCAGCGCGGAACCGAACGATGCCTCCGAAGCCGTCGTGCTGTCGAGCAGCGACATGAGGGCGTAATTCTCCATGGTGGGGTCGAGATTGGCCCAGCGACCGAAGTGCACGGCGTCCGCGGGAGTGTTCGGTGGCGACGTGCAGCTCAGCCGGCTGTCGCCCCACGTCGAATACGGCGGCGTCTCGGCCCCGTAAATGCCGTCCAACTGATCGAGGTCCAGGGGGATGTGCTGGCAGAACTGGGACGACGTGATCGTCTGGGACCCCGTGTAGGTGGAGTCCGGCACCAGGGTCATCAGCGCCACGGGTGTCGCGGCGAACGGAACGTACGCGAACGAGCGGCCGTTCGAGGCTGCGGTCGCAGCCTCCGCCGTGGTCAGGGGACGCTCTGTCACCGCATAGTCGGCGGCGAACGTGCCGGGCGCGGAGCCGACGAAGTCGGCGATCCCCTGGTCGAGGTCGACGTTGGTGTAGGAGCCGACGTCCGGGTCGAGGCCGGACGCATCGTCGTGCAACAGCTTCACCATGACCGGACCCATGGCGTCGCCACCTTCACCGTAGATCGTGCCCTGAGGAGTAGCCGCACCTGCACGCCCGCCCGTGGGTACCGTCCACACGGCAGCGATCAGCAGTACGACCAGCCCTGCGAGGGCAGCGCGCCGGGCGACGGAGAGACGCCTCATGTGGCTCGGCGCTTGAGCACGCGACGGCGTCCGACGAACCCAATGAGCAGCAGGCTCAGGCCGATCACCGTGAGAGGGATGGCGTTCATGCCGGTTCCCGCCATGGAGGACGTTCCCGTGAGCGCCACCGAGGGATCGATTCCGCCGCCAGAACCCGAAGAGGAGGTACCACTTCCTGTGCTCACTGTGTGGCTCCCTGCGGCGCCGCCCGCCGCCGTGCCCTTGGTCGTCGATGCCGCTGCGGACCCGGTCGCCGTGCCGGCGTTCGCCCCGGGCGGGCCTGCCGTCGCGAGCGTCACCCCACACGTCGGGGTGGTCTGACCGGCCTGGACCTCCGTGGGTGTGAGGTCGCCGCAGGAGTAGGCCTGCTGTTCCGCCGCCGTCGGCGCGACAGCTCCGGGCACGTTCTTCTGCACGGCGTTGACGCCGTACTGTTCGAGCGAGAGCCCCAGGCTTGCGTACCCGAAAGTGGGCGCTGTCTGCTGGCCGAGCGTCAGGACGTAGTTCACGAACTGGCTCATGGTGTCACCCTTCGACGGCGACCATCCCGTGGTCGGCGTCAGGAGGTAGCTGTAGGTCGACGGGTTGTAGACGTGGGGACCCTGTCCGCTGAAATTCAACTGGTGCGTGCCGTTGGGCAGCTGCGTCGCGTAGGCCAAGGCAGAGGCCACGTCGACCGGCGTAGGAGGGGTGTAGTCGCCGCTGGCGTTCTTGACCAGCGCCACGTTCTTGGTCGGGTCGGAGCCGTCGAAACCTGAGTCCTGGGCGTACTTCACCTGGACGGCGCCGATCCCCCCCTGGTTGCTCGCGACGTCACTCGCCACAGAGGTCGTGGACGTCTCGTCCAGCCCTCCCTTGATGCCGGGCCAGTTGGAGTTGGGGGAGGTCGGGGAGATGGCCACACCGTCCGTCGGACCTCCCGACTGCGATTCCTGTGCCGACACGAATGCCTGCCAGAGTGCCGGCTGCTCGTCGATGCACCACTCCTCGAGCACGAAGTTCGTGCCGGCGGAGTCGCTCTCCGTCACGGGGACGACCGGCAGATTGGGGAGGCTCACTCCGGGGTTGTCGGCCGCGATGGCCGGATCGTTCCAGCTCTTGATTCCCCCGGTCAGGAGCCCGCAGGCGGAATAGCTGCTGAGCTGGAGCTGCTTGCTCAGCCCGGGGACGTTGTACATGAAGGCGATCCCACCGGCGGTGATGGGGATGAAGTTGAACGGAAAGCTGGGGGGCGTGGTGTCGGTGTTGCCCACGTACCCGATGTCGCTCACCGCGAAGTCGGTGGTCTGGTTGGTGAACTCGTACCTCCCCTGGCCCGAGTTCGAAGAGGCCCAGTTCAACGAGAGATCGTAGGGCGCGTTGTGGGTGGCATTGACCCAGGTGTCGATGGCCGGCGAGGCGAACGACGACCCTGTACCGCTGATGGGAGCGGGGGTCGTATTCGCATGCTCGGCATCACTCGAGGTGGATAAGACCGTCTGGTGGTACGGGCCCGTGCCGCTCGAGGAGCCTGAGGTCGTCTTGGCTCCCCCCGCTCCTGTGGTGGTGGTGGTCGTGGTTGTGGCCCCTGACGTTCCAGCAGCCGTTGCCGCGGTCGTCGTGGTGGTGACCGACGAAGAACCGGTGGTCGTTGTCGTGGTCTGTGCCCCGTCCGCTCCAGCCGGGGCGGAGAGCGCGGCGACCAGGAGGACGGTGAGCGCTCCGACGCCCACGGCGCCTCGGCCCCAGTTGGGGACTCTCGTCAGCCGGTGACCCGGAATGACGCTGTGGATGATCCGCATCCTCTGCGACTCCTTCATTGTGCTTGCACGACGGAACTTCAACGCGGTTGCTGCAGTGGTCCTCTGAGTGGGGGCACTCATAGTTCGGCTTCCTCCTCTGGAGAGCGTCGGGTACGCCACGGAACGGTGAAGCCGCTGGGTCCGGGCTTCTTGGCGCCGATGAGGCGCGCCAGAATGAACAGGGTCAGGACGACGAGCACCAGCACGAACGCCACTCCCCATGCGTCCCTCCGCACGTTGTTCCCCGGCTGGAAGATCAGCTCCTTCATGAGCAAGGGCAGGTCGTCCTGCTTCCCGTTGAACGGATTCCAGTTGTAATGGGGATTCCCCCCTGCGGTGAAGAGCACGGGAGCGGTCTCACCCGCGACGCGGGCGATGCCCAGGATCATGGCGGTGATCAACCCGACGCGGGCGGTCGGGAGCGTGACCCGGACCACAGACCGCCACTGGGGAGACCCAAGGGCAAGTGCTGCCTCCTTGAGAGACCCCGGGACGATGGCGATGACCTCCTGGGAGGCGCGGGTCACGATCGGCAGCATCATGACCGCCAGTGCGAGTGCGGCAGCGAACCCCGTTTGACCGGCTTCCTTCTGCGGCACCACCCAGAGCAGGTAGATGAAGATGCCGGCAATGATCGCCGGTGCACCCGTCATGGCGTCGACGACGTTGCTGACCACCCTGGAGAAGGCGTTGCTGTTGTTCACTAGGTAGGTCGCCGTGAGAACACCGAGGGGAACAGTCAAGACCGTGGCGATACCAACCTGCTCGAGAGTTCCCACGATCGCCGCCCCCGCCCCCACGGCAGTGACGGGCGACGTGGCCGTCAGATTCGACATGTCCGCGAGCAGGAAGTGGGGAAACTGGGCGAAGACCACGGCAAAGCCCTCGATGATGACGTAGGCGATGACGGCAACGAGGGGAATGAGCGCAGAGAGGGCACCCGTCCAGATGGCCACCGTGGCCAGCCGATCCTTCATGGGCAACATGCCGTACTGTTGCCAGCAGACCAACCCATAGATGACGATGAACGCTGTCACCACGCAAAACGCGAACCCGAGCGGTCCGGTGATCCCGGCCACGGTGAAGGCGACCCAGACGACGGCCACCGCGGCAACGGCCGACCCGACCATTTCGACGACCGTGCGCAAAGGAACCGTGCGCTGTCGCCCTGGTCGGTCGACGATCGGCTCCTCCTGGGGTGGCAACGACGTCTGCGGAGGCTCCAGGGTCTGCGTCACAGCACGCTCGCGTTCGATCGTTGGACGATCAGCCGGGCCACGATGTTGATCACCAGCGTGGTCCCAAAGAGGATCAGGCCGAGCAGGACCAGCCCGCTCTGGTTGATGGGCGAAGCCGTGGTCCACTCCGAGGTGATCTGCCACGCGATCGACCCGAGCCCATTCGGTCCCAACAAGGCCGAGGTCAGGTGATTCCCCGGAGAGAGGACGAGGAACACGATCATGGTCTCCCCGAGGCCCCTCCCGACCCCAAGGAGAATGGCGCCCAGGATGCCGTTGCGCGAGAAGGGCAGAACGACGTCGGTCACCATCCCCCATCGGGTGCCCCCGAGCCCCAGCGCCGCTTCGCAGACGTCACGGGGTGCCTGGGCCATCACCTCTCGGCTGATCGACGTGATGATGGGGATGATGGTGACGGCACAGATCAACCCACACGCGAAGATCGATTTCACGTACTCACCCGTGCTCGGCGTACGGAAGATAGGAACGAAGCTCACATGGTCCACCAGCCATCGAGCCGGCGCCGCCTGGATGTTCGAGATGAGCAGCAGACCCCAGAAGCCGTACACGATGCTGGGGACGGTGGCCAGCATGTCGATGACCCCGGTGAGAAGAGGCTTCAACTGGCGCGGGGCGTATTCGTTGATCATCAAGGCTGTGGCCAACGAGATCGGCGCCGAGAGAACGACCGCGATGAGGGCGATGGCGACCGAGCCCACCAGGAGGGACATCATGCCGAAGTGGTGAGAGTCGGGAGACCAGGTGGGATCAGTGAACAGTCTGGGTCCCCATCCTGACTCCCGGAATGCCTTGAATCCGTACCAGGAGAGGAAGGCCACGACCGCAGACAGCAGAAGGAGGACGAGGGCGCTGCTGCCGGCCAGCAGGCCGTTGAACGCGCGGTCCGCCCCGACCGGCTTGATGTTCAAATTGATCGGGACGTCGTCGTCTTGCACGGGCTGCGGTGCTCTCTGGGGCGCCAGGGTGCTCATGGAGCCCCCCGGAGTACGATCCGGCGCCCGATCGCCCCGGTGAGCAGCAGCCCCAGGCCCGAGAGCACGAGCCAGGTGAGCTCGGCGGCCGGGCCGGTGTCGGCCAGGGAGCCCGAGACGCTGGCTGCCGACGTCACCTGATCCCCCGACACGCTCACTGCGGACGACGCCGCTGGCGCCACGGCCGTCGTCGTCGTAGAACCGGCACTCGAGCCGGTCGCCGCCGCAGCGGTGCTCGTCGTGGCGCCCGAGCCCGAGCTCGGTGAGATCAGGAAGGGGGCGGAGAACACCTTGGGCGCAGTGAAGTCGTTCTGGTTCTGGCCGACGTAGAGCACGCAGGCATGGGTCTGGTTGCAGACCGGCTGGGCGTTCGACTGCTCCCCGAGCGTGGCGTTCGGCAGCGCATAGACCTGGTAATTCGACTCGGAGAAGCTCCCGTTGTTCGCCACCAGCACCGAGTCGCCCTGAATGGTGTTCCCGTCACAGGTGATGTTGTCCGTGGGCAGGTTGGCCGTCAGCCCCCCCGGGTCGGCGCATTCGAGAATCTTTACCCCCGCATGCGGGGTGAAGTAGCTGTTGGGCCCGACCGACACGGAGATGGACTGGCCGTCGGTGTAATTGCCGCTCGGCGACAGGGTCACCGACGGGGTCGCTGCACCGGCGCTCGCGCCGTGAGCCACGAAGATCTCAAAGCTCACTGACACGAAGAGTGCGACGAGGACGGCGGATGTCGACCGAATGCTCAGCACACTCCGCCGCGTGTCCATCAGTGTTTGCTCGACTTCGAGATCCAGAACGGGGGGGAGAAGATCTTCGGAGCAGTGAACTTTTCCTGATTCTGTCCGATGTAGAGGACACAGCCCTTCCTTTGGTTGCACACCGGCTGTGTGTCCGACGACTCCCCCAACTGGGAAGCATTCGGCAGTGCGTACAACTCGTAGCCGTGCTCCGAGAAGCTCCCGTTCGGTTGGACGAGGATCGTCGTGCCCTGAATCGTATTCCCGTCACAGGTGCTGGCGCTGGTGGGCAGGTTGCTCGCCTTCCCGCCGGGATCGGCACACTCGATGACATTGATGCGCGAATAGGGCGTGAAGTAGCGGTTCGGGCCCACGGACAGGCTGATCGACTGCCCGTTGTGATACGGCCCGGGCGTGATCTTCAGCGCAGGCGGCGCGACAGCGCCCGCAGCCCCGGCCGTCGAGACGATCGTCATTCCGGTCAGCACGGCGCTCGCAACGACGAAGGGTGCGACACCACCCCACCGTGGGCCCGCTGTCTTATCCCTCATTGTGTTCCCCATTGAATCGGCGGCGCCCCACGGCGCCGGCTCCCAAGAAAACCAAGCCGACCCCGATCAGCCACGGCAGAAGCGCTGGTGAACCGGTGGCAGCCAGCGAAGACGACGCCGCTCCGGTATTGCCGGTGTTTGCGGTCGCCGCCGTCGTGCCGCTCAAGGCTACGGCACTGCCGGTCGTCGTCGTCGTCGCGCCGGACGTGGTCGTGGTGGTACTCGAGGGAGTCGTCGTGGTCGTCGTTGTCGTCGATCCGGCGGCCGCGGCGGCGAAGGTCACCGTCACGGGTATGGCGGTGAGGTCGACGCTGTCCGAGGTGTCGTCCGCCGTATAGGTCACCTTTTCCACCGTCGTGTCACTGACCGTGAAGGTCGCCATCCCGCTGTTGTTGGTCGTCCCGTTGGTCGCCGTCACGGTCGACGCGCCGCCTGACTCGGCCAGCGTCACCGTCTTGCCGGTCACCGGGACCCCGTTGCCGTCGTAGAGCAGGACGGAGATCGTCGCCGTGTGCGTCCCGTCGGCAGGGACGCTGCTCGGATTGGCGACCACGGAGCAGTACGCGGCCACGGGAGGAGGGGACGGGGGGCTGCCGAACTTCACCACCGCTTCGGCGGCGAGAACGGCGTTCCCATCCGTCACGTCCGTCGCCTGATACGTCACGACCTCTGCAGTCGAGTCGGTCACGTTGAAGGTGGCCTGCCCCGACTGATTCGTCACGGCACTGACAGCCGTGACCGTCGAGCTCCCGTTCAATGCCTTCAGCCCGATCGTCTTGCCTTCGATCGGATTCGAGAAATAGTCCGTGAGCGTCACCGTGACCGTCGACGGCGTGGAGCCGTCAGCTGGAGGATTGGCGGGCGAGGCCGTGAGCGTGGTTCCCAGGGCGGTGGGATCAGCGGCCCCCGGGGTGTACGTGATCGACACCGTCTTGGCCAGGACCAGGTTGTCCGTGGTGTCGGTCGCGGTGAAGGTGACCGTTTCGGCAGCGGTATCGTCCGCTTCGAATTCCACCTCGCCCGAAGCGTTCGTGACGCCAGGGGCCGAGCTTCCGATTGCGATCGGGTGGATCTGGATGTTGCCGCTCGGAGACCCGTCGAGACTGACCGTCTTCCCGGACAACGGTTCTCCGAATTGGTCGTTCACCGTGATCGTGATCGGCGATTGCGTCTCACCGTCCGCCGGGGAGGTCGTTACCGACGTCGTCATGGTGGAGGCGGTCGCTGACGGTGATGCCGTCGCGAAGGTCACAGATGGCGTCGAGGTAAGGGAGACGTTGTCCGTCGTGTCCTTTGCGGTCAGCGTCACCGTCTCCGGCACGGAGTCCGTGACCAAGAACGACACCTGCCCGTTCGATCCGGTTGTCGACGGAGACGGCGCGCCCACGACCGCGCTGCCGGTGGAGGTCAGGCTGACCGCCTTGCCCGACACGGGGCTGTTGGTCGACGTGAGGAGGGTGACCACCACCGTGGTCCCGGACGAACCGAGCGGCGCCGGCGACGTCGTCGTGACGGTGGACTGAGAAGCCGAGACGGTCAGCGTGCCGAACGTCACCGAGGCCGTGTTGGCGATCTGGGTACTCCCTGCCGTTGCCGTGAACGTCACTGTCTCGGCGGCCGTATCGGTGGCGCTGAACGTGGCGACACCCGAGGTGTTCGTCACGTTCGACGAAGGGGTGACAACCGCGCTCCCGGTCCCCGCGAGCGTGACCGCCTGCCCGGACACCGGTTGCGCATTGGCAGCTTGATCCCGCAGGGTCACGGTGATGGTGGTCGAAGTTGCCGGCGGGGTCACGGTCGTCGGGCTCGCGCTCACCGTCGAGTGCGATGGGTCCACCGTGGGCGCTTCAAAGGTGACGACGGGTTTCTGGCCGACTGTCACGGTGGGGTTGTCCGTCGTGTCGACAGCCGTCAGGGTGACAGGCTCTGCGGCGGTGTCGGTGACGGTGAAGGTGGTCTGGCCGGTCGCATTCGTGACGGCGGGAGACGGCCCGCTGACCTTCGCCGTCGATGACGACGGGGTCAAGCTGACCGCCTTGCCCGAGACCGGAACGTCGCTGCTGTCGAGGAGCGTCACGGTCACCGTCGACAGGTCGACGCCGTCCGCCACGGCGGTCGTCGGGGAGGCCACAGCGGTCGACGCGCTGGCGGACACGGTCGACGGGACGGCGGGCCCGGTCCCGTCCCCGGGATTGAGGGTGCCCGAGTCGGTCGGGTCGGGGCTGACGAAGAAGGGGGCGGACCACAGGTGGGGCTGGGTGAAATCGTTCTGGTTCTCTCCGATGTAGAGGATGCACTCCGTCGCCGCGGTGTTGCCACAGACCGGGCTACCGCTTGGGCTCTCTCCCAGCTGGAGAGTGTCGGGAAGGGCGTACACCGTGTACCCGGTGAAGCCGAAGGAGCCGTCGGCGGCAACCAGGGCACCGTTCTGGAGAGTGAGTCCGTCACACGCCGTGGTTTGCGTCGGCACGACGCCGTCGGGCGCCGCGCACTCGACGAGGTTGACGCCGGCGTCTTGTGCGAAGGCCGAGTTGGCAGGGATGACGATGTTGACGAGCTGACCGCTGTCGAACGGGGCGTCGGACGCGACGGTGCCAGTCGTCTGAATCGCATTCGTGACGATGGAACCGCTACTCGGTCCGGTCGCACCGGCACCGGCACCCAGACCCAGCGTGGCCGCTGCGGCCAGGAGCAACCCTACACCCGAGAGCTGCAGCATCGCCCAGCAGCAGCGGCGTCCCGACCGACCCCGTTGGTGCTTCGGCATCACTGACAACCCCCTCTTGAGAAGCCGCACGTTCCCCTTTCGCTGCTGTTCCGATTCACTTCCGTCGTTCATAGGTACTTCTTAGAGAAGGCCCCTAGCAAGCCCAAAGCCCGGGACCCCGCGATCGCTCGCTGGGCCCCGGGCCGGGCCTTCTCACCGGGCCGCCGCAGAAGCGGCGTCCCGGAGTGTGGTGTTGCTCAGCTCTGCGGGAAGGCCACCGACGTGACGGGCGGCACGCCTCCGAACACCGTGGCGACACCGGTTCCGGTGGCCGTCGCGTTGTTCGACAGGGTCAGCGTGGACGTCCCGGCACCCGAGACCACCGTGGTCCCGGCGGGGAAGTTGGCGCTGGTGATCGTCACGCTGCCACCACCGACCAGGCCGCCAGCGTTCACGATGTCGGGCGGGAAGGTGCCCGAGGCAAGCGTGATCGTGTCGGTGCTGATGGTGGAGTTCGTCAGCAAGCTGGCTGCGCAGGAGTTACCCGGTGCAGCAAGCCCGTCAGCGGGAGTGGCGATCGCCGGTTCCGGTGAGGTGTCGGTCAACCGGGGGAACCCGAACACGGTGCCGATGACGTTGGTCAGCTCGGCATCGAAGTTCAGCCCCGTGGAGTTGTCGAGGCCCTTGCTGAAGTTGGTGTTGCTGTCGCAGATCCAGTTCAGGAAGCCACCCACCGAACCCTTCACCGTGTTCGTGTTGTAGATGTTGAACAGGGTGCGTGCCGTCGGGTACACGTTCGACAGCAGGTGCGCCGTGGTGTCCGACTCACCGTTCATGTTGAACTTGATCCCGGCGTACGAGGTGCCGTCGATCGTCGACGCCGCAGCGTAAGGGTTGGTGTTGTACACGCCATCGGACTCGATGTACAGCGTGGTCGCCACCTCGATGGCCTGGTCGACGTAGTCCGGCGAGGGGAAGTCCCCGGTGGCGAACTGGTCGATCTGGTCCGAGTTGTTCTCCAGTGCGATGTGAGGCGTGGCGTTGGTGCCCGTGTCCGTGACCGGGTTGGGGTCGGTGGCGGCGTTCGTGTCCATGTTCGACGAGCAGCCACCCGTGCTGGCACCAGAGTTGGCGTAGCTGGTGTAGGTGGCCTCGGTGCCCGAAGATGTGTTGACACCCATGAGGCGGATCGGCACGCCGATGGGCGCACCCGAGCCGACCGCCAGCTTGCCCGTCGTGGTGATGCGCACGGTGTCGGTGGCGTTGGCCGGCGCCTGCGAGAGGTTGGCCGTCCCGCCTGTGACGGACGTGATCGTCGTACCCGCGGGGATGTCCGGTCCCGTGATGGCGTCACCGGAGGCGACCGTGGACGGGAAGGAGCCCGTGACGGTGGCCGTCTGTGCGCTGCTGTTCAACGTCACGTCCTGGACCTCGAGGTCCGGGCCGAGGTTGGTCAGTGCACCCCAGTCGGTGATCCGGGTCGAGTCCGTGGCGCACCACAGCCGGAAGGCGGTGCTCCCGGCTCCGCCGCCGCCGTCGACGTTGGAGATGCCGGCGGCGTTTTGCTGGGAGTTGTACGACGTCCCCGTGTAGGGGCCGTTGTTGGGGTCGCCAGGCAGCCAGCCCAGAGCCACCGGACCCACGACGCCGCCGTTGATCGACGAGTAGGGGGCGGTGGTCGACGTCCCGTAGGTCGTCGGGTTCACGGGGTAGCCGATGATCGCCACGCCGTCCTTGGCGTACCCGGTCCCGACCAGGGACGCGCAGCCCGAGGCGGGCTTGGACGACCGGGAGAAGTCCACCGTAAGCGGCGTGGACAGCGCCTGGCAGAGCTGGTTCTGACCGGCACCCGAGCCCACGTCGTCGACGCCTTCGGTGACCTCGGTGCGGTCCCAGTTGTCGTTGACGTCGGTGGTGGCCACGTTCTGCCCCGACTGGCAGAAGTACTCGAGGTTGGTCGTAGCCGAGGCGGGGTCGGTCGAGTTGTAGAGGGTCTGACCGGCGCTCGAGTTCAGGGTGCAGCCGTAGAGGCCGGCCCCGGTGTAGAGGTCACCGATCTTCTGCATCATGAAGAAGGTGGTGTCCGAGCCGGAGTCCCGGATCCCCTCGACGTTGCCATTGTAGAAGTGGGGGGCCACGGGCGTGGCGCCTCCGGGAGGGTCGGCCGGGGCGGCCGAGGCCACTCCCGCCCCGACGATCAGCGTGGCCGAGAGGGCCGCAGCGCCGATGGCTGCTGCCCTCACCACGCCTGTGCGCAGTCTGTGCTTTTGCATGTTCCAGATGCTCCTTCTCTTTGGATGTGGTGTGTTCTCGAGTGATGTCTACGTACTTGGGGTTACGCCTGCGTCGCCCGGTGACGACGGCGGATTGCGATCGTCCCACCCAGCAGGCCCACGGCAGCGAGCGGGAGCAGGATGGCCATCGGGACCTCGGGGGTGCCGTCGCCCGGGTTGATCGTGCCGGAGTCGGTCGGGTCCGTGTTGACGAGGAACGGCTGCGACCACAGGTGAGGCTGCGTGAAGTCATTCTGGTTCGTGCCGATGTAGAGCATGCACTCGGTCGCCAACGTGTTGCCGCACTTCGGGCCTGTGGTTCCCTCTCCCAGCTGAATGTTGTCCGGCAGGGCGTACACCGTGTACCCGGTGAAGGTCAAGGACCCGTCGGCGTTGGGGATTGCGCCGTTCTGAAGGGTGTTGCCGTCACAGTTGATGGGGTTCGTGGGCACGACGCCGTCGGGGGCCGAGCACTCGACGATGTTGATGTTTTGATCCGGATTGAAGGCCTGGTTTGCCGGAACGACCACGTTGATGCTCTGACCACTGTCGAAGGGCCCCGGGGTGACGGTCCCCTGCGGCTGGGCGGCATTCGGGATCACAGAGCCACTCGTCGGGCCAGTGGCGGCACCGGCAGGTGACGTGAAGGCCAGCGCGAGTGTTGCCACGGCGGCGGTGGCGGCAAGCGAAGCGGCGACTCGTTGGGCAACGTGTCGAGCGGACATGTAGTGGCTCCTTTTTGTGTGATGTTGGTTGGCGAAGGCGGAACTCGGGGCGGCCGATCCACGACTCGCCCAATGAGTTCTTACATAATTTTGAACCTTCCTCAAGCCAAAACCCCTGCTGACACGAACAAAACACCTGCAGATTGCGTGGACGTTTCGACCCTGTCACCAACGGTTCACCAAAGTTGCAATGGGCCCTGGCCTCGCCTAGCGTCACCAACCCCCCTAGGGCGTCCACGGGCTGTCTGAATGGCCTCCGAGCCGGGAGGCCGCTACCGGGATTGGTGGTCCGGGACACGGCGAGAGGTTCAGACGTGACCGACACTTCGTCCAAAGGCTTGCTTCCACAACTCACCGATGTGCTGTATGCGCTCACCGATTCTCACGAGCTTCTGTTGCGCAAGCTTCAGACCGTTCGACTCGAACGCGTGCACGGCGAGCCCGTCACGATCGAGACACTCAGAGAGACTCAACGCCTGGCAAACGCCGAACAGCTCGACCCTGCCCTCGCAGAGATGGCGATCGCAACGACGACCGTTGTCGATGATGCGCCGCAGATGGACGCGAGTCATGAGGTCGAACAGACCCCCCCGCCGGCTTCGACTCCGCTCGGTCGTCACGAGCCCGATTCGGGATCCGGGGTCTCTGCCGTGTCCGCCCTCAGCGATGGCGAGACTCCGATGCAATCGCGCTCCGCGACGGAGACAGAACTACTGCGCCCGAGCACCGAAACAGAAGTTGCCTCGCCGAGCGATGACGTCGACGCTGACCTTTCGGCGCGCGCACCGATGCCAACCGACCCGTCTATCGCAGGCACCGACATGTCTCCTGGCGAATCAGGTGAACGCAACTACAACTTCTTCGATGACCTCGATGCCAGGTTGACCAGCCTCACCAATCCGGAGTCAGACTCCGCAGAACACTGATTGGTCACACGGTCGCGGGTGGTCGCGCCCGCCGGCGATGGTGAGCAACCGCCCTGCGGCCGTCGACGCTACGAGCCGGTGACCTTGACGGCCCAGGTGCACGTCGCAGGGGCCTGTACGACCAACGTCTGCGCACCGAGGCTGGACTGGGCCGTGACGGACTGTCCCGATGCCCCGGTCTCACTGATTGCCGGCGTCCCGGTCGGTGACGACCCAGCGGCCGTCACGAATACCTGGAACGATGGGCCCGAAGCAGGTGCGGGAGAACATCTGAATGCCCAGCCGATGTTCCAGCCTGCGGCGGTTGTCGTGAATGTCGGGCTGGTCCAGTTGCCTTGCATCTGGGTCGGGCCTACTAGGACGCGTGCGGGTCCGGCTGCGGCCGCGGCTGTCGACGAAGTCGACGACGATGTGGTTGTCGTGGTGGATCCGCCGGCAGCGGTCGTCGTTGTCGATCCGCCTGCCGCTGCCGTCGTGGTGGTGGACGAACCGCTGGAACCCCCGGCGGCCGCGGGCGCCGTCGTGGTGGTCGCAGTCGAACCGGACTTGGGCAGGACATATGCGGGGGCGTTCGAGGACTGCGTCGCGCCGACCGTCTTGTAGTTCAAGGCCATGCCGATGAGGAGGGCCACGAGCATCCCAACGACGAGTTGCCACGTCCTCCAGGTTCGCCTCTCTTTGATGTGCAGCTCCCCAGGCGCGGGCATGGCATCCACGTCGCTCCCGCCCGATCCAGCCTGAAGCGGACCATCACCCGCGCCGCTGCCCGATTGGGGCGGAATTGTCATACCTAAACCGTGGCCGGGATTTCGATCTCCGTCAAGACAGGCCGCACGGGACGGGGGTCGCCGAGCAGGAGCCCCCGCGCACTCGAGCGAACTGCAGTGTCACGGAGGTGAACACAGTGCGAACTCGACGTCGATCGGGAAGAGCTGCGCCAGTCGCTTCTGTCGTCGAGCAACGCGCGAGACATAATCGTCAAGGGACTCAGTTTTCGATCTTGACCGAGCTCACGTACCATCCGCCTGCCGCCTGGGTCACATCGATCTCATATATAGGGTCAGTCGGCGACGCCCCTCCCGGCGGCCCAAAAGTGCAGACGATCGGCATGAACGTGGTGCTGCACCCACGGTCAATGGCGAGCCCGCTGGTGTAGTGCGCTGCGAAGAGATCGGCAACAGCCGTGGGCGTTGCCACCGTAAGCGCTGCAGTCTTGTTCCCCGTGGACCAACTCGAAATCAATGCTGTCGCCGCAGCCTCGGCGCCAGGCTGACGCGCCGAGGGCAGAGCGACGGTCGTAGTGGTTGTCGCCCGAGGAGCCGACGACGTCGTCGTCGGCTTCGCGGCCTGCGTGGAGTGCCCGCTCCCAGTGGGCCGGAGATGGACGTACGCCAATCCCAACACGCTCACAGCCAGCACGGCGCACACGACGATGTAGGCGATCTTGCGTGGTTGGCTGAGCGGCTCTGGACTCCGGTCCCCGGCGGCCAATGAGCGGTAGTCGGGGAATTCGACTACGGGTGGAACTACTCGATGCACCTGTTTAGGAGCGCCCACTGCCTGATCAGGTTCCACACGAAGGTTGAGGACACCGGCCGTGGTCGCCACTTGGCTCCCGCGCTCTGCGGCTGTCTCCGGAGGCGATTCCGTACTGGGTCGTGAATCGAATTCGGGCGTGGAGGGGGTCAAGGCAGCCGGCGGTGGCGAGGTCGCAGGCGGCTTGTCGTAAGACGTTCTTCCGCCATCCATGACGAGCTGCGTCGGTTTGCCGTCGCCTGAGAAGAAGCGAAACTCATGGAGACCCCAGGGATCGGGCTGCCAGCTCGTGAGTTGGTCTGTCATCGTCAAACTCGACGAGGATTCCCGGGCAGATTGTCGCCCTGTGGCGTGACATGGAGGAACATGGCGGACGCTCATCGTTGTTGTTCAACGGCGGTGAATCAAGCCGGGAGGCCGCCGCGGTGCCCCGCGGTGCGGCGCTGCAGTAGCTTTGCCTTGGCCGCAGGTGCGACAGCACAAATCACCAGGGTGACATGGGCGTTTCCCATCTTACGTAAGTATGAACGGGAGGCGAACCCTTCGAATTCTGACTTGTCGATCACACAAAGCAGCGGATAGGAAAGAGTGGAAATGAGCACCAGCCCCATCGAATCGGTGTTCGGCGCCCCTGAACGCCCCGGCGACTCCCATGATGACGTAGAGATCTCTGAACTCGCCGGTCAACGGAACGCGGATACGACGGAAACTGCACCGGCCCCAGGAGCTCAGGGCGCGGGAACCGAAATCGAGTGGACCAACGCCGAACTGCACTCGATCGCGAGCACCATCGAGGAACTGCAGCAACGCCTCGAGCTCGCCAACTCACGCCTGGGCAGTGTTGCAAAAGTGGAAGCGACAGAAGTCGAGATCGGACGGCTCTTCGTCGAGGCGCAGCGGTTCTCCGAGGATTCGCTGTCCAAACTCGAACGCCAGATCCATGAGGTCCTGTGTGCCGCCGAGGACAAGGCCAAGCAGATCCTCACTGAAGCAACAGAGGAGGCGCTCGAAATCCGGCGGCAGGCGCAGGAAGCAGCGTTCATGTCGACGACAACTGCCCGGGAACTGCAGTCGGCGATCGCCGGCTTCACCGCAGTCAACAATGAGCTCGTTAAGGAACTAGGCGCACTGAATTCCATGTTAACCCCGGCAGGCGAGCGAGCAACGACCGAAATCGATTCATCCTCGAGTCTGCCCAGAAGCGACTGAACGAACCATCCGAAACGCTTGCCGTGCGCGCCGCTCCGCAAGCAACGAAGACGGTGAATAGCGCCTTGCATACCCGAACAGAACGAGCGACGGACGTACGTGTGCGGGAGAACTGTCAATCGACAGTCACACCTGGTGAATCCTTTACCTCCAAACAAGTCGTTGCCGGTGGATCATTCCCCGCCGTCGTGTCCTTCGACATCGGATCGTTCCACCTGGTGCGCAAATTCGTCGAACAGGTCGTCGCCAGGAACGCCCCAGGCGTTCTCGCGAGCAGTCATTCGTCCCAGTTCGCGATCGACTGGGTGGCTGTGGAGGCATCGGTCGGCGACGCCCGATCGATTGAACAGGCCATCGGACGTGCAGTTGTCGTTGCCGATCAAATGAGCCGAGGCTTGTTCGATAACGCGCAACTCGGTGATACACAATCGTCGTCTGCAGGAGAGGTCCCCTTTTTTGCGTTCAGCATGGCCGATGTCGTTCCGGATTTCGGAGACGAGAGCCGTTACCGAACACGGATGGCGCGGAAGGTGGCCAGGATCTTCGGGAACCGTCGAACGGTTGCGGCCACTAGATGATGGCGATGACCGAAGGCCGGAACAGGTAAATGGAGCACACTGCGACCTCGACCCTGGTTCGAGAAGAGGAAGTGGAACCTCGGATCGACACTTTCGCCGACTGGCAGGGGGACCCAAGGCCCCCGGAGGGGCGCAATTTCGCCTCCCACAACAAACGCTCTCCTAGCCGCCGCCTGCGTAGCGAAGGAGTCATCGTCTTCCTTCTCGCTTTCGGTGTCTATTTCACCGTGGCCTGGCTGCTCGACCTCAAGTACCACTCTTTTTCGCCTGACGCCGTTTCCCGGATGGCCAACGGCTTCTACATCCTCTACTCCCGCGATCCTCACTTGGCCGCGGTCGGTTTCGTGTGGGAGCCACTGCAGTCCATAGCGGACGCGGTGTTCCTGATCGGAAACCATCTCTGGCCGGCACTCTCGCACAACGACATGGCCGGGAGTCTCGTCAGCGCACTCGCCATGGCCGGAGCCGTCTACCAGTTGCTTTCGGCATTGCGCGAGTGGGGAGTGAGCCTTCTGCCCCGTCTCGTCCTCACGGCGTTCTTTGCCCTGAATCCCATGATCGTTTTGTACGGCGGAAACGGGATGAGCGAGGGGCTTTACATTTTTACCCTGGTCGCCTCCACGCGGTACTTGTTGCGTTGGGTGCACAGAGGGGATCTACGGTCGCTGGCATACGCCGCGGTGGCACTGGCCTTCTCCTACCTGACTCGCAACGAGGCCATCGGCGGTGCTGCGGCCGGAGCGGTCATCGTGGCAGCAGTCAGCTTCGGGCGTGCCGACGGACGACGATTGTCACGGGCAAAAACCGCGGTGGCGGACGCAGCCATATTCGGCGTTCCTTCCTTCATTGCCGCAGCGGGCTGGGCCATCACGAGCTACGTGATCACCGGGGAACCCTTCGAGCAGTTCTCGTCTATTTACGGCACCTCAACCCAGCAGAGCCTCTTACGTACCAAGATCATGACCCTCCATGGAAGGGCACTCTTCGAGGTGCACGCTATCGGAGCGCTCGCGCCCCTGATACCGCTCGTGCTGATCGCCTCCGTCGCCGTAGCCTTCTGGAGGCGGGATCCCCGCGTGCTGGCTCCACTGGCCGTGCTCGGCGGAGCGTTGGGATTCGACATGCTGGCGTACCTCGACAACAGCATCCAGCAATTCCTGCGGTACTTCATTGCGGTGCTTCCCCTCGAGGTCCTGCTGGTCGGTGGTCTTGTGGCGGCTGTGCAGGCCTCTCGGCCAGTGCCCGATGGGCTGTCCGTGGGCACCCGATCCCATCACTTGGGCGTTCGCGCCTTGGCAGTACTGGCTTCTGTCTGCCTTGTATCCGTGGTCATGATTCCTGCCACCGTGACCACAGGGTCGGCCATGTTCAATCCAAAGCTCGGAGTCTTGGAGGTCAATCAACTCGGGTATATCTTCCATGCGCATCCCAGCCAGGCTGAGATCGCTGAGAAGGACAACTATGGCTGGATCTTGGCCATGGGCGACTGGTTCACGAGCCAGCACCTCCCCGATGGCGACGTCGTAGTGGACAACTTTCCGGAATGTGTTCCGCCACTTCTTACGACCATCAGTCAGCCCAAACTTTTCGTGATCCCGAACGACCAGGACTTCCAACGCACGCTGGCCGATCCGATCACTTTCCATGCGCACTACATCCTGGAGGCGGACCCAGCAGCGTTCCCGAATACCGCGATAAACATCGAGTACCCCAGCCTTTGGAGCACTGGGGCTGAATTCACCAAGGTGGTGCACAAGTTCCCGTCACGCGCGGATTGCCCCGCATTCCGGCTATTTCGTGTGCTCCAACACTCCAACACGGTGACGTAATGGTCTGACCGCTGGTGACCTCGCACAGCTATGGAGGTGGCTCGGCCGATCCCTGGTGAGAGCGAGGATCCGGACGGGCTCCGTGGGAAATTCCGTGGGAAATATGGACACCAACATTGAGCTGCTCATTCACCGAAATGCCTTATCGCTCTAAATATTTGCTCTCCCGCCCGCCAGCGACCATGACCCAGATCAGCTGCTGCTTGCCTGATACCGACTCGAGCGGTGGTCTATGAGAACCGAGACCAGGTCCCAAGCTAGGAGCGCCGCACCCAGGCGGCGTACTGACCACCCAGGGGGATGTTCCGGAGGTGCCGGTCGAGTGAGCAGCCGATAGCACCTCCCAGTGGGGAGAACAGGAAATGGCGGAGCTCCGGCGCCGCGTCGGCCGAGTCTTTCAGCAGCTCGACGGTCTCCTGGAACGACAGCAGCACGCCATCGCCGTGCTCGAGTTGGCAAGTGTTCACGGCATATCGCGTAAGCGGGTTGGTCGGGTTGTGCTCGAATACGGCCACAGTGCCGCCCGGCCGAGCGACCCGGACCATTTCGCTGACCAGCTTGAACCGCCTCGAGATCGGCACATGGTGCAGGACGCACATGGCAACGACGACATCGAAGGTCTCGTCACCAAAGGGCAAGATCTCTCCGTCGTACCAAGAGAATGCCGCTTTAGGGACCTTACGCTGGGCCTTAACAAGCATTTCGTCGGAGATGTCAACGCCGTGAAGAGTCCTCACGCGTGGCGCCAGGTAACGATCGGTGGTACCCGTTCCGCAACCCACATCGAGGAGCTTGAGTCCCTGCAACGAACCCAGCCCTGGACGCACGATGTCCTCAAGGATCTCGACCTTCCGACGGGCGTAGAAGGCGGAGTCACGACCGGTGAAGGAGACCGAGCGATCCACCGAATCCTCATAGTTCTTGGCGTACTCGTCGAAGTCGACCCCTCGACTCTCTTCCTCTGCAGCCAGAAACGAGTGGGCCTCGTGCCGCCCGACCGGGCTACTGGCCGTCGTTCGAGCGCCGCCTCTCAAACCATCCAACCACAGCCGCCAGATCCCCTTCAGGTCGTCGGCCGCCGTCTTAGCGATTTTCACGCGGGAGTCGTCGTCTTCAACCCAGCGGACCGGAACTTCGTTGATTCGCATCCCGCTCCGGTGCGCGAGGGCGAGGAGTTCGGTGTCGAAAAACCACCCGTTGTCCTCAATCCTCGAGATGAGGTCGCGAGCCAGGCTCGTGCGTACCGCCTTGAAGCCGCATTGAGCGTCGAGCACGCCATATTGGAGGAAGGAACGAGCGATCCTGTTGTAAGTGCGCGAGATCAACTCACGCTGCACGCTCCGGGCGATTTCGGCGCCGGGGATCAGACGCGAGCCGATAGAGATCTCGCACCGCCCTTCTACGATCGGGTCGATGAGCGGTCGCAGAGAGTCAAGCCCGGTGGAGAGGTCGACATCCATGTAAGCGACGACATCGGCCGTACTGGTGGACCACGCCTGTTTGAGGGCGCGTCCCCGGCCGCGCTGGTCGAGACGAATAACTCTCGTGCGCGGGTTCTCGCAGGCGAAGGCACTCGCGAGATGGAAGGTCCGGTCCGTGCTGCCGTTGTCGGCGACCGTGATGGCCCAATCGTAGGGGCATTCGCTGTCCAAAAAAGTGGACAGGGTCGCGAGGCTGCTCGCGACCGCCTGTTCCTCGTTGAGGACAGGTATCGTAACGTCGACACTTGCTTGTGTCGTTTGGGCCGGGGCTTCTGGTCTACGGCTGAGCGTCTGGCTCATCAGTTGCCATTCTCATGACTTCGAGTCGGAATCCACAAGCGATACCGGCTCATGCCATAAAGAAATAACCTCAAGATCTCCCATAGATCGCGCCAAGTTCGCGTTGGGAAAGTCCGGCTCGGCTGAGTGGCCTCTGTCCGGCTTCCTTCACCTCCCTCTAGATCGTTGCGGCCCGAGAGCCCAGAGGCATCCAACCACACCGTCATCGCTCGGCCTGCCAGGTGACCTCACGAGACCAGGCGGAGCCTTTCTGGCGGCTTCGAAACGGCGTCCGAGTCCGCTTCAGCGTCGGCGCCGGCGTCGAGACCATGGGCCGTCTTTTCCCAAAACGAGGGCGTCACCACCAGCTGCCACATCGCCTTCACGGCGGCGATGGACATCATCGCCCAATAAATGGGCACCAGCATGGCGGCCAGTGCCAGGCCCTCCGATCTGGTGTGGCGCGCCGTCAGAACGGTCAGGTACCAGAGCAGAAAGTTCCCGAAGGCCCAGAGGAGCAGACCGACGTAATACACGGGGGCCGGAAAGATCTCCTTCATGAAGAGAGGGTGGGCGACGAACCACAAGAGAGTCATAACCCAGAAGATCGGATTGACCACGGCCAGAATCGGCGTGCCACCCACGAACGCGCACAAGTGGCCGACACCCTTGAGACCGATCTCGCGCTTGAGTTGACGGGGAGAACGGAGGTGGATGAGGAACGTCTGCAGGTAGCCCTTGTACCAGCGGGAGCGTTGCTTGACCCAGTTGACGAAATCGCTGTTGGCCTCCTCCAGCGTGGTCGATTCGAGCACCTTGATCTGATAATGCTCGCGGAACATCCGGATCCCGAGGTCGCAGTCCTCGGTGACGTTGTAGGGGTCCCATGCCCCGAGCGCTCTTAGGGCACTGCGGCGGAAATGGTTCGACGTCCCGCCCAGCGGAAGCGGTGCATCCAACGTCACCAGACCGGGCAGGAAGAAAGAGAACCACATGGCGTATTCCACGGTGAACCACCGGGTGATGATGTTCTGCGTCGCGTTGCGATACGACAGCTGTCCCTGCACGCACGCCACTTCGGGACCGTACCGACCGAGCGCAACGGCAGCTCGACGCAGCTGCAGGATGTCGGGAGAGTCCTCGGCGTCGTAAACGGCGACAATGTCCCCTCGCGCCAGCGTCAGACCAAAGTTCAGCGCCTTGGGCTTGGTGCGAGGTTCAGCGGGAGGGATGACGACCAGTTTGAACTGTGCAGGTGGATCTGCGGCGCGCAGCGCGTCCAATGTCTCTTCGTCGTCCTCCTCGACCAGGAGGAGCACCTCGAGGCGACTGGCTGGATAGTCCATCTGGCCGAGGCTGTCGATCAGCTTGATGATGACCGAAGCTTCGTTGTAGATGGGAAGCAGGATTGTGTAGAACGGCAATTCGGAGTCGGGGACGCTCAGGGCTTCCTCGTCGGTCACGGTCTCGAGTGCATTGCTCCTTGAGGACCGCGTGAAGAGGTACGTGCGGTAGAGCACTGCAATCAGGTAGAGCAGGGTGAAGAACGCCATGATCACAATGAACGTCAGACGAACATCGAACACCAGCCCGATCACGATGACGATCAGCAGCCCGATCAAAGAGTTGCGCTGTCCTCGGGATACCAGGTTCCGGGCGGACATCAGAGGCACCCGATCAGCAAAGCCGGAGATACTCGCCTCGAGCCGCAACTCGACCTCATCCTCACGCATGGAGACCGGCTGCATCGCCGGGAACTCTAACAAGGCATGTGCGCTACCCCATCCCGGGGTGGCGCACATGACACGCAAGTAATCGCCATCCAAACTTCAGGTGACACCGGAAAGGCCGGTTTTCGCTGCCGCTACATTGAGGACGGTGTCTGGCACAATTCGCAACCAAGGATGCGTCCGCGTCTCGGCGTGGAGGGACGGTGGCCGGTGCGCGGTCGGCGGTCGCGACAGCGGCGGGAGTACATGGTGAACGACCAACTAGGACACGGAGGTGTGACAACCAACGGGTCGCACAAGGTGACTGACAACGAACCGCCGGCACCTACTCACGAGGGAATGCAGTTCGCAAGCGGACAGTCCGTCGAAGAGCGCCTGGAGGCGCTAATGGAGACCATTCGGACGTGGGATTGGCGTGCAGCTTCCGTGGAAGCGGGCTCTCCACCGGCCGATCAGGCGGCACTGACGATCCCAGGCCTCGCGATGAGCGCAGCCGATGGGGTCGGTGAAGACTTCAGACCGGCGACCTATGGGACACCCGACTCTCAGGCGGCCGCGGAGAACCAGTCGGTCGTGCTCAATCCGATGTCTCGTCCCGAGGAGGAGCCACCGCCAGACGCGAGTTCAAGCGCCGAGACGCAGGCGGCCTCGCTCGTGACGGCTGCTGCCATGACAATTGATGTGCCAGTGCAGCCGAGACACGAGGACGCCACAGATGCCAAGGAAGCGGTCGGGTTCGGATCGGCTGGTCCAGTCACGCTGGACCCGCCCCTACGAGAGGACCCGAACGATGTGACGCCGGCGGTCGAGCTCGGGACGGCTGCTGCCCTGTCAACCCTTTCTCCGAGGGTGCCTGGAGACCAAAAAGTGCCGTCAGACGACGCGACGAAGCCACCGGAGTCCGTGGCGGGTCCCAGGCGTCCGTCCGATTCCCGGCGCGGTCCGATTGGCCGCCTGTGGTCACACCGCTGGAGCAAGGTGGCGGTTCTGTGCCTTGCGGCGGTCGTGGCCGTCATCCTCATCATCTGGGGCATCCGCCTGGCCCATAAGGGCCCGGGCTCCGGTGCGCCTTCTCTCCCGCCGCCCTCGACCGCCGCGCAGCACGCGACGAACCGCACTGCCTTCGTGGCGCCCAT
This sequence comes from Acidimicrobiales bacterium, assembly GCA_052140165.1. Taxonomy (GTDB): domain Bacteria; phylum Actinomycetota; class Acidimicrobiia; order Acidimicrobiales; family RAAP-2; genus Bog-473. The sequence goes on from JBKQUM010000105.1 coordinate 26,571, forward strand.
CGACAACGCGCAGCTGGCTCAGTACGAGCAGTATGCGGCCGGTTTGCAAAAGGCCAACATAGCGGCGACCAGCGGGTTCATCAGTGCCGGCTCGACACCCACGACGGCCCAGCTGACGCCGGTGGTCACGGCGTACCGCACTGCGTTGAATCTCTACGACTTCCAGCTCCACTTCATTCAATGGCCCGCCTCTATGCAGAGCGCGATCCAGGTCGACCATGGGCAGCTCACAGCTCTCCTCAGCCTTCTGCAATCGTTCTCCCTCGTCAGCTCGACCGGCACGAGTGTCTGGCTGTCCGATGTTCGCGACCGGGCCAGTACGACACAGACCGCGGACAACGAGATTCGCCACGACGTCGGACTACCCAGCTCCTCCTCCTTTCCCTAGTCGTCCCTCCGCGCCCGATTGACCCTTGGGTAATCAAAGGAGGCCTCCTCGGCGACGGTACTCAGTGCGCCCTGAGCCCGGGTGCGTCGCTAGACGTTCCCTTGGGCGCTGCGCCGACCAGGGTCCTGGGTCCCCGCCAGGACCGACCAGGGTCCTGGGTCCCCGCCAGGACCGCCCAGGTCCCCATCGAGGCGTTGTCCGCGCATTGTTAATGCGTAGGTCACGTGCCCTTCGCGCAACGCGAACTCTGGAGGTTCAGGCTGTTTCTATGGCGAAATGCAACCCCCCTCACCGCCCGGTCCGCGGCAACCGCGTCCTTCACCTGGCGGGGGCGGGCCTGATGGGCGCCTTCTCCCTGACGGCCCTGTCGTTCGCCGCCGTGGCCCTGCCGGCGGGCGTCGCAGGAGCAACCGGCACGGCGTCGCTGAACTGCGGCACCCTGGCGATCCAGGGCACCGACGGCAATGCCTACCAGTTCAGCGAGTTCACGACCGGCAACGCCTCGCGGTCGAACTCCGACGCCGAGGGCTCGGTCGCCTACGGCGGTGCCTTCACCGCGAGCAACTGGAGCGTTGGCAACGGCATCACTCCTCCGGCGAGCCAGCTCACCACCCTGGTGGGCGGGAACGAGACCGGTCAGCTGAACGTGAACAAGGGCAGCGCCGTGATCGCGGGCACTGCTGGTGGACCGGTCAACATGAACCAATCGGGCGCCACGAAGACCATCGACGGTGGCGCCGGCACCCTGCCGTTCAGCTTCTCATCCATCGGCTCGGCGCTCACCACCTGCTCCAACAACTACGGGCCCAACGGGACCACCACCACCGGCACCATTGGCGGCGTCGGGTTCTCGTCGCCCTTCACGGCGGTCCTCGGCTTCTGGGGGACGGGAAGCGTGAACGTCTTCTCCGTGACCGCCGACCAGCTGGCCGCGGCGCAGCGGCTCGACTTCAGCGTGCCGGCCGGCTCGACCAACCTCATTCAGGTGCAGACGTCCGCCGACCACGCGACCTCGCTCAACCTGTCGGGGATCAACTCGGGCGTCTACTACGGATGCCCGAACAATGCCCCCACGCCGACCAACTGGAGCAACGGCAACTGCGGCAGCCAGCCCAGCGCCGGCGACAACACGTCTGCCATCGGTCAGGAGCGCGACAACACCGTCTGGAACTTCGGGCCCACCCTCTTCCCCACGGGCTACGCCCTGACGATCGGGGCCTGGCAGGGCACCGTGGTGGCGCCCGCCGCTGCGGTCACCCTGTCGAACAACGGGAACTTCGACGGCAGCGTCTTTGCCGCGACCCTCTCCGGCAGCGAACAGAGCTCCTTCGACCCCTTCGGCTATGGCGAGCCCATCCCCAACACGGTCGACCCGTTGCCGTCACTCGCCGAGGGGCTGCCGATCGCCATGAGCGGGCTCGCCCTGATGGGCTTCGCCGGGCTGTTGCTGCTGCGTCGCCGTCGCCGAGGAACACACTTGCCGGTGGCGTGAGTACCGAGCGATACCGTTCTGCGGAATCGCTCTGGTAGTACCCACGCGGCAGGCTGATGGCGCCTCCGTTGCTGTGACGCGGCGACGTTGCACCGCCTCGGATGACGCGTGAGGAGCGCGGTGACCGCCTTGTTGGTGACGCGCAGAAGACGGGAAATCGTCCGGGCCGGAAGTCGGACCTCGAACTAGGTCGTCCCGCCCGTCGTCGGCCCGTCGGCCGGTGCCACCCGGCTCTTGGCGGCGTTGAAGAGCAGCCGCACCACGACCCCGATGATGGCGAGGTCGAGGAGCATCTGCGCGGACACGATCATGCGCGACGCGTCGGTCCTCGGCGTGATGTCACCGAAGCCGACCGTCGAGAAGACGGTGATCGTGAAGTAGAGGGCCCGGACGTGGTCGAGAGGTTGGGTGAAGGTCTTGGCTGCCCCGTGGGACATGGCGAGGTAGATGCCCGAGAACAGCACGAGGAAGAGCGCGATCACGATGCCCAGCGCCTCCACCGCGCGCAGCTCGGGGAGCTCGGCCGAGTTGATCCGCCCGATCTGCCAGGCGAAGACGGCGCCGATCAGGGCGACGTCGGCGCCGAGGCGGAGCAGGGCCCGCAGGCCCGACTCGTGGCCGATGGGCAGCGCGAAATACGCGCCCACGATGAGGACCCACGAGAGGGCGATCGTCGCACCGCAGCGGAGCACGGCCAGCCGTCGCTGATGCGTGGGCAGATCCGACAAGCGGACCGCCGCCGCGGCCGGGCGCTTCTGCCGGACCCGGCCCGCCAGGCTCCGACCCGCGGGTTGACCCTCTTCTGGACTCCCGGACTCCATGGACCAGACGCTAACGAGACGCCGATGTCGAGTCCGGGATGTCCGTCCCCGGGGGCCCCGATGGCCCATCAGGAACCGCTCAGCCCAGACCCCGAACGATCGCGACCATCTTCTCGCCGCACTCCGTCGGGTTCTGGGCCACCGCGACCCCGGCCGCGGACAGGGCCTCCATCTTCGCCTGGGCCGTGCCCTGGGAGCCCGAGATGATGGCGCCGGCGTGGCCCATCTTGCGCCCTGGGGGGGCGGTGACGCCGGCGATGTACGCCGCCACCGGCTTGGTCATGCTGGAAGCGATGAAGTCGGCGGCGCGCTCCTCCTCGGAGCCGCCGATCTCGCCGATCATCATCACGGCCTTGGTCTCAGGGTCGGCCTCGAAGGCGGCCAGGCAGTCGATGAAGTTGGTCCCCGGCACCGGGTCGCCCCCGATACCGACGCAGGTGGTCTGCCCGATGCCCTGCTGCGAGAGCTCGTGGAGAGCCTGGTAGGTCAGGGTGCCCGAGCGCGACACGATGCCGACGGGACCGCCCGCCAGCGCGATGTCGCCCGACGTGATGCCGATGTTGCACTTCCCGGGGCTGATGATCCCGGGGCAGTTCGGCCCGAGAAGGCGGGTGCCGGGGAACTCCTGGACGAGGCGGTTGTAGGCCACCGCCTCGTCCTGAGCCGGGATGCCCTCGGTGATGCAGACGATGAAAGAGATGCCCGCGTCCGCCGCCTCGATGATGGCGTCGGCCGCGCCCCGCGGCGGCACGGAGATGAACGATGCCGTCGCGCCGGTCTCCTTCACCGCTTCGGCCACCGAGGCGAAAACCGGGATCCCCTCGATCTCCTCACCGCCCCGCTTGGGGTTGGTGCCGCCCACGATCTTGGTGCCGTACGCCTTGTTGCGCAGGCCGTGGTAGAGCCCCTGGCTCGTCGGGCTGATGCCCTGGATCACGACCT
>JBKQUM010000106.1:0-7313 GCA_052140165.1 Acidimicrobiales bacterium
GGCCTGCCTGCGACGACGGGTCGCTCTACGCACGCAACTCTCGGTCTTTACGCTTTCTCCAGCGCCCTCGCCGTGGCAAAGTCCTGAGCCTGCAAGAGCGAGAGCGATGCCCGCCTCCTTCGTCCTCCCGCGGAGAGTCTTAGACGAGCACTGCTCGCGTCCGTTGCTGTCCAGCCCGACGAATGCTTGGAACCGTCAGCAACAGCAGGGCCGTGAAAAATGTCATCTGACCTGTACAAATATGAAGCGCCCCCGGCAGGACTCGAACCTGCGCCACCGGCTCCGGAGGCCGGTGCTCTATCCGCTGAGCTACGGGGGCGGGTGTGCCCGTGCCTGTGCACGAGCAGGGGTCGATCGTAGTCCTCACGCACTTGCGGCGGTCCCGCCGGCTCCGGAGTGCGCGAAGGCTGCCGTATCCTGCACTTCCATGCCGACGGACCACGACGTCGCCACCGCCGCTCCGGAGCGCCGTCTGCTCCCGCGCACGGCCGCCGTCGACGAGAAGGACCACCTCCATGTCGGGGGTGTCGACCTCCTCGAGCTGGCCGAGGAGTTCGGGACGCCGTTGTTCGTCTACGACGAGGACCACCTGCGCCAGGCCTGCCGGGAGGCCGTGGCGGCCTGGGGGGACGGCGTCGCGTATGCCACCAAGGCCTTCCTGTGCCGGGCCATGGCCCGCCTGGCCCACGAGGAGGGCCTGCACCTCGACGTCGCGTCGGGCGGCGAGCTCCACGTCGCGCTCTCGGCCGGTGTGCCTCCGGAGCGCCTCGTCATGCACGGCAACAACAAGTCGACGGGCGAGCTGACCGCCGCGCTCGAGCACGGCGTCGGCCGCATCGTGGTGGACTCCTTCGACGAGATCGCCCGGCTCGGAGGCCTGCTGGAGTCGTCCCCGCCCGTGCGGGACCGGCCGCGCGTCCTCGTCCGGGTGACGCCGGGCGTCGAGGCGCACACCCACGAGTTCGTGCGCACCGGGCAGGAGGACTCCAAGTTCGGCTTCTCCGTCTCCTCGGGCGCCGCGGCGGAGGCGGTCGCCGCTCTCGAGCTCCTGCCCGGGGTCGAGCTGGTGGGGGTGCACGCCCACATCGGCAGCCAGGTGTTCGACGCCTCCTCCTTCGAGCAGGCGGCCGAGGTGCTCGGCGCCTTCTTCGCACCACTCGAGCTGCCCGAGCTGGTCGTCGGCGGCGGGCTGGGGGTGCCCTACGTCAACGGCGAGACGGCACCGACCCAGGCCGAGTGGGCGGCGGCCACCCGCGGCGCCTGCGCCAGGGCGGGCGTGGACCCGGCCACCCGGATCTCGGCCGAGCCCGGGCGCTCCATCGTGGCCACCGCCGGCGTCACCCTCTACACGGTCGGCACGGTCAAGCACCTCCCGGGGATCCGCACCTATGTGAGCGTCGACGGGGGCATGAGCGACAACCCGCGGCCCGTGCTCTACGGGAGCGGGTACGAGGCCTTCCTGCCACGATCGGCCACTGCGCCCCGCCCGCGGCCGGTGCGCGTGGTGGGCAAGCACTGCGAGAGCGGGGACCTCGTGGTGCCCGAGGCCTACGTGCCCGACGACCTGGCTGTGGGCGACATCCTGGCCACACCGGTCACGGGTGCCTACGGCTACGTCATGGCCTCGAACTACAACAAGGTGCCGCGGCCGGCCGTCGTCTTCGTCTCGGAGGGCACCGCCCGCGTCGCCGTGCGCCGGGAGACCTTCGAGGACCTGACGCGCCTCGACGCCTGAGCGCGCGCCGGCCGGACAGCCCGGTGGCGGCGCGGGCAGCCTGTACCGTTTGGAGGTGACCGCCGACAAGGCCAGGACCCGCGCCGATGCATCCGAGGGCGCCACCGACCGGCCGCACGCGCACCCCGCGCCCACGGTCCGCGTGGCGCTGCTCGGGTGCGGCAACGTGGGCGGCGCGCTGGCCGAGATACTCCTCACCCGTGCCGACGACGTCGCCGCCCGCACCGGCATCCGCCTCGACCTGGTCGGGATCGCCGTGGCCGACCCGGACAAGCCCCGCGCACCGGCCATCGACAGGGACCTCATCGGCACCGATGCCGCCGCACTGGTGGCCCGGGACGACGTCGACGTCGTCGTCGAGCTGATCGGCGGGCTCCATCCGGCCCACGAGCTGATCGAGGCGGCGCTGCGCAGCGGCAAGCCCGTCGTCACCGGCAACAAGGCGCTGCTCGCCACCGCCGGGGCCGAACTGGCCGAGGTCGCCGCCGCGGCCGGCGTGGACCTCCTCTACGAGGCGGCCGTGGCCGGTGCCATCCCGGTCATCCGGCCGTTGCGCGAGTCGCTCGCCGGCGAGCAGATCCTGCGCGTCATGGGGATCGTCAACGGGACCACCAACTACATCCTCACCCGCATGGAGGAGCAGGGCGACAGCTACGACGACGTGCTGCGCGACGCGCAGGAGCTCGGGCTGGCCGAGCGGGACCCCACCGCCGACGTGGAGGGCCACGACGCCGCGGCCAAGGCCGCCATCCTCGCCTCCCTCGCGTTCGGGTCGGACATCGTCGACGCCGATGTGCACCGCGAGGGGATCACCGGTGTGAGCGCGGCCGATGTCGCGTACGCCAGCCGCCTGGGATACTCCGTGAAGCTGCTCGCCATCGCCGAGCTGGTCGACGGCGGCCCCGAGATCTCGGTCCGCGTGCACCCGGCCATGGTCCCGAGAGCGCACCCGCTGGCGGCGGTGCGCGGCGCCTTCAACGCCGTCTTCGTCGAGGGAGCGGTGAGCGGCGAGCTCATGCTCTACGGGCGCGGCGCCGGGGGCGGGCCGACCGCGAGCGCCATGCTGGGCGACCTGGTGGACGCCTCGCGGAACCTGCTCGCCGGCGCACCCTCGCCGGCGCCGAAGAGGACCAGCACGACGGTGCGGTCCCAGGGCGACATGCGCTCCGCCTTCTACCTGAGCATGGACGTGGCCGATCGGCCCGGCGTCCTGGCCGCGGTGGCCAAGATCTTCGGCGACCACGACGTCTCCATCCGCGCCATGGAGCAGGTGGGGCTGGCCGAGGAGGCCCGGCTGATCTTCCTGACCCACGTCGCACGAGAGGGCGACCTGCTCGCCACCATCGACACGCTGCGCCAGCACCAGGCGGTCGACCGGGTGAGCGGCGTGCTCCGCGTCATCGGCGAGCGGGACGGGGACGGCGGGGGAGCGGGCGCGCCGTGATGTCGGGCTGGCGCGGCGTGATGGAGGAGTACCGCGAGTTCCTCCCCATCGGCGCCGGGACGCCCGTCGTCACCCTGCTGGAGGGCGGGACACCCCTGCTGCCCGCACCGCGCCTGTCCGGGCGTGTCAACGCGGACGTCTGGCTGAAGGTCGAGGGGGCGAACCCGACGGGGAGCTTCAAGGACCGGGGCATGACGATGGCCATCTCCATGGCTGTCGACGAGGGGGCCAAGGCGGTCGTGTGCGCATCGACGGGGAACACGTCGGCCTCGGCGGCGGCGTACGCGTCGCGCGCCGGCCTCGGGTGCGTGGTGCTCATCCCCGAGGGGCACATCGCCCTGGGCAAGCTGGCGCAGGCGCTCATGCACGGCGCCCGGGTGCTGCAGGTGCGGGGGAACTTCGACCAGCTGCTGACGATCGTGCGGGAGCTCCCGAACCACGCGCCGATCACCGTCGTGAACTCGGTCAACCCGCACCGGATCGAGGGACAGAAGACGGGCGCCTTCGAGATCGTCGACGTCCTGGGCGATGCACCGGACGTGCACTGCATCCCGGTGGGCAACGCCGGGAATATCTCGGCCTACTGGCGCGGTTACCTCCAGTACAAGGAGGCCGGGCGGTCGACCAGGCTGCCGCGCATGATGGGCTTCCAGGCCGCCGGCGCGGCCCCGATCGTGCTGGGTCACCCCGTCGAGAACCCCGAGACGATCGCCACCGCGATCCGCATCGGGAACCCGGCCAGCTGGTACTCGGCCACGGCCGCCGCGTCCGAGTCCGGCGGGTCGATCACGGCGGTCACCGACGACGAGATCATGGAGGCGTACACGTTCCTCGCCGACCAGGAGTCCGTCTTCTGCGAGGCGGCCTCCTCGGCATCGGTGGCCGGGCTCCTCAAGCAGGGCGTGCCGGAGGGGTCCCGGGTGGTGTGCGTCCTGACCGGGCACGGGCTGAAGGACCCTGACCTGGCCATCAAGGCCATCTCGGTGCCCTCGGTCATCGATCTCGACCTCGACACGGTCCTGGCCGAGATCTCGCTCTGAGGGCGATCCCGGCACCACGGATGCACAACCCGGCCTGCGGGAAACCGGGGTGTGTTGGCATCACCCATCCCGTCCCGCTAGAGTGAAGACATCCCCACTGCGCTTCGAAGCGCTCTCCGCGGGTACAAGCGGTCCCGGGAGAGCATCACGCAGAGGTGATCCGGGGGAGGGCATTCACACGCGAATCCCTTCTCCTTCCTTTAAATTTTCTCGCCACGCGCGGACGAACCCCGGGCTGGCGACAACCCTCGTAGATGAGGAGCCCGATGACTGCGGAACAGCAGCTCGAACGATCGGTTCTCGAAGGCAAGGAGCGCGACGAGCTCAGTGCCATCGCCCAGGCCATGTCGCTCAAGACGACGAGCCGGACCAAGAAAGCCGACATCATTGACCAGATCCTGGATGCAACCGGCGTGACATCCGGACCCGCCGCGGGCGGGCAGAGCAACGGCGCCGCCGGCCACGGCGAGACCAACGGCGCCGCCAAGCCGGCGCGGCGCTCTCGGGGGGGCGCAACGGCCGCATCCGCCAACGGCGAGGCCGCCGGAGCCGCGGTGCCCGCTGGAGACCAGGGGGCGGAGCCGTCAGCGCCCGCCCAGGCCGAGACCACCGCCCCGACGACCACCACCACCGAGGCGGCCCCGGCCAGAGACTCCGGACCGGCCGTCTTCGTCGAGCCGCCCGAGCTGGCCGACGGCGCCGAGGTGACACCGCGCCAGAACGGGCAGGGCCAGGGCCAGGGCCAGGGTCAGAACCAGGGCAACCGGAACCGCCAGAACCAGGGCAACCAGAACCAGGGCAACCAGAACCGCGGCAACCAGGACCGCGGCAACCAGGCCGGTGACGACGCGGGCAACCGGCGCAGCCGGCGCCGGCGCGGCCGCGACCGTGGCCAGACCGGCGGCGAGCTCCAGGGCAGCGGCGGCCAGGAGCAGCCGTACTCGGGCGAGCTCGTCGAGGTGAAGGGCATGCTCGACCTGCGCGACGAGGGCTACGGATTCCTGCGCTGCGAGGGCTACCTTCCTTCGACCAAGGACGTCTACGTCTCCATCAGCCAGGCCCGGCGCTTCGCGCTGCGGCGCGGCGACTACGTCGAGGGCGCGTGCCGCCCGGCGTCGAACAACGAGAAGTACCCGGCGCTCCTGCGCATCGACTCCATCTCGGGTCTCGATCCCGAGGCCGCCCGCGACCGGGCCCGTTTCGAGGACCTCACGCCCCTGTTCCCCGACTCTCGCCTCAACCTCGAGATGCCCGGCGACAAGGACAACCTGACGGCCCGGATCGTCGACCTGCTCTCGCCGATCGGCAAGGGCCAGCGCGGCATGATCGTCTCGCCGCCCAAGGCCGGCAAGACGACGGTCATGAAGCAGATCGCCCACAGCATCGAGGCCAACAACCCCGAGGTGCACCTCATGGTGCTGCTCGTCGACGAGCGGCCCGAAGAGGTCACCGACATGCGGCGCTCGGTCAAGGGCGAGGTCATCGCGTCGACGTTCGACCGCCCGGCTGACGAGCACACCCAGGTGGCCGAGCTGGCCATCGAGCGGGCCAAGCGGCTCGTCGAGATGGGCAGGGACGTCGTCATCGTCCTCGACGGCATCACCCGGCTCGCCCGCGCCTACAACCTGGCCGCGCCGGCGACCGGGCGCATCATGTCGGGTGGTGTCGACTCCGGTGCGCTCTACCCGCCCAAGAAGTTCTTCGGCGCGGCCCGCAACGTCGAGGAGGGCGGCTCCCTGACCATCCTCGCCTCGGCCCTGGTGGAGACCGGCTCCAAAATGGACGAGGTGATCTTCAAGGAGTTCAAGGGCACCGGCAACATGGAGCTCCGCCTCGACCGCCGGCTGTCGGAGCGCCGCCTGTACCCGGCCATCGACGTCAATGCCAGCTCGACCCGCCACGAGGAGCTCCTCTTCGAGCGGGGCCAGCTCCAGCAGGTCTGGAAGCTGCGACGGGTGCTGAATGCGCTGGCCAGCGACGGCAAGGACGCGGCCGGCCTGGAGCTGCTCATGGACAAGATCCGCAGCACGGCGAGCAACGACGAGTTCCTGGCCGAGATCGCCAAGGGCCCGGCCACCTGATCCGCCGGTACCCGACCAGCGCCGGACCGATCCGCCGGCGCCACCCCTACAATGGTCCGACCACATCGACCTTGGAGACACCATGAAGCCCGACATCCACCCCAACTACGTAGAGGCGACGGTGAAGTGCTCGTGCGGCAACACGTACGTGACGCACTCGACCAAGGCCGATCTCCACGTCGAGCTGTGCAACGAGTGCCACCCCTTCTTCACCGGCAAGCAGAAGCTGGTCGACTCCGGAGGACGGGTCGAGCGCTTCCAGCGCCGCTACGGCGAGCGCAAGGCCAAGGCCAAGCCCGGCGCGGCGGCGGCGCAGGACTGATCCCGCCGGGGCGGGGTGCGCTGGCCGCGCCGCCGCCCCCGTGAGGAAACAGACCCGAGAGGCATGTTCGAGGACCGGATTGCCGCGCTCGAGGCGGAGTACCAGGCCGTCGAGGCCGAGCTCGCCGACTCAGCCACCCACACTGACCCGGACCGTCTGCGTGACCTGTCGCGGCGCCACAAGGAGCTCGGCGAGATCGTGCGCGCCTGGCACGACCTCACTGCGGCCCGTGAGGACCTGACCGCCGCCCGCGAGATGCTGACCGAGGCGACTGGGGACGACCGCGAGCTCATGCGGCCCGAGGTCGACGACGCGGAGTCGCGGGTGAAGACGCTCGAGGAGCGGATCCAGGAGCTGCTGCTGCCCAAGGACCCCAACGAGGGGCGCAACGTGATCATGGAGATCCGCGGCGCGGTCGGTGGCGACGAGGCGAACCTGTTCGCCCGGGTGCTCTACGACATGTACCTGCGCTACGCGGCGACGAAGAAGTGGAAGGTCGAGGTCCTCTCCGAGGACGCCTCGGACAAGGACGGGATCAACGAGGCGGTCTTCCTCGTCAAGGGGCCCGACGCCTACATCCGGCTGGAGCACGAGGCCGGCACGCACCGGGTGCAACGGGTGCCGGTCACCGAGGCCAAGGGCAGGATCCACACTTCCACCGCGACGGTGACGGTGCTGCCCGAGGCGGCGG
>JBKQUM010000107.1:0-55329 GCA_052140165.1 Acidimicrobiales bacterium
GCCGTCGTGCTGGCCCGCCGGCCGCCGACGATCCACGCCGACCAGGAGGAAAACACGGAGAGCGAGTTGCCGGCATGAGCCTCGCGGGATCCTGGTACCTCGGCCTGGCCGCCATCGTCTTCACCATCGGCGCCATCGGCCTGATGGTGCGGCGCAACGTGCTGATCATGTTCATGTGCATCGAGCTGATGCTCAACGCGGCCAACCTGACCTTCGTCACCTTCGCCCGCATGCTCCACGACATCGGCGGCCAGGCTGTCGTGTTCTTCGTGCTCGTGGTCGCCGCAGCCGAGGTCGTCGTCGGCCTCGGCATCGTGGTCACCAACTTCCGCCGCCGGGCCACCACCGTGGCGGACGACCTGGACTCGCTGAAGGGCTGACCGGTGGTCAACGTCGCGTACCTCATGCTGCTGCTGCCTCTCGCGGGCTTCCTCTTCCTGGTCGCCTTCGGCCGGCGCATCGGCGACCCGGTGGCCGGGTGGGTCGGGACGGTCGCGGTGGGCGGCGCATTCGTCGTGGCCTGCATCGTCCTGGCCGGCCTCATCCACCTGCCGGGCGACCACCGGGTCGTGGTCCACAACTACTTCACCTGGTTCAGTTCGGGCGGGCTGTCGGTGCCCGTCGGCACCCTGGTGGACCCGCTGTCCATGACGATGTGCATGTTCGTCACCGGTGTCAGCGCGCTCATCCACCTGTACTCCATCGGGTACATGAAGGGCGACCGGGACTACTCGAAGTTCTTCATCTACCTGAACCTGTTCGTGTTCTCCATGCTCCTCCTGGTGCTGGGGGACAATCTGCTCCTCACCTTCGTGGGCTGGGAGGGCGTGGGCGTCTGCTCCTACTGGCTGGTGGCCTTCTGGTTCCAGCGTGAGTCCGCGGCCTCGGCGGGCAAGAAGGCCTTCATCTACAACCGCATCGGTGACGCCGGGTTCCTGCTCGCCATCTTCCTGATCTTCGAGAAGACGGGCACCCTGCAGTACGAGAGCGGGCCGGGCGGCGGCATCTTCGGGCAGCTGTCGCACCTGGGCGGCGGCACGGCCACCGCGGCGGTGCTGCTCCTCTTCCTGGCCGTCACCGGGAAGTCGGCCCAGATCCCGCTGTTCAACTGGCTGCCCGACGCCATGGAGGGCCCCACACCGGTGTCGGCCCTCATTCACGCCGCCACCATGGTCACGGCAGGGGTGTACCTCCTGTGCCGGATGAACCCGCTGCTGCACCTGACCACTCCGGGCATGGAGGTGATCGCGTCCATCGGCGCCGTGACAGCCTTCGTGGCGGCCACCATCGCGTGCGCGCAGCAGGACATCAAGAAGGTGCTGGCCTTCTCGACCGTGTCCCAGATCGGCTACATGGTGCTGGCCGTCGGCACTGGCGCCTACATCGCGGCCATCTTCCTCATGGTCATGCACGCCTTCTTCAAGGGGCTGCTCTTCCTCGGAGCGGGCTCGGTCATCCACGGGCTCGAGGACGAACAGGACCTCAAGCGCATGGGCGCGCTGCGCCGCTACATGAGGTGGACGACCGTCACGTTCACCATCGGCTTCCTCGCCATCGCCGGCATCCCGCCGCTCTCGGGGTTCTGGGCCAAGGGCGACGTGCTCGACAACGTCTTCGCCCACTACAAGGTGCTCTGGGTCATCGGTCTGGTGACGGCCGTCCTCACCGCCTACTACATGAGCCGGCTGGAGGTCCTCGCCTTCGGAGGCGAGCCCCGCTTCGACAAGCCGGGCCCGCACGGGGAGCCGGCGCTGCACGCGCCGCACGAGCCGGCCTGGGTCATGCGCCTGCCCCTCGTGGTGCTGGCCTTCTTCGCCTTCTTCGGCGGCGTGCTCGACCTGCCCTGGGTGCACACCCACAACCTCGAGAGCTGGCTGACCCCCGTGTTCAGCGGCACGCTCTACAACGACAACGTCAGCGCGACGTCCGAATGGGCCCTTGCCCTCACCGACATTGCGGCGGCCCTGATCGGCGTGATCGTGGCCGTCTGGCTGTGGCGCGGCGCCGAGGTCGACAAGCCGGCGCTGGAGCCGGCCTTCCTCCAGCGCGTCTGGTACTGGGACGACTTCTACGACACGATCATCGGGCGGCCGAGCCAGCGGCTCGCCACCTTCTTCGCCTGGGTGGTCGACGCCCGCGTCATCGACGGCGCCGTCAACGGCAGCGCCCACCTGGCCAAGGCCACGGGCACGGCGGCGCGCAAGCTGCAGACGGGCTACGCCCGCAACTACGCGCTGGGGATCGCCATCGGGATGGCGCTGATCGTCGCCTTCATGCTGAGCCGGACGTGGTGGGGCTGATGCACACCGTCCCCTTCCTGACCCTGCTCATCCTGCTGCCCGCGGCGGGCGCGCTGGCGCTCGGCCTGCTCGGCCTCTACAAGGACCCCCACCGCGACGCGGTGTACGCCCTGGCCCTCATCGTGTCCCTGGTGACCGGGGTCATCGCCGTCGCGGCCATGGTGGCCATGAAGGTGCACGACGGGGGGTTCCAGCTCGTCTCGAACCACGACTACACCGGTGACAGCCTGGGGGTGCACTGGTACCTCGGCGTCGACGGCATCTCCATCTTCCTGGTGCTGCTCACCGCGCTGCTGTTCCCGCTCACCATCATCCTCGGGCGCAACCGGGAGAACACCAGGGCCTACTTCGCCTGGATCCTCCTCCTCGAGGCCGCCGTGATGGGGAGCTTCCTCTCCCTCGACCTCATCGTCTTCTTCTTCATGTTCGAGCTGACGCTCGTGCCCGCCTACTTCATCATCGCGGGGTGGGGCCACCAGCGGCGGGCCTACGCGGCGATCAAGTTCTTCCTCTACACGTTCCTCGGCTCGGCCTTCCTGCTGGTCGGGATCCTGGCCCTGGCCTTCATCCACCAGTCGCAGTACCACTACCTGACGTTCTCGCTCGGGCCGCTCATGCAGACCCACCTGTCGTCGACGACGGGGATCCTGCTCTTCCTGGCCTTCACGGCGGCCTTCGCGGTCAAGGCGCCCCTCTTCCCGCTGCACACGTGGTCCCCCGACGCCTACACGGAGGCGCCCGAGGAGGGCTCGGTCCTGCTCTCGGGAGTCCTGGCCAAGCTGGGCACCTACGGGATCATCCGCTTCGACCTGAGCCTGTTCCCCCAGGCGACGCGGACGCTCGCGCCATGGCTCCTCACCCTGGCCGTCATCGGCATCATCTACGGGGCCATCGTCGCCTGCGCCCAGCGCGACATGAAGCGGCTCGTGACCTACTCGTCCCTGGCGCAGATCGGCTTCATCGCGCTCGGGGCCATCGCACTGAGCACGCAGGGCCTCGCCGGTGGCGTGCTCCTCATGGTCAACCACGGCCTCATCGTCGGGACGCTGTTCATCCTCATCGGCTTCATCTACCAGCGGCGGGGCACCTGGCAGGCGGGCGAGCTGCGCGGGCTGCAGAAGGCGGCACCCGTCCTGGCCGGCGTGTTCACCGTGGCCATGATGGCCTCCATCGGGGTCCCCGGCCTGAACGGCTTCGTGAGCGAGTTCCTCGTCCTCTCGGGCACCTTCATCACCCACCGCTGGTGGGCCGTGGTCGCCGTGCTCGGGGTGATCGTGGCCGCCATCTACCTGCTCTGGGCCTACCAGCAGGTCTTCCACGGCGCGCCGCGGGAGGCCGACGAGAAGACGCGTGACCTGGCCCTACTGGAGAAGCTCGTGGTGGCGCCGCTCATCATTCTCATCGTCTTCCTGGGCGTCTACCCCAAGCCGGTGCTCGACCGCATCAACCCCTCGGTGAACCAGCTCATCGCGCACGTCGAGTCCAGCACCGGCCACTACCAACCCTCGGTGGCCGTCAAGGGCGTGGAGGGAGTGAAGTGATCGCGCCGCTCCTCGCAGCGAGCCACGCCGCGTCGAACACCATCGCGATGCCCCCGATCCGGTGGCTCTCCATCCTCCCGCCCATCATCATGATCGGCGGGGCCGTCGTCCTGCTCGGCGTGGCCTCGCTCGTGCGCAAGCCCCTACGGGTGCGCGTGAGCACCATTGCGACCGTGATCATCTCCGGCGGCGCCCTGGGCGTGGCGCTGTGGCAGTGGTCCGACGTGCAGGAGCACGGGCCGCACACCTACGTGGCTCAGGCGGTCGTGATGGACGGCTTCAGCGTCCTAGTCACCATGCTGGTCGCCATCGCCATGCTGCTCAGCGCGCTGGTGGCCGACGGCTACCTGCGCCGGGAGGGAGTACACGGCGCGGAGTTCCACGTGCTGGCCATGGTCTCCGCCTCGGGCGCCATGTTGATGGGGATGGCGAACGACCTCATCATTGTCTTCCTGGGCCTCGAGATCCTCTCCATCGCGCTGTACGTGCTGACCGCCTTCAACTACCGCCGGGCGGCGTCGGGAGAGGCCGCGCTCAAGTACTTCATCCTGGGCGGCTTCTCCTCGGCAATCTTCGTCTACGGCATTGCACTGACCTATGGGGCGACCGGCTCGACGAACCTGACCCAGATCTCCGACTTCCTGTCGAAGAACGTGGTGCTGAGCAACGGCCTGCTGCTGGCCGGGCTCTCGCTGATGCTGGTGGGCTTCGCCTTCAAGGTGGCGGCGGTGCCGTTCCATATGTGGACGCCCGACGTGTACCAAGGGGCGCCGTCGCCCGTGACCGGCTTCATGGCCGCCGTGGCGAAGGCGGGCGCGTTCGCCGCCATGCTCCGGGTGCTCTTCTCGTCCTTCGGCGTGGTTTCCACGGACTGGCGGCCGATCGTCTACGGATTGGCCGTGCTCTCCCTGGTCCTCGGCGCCTTCGTGGCGCTGCGCCAACGCGACGTCAAGCGGATGCTCGCCTACTCTTCCATCAACCACGCGGGCTTCATCCTCCTGGGCGTCGTGGCCGACACGGCACGGGGAGCCAGCGCGTCGCTCTACTACCTCTTCGCCTACATGTTCATGGTCATCGGCACCTTCGCCATCGTGACCGTGCTCGGCCGGGCGGGCGACGGTGATCACGACCTGGCCCGCTACCGCGGGCTGGCGGGCCGCCAGCCGGTGCTGGCCCTGGCCCTGGCGGTGCTGCTGTTGGCCCAGGCGGGTGCGCCGTTCACCACGGGCCTGTGGGCCAAGTTGCAAGTGGTCTTCGCCGTCGTCGACGTGGGCGACGTGCCGCTCGGCGTCATCGCCATGGTCACGGCGGTCGTGGCGGCCTACTTCTACCTGCGGGTCGCCGTGCTGATGTACTCCGGCGGCGGGCTCGGGGAGCCCGAGGGGGGGACGGCAGGCTCGGCCCAGCCGGCGGCCGAGGGTGGCATGGTCGGGGGCGGCCTGATCCAGGCCGCCACGGACGGCGACGGCTCCGGCGGCGGGCTCGAGTGGGCGACACCGGCGGCGGCGACGGGCGCGGTGACCACCCTCAACGATCAGATCCTGCTGGCCGACGAGGAGGGCGGGGACGAGACGCAGACTCCCGAAGCGGTGCCGGTACCGGCGCTCACCGGGCTGGCCATCGCGCTGTGCACGGGGGTGACCGTCCTCTTCGGCGTCTGGCCGCAGCCGCTCATCGACTTCGCCAACCACGCCACATTGCTGTTCCTGCCCAAGTAGGCAGCTACTCCGGCACGCCCTCCACCTTGCCCCGACGGATGGCGGCGACGAGCTGCGCATGGTCCCGCTCGTTCTGGCGCGCGTAGCGGCGGGCGAACTTCCTCATGGCCCGGGTGAACTCGTCACCCTTTCCGATGTAGGCGTCGATGGCCACCGGGTCGCCGGAGCGGGCGTGCGCCCCCGCCAGCGCGGTGCCGCACGCGGTCGCGAATGGGACGAGCACCGGGGCGATCAGGTCGGTGGTCGGGATGATCTTCATGTCGCGGTACTGGCGGACATAGAAGTCGCGGCCGGCCAGCGAGCCCCAACCGACGAAGATGTCGGTCGCGCTCTGCACCATCCGCTTGCCGGCAATGACGCGCGCGCCATGGTTGTCGTGCTTGCTCGGGTACGTGCGTTGCTCGTAGACCGATGGCCCGGCCTGCTTGAGCTGTAGGAAGAGCGGGTCGGCACCCGAGCGGCCCGTGAGGAGCACGAGGTACACGACCATGCCGACGCTGCCGACCCCCACCACCTGGCGGACCACGTCCACCGGCGTGAAGCGGTCGAACAGCGTCCGGCGGTCCTCCTGGAGCGTGAGCCTGTATCCGCCGAGCAGGTGATCGACGATGTCCTGCTGCTCCCCATCGTCGATCGTGACGCGCAGCGGCGGCTCTGCGGTGATGCGCGGGCGCCCGCGCGCCATCGTGGTCAGCTTGGCGAACGCCCCGCGGCTGGTCCGCTTCTCCCTGCCCTTCTCGACGTGTACCTTGACCTGGCCCCGATCGGCCGGCTCGAAGTAGTTCATGAACCGCTCAACCTGCATGCTGGCGTACCAGATGTCGATCTCGGGCATGGTGGCGAAGGTCTGCATCCGGGAGCGGTAGGCGTCGACGGCTGCCGTCACTGCCGCGTCGGCCTTCGCCGGCTTCACCGAGTTCTCCTCCGCTGCGACGACCAGGCTGGCCGCCAGGCGCGCCACGTCCCACTCGAAGGGCCCGGGCAGCGTCTCGTCGAAGTCGCGCAGGTCGAAGTTGAGCTGGCGTTCCGGCGTGGCCCACAAACCGAAGTTCAGGACGTGGGCGTCCCCGCAGAGCTGGACTTCGAGCCGACTGTGCGGTCGCGAGGCCAGGTCCGCCGCCATGACCGCGGCGGCCCCCCGGTAGTAGTTCCAGGGTGAGAGCGCCATGCGCTGGTGCCGCAGCGGCACCAGCTCGGGGAGCCGGATCTCGTTCTGCGCCATGATCGTCTCCACGGCGTCGTGCCCGCGGTCACGCTCGTCCCAATCCCCGATGCCGGCCCGGGGCGCCAGGACCCGGGACTGCCGGCCCGCCTCCCGGCGCTCTGCTGCGGTGGCCGCCAGGTCGTGCCTCGCTGCGACGGGTGTGGCTTGACTCACGGTCGATCCTCCCTGGTCCGGACCCTAAACCCTATATTCGAGCGGGGGCGCCAGGGCCGGCGAATGTGGTCCACGGGTGGACCATGGGACCGGCGTCTCCAGCCGAAGTGCGGCATTGCACCACGGCCATGACGCCGTCCCCTGTCGACGGGCGCCGCGTCGACGCTGCGCTGAAGCCGTCACGACCGCCTCGTCGTGCTCGACCGCGAGGAACGGGTCGTGGAGATGCCGCGAGGCCCTCGCTGTGGTCCTCGATGACGTCCCATGCGCTCAGTGACGACCGTGATGCCGACGCGATTGCACGATTAATTCTGTGTGACCCGAGAGCGTTACGCCACGATGACCTCTGTCCCGCGTCTCCCTACCTGGTTAAAACCGAGACACCGGTTATCGAAAGAAGGGGATGGACATGCTCTCGAGGTTCCGCAGGAGGAGTCGCCTGAAGCCGCTCGCGCTCACACTCGGCGCTTCCGCGTTGGTCGCCCTGTGCGCAGTATTGCCCCTCGGAGGCAACGTCGCGGCGGGCGGGTCCGGCCCGACCACCGTCGGCGGGTTGGCCGCCGGCTCCATTCAGCACGTCTGGCTGATCATCCTGGAGAACAAGTCCTACGACGAGACCTTCACCGGCCTCAACAACAACTCGTACCTGTGGCAAACCCTGCCATCCGAGGGTGTCCTGCTCAAGAACTACTACGGCACCGGCCACTCCAGCATGGACAACTACATCTCGCTGGTCGCCGGTCAGGCCCCCGAGGAGGACTCCCAGGAGGACTGCAGCGTCGTCAACACCTCGTTCGGTTCCAACTCGACCATCGTGACCACCGGTTCGGTCGGTGCCGACTCACCCAACTGGAACTACGGGCAGGTCGTCTCGTCGGCGGGCGCCAATGCCGCTGTCGGAACGAACGGCTGCACCTACCCGACCGAGACGCCGACCCTCTTCGACCAGTTCAACGCGGCAGGCGTGAGCTGGAAGGGGTACGCCCAGGACCTCGGGGGAGCCCAGCAGATCGGCTCCACCAGCTTCCAGACCGACAGCGTCCCAGGCCGTGACGACGCCCTGTGCGGTGGGCCCGGTGGGACCACCAGCAACCCGGTGAGCAATCCGACCTATCTGACCGCCGTCTCGGGCCACCCGCTGCCCTCGGACACCTCCAGCTACACCTCGGCGTCCCAGGTCATCGGAACCGGATCGGACAACGCCGGGACCTACTCGGCCAACAACCCCGAGTACTCCGACCAGTACGTGGCCAAGCACTTCCCCTTCCCGTGGTTCGAATCGCTCACCGGCGGCTACACCTCCACCGGCGCCAGCACCCCGGCCCTGACCGAGCCCCAGGCCTCGGCCGGGGGCGGGACCAACTGCGACAGCAACCACATCGCGAACCTCGACGACCCGAACCACGGGCTCGTCCACGACCTGAACGCCAACACCGTGCCCCAGTTCAGCTGGATCACCCCCGACAACTGCAGCGACGCCCATGACACCACGTGCAAGGGCAACAACCTTTCGGGAGCCTTCGGCACCTACACCAGCGGACCCCATGCCGGTCAGGTCAACCTGAACGACCCGATCTACAACCCGCCCGGCCTGCCGGCTGACGACCCAGAGGCCACCACGCCACGGAACTACACCGGCGGCCTCTACGCCTCCGACCTCTTCCTGGCCTACTACATCCCGCTAATCGAGCAGTCGACGGCCTACGGCAACGGTGGCCTGATCGACATCACCTTCGACGAGGGCGAGCCCTCGTTCACCTACTCGGGCAATAGCTTCAACAACGTGCTGACCAACAGCAGCGTGGTGAGCGGGATGCCAGCCGGTCAGGGCACCTCGTCGCCGCAGACCTCACCCCCGGCCGACGCCCCGACCTACGGGGCCTCGGGGACGACGGCACCCGGCGCCGACTCCATCTTCGGTGCCTACGGGCTCTCCGCCGATGCCGCCGGTGAGAACATCAGCGGCACCAACGTCACCGACGAGCCGTACGGTCCGAACTCGACGCTGGGGACCAACACCTCAGGCGACCAGCTCTACCCGGGCCCGGGCAACAACTCTTTCATCGACCGGCCTCCAGCCTGCACCCAGACCACCCCGACGCTGGTCCCAGCCGACTGCGTGCCCGGAATCGTCCGGGGTGGCTCGGGATCGAGTCCCGGCGCGCGCACAGACACCGTCACCGGCGGGGGCTCGAGCATCATCTCCTACCCCGTCTCGACAAGCGCGGGCAGCGGCAATCCCAACCTGGTCGGGGACGACACCGGTCGTGAGATCCAGTCGATCACCATCGGCGGGACCGCCGTGACCTACGGGTCGGCCGCCTACAGCACGGACTTCCCCAACGGGCTGTTCGTCGGCACCGTGTCGGACTCCGGTGAGCTCTACCCGTCCATCAGTGGCGGCCCGACCGTCGCCGCCTCCTTCCAGGCGATCGACGATGCGGGCAATCCGGTGACCATCCCCGGTGCGGTGACCTCGGTCACCCTGAGCGCCGAGGGCGACCCTGCGCTCATCGCCAGCGAGTCCACGTCGACGGCACCGGTCACCGCCGACCCGCTCTTCGACACGACAGACCCGACGCCCGGCGGTGGTGACACCGGCTCGATCCTCATCAGCCCGTTCATCGCTCCTGGTTCGGTGTCGACCACCTCCTACAACCACTACAGCTGGCTGCGGACCATAGAGGACCTGTTCGACGTGTCGAGCTGCGTGGGCACCGCGACGGACGTCAGTCTCCCGGCTGGCTCGGTGTGCGGTGGACTCGACGGAGAGGGCCACATCGGCTACGCGGCCCAAACGGGGCTTGAGCCGTTCGGTGCCGACGTCTTCACGGCTCCGAACGGGAACGGGTTCGTGCCCCCCATCCCCAACAATCCCGGAGAGGGGCTCCCTGAGGCGCCGCTGGTCATCGTTTTCCCGGCCATCGCGATCCTGAGCATGAGCGGGTACCTGGTGATGCGTCGCCGTCAGAAGCCGGCCATCGCCGCATGACCACTGCCGTCGCACCGGCGGCCGAAGCTGAGACGGACCGGGCCCAACGGCCCGGTCCGTCGGGCATTCGCCGGGTCGTGTTCTGGGCGGTCTTCATCGCCCTGGTGGCCACGCTCGCATGGGGCATCCACGGGGTGGTGTCAAAGCCGGGGCTGAACACCGCTGATCCGCAGTCGTGGCTCCCCAAGCAACAGCTCGACCATCCGGTCGACCAGACGGTGGTGGGCACGGTGGCCCACCCGGCTCTCACGGTCGAAGGCGACCTCGTCCAGGTCAGGACGCCCACCTTCTCGGCTCTTGCCGTGGTCAACGGTCCGGTGGTACCCGGCGAAGGACTGCCCGTCCAGCAGAGGTACACCACCTGCACCTGGACGATCTCGCTCAGCCATGTGCGGGGTACCGTCCCGATCAGCCTTGCTGATTTCGACTCCATCGACCATCTACAGACGGTCTACAAGCCTGCGCTGGTGCCCGGAGAGCAGCTGCCCGCATCTCTGCACACCGGCCAGAGCCTGAGCTTCAAGATCCGCTCCATCATGCCCGTAGGCGAGGGGCTCCTCCGCTGGGCACCGGACGGCGATCACATCGTGGCCAAGTGGGACTACCAGGTCGAGAACGACTGAGTGGGCAGTCAGCCGATGAGTGATCCCGCGGGACGGCGCGGGGGCTCGAGGGTTGCCCTGGCGGCGATCCTGGTGGCCCTCGGCCTCGTGGCCCTCGGGGCGGCCCCCCCGGCGTCCGGAGCCACCTCCGGGCGGCCGCCGCCGCTGGTCGGGCCTCGAACCAGTGCCATCCAGGACGCCCGGTACCTGACCGACGTCGCGCAGGCCGACTCCGACCTGGCGACCTACGTCCAGCAGGACGGCAACGTGGCCCTGCGGGCCATGCTCACCGACGGGTCCGCCTTTTGCGCCTTCCTGCGCCGGGGCGGCGGGATCGACAGCGCTCTGATGGATGTGGCCCTTGGGGCGCACAGCGTGGAGAGCCAGACGCACCTGCCGGCGAACGTCCACACTTTCAACACCCTCGAGTCGATGGCGCTGATCGACCTGTGCCCCGGCGAGCAACGTCTGGTGCCGGCCTCGGTCCGCACCGAGCTGGCCCGGCTCGCGGCAACGCTCAAATCCCCGTCGGGCTCGCGGAGGTCTCCCTCGGGCTGAGGGGAGGCCGTCGTCGACGGCGGGGACGAGGGAGCCGTGGCGGCGATCGGGACCACGACGACGAGTCCGCCGACCACCACCACGTCGTGCATGCTGATCCTGTGCAACGAGCGGGTCGGCGTCCCCGATCGGGGCGGCGGGTATCTACCCGAACTGCTTGGCGAAGTCCGTCGTCAGCCAGCGCTCCGGTGTCATGCGGAACACGACACTGTCGGCGGCGTCCTCTTCGGTGGCGGCCAGGTAGAGGTCGCCGAACTCGGGACCGAGATAGCGATAGGCCATCGCACGGCGCTCGTCGGCGCTCACCGTGTCCCCGCTCGCGGTGATGGGCCCTTCCACGCTGACGTAGCTGTAGGGCGGCGTCTCGTCCTGCGCGCACAGCGAGAAGCGGCCCGCCGCGCGCAGGCAGCGCGCCTTGATGCTCTGCCCCCCGGTGACGACGTCGACGGTGCCCCCCGGGCGGTACGTGTACCAGATCGGCACGGTGAGGGGCCCGTGGCCCGGATCGTCGACACTGAGGACCCCCACGTGCACGCCGGCGAGGAACTCCTCGCGCTCGGCCCGGGTCATGGCGAGCGTCACGCGCGTCACCGTACTCCGGAGTGGTGCGGCGGGCGCTCGTGACGCTGCTGCTCGGCCCAGCACCGGTCGCAGTCCTCGCAGGGCCCGCCGTCGCCGCGGGGCTCGTGCACGCCGGGGTGCCCGCAGCGCGGGCAGCGGCTCTCGGTCACGGCCGCGGGCCCGTCGTCTCGGCCTCGCGTTCGTCCGCCGCGCCGTTCCCCTGCTGCCCCATGGCGGCGAGGACCTCTTCGGGGACGGCCGGTCCGGACCGTTTGGCGACCCCCGTGGTCAGCAGGCGCCCGATGACCGGCACCTCGGTCAGCGACTCGGCCCGCATGATCTGGACGGCGACCGGCACGAATTGCTCGGCCGAGTCGAAGACGATGTAGCGGGGGAGCCACCGCGGCTCGTACTTGGCGTTGAACCGCCACAGCGTCTCTATCTGCAGGACCCCCGACAGGCGCCGCAGGGCCCACCGCTCCACGCGCTGGGTCACGCCGTCGCTGCTGTCGCCCTCGAGGATGGAGCGCATGGCGGCGAAGTTGAGGCTGAGACCCTTCATCCCCATCTCCTTGAGGTGGGTGATGGTGGAGCACAGGGCGAAGTCCAGCAGGCCGTTCGGGTGGTCGCCCGGGTCACGGCGCATCAGATCGAGCGAGTACCCGCCGATGGCCGGTGAGGGGACGAACTGGCACATGGCCACCGGCGTCCCGTCGGGGCCCTCGACGAGTGTCAGCAGCAGGCCCGTGTCGCGGGGATCGAACAGCCGGCCCAGCATCATGGAGAAGCCCCGTTCCTGCTCCCCGCGGCGGCTCTTGGCCATCAGCTCCGCCATGCAGGCGGCATCCGCCGGGTTCAGGCGCGCCGGGTCGAGGAAGCGCACGGTGTAGCCGTAGCGTGCCACCCGGTTGACCGCCTGGCGCAGCCCCTTCATCTTCCCGCCCTCGAGGGAGAACTGCCGCGGGTCCACGACGGCTTCGTCCCCGATGTAGATGAAGCGCATGCCCGATGCCTGGTACGTCGGGAGCCATTCCTCGCCCGCGCCCATGACGCCGAGGCCCCATCCGTTGCGGTCGACGTAGCGGCGGAACGAGTCCCACACGTGGGCGCGCTCGGAGAACGGGCCGATGGGATCGGGGGAGACGAGGCAGACACCGCCGAAGACGGCGTAGGCGACGAGTGAATCGCGGTGGAAGAACCACTGCTTGTCGTCACGCAGCGCGAAGTAGTCGAGCGTCCCGGTGCCGTGCCGGCGCACGATGTCGCGGGCCCGCAGCTCGGCGGCCCGGCGGCCGACCGAGGCACGTCCCGAGGACAGCCGCCGGTCGACGACCGGCCGGGTGAGGAGGTACAGGGCCACCACGATCAGGCTGATGCCGACCGCCAGAAGGCTGATGGAGACGTAGCGGTCGATGTTGGGCGGGAACGCCACCCACTCCACCCCGACGAGCCGCTCGGCGGACCCCAGCAGCACATCGGGCCAGCCGGGCAGCGGGTGGTGGTGCACGCGTCCGGCGACCTCCACCGCGATGAAGCCACCGACGGTGGCGAGCAGCCCACCGACGGCGAGGATGACGAAGGCGGTGACGAGGGTGGCCGGCTCGGTCTGGGCCCGGAAGCGCTCGCGCTGGACGATCAGCAGTGTGAGCACGCCGGCGCAGACGAGCAGCGTGATGACATCGGCGGCGTGCACGAGGTGCAGCGCGAGTGAGGCCACGAGCAGGGCGACCGCCACCAGCCACGAGCGCCGCTGGCCCCTCAGGATGCCGCGGGAGAGCATGATCATGCCGATGCCGGCGATGGCGGTCAGTGCCCCCGCGGCCTGGACGACGGCAATCGGCAGGTACTGCGCGATCAGGTGCAGGTGCGCCCGCAGCGGGGTCGTCACCGAGGAGAGCAGGTCGATGGCGCCCGCCACGAAAAGGGAGACGGCGGCGACACGACGGATGCGGCGCACCCGGATACGGTCCGCCGCCACTTCGGGCGCCGGGGGCCACGAGGCGCCGCTCGGCCACCCGGCCGCCAGCTCGGCGTGCACCTCTGCTGCCTTCGAGCGGCCCTTGATGACGATGTCGGAGGTCGCCAACCGCTCGCCCATGGTGGCCATCGGCAGGTCGGCCTCCGCCAGGATGAGGCGGACGTGGAGGTCCGCGCCGGTCTCGATCTCGAGGGTCGACTCCTGGCGGTGGTGCAGGAACGTCGGCGGCAGCCCCAGCCGCCCGCGGTGCTCGTGGACGA
Source organism: Acidimicrobiales bacterium (assembly GCA_052140165.1). GTDB lineage: Bacteria > Actinomycetota > Acidimicrobiia > Acidimicrobiales > RAAP-2 > Bog-473. The sequence continues at coordinate 13,889 of JBKQUM010000107.1, forward strand.
CCTCCGAGGTGGCTCCGGGGCAGGCGAAGAATCCGGTGTCGAGGTGGGTGAGCTCGGGCACGAGCGCCCCGCCGGCGATGACGCCCGATGCGCCGGCCTCGACGGCGGCGCGCGTGACGTCCAGGGCGTCCTCGCGGTCGATCTGGAGCTGGGCGTGCGCGACCGGACGCGTCCCCGAGACGCCGCCGGCCCACGGTGCCGGGAGGCCGTCGCCGCCGAGCGCCCGCCAGATGCCGCGCGACGTGACGGCGACGACGAGGGCGAGCACTGCCAGGAGCAGCACGGCGATGACCACCGTGACGATGAAACGGGAGAACCACGTGGCGGCGTACGCCCGCTGCAGCGCGTTCTGCTGGCGCGGCGAGCGGAAGACACGGCCGAGGCCGTCGATCACGAAGTCCACGCGCAACAGCAGCGCGATGGCGGCGAGCACGAGCGGCGGCGCCCAGAGGTAGCGGCGCAGCCTGCGGTACAGCAACCGGGAGGTGACGAAGCGCCGCGCCAGCCGCGGGTCGTCGAGCCGCTCCATACCGGCCAGCCACGGTCGGTCCTCGGAGGGGACGGCGTCGATCGGCGGGTTGGCGTCGGGTCGCATGGTCCCGGCGCGCACCAGGACGGTGCGCGTGCCGGCCCCGGTCTCACACGCCAGGTCGACGGCGTCGCGCACCTCCAGCCCGCAGCGCTCCAGTTCCCGCACCAGCTCGGGGTCCCGCTCGGCGGCGGCCATGACGACGACGACCTGCGAATCGGCCCGCGCGGCGAACGCGCGCAGCGCGTCGGTCAGGTCCGGGTGGGCGCCCAGCACGGCGACGGGCCCGACCTCGCTCTGGCAGCCCGGCGCCACCAGGCGACCGCAGAGGATGACGATGCCCGGCCCCTGCCATTCCTCGAGCCGGCGGGCGATGTCACGGCAGGCGGCGCGCGAGCTGTCGGTGGGCTCGGGCGGGAGCAGCAGGTCACCGATCACCTCGACCCGCCGGCCCAGGGCGACGCGGATGGTGTGGTCGGTCCCGGGCTCTGTGTCCGGAATCCTGGCCACCGTGTCGACCTCACCACTCATGCAGGGACCATCGTGTCACCTTCGGAGCGTCCGACCCCTCACCAATTGGGGGGAGTCGTTCCTCCTCAGGGAGGAGAGCGCACCGTTAAGCTGGACTTTCGTGCCCCAGACCCAGCCTGAGAGCGACCGGATGAATTGGACCTGGCGTGTCGGAGACGGCGCATCGCTCCCGCGCGGGCCGACCGTGATCTTCGACATCGACGGGGTGCTCTCCGACGCCGCCGGCCGCCAGCACTTCATTGAGCGGGGACAGCGGAACTGGGCGTCCTTCTTCGAGGCGTGCGGCGACGACCCCGTGATCGAGGAGGTCGCCCGGCTGCTCGAGCTGCTCGACCCCTCGCTCGCCGTGATCCTGCTCACGGGCCGGCCCCAGCGCGTCCAGCCGCAGACGCTGGCCTGGCTCAAGCGGTACGGACTGCGCTGGGACCTCCTCGTGATGCGCTCGCGGGGGGACTACGCACAGGTCACGGAATTCAAGGAGGCAGTCGTGCAGGACCTGCGGGCCCAAGGGTTCGACCTCCGGCTCGCCTTCGAGGACGACCCGTCCAACCACGCCATGTACGTGGCAGCCGGGGTCCCCTGCGTGTACATCCACTCCGGGTACTACGAGTGACGCAGCTGGCGGGCCCAGCCGGCGACGAGCGCCACCGCCGAGAGGATCAGCACCGGGAGGTCGCCCCAGCGGTCGTAGGGGGTCATGCCGCGCCGGAGAGCGACGGTGGCCACCAGCACCTGGCGCCTGCCCAGGGTGCCGCGCTCGACCACGACACCGCGGTCGGTCACGACTGCGCTGTAGCCCGTCGGTGCGGCCTGGACGAGGTCGCGGCCGGTCTCGACGGCCTGCACCACCGCGGCCGAGATCTCCTGTGACGGCACCTGCGACGTGCTGTAGGAGGACGTGTTGGTGGGGACGGCGAGCAGCTCGGCACCGGCGCGCACCGACGAGTGGCTGCGACCGGCGTAGAAGATCTCGAAGGACACCAGGAGGCCGAGCGGCCCGGCCGGCGTGCGCATGAGCCCGGTGCCGTGCCCGGGGACGGCGTCGGTCGGCACACCCGAGAGGTCGGCCAGGTGCGAGAAGAGGGAGCGGTAGGGCACGTACTCACCGAAGGGGACCCGGTGCACCTTCTCGAACACGCCCACGATGTGCCCGTTGGGCCCCCAGGCGACGATCTCGTTGCGGAAGGTGGTCGCCGACGCCGGCTCGGTGACGCCGGCCACGAGCGTCGCGCCGAGCTCCTCGGCGAGCTTGCCGAGCAGGGCGGCCTCGGGTGAACCGGCCAGCGGGCGGTCCAGCGCCACGACGTCCTCCGGCCAGAGCACCAACTCGGGCGGGGGGTGGGCGGAGGTGACCCCGTAGGTCGCCGCGACCTGCGCCTCATAGACCGCGGTGGGCGACACCTGCTCCTTGCTCAGCCCCCGTCGCCCGCCGCCCTGGACCATGGCGACGCGCAGCGTGCGGACGGGGGCGCCACCGTCGGGGGCCAGCGTGCCGGCGACCGCCAGCGCGACGATGCCGCCCGTCACGACGGCCACACCGACGAGGGAGGGTCCGCCGACGCGGCGACGCCGGGCCCAGAGCCACGAGGCGAGCGTGGCGACGGCCACCCCGCCGGCCCAGACGCCCGCCGTGATCAGGAGCGGGCCGCCGAGGCGCGCCAGCTCGACCAGGGGGCCGTGCGCCTGCCCGAGGAACACCCCGCCCAGGGGGAGCCCGCCGAACGGCCAGGTCATGCGCAACGCCTCGGCCAGCGTGGACGCGCCCACGAAGGCCGGGGCACGCCCCCGCAGCGGCGGTGTCAGGGCGGCCGCCGCAGCGAAGAAGAGTGCCTCGACGACGATGAGCACCACCGCTCCGTACCAGTTGAAGGCGCGGGCCCAGGCCAGCCCGATGGCGTAGCAGCCCAGCCCGGCCAGCCATCCGGACCACAGCCGCGTGCGCAACGCCAGACCGCCCAGGCGCCAGTAGAGCAGCCCGGCTCCGAGCGGGCCGAGGGGCCACCATCCGAAGGGCGGGATCGACAGCGCGAGGAGGACGCCGGCCGCGACCGAGGGGGCGGCCACGCGGCCCCGGCGCGGCAGGCGGTTCACAAGAGGGCGCGCGCCGCCGCCCGACCGCTCGCGATGCAGGCAGGGATGCCGACCCCGTGGTACGCGGCGCCGGCCACCGCCACACCACCGAGGCGGGCCACGGCGGCCTCCACGCCGGCCGTGCGCAGGAGGTGGTGCACGCGGTACTGCGGGAGCGCGTCGGGGCACCGCATGACGACAGCGTCCGTGGGCGTTCCGGTGACGCCCAGCAGCGCGCCGAGTTCCTCCCAGGCCCGGTCGATGGCCTCGCCGTCGCTCCATCCGCCCGGGCGGGCGTCGTCCATGCGGCCGAGTGAGGCGCGCAGCAGCACCTCGCCGTCGCGGGCCAGGTGCTGCCACTTGCGGTCCAGGAACGTGCAGGCCGTGACCGCCCAGGGGTCGCGACCCTTGTGCGGGCTGCGGCGCGGCACGAGGAACCCCGTGCCGTAGAGGGGAGACGGGACGGCGTCGGCGCCGACGCGGAACGTCACGAGGACGACGGAGGCGTACTCAATCGTGTGGAGCAGGCCGGCCGCCTCGTCGTCGTGGGGTTGCAGCAGGGCGCCCGTCGCCGGGGCGGGGGCGGCCAGCACCACCGCGTCCGCCTCGGTCGCCCGGCCACCGGACCACACGGTCCAGCCGGCCCCCGCCCGCTCGAGCCGGTCGGCCGGCGCCGAGAGCCGGATGTCGACGCCGCGTTCCCCGAGCTTCGCCACCAGCGTCCGTACCAACGAGGCCATGCCGCCGTCGAGGGACCAGAACAGCGGCGGCCCCTCGGGGTCCGGTGCGGGGACCTCGGCTCGCAGGGCCCGCATGAGGCCGCCTCGGCGCTGGGCCGCCGCCAAGAGCGGCGGGAAGACCGCCGCGGCGGACATGTCGTCGACCGAGCCGGCGTGGATGCCGCCGATGAGGGGGTCGACCAGCGTGTCGACGACCCGTTGCCCGAGCTTGCGCGCCACCAGCGGCCCGATGGAGCGGTCGCCGATCGGGCCGCGGACGTCGGGCCGGGGCAGGACGGCGTCGCGGGCGAGGCCGAGCTGGCCCCGGAACCCGAGCACACCGGCGCGGGCGGTGGGCCAGAGCCGGGTCGGTATCCCGAGCGCGAGCCCCTCGGGCAACGCGCGCAGGCGTCCCCGGGCCCACACCGACGCGCCCCGCCCCGCGATCGGGACGAGCACGTCGGCGAGCCCGAGCTCGTGGCACAGGTCGACCGCCTCGGGGCGCCGGCCGAGGAAACCGTCGGGGCCCATGTCGACGGCACGCCCACCGAAGTCGTCGCTGCGCAGCGCGCCGCCGAGGCGCGCCGACGACTCGAGCACCACGACCGCGGGCGCGTCAGCGCGGCGCTCGGCGCCGCCGGTCAGCTCCCAGGCCGCGGTCAGGCCGCTGATGCCTCCGCCGACGACGACCACCCGCCCGGGCGCCACGTCAGGGCGCCTCGTCGGCCGCGATGATGACGTCGGCCAGCACGGAGACGAACGCGGGGTCGTCGTTGAGCGAGGCGGTGCGCGCGAAGCCGACGCCGCACTCCGACGCGACGGTCGCCACTTCCACGTCGAGGTCGTAGAGCACCTCGAGGTGGTCCGCCACGAAGCCGATCGGGCACACGACGACGGCATCGGTGCCGCCGTCGCCGGCGAGGCGACGCACCTCGTCGCGCACGTCGGGACCGAGCCACGGATCAGTGGTGCGCCCCGCGCTCTGCCATGCCACGAGCCATTCCCCGAGCCCGGCGGCCTCGGCGACCAGCCGGGCGGACTCGGCGAGCTGCTCGGGGTAGGTGTCGCCGGACTGGCGGATGCGGGCGGGGAGCGAGTGCGCCGTGAAGATCACACGGCGGCGCCCCTGCAGCGTGCCGAGCGCGGCGGTGACGCGCGCCGCCAGGAGCGCGACGAGCGCCGGCTCGGCGTACCAGGGGCCGACGGGGACGAAGGGTGTACCGGCGAGCGCGCCGGCGGCGCGGTCGAGGTACTCCTGCGAGCCCATGGAGGACGCGTGCGGAGTCAGGACGAGGCCCACGACCTTCTCCAGCCCCGCCGCCGCCAGCGTGGCGGCGGCATCCTCGATCAGCGGGTCGGTGTGCTTGGCCCCGAACACCACCAGGTACCGCCCGGGCGAGCGCGTCTGGAGCTCGGTCCGTACCGCGTCGACCTGGGCCCGGGTGCGTTCGGCCAGTGGCGACACGCCGCCGATGGCGCGGTAGCGGCTCTCGAGCTCGGCGAGCTGCTCGGGCTCGGGCGGGTGACCACGGCGGATGCGCGTGTAGAAGGGGAGGATCTCCTCCGGGCTCGCCGGCGTGCCGTGCGCCATGAGGAGCACGCCGGAGGTCATGTGCGGTCGGTCTCCGCGTGCACGAGCTCGACGACCGCGGTCAGGATGGCTGGATCCGTCTCGGGCAGGACGCCATGGCCGAGGTTGAAGACGTGGCCGGTGCCGGTCCCGTCAGCGCCACGCTCGAGCACGACACGCGTCGCCTCCTCGACGACGGGCCAGGGCGCGAGGCACAGCGCCGGGTCGAGATTGCCCTGCAGCGCATGGCCCGCGCCGACGCGCCGACGTGCCTCGTCCAGCGGGACGCGCCAGTCGACGCCGACCACGTCGGAACCCGCCGTCGCCATCAGCCCGAGCAGCTCGCCCGTGCCGACGCCGAAGAGGATCGTCGGCACGGCGAGGTCGGCGACCGCGTCGAACACGGCGCGGGTCGCCGGCAGGGCGAAGCGCGCGTACTCGTCCGGGGAGAGCGACCCGGCCCAGCTGTCGAAGAGCTGCACCGCCTGGGCACCGGCGGCGACCTGGGCGCGCAACGAAGCCACCGCCATGGCGGTCAGACGTCCCGTGAGGTCCGCCCACAGGGCCGGTGCGCCGTGCATCAGCGCCTTCACCTTGGCGAAGGTGCGCGACGGGCCACCTTCGACGATGTAGCTGGCCACGGTGAACGGCGCGCCGGCGAACCCGATCAGAGCGACCCCCGATCCGGCCAGCTCCCGGGCCACGAGGCGGGCGGTCTCCGCGACATAGGGCGCGTCGGTCTCGGGCTCGAACGGTCGCAGGCGGGCGAGGTCGGCGTCGCTCCGGAACGGATCGGCCACCACGGGCCCCCGGCCCGGTTCGATCTCGACGCCGAAGCCGATGGCGTGCAGCGGCACCACGATGTCCGAGAACAGGATCGCGGCGTCGACGCCGTAGCGGCGCACCGGCTGCAGGGTCAGCTCGGCGGAGAGCGAGGCGTCGGCGATGGCCGCCAGGATGGACCCGTCTCCGCGCGCCGCCCTGTATTCGGGCAGCGCGCGCCCGGCCTGGCGCATGAACCAGACCGGCGTCCTCGTGACCGGCTCCCGCACACAGGCACGCTCGAGGTTCGTGCGGGCCTCTGCCGCCGGGCTCACCCGAGAGGCTCTATGACGACGGCCGTGCCGTAGGCGCAGATCTCCGTCCAGTTCCCGCCCATCTCCGAGGTGTCGAACCGCATGGCCACCACGGCGTTGCCGCCGCGGGCCTCGGCCTCGGCCACCATCCGGTTGACGACGTCCTCCCGGCTGAGCTGCAGGTTCTTGGTCATGCCCTTGAGCTCGCCCCCGGCCAGCGACTTGAAGGCCGCGCCGAACTGGGAGCCGACGTTGCGGGAGCGGACCGTCAGGCCGAAGACCTCACCGAGCACCGAGGTCACCTTGTAGCCGGGCACGTCGTTCATGGTCGAGATCAGCATGGCCATCCTTTCGGTCCGGCTCATCGTAGGCGTCACCACCCCGGCCGCCGAGGCGACACGAGGCGTCTAAACTGAACTGTTTCCCCGTGGGCCAGGGGTAGAAAGGGGAGAGGTGCCCGAACATCCCGATCTGCAGGATGAGCAGCAGTACCTCAACCGTGCCTACGAGGGACTGGAGTTCATGCGGGGTGAGGCGCGCCAGATGCTCCAGGGTGTCCTGGACCTCGGCCGGGGCGGCACCTTCCAGTCGAGGACCGAGCGGGACATCGTGGTCCGCACCAGCCTGGCCCGGCTGGAGCAGCTCGACATCGGGGATCAGGCCCTCTACTTCGGGCGCATCGACCGGCTGCCCGAGCCCGACGAGGACGGCGAGGACGCCAGCCCGGCACTGGGCGAGTCGTTCCACATCGGCCGCCTGGCGGTCTCGGGCCCCGACCACGAGCCGTTGGTGGTCGACTGGCGCGCCCCGGTGGCCGAGCCGTTCTACCGGGCGACGGGGCTGGACCCGCAGGGGCTGGCACGGCGGCGGCACCTGGCCGTCCGGGGCCGGACCGTGCTCGGGTTGGAGGACGAGTACTTCGTCGACCCGGACGGGCGCGCCCCCACCACCACGGCCCCGGGTGCCGATGGCAGCCCGACCGGGAATGCCGGTGGCGAGCGGCTCCTCTCCGACGGGATCGTCCTGGGCGGCCCGGGCGCGCTGCTCTCGGCGCTCGGCCAGGCCCGGACCGGCCACATGGGCGACATCATCGGCACCATCCAGCGCGAGCAGGACGAGATCATCCGCTCGCCGTTGGCCGGCGTGCTCGTCGTCCAGGGCGGCCCGGGGACGGGCAAGACGGCCGTGGCGCTGCACCGCGCCGCGTACCTGCTCTACACCCACCGCTTCCCCCTTGAGCGTCAGGGCGTGCTGGTCGTCGGGCCCAACCCGCTGTTCCTGCGCTACATCGAGCAGGTGCTCCCTTCGCTCGGGGAGACGGGGGTGAGCCTGTCGACGGTGGCCGGCCTCGTGCCCGAGGTGCGGGTCCGGGGCGTCGACGCCGCCGCCGTCGCCAAGCTCAAGGGCGACGAGCGGATGGTCAAGGCGTTGGCGCGGGCCGTGCGCACCCGCCAGCGACCCCTCCAACGCGACGCCGAGATCCCCTTCGGCGTGGGGGTGCTACGCCTCCGCGCCGGGACGACCGAGGACATCGTGGCCGTGGCGCGGCGACGGCCCGGCACCCACAACGCGCGGCGCCGCTTCGTCGAGGCGCAGGTGCTGCGCGCTCTCTCCGACGAGTACCGGTCCCGGCTGAGCCGCGGTGGGACCGACATGGTGAACGAGGCGCCGACCCAGGAGGAGCAGGCCGACCTGGCGCAGCGGTTGCGCCGCGTGCCCGAGGTGGCCGAAGCGCTCGATCGGATGTGGCCCCGCCTCTCGCCGCACGAGTTCCTCCACGACCTCTTCGGTGCCCGGGCCCTGCTGACGGCGGCGGGCAAGGGGGTCCTCAGCCCGGCGGAGGTGCAGCGGCTGTACCGGCCCCGCAGTGCCTCGCTCGACACGGTGCACTGGACGGTGGCGGACACCGCACTGATCGACGAGGCCCGCACCCTGCTCGGCCCGCGGCGGGCCGGGAGGACCAACCGTGCGCGGGCGCAGAGGAGCGAGGAGGCCTCGTCGCAGGACGTCGCGTTCTGGCCCCAGGGGCTGGCGACATCGCCGGTGCCCGTCACGGGACCGGCGAGCGGCTCCGACGACGAGATCCGCTCCTTCGGCCACATCGTCGTCGACGAGGTGCAGGACCTCTCCCCGATGCAGCTGCGCATGCTGGCACGCCGCTCGCTCTCGGGTTCCATGACGGTCGTGGGCGACATTGCGCAGGCGACCGGCCCGTGGGCCCCCCAGGGATGGGACGACGTCACGCGCCACCTGAGCCCGCAGCGCCCGCCCCGCCTGGTGGAGCTGACCGTGAGCTACCGCACCCCGTCCGAGGTCGTGGCGCTGGCCTCGCGGGTCCTGGCCGTGGCGGCGCCGACGATCAGGCCGCCGCGCCCGGTCCGCCAGGCGGGAGCGACGCCGCGGATCGTCCAGACCACCCGTGCCGGGTTGGCCGCCACCGTGGCCGACGTCGCCCGGGAGGAGACGGTGGCGATGGCCCCCGGACGCGTGGCCGTGCTCGGACCCGCGGTCATGCTCCCCGAGCTGGCCCGGGCGCTCGCCGAGGCCGGCCTCGACCCCGTCGACCCCCGCGACCCGGGAGGCGAGGGTCTGGCCGCCGGGCTGGTCGTGCTCCCGGCCGACGAGACCAACGGCCTCGAGTTCGACTCGGTGATCGTGGTGGAGCCGTCGCTGGTCGCCGCGGTGGGCGACGAGCCGGCGGGCGAGGGGCCTCCGGTGGCCACCACGCGGGGACTGCGGACTCTCTACGTCGCGCTCACCAGACCGACGAAGCGCCTGGCGGTCGTGCACGCCGACCCGCTGCCGGTCGAACTGCGCTGACCTGGGGGTTCTGCCGCTCCACGTGGGCCGCGTCGCCGCGACCTCTTAGTTGGCGCTTCGCGCACCCGTTCGACTAGAAATTGCCCTGTGACCCAGGCTGTCTCGGCGGAGATCCCCGTGCCACAGGGGAAGATCGTCCACGACCGGCCCCCGATGCTGGCCATCGGCGTCATGATCTGGCTCGGCTCCGAGCTGATGTTCTTCAGTGGGCTCTTCGCGGCGTTCTTCACCATCCGCGCCAACACCGTCGGGCCGTGGCCTCCCGCCGGTACCCAGCTCGACGTCGTACGGGCCGGCATCTTCACCCTGGTGCTCGTGTCCTCGAGCTTCACCATGCAGCGTGCCGTCTACCAGGCCGAGTGGCGCAAGCGGCGGTCGGCCCGCATCTGGATCGTGTGCACGATCCTCCTCGGGATCGCGTTCCTCGGGAACCAGGCCTACGAGTGGCTGTTCAGCCCGACCCGCTGGTACACGAACTCGTACGGGTCGCTCTTCTACATCATGTCGGGCCTCCACGGCCTCCACGTCTTCATCGGCCTGGTCGCCATGGTCTTCCTCCTGGGCCGCATGCGCGGCGACGTCGGGGGCGACCCCGGTGAGCTCTCCGCGATCCAAGGCGTCTCCTACTACTGGCACTTCGTCGACATCGTCTGGGTCGGGCTCTACAGTTGCCTGTTCCTGCTCAAGTAGGCATGCGAGGCGTGCGCGCACCGATCAGAGGGACATTCAAGACCCAATTCCTGCTGCCGGCCGGCCTCCTGGTGGTCGCTGTCATGGCGTCGTTCGCGATGTTCGTCCCCGGTGCCGATGCGGGCGCCAGCGGCCGCGCCGACGCCACACAGGTGTCGACGAGCGCAGCCCACGTCACCACCCGGGCGTGCGGCACCCTCAACCTCAAGGGCGTGACCAACTCGACGCGCAACGCAGGCAACCCGTTCAACAGCAGCAACCTGTTCTGCCTGAACGGCCACCTCGTCAGCTACGGCAGCCAATACATCACCTACGCCAACCCGCCGCAGGCGCTCGTGTCGGCCGGGCGGCTGCTGTTCGCGCAGACGTGCTCGAGCTGCCACGGCAACGACGCCAACGGCGTCAACCCCCAGGGGCAGGCCACCATCGGGCCGAACCTGCAGGGCGTGGGCGCGGCCACGGTCGACTTCTGGGTCAGCACGGGCCGCATGCCGGCCACCGACGTCAAGGCGGTCGAGGCGGAGCGCCGACCGACCCGGCTGACGCCGCTGCAGGCGCTCGAGCTGGCGGCCTGGGTCAACTCGCTCGACCCGGCCGTCCCCGCCGTGCCGTACCCGCACCTGGCGACGGCCGACCAGTCGGCGGGCCAGAACCTCTTCTCCCTCAACTGCGCGGCCTGCCACACCATCACCGGCGCGGGCGACGCCCTGGCCTTCGGCACCAACGCCCCCTCGCTGCAGAACCGCTCGGTGACGGCCCAGCAGGTGGTGGAGGCCATGCGGACGGGCCCGGCCAACATGCCCCGCTTCTCGGGCAACCTGACGGACAAGCAGGTCGCCGACATCGTGTCGTACGTCACCGGGCGTATCCAGCATCCGGACAACCCGGGCGGCGTCGGGCTCGGCGGAGTCGGACCGGTGGCCGAGGGCTTCGTCGCCCTGCTCATCGGTGTGGGCGGCCTCGTCCTCGTCTGCTTCTGGATCGGAGAGCGCTCGTGAGCGACGGGGACCGCCAGCCCTCGCGGACCCGGGTGCCCATGCCGGTGGCCGCGCTGAGCGATCCGCACATGGGCGACGCGGCAAAGCACCCGGCGCGGGTCGAGAAGATCATCGCCGCCGTCTTCCTGCTCGCGATCGTGTTCATCTCCCTGTTCGGCGCCGGCTACGTCCAGAACTGGAAGCCCTGGATCCTCGGTGGCACCCTCGGGGTGGGCCTCTTCCTGCTCGGCTTCGGCCTGACGGCCTGGGGCAAGTACCTGATGCCCCAGGGCCCCTTCGTCGAGGAGCGGCACACGCTCGCGTCCACCGCCGAGGAGCGCGACGCCATGTCGGCCGCCCTCGTCGAGCGCTCCGCCGTCGTCGTCAAGCGCCGCAAGATGCTGGGCGGCCTCTTCGCCCTCGGCGCCGGCATCTTCGGCGTCGTGGCCGTGTTCCCGCTCCTGCGCTCCCTCGGACCGCTACCCGGGGACAGCCTCGACGTGACCGACTGGCGCAAGGGGACGGTGCTGGTCGACTCCAACGGCCGGCCGGTGCGAAGGGACACGCTGGTCGTCGGCGGCATCATGACGGTGTACCCCCAGGGACAGGTCAACGCGCTGACCGGCTTCATCACCGACAACGGGCAGGCGGTCGACCAGACCGTGCTGATCAGGGTGTCGGACGAGCCGTTCACGACCGTGCCCGGGCGCGAGGACTGGACCCCGGACGGGTACGTCGCCTACTCGAAGCTGTGCACCCACCTCGGTTGCCCGGTGGGTCTTTACGAGCAGCAGCTGGAACTGCTCGTGTGCCCGTGCCACCAGTCGATGTTCAACGTCCGCGACGGTGCGGTGCCCCAGTTCGGACCGGCACCGCGGCCCCTGCCCCAGATGCACCTCGGCTACAACGACCAGGGCTACCTCATCGCCATGGCGCCCTATGACCAGCCGGTCGGCCCCGGCTTCTACGAGCGGACCACGACATGAGCGACACCGCGGCCAGGACGAAGCGCAGCACCAAGGCGGCCATGGGCCCCTTCGGCCAGGTCGGCAAGATCGTCGACGAGCTCGACGACCGCCTGGGAGTGGCCAAGGGGGGCCGGGTCTTCCTGGACAAGATCTTCCCGGACCACTGGTCCTTCATGCTGGGCGAGATCTCGCTCTACTCGTTCATTGTCCTGCTGGCCACCGGGATCTTCCTGTCGCTCTACTTCGTTCCCTCGACCCAGCAGGTCATCTATCACGGCAGCTACCAGCCGCTGAACGGCCAGTGGGTCTCGGAGGCCTACAGGTCGACCGTCAGCATCTCCTTCGACGTCCGCGGCGGCCTCCTCGTCCGCCAGATGCACCACTGGGCCGCCGACATCTTCACGGGCTCCATCATCGTGCACATGGCCCGCATCTTCTTCACCGGCGCGTTCCGCAAGCCCCGCGAGCTGAACTGGCTGATCGGCACGACGATGCTGATCCTGGCCATCCTCGAGGGCTTCATCGGCTACTCGCTGCCGGACGACCTGATCTCGGGCACCGGGCTCCGCATCGGCTACTCCATCGCCGAGTCGATCCCCTTCGTCGGGAGCTATCTCGTCACCTTCCTGTGGGGTGGCCAGTTCCCCGGCACGGGCATCATCATCCCCCGGTTCTTCCTCATCCACGTGCTGATCATCCCGCTCGTCCTGTTGGGGCTGATCTCCGTTCACCTGGGCCTGCTCGTGCGCCAGAAGCACACGCAGTTCGCCGGTGAGGGGCGCACCGAGCACAACGTGGTGGGCTCGCCCATGTTCCCGACGTTCATGGCCAAGACCACCGGGTTCCTCTTCATGGTGACGGCGGCGACGGCGCTGCTCGGGGCCTTCGTCCAGATCAACCCGATCTGGCAATTCGGGTCCTACGACGCGTCCAAGATCTCCTACGCCGTCCAACCCGACTGGTACATGGGTTGGCTCGACGGAGCTCTGCGCATCATGCCGTCGTGGGAATTCGCCGGGTGGGGGCATACCATCCCCTTCGAGGTCCTGCTCCCTGCCGTGGTGTTCCCGGGCCTCATCTTCACCATCGCCATGCTGTGGCCCGCGCTCGAACGCAAGGTGACGGGGGACGACGAATTGCACAACCTGCTGGACCGCCCTCGCGACAGACCCAAGCGCACGGCGGCCGGCGCCGCCATGTTCGCCCTCTTGTTCACGCTCTTCGGGGCGAGCTCGACCGACGTCCTGGCCAACTTCTTCCACATCTCGCTCAACGAGGTCCTGTGGTTCTTCCGGATCGCTGTGTTCGTGATCCCGGTCATTGCCGGGTTGGTCACCTACCAGCTGTGCCGGGAGATGCAGGGCGTGCACGGGATCGGGAAGCGCAAGCGGTCCGTCATCGTGCAGCGGTCCCCCGAAGGCGAGTACAGCACCGTGCCGACGCCGCCACGACCCGACGACGTGCACACGGAGCTCGATCCCGAGCCCGTGCCGGTGCGCATCGACATCGAACCACTGGACAACGGCGGCCCGCGTGAGCCGGAGAGCTCACCCACGGGTGTGCGCCAGGTCACGCGCTGACCGAGCGGTCGTCCCGGGCCACCGCCCGCGACCTGTGGGTCGCACTCGAAACCGTCCACGCCGTCACCTACTTCGCGCCCGGGTGCCGCGCCGCGCTGCGTGAGGCGGGGCTACGCGGCTTCTGGCCCGGCTATTTCGCGGCCCGATCCGCCCCGCTCGGGCGGGTCGGGCCCGGACCGGTGGCCGCCGCGTTCTACAACTTCGATCCGGACATGGTTGCCCGGGCCGTACCGGGGTGCTGGGAGGTCGTGTCACCCGAGACGCTCTGCCGGGTGCGCGCCATCGCGGCCGCGGAGTCGCTGAACGAGGTCTGCAGCGTCGCCGCCCGATCCGTTCTCGTGGCCGCCCTGCCGCTGCTGCGCCACGCCGTCGAGGGCTGCACCGCGGCAGGGAGGGTCATGGGCGCCGCCAACCGGGCCCTGTGGCCGGTCATCGCGCCCGCCCTGGGCACGGCGGGGCTCGGCGAGGCATGGCAGGGGTGCACCACGCTGCGCGAGCACCGCGGCGACGGCCACAGCGCCGCGCTGCTCGTCCACGGGGTGCGAGGTCTGGAAGCCCATCTGCTGGCGGCGGGCACCAAGGCGATCCCCGCCGAGGTGCTGCGGGACAACCGCGGCTGGGGCGAGCAGGAGTGGGCGGCCGGGAGGGAGGCGCTCGCGGTGCGCGGCCTGCTCCACGCGGACGGGCGCGCGACGGACGCCGGGCGCACGCTGCACGGCGAGGTCGAGGATCTCACGGACCGGCTGGCCGAGCCCGCGTACGCGGGGCTGAGCGACACCGCGCTCGACGATCTCCACGGCGCCCTGTCGGCCTGTGCCGCCGATGTGGCGGCGTCCGGGCTGCTGCCCTTCCCCAACCCCATGGGGTTGCCCCGCGCCAGGGTGCGCTAAGCGCGCTGCGCCCGGCTGCGCTCGGCGGGCCTGGGTGGTGGCCAGCCCGCGACGAGACCGAGGTCCTTGCACAGCGCCCGCGAGGACACCATCTGCCCCGCGTGGCGCCCGGCCTCGGGGTCGTCACCGAGCCAGGCCGCCACTTCGCCGGCCACCTCGGGGGGCGCGGGGACGTGGCCCGCCCCCACCAGCACCTTGTCCATGCCCGACGCCCGCATGGACTCGGTGAGCGTCAGCCCCGGAGCGATCGAGAAGGCCCAGATGCCCTGCGACGCGAACTCCACGTGGCACATGTCGGTGACGCGGTGGAACGCCGCCTTGGCGGCCGCGTAGGCAACGCCCCACCCCCCGGCACCCGCCGGCGCCGGGGGCGTCGTGAAGGCGGCCTCGGAGAGCATGTTGACCAGGCGGCCCTGGCCGCGCTCGAGCATCTGGGGCAGCAGGAGCTGGGTCAGGAGGAGCGGGTGGAGGTAGTCGCCGACCAGGCAGCGCTCGGCCAGCTCGAGGGGGAGGTCGAGGATCCGGTCCATCGTGCCGGGCCCCTGGTAGATGGCGTTGTTCACCAGCACGTCGACCCGGCCGAGCTCCGCCAGCGCCACCGCGGCGACACGCTCGACCGACGTGCGGTCCATCAGGTCCATGGGCACGGCCAGACAGGCTCGGCCCAGTGCCTCGATCTCCGCCGCGGTGGAGTCCAGGCTGCCGGCGATCGGCAGCGGGTCGTCGTGGCGCAGCGCGCTCGACGGGAGGGCGCGGCCATCGCCCTCGTGCACCGTGCGGGCCGTGATGACCAGGTCGAAGCCCCGCCGGGCGAGAGCGACCGCGGCGCACCGCCCGATGCCGCGGCTGGCGCCGGTCACGAGAGCGACCCTCGTCGTGTCGGGCGCGCTCACCTACATCATCCCCGCGATCTGGTGCCCGCCGTCCACGTGGAGCACCTGCCCGTTGACGTAGGCCGCGGCGCCGCTGCAGAGGAACACGACGACCCGGGCGATGTCGTCGGGAGCCCCGAGGCGGCGGGTCGGGTTCGCCTCGGCCAGCCGGCGTTGGACGTCCGCGGGCACGATTGCCGCAGCCGTCTCGGTGAGGATGAACCCCGGCGCGATGGCGTTGGCCCTGATGCCGTCGCGCCCGTAGCGGACCGCCAGGTGGCGCGTGAGCTGGTTCAGGGCCGCCTTCGACACCCCGTAGGCCACCCTGGTCGACTCGCCGATGGTGCTCGTCCCCGACGAGATGGTCACGATGGACCCGCCCCCGCGCGCGGCCATGGCCGGGATGGCGGCACGGGCCAGGAGCAGTGCACCGCGCGTCGTGGTCTCGATCACGCGGTCCCACACACCGAGGTCGACATCCACGGCATCGGTGTCGAGGCGCGGATGGCTCCAGGCCGCGTTGTGGTCGATGCAGTCGACGCCCCCGAACTCGGCCACCGCCCGCTCGACGAAGGCGGTGACCGAGTCCTCGCTTCGCACGTCGCAGCGCACGCCGAGGGCCCGTCCGCCGGCGGCCATCACCGCGTCGGCCACCGACTCCGCCCCTTCGGGGGCCACGTCGCCGACCACCACCGCGGCGCCCTCCTGGCCCAGCCGGAGGGCCGTGGCGCGGCCGATGTCCGACGCCCCTCCGCTGAGGAGCACCACCTTGCCGTCGAGCTGCCCCACGTCAGTCCTTGCCGGCGGCGGCCCGCCCGGATGTCATGGCGTCATCGTAGGGTCCATGGTCCTTGGAGGTCACCTGGGGGCTTCAGGCGAGCGGAGGAGGAATTCCGTCAGCACTCGCGGCGAGTCCGGGATCCCAGGCGCACATCGCACAGGCATGACGGAACGCCGCGCGGGCGAACTCCAGCGCGAGCGCTCGTGGATCAGGGCCGGCGCGGACATCGTCCCAGTCGAGGATGTACTCACCCAGAGTTCCGTCCCAGCGAGCGTGTGGCACCGGAAGCTTCGCGCCGCCGAAGTCGTCTGGCGCCGGGTGGGCGTAGGCATAGAAGGCCGCTCTGCCATACCGCGCATCGCCGGGCCACCAGCCCACCGCCACTTCTTGCGCGTTCATGGCGTTGCGCATGATGAAGTCCTTCGATGGAGGCTCGGCGGGTTCGCCGGAGAACAAGTTCACGGCGAGATCGAACGAACCCCACCACGCATTGACCGGCGTCGATCGCCCGCGGTAGGGCGCCCGAAACTCGCCGAGGACGAGAGCAGCCTGAGTCGCTGCCGCGAAGTAGTCAGCAACCCGACCTGGGTCGTACCGCGTGTGTTCGGTGTCCTCGTCGAGCGGGACGCTCCACGGAACCTCTTGCGGCGCCGGGTCGATCTCGACCGGGCCACCGAGACGGCGAACTGCGGCCAACACCTCACGCGTCACGGCTCCCACCGCTCGATCGGGAGTGAGCGCGACGCGCTCGACCCGGCCGCTGCTGTGCTCGATCGCCGTCTCGTGGGCATGCAGATCGAGGACTACGACGAGAGACCCCGAACCGTCGGGTGCCCGCAGCGGGGCGGTCTCCCAACCCCGAGCGGTCAGACGGAGCGCCGTGTGCTGCAGCTGGTGCTCCGGTGGCGCCAACCTCACCGCCAACTTGCCGAGCACCTGGCTGTGCGCATGCAGCGTGTCGCACGTCTCTATCCACTGCTCGTACGAAGCCGCTGGCCAGTCCGACATGGCTGTACGGTAGCGAAGTAGGCGCCTCGGTTCCTCCGCCCGAGGGCTCCCCGGCCAGGGCGTCGGAGCCCAGCCCTCAGGCCCTCCACCGCCGCACCGACCGCAGCGTCACTCCGAACAGCGCCGCTGCAGCGGCGACGAGAAGGGCGGCCTCACGCTCCTGGAAGTCAAGGCCCCGTCGGGGCCTCCGACCAGGGGCTCCCCATGAGGCGGCCGGTCGCCGGATTGGGACGGGAAGCGGCCGGCATGGCACCATCGCGCGGTGCGAGTGCATCGCAGCTTCGCCTTTGTCGACGTGTCGGGGTTCACGGCGCTGACGGAGCTCGAGGGGGACGAACGCGCCGTCGACGTGCTGACCGCGTTCCGTGTGCTGCTGCGCGACATCTGCGCGCGCCGGGGCGTCCGGATCGCCAAGTGGCTGGGTGACGGCGTCATGCTGGTCTGCGTCGACACCCGCCCGCTGCTCGAGGCGGTCCTCGAGCTGCACTACGTCGTCGGCGTGGTCTCCGGGCCCGTCGAGACGGTCTCCATCCGCTCGGGCGTGAACGCGGGCGAGGTGATCCTGATGGAGGGCGACGACTACATCGGGCACTGCGTGAACGTGGCGGCTCGCCTGTGCGACCTGGCCCCGGCCGGTGAGGCACTGGCCGCGCCCTCGGTCATGGAGCACCTGCCCAGCTGGGGGCTCGCGGTGTCGGAGACCCACATCTCGCTGCGCGGCGTCGAGAGGCCGGTGCCGGCATCGAGCATCCGGATGGCCCTCGGCGGGCCTGACGGCTCCCTCGACCCCATCTGCGGCCTGCCCCTGACCCACGACACGGCGGAGGAGATCGCCCACGACGTCCGGGGCTCGGTGGTGCTGTTCTGCTCGCCGGGGTGCGTCGACACCTGGCGCCGCCGGCCGTCCCGCGCCGGGCCGGACTGAGGGGCGGCGCCGGGGCATCCGCCTCCCGGCTCGCTCAATCCGGGTTTCCATCTTGCCGATACCAAGCGTGCGAGACGGGAGAAGCCGGAACCCGGTATGGGTCATACACCAGCACACGACACGACGACCAACGTGGCCAGCTTCTGGCGGAGCTACGTCCACATCGGCGTCCTGACCTACAGCATGGGTGCCTTCGCCGTCGTGGTCTATGCACTGGCCACGCCTGGCGGCCCCCACCGCCAGGCGCTCGTCATCCTCGGGTGCTTCAGCCTGGCCGCTTCGGTCGGGCCCTTCCGGTGGCTGGGGCTGCGGCTCGTCTCGACCCGGTGGTCGAAGGTGTTCTTCACGTCGTGGGCTGCGTCGACCTTCGTCCTCGTCGCGTTGGCCGCCGTCCTCGACGGCGGTGTCCGCAGCCCGATCTCGTACTTCCTCGTCCTCCCGATGCTCTTCGCCGGCCTGGCCTACTCGGCGGGGACGGTGACGCTCCTCGGCGCCTTCGGCGTGGTGACGACGCTGGTGGTCGGCGTGCTGACACCGGACCCGAGCTGGCCCACCACGGCGTTCCTGGCGGTGGCGATGGTCATCGCGGGCCTGATCACCGCGGCGGCGGCGCTCAACCGCGATCGCCTGATGGCACATCTGATGGCGGCGGCGAACCTGGACGCGCTCACCGGTTGCCTCAGCCGGGGGGCGTTCCAGGAGCGCCTGGAGCACGAGTCGAAGCTGGCCAAGCGCCACCGGGCGACGTTCAGCCTCATCGTGGCGGACCTGGACAACCTCAAGACGCTCAACGACTCCGGTGGCCACCATTCCGGGGACCGGGCCCTGCGGTCGCTGGCCACCGTGCTGTCGCAGGCGGCCCGGGGAACCGATGTCGTCGGGCGCCTCGGCGGTGACGAGTTCGCGATGCTGCTCCACGAGACCGACCAGGATGCCGCGCTGGCCGTGGCGATCCGGCTGAAGGACGCCATGCAGGCGGCGAACGGCTCGGACCTGGTGACGGCCAGCCTCGGGGTGAGTACCTGGCTCGGCTCCGCCGACCGGCCCGACGAGCTGCTGCGGCGGGCCGACGAGGCGCTCTACATCGCCAAACGGGCGGGCCGCAACCGGTGCGCGCAATGGGAGCCCCCGACATCGGAGGCCCAGGCGGGGCCCCGATGGCTCGGCCGGCGCCCGCGCCGGGCCGAGGCCCCCAGCGGGGCCTGAGCCTCGCTAGGCCTCGCCGAAGCCCGCCCGGGCCGAGGTGGCCGTCGCGTCGTCGAGCAGCGGGTGGGCGTAGATGTCGAGGAGGGCCAGGGCCATCACGCGATCACCCTCGGGCTCGAACATGTCCGCGCCCAGCGCCCGCGACACGTGCTCGTGGAGGAGCGGGATGCCGAGGGCCATGGCCGTCACCAGCGCGGCCCGGATCCGGCGGTCGACGACGGGAGGATCGGCGCGGCTGTCGTCGGAGCGCGCGAGCCACACCTCGGTCATGGTCACCATCTCGTCGAAGATCGGCCCCGCGGTGGCGGATCCGTCGGTCAGGGATCGGGCGATGTAGTGCCCGAACCGCTTCGAGGCCTCCCTGGCGCGCGCCGTGCTGCCGGGATCGGCCAGGATCTGCGAGTTGAGATGGCGCAGTGCCTCGAACACGTACTCGTCGCAGGCCACGCGGAGGGCGTCCTTCGACCCGTAGTGGTGGCGGAGCAGGCCCGGAGAGACACCGGCGGTCCGCGCGATCCCCCTGATCGTCGCGCGGTCGTAGCCCTCCTCGGCGAAGTGCGCCAGGGCCGCCTCGCGGATGCGGGCGCGTGCCGTCAGGTCCTCGAAGGCGACGGCCCCGTTGACGATCGGGCTCCTCACGGAGGCCGACGGATCGCTGCGGCCGGTCGTCATTCCCCCTGCAGGTCCCTTCCCCTGAACGCCAGCCCTCCCACGAGCGCGCAGGCGACGCCGATGGCGGTCATGATCCCGTTCGCCTCCCAGTCCGGTGGCACGGCCGGAGCCGATGCCATGTGGTGGAAGACCGAGGTGTCGAGGACCCAGTGGTTGGTGGCCCCGATCCCTCCGACGATGACGACGAGGAAGGACCAACCCAGCACCCCGTAGACGACGACGGAGGTCGTCCGTGGCCGCGTCCCGAAGGCGAGGACGCCGATGCCGAGAATGGTGATCGCCGGGGGGACGAGGTTCACCCCCGCCTGGAGCATCGTCGTGAGACTGACGCCGGAGTGCTGGCTGTCGGCGCCCAGCCACGCCAAGAATCCCGCGCCGACGCCGCTCACGACGAGCACCACTGCCGCGACGGCGAGTCTTCCGGACAGCCACGAGGCCCGGGAGACCGGCCGGGCGAGCAGGTGGTCGAGCCTGCCCCCCGACTCCTCCCCGCGCGCCGCGGTGACCTGGCCCGCAGCGACGAAGGCGACCAGGACCGCCAGCACGAGGAAGCACACGCCCAGCACCGCATCGGCCCCCGTCCCGGGCGCGCCGAGCTTCGAGAACACCTCCTTGACCGATGACCCCGAGATCGTCGCGCCGGCGGACTTCGCGATGAGCCCGTAGAGCAGCGCGGCGGCGGCGATCGCCACCCACCAACTGATGACGGAGGCGCGCAGCAGGCGGATCGCCAGGCCCGCTGGGCCGAACAACAGCGCGAGGTGCGGCCGGGAGCGCGAACGGTCCGGCAGGATGCTGGCGCCGGCGTCCCGCGTGCCGGCGAGGCGGACGGCGCCGACGGCGAGGACCGCGTTGAGGGCGACGATCGGCAGGAAGGCGAGCGGCTGCGGGTCGGTGATCGGTTGGAGCTCCTCCACCCATCCGAGCGGGGAGGTCCAGATCAGCCAGTGCAGGCCCACGCCTGCGTCGGCGATCATCCGCAGCGCGTAGCTGACCCCGAGGAAGACGGCCGCGTACGAAGCGGCCTGCCGCCGGGTCGCCGCCAGCTGGCTCGTCAGCGCCCCGACGCCCAGGAACATGACCGCGGTCGCCACCACCGCCAGGGCCAGGTACAGCGACGCTCCCGCCCCGATGTCGACCTTCGATCCCCGCCCGGAGAGGACGGTGATCACCGCGGTGACGTACCAGAGGGTGACGGCGCCGGCCGCGAGGCCGGCCAGGGTCTGGCCCGTGGCGCCCCTCCGGGTGGTCCGGCCGGTGAGCAGGAGCTCCCAACGACCGCTGTCCTCCTCGCCGCGCAGCAGCCTGGTGCTCGTCAGGAGCCCCCACACGGCACCGAGGATCATGAGCGTCATGGAGATCTTGAACACGGTGAACCCGCCGACCGTCTGGAGCTGCGGAGCAGGCCCGAACAGCGCGCTCGTGGCCTTGTTGGAGCCATAGGCGGTGGCCAGCGCGTCGCGTTCGGCCTGTGTGACGTAGATCCTCGTGTAGCTCACCTCCGACGAGACGATGCTGATCCCGAAGATCAGGCCCCACAGGGCCCCGGAGCGGATGGCCCTGCGGGCGCTGAGGCGTGCGACGACGGTGCCGGGGGACCGTTGGGCCCGGACCGGCGCGACGGGCGCCGCCACCGCGAGGTCAGCGTGCACGGCCGTCCTCGCCGTACTGGGCGAGGAACAGTTCCTCGAGCGAGGGCTCGCGGCTGACGAGCTCGCTGACGCCGGCGTCGGCCAGGACCCGCAGCAGTGGTTCGATGGGGCCCCGTACCTGGCAGCGCACCACGCGACCGTTCGTCTCGACCGAGCTCACGCCGGGCACGCCCGAGAGGTCGGGGACGGTGCCGTCGAAGGTCGCCTCCACGCTGAGCGCGCTGAGGTGGCGCATGTCGGCCAGGGTGCCGATCTCCACCAGGCTCCCCTCGCGCAGGATGCCCACCCGGTCGCACAGCGCCTCGACCTCGCTCAGGATGTGCGAGGACAGGAACACCGTCTGGCCACGATCGCGGGCCTCGCCGATGCAATGGCGGAAGGCCTGCTCCATCAGGGGGTCGAGTCCATTGGTCGGTTCGTCGAGGAGGAGGAGGTCCGGCCGGACCATCAGCGCGGCGACCAGAACGATCTTCTGGCGGTTCCCCTTGGAGTAGGCCCGGACCTTCTTGGTGGGATCGAGGTCGAACCGATCGAGCAGCTCGGCCCCGTAAGCCTCGTCCACCTCTCCGTGGACCCGTCCGAGGAGCGCCAGGGTCTCGCCACCGGTCAGCGACGGCCACAGGTTCGCCTCGCCGGGCACGAAGGCGAGGCGCCGGTGGGTCTCGACCGGCTGGCGCTCGCAGTCGAGTCCGAAGACCTCGGCGCGCCCCTCGGTCGGGCGGCTCAGGCCCAGCAGGAGCCGGACGGTCGTCGTCTTGCCTGCCCCGTTCGGGCCCAGGTAGCCGACCACCTCACCCTGGCCGACCTCGAGGTCGAGGTGGTCGAGCGCGACGACGTCGCCGTAGCGCTTGGTCAGCCCTTCCGTCCGTATGGCTGTGGCCACGGGGGACCGCCTTCCCGTCCCTGGGGACTATACGTCCGTATTTTTGACTGTCCGTTCGTATGGTACCCCGGGTGGGGGGGTGCGACGGGCCCGTTTGACATGTGACTAGAAGGTCACATATATTGACGGGGTGGACGAGGTGTTCAAGGCACTGGCCGACCCCACCCGGCGGGAGTTGCTCGACGAGCTCTTCCGGGAGGACGGCCAGACCCTGGGCATGTTGGAGGAGAGGTTCTCCATGTCGCGCTTCGGCGTCATGAAGCACCTCAAGGTGCTGGAGGAGGCCGGCCTCGTGGTGACGAGGCGGCGGGGGCGCGAGAAGCTCCACTTCCTCAACCCGGTGCCGATCCGGCTCGTCCACGACCGCTGGGTCAGCAAGTACTCGGAGCCCTGGGTGGCAGGGCTCAGCGAGATCAAGGAGAGACTGGAGAGGCCAATGGAAAAGGTGTACGAGATCTTCATCAAGACCACGCCCGAGCGCCTGTGGGAGGCGATCGTCGATCCCGAGATCCGGGCCAAGTACAACTTCGGCGCCGCGGTCAATTCGGACTGGAAGGTGGGCTCGCCGATCAGCGTCGACGTGGCCAGGCACGCCGTCCACCTCGGCGAGGGCGAGGTGCTCGAGGTGGACCCGCCGCGGCGCCTCGTCCACACCATGGCCGCCCTCTGGGACGACGACGTGCGCGCCGAGGGCTTCTCGCGGGTCACCTGGGAGATCGAGCAGGTGGGCGACTCGTGTCACCTCACGCTCACCCACGACCAGCTGCGCGAGGGCGCCAACGCGCAGATCTTCGGCGGCTGGCCCATGGTCCTCTCGGGCCTCAAGACCTGGCTCGAGACGGGCGAGCTGCTCACCACGCCCGGCTCGATCATGTACGCCTGAACAGCCGGCACAACAACCGAGAGGAGCAAGTGAGGTCCCGTGGCGTCGATGCCGACGACGTGCTGCGCTGGCCCGGTGTCCCGCCCATGTTCGCCTTCCGCGATCAGGACGGCAACGGGCTCGAGATCGTCGAGGCCTGAGCGCGGACCGCCGGCCGCGCCCGGTCGTACGCCGACATGGCCAGCGTGAGGACGCCGAAGCCGGCGCCGAGGAGGCAGACTCCGGCCCAGCCGTGGGTGCCGTAGAGGGCGCCGGCGCTGACCGAGCCCACGGCGCCGCCCAGGAAGTAGCAGACCATGTAGGCGCTGTTGATGCGGCTGCGCGCATCGGGGCGCAGCGCGTAGATCACCGCCTGGTTCGTGATCTGCATGCCCTGGGTCCCGATGTCGAGCACGACGATGCCGATGATGAGGGCGGCCAGTGAGGTGCGCCCGGCCCACAGCAGCGCGAAGGAGGCCGCCAGGAGCACCCCGGTGCCGACGGTGGTGGCGGTGGCCCGCGCCGAGTCGGCGAGCTTGCCGGCCAGGTTGGCGGCGAGGATCCCGCCCGCGCCCACGAGGCCGAAGAGCCCGATGACCGCGTTGGAGTAGCGGTAGGGGCTCCCCGAGAGCAGGAAGGCGAGCGTGGTCCACAGCACGCTGAAGGCGGCGAAGGCGCAGGCGCCGTGCCAGGCCCGCCGGCGCAGCACGGGCTCGGTGGCCAGCATGCGCAGCGACCCGCCGACCAGTTGGCCGTAGCTGCGGTGCGGTCGTCGGCCCTCCGCCGGCAGCGCCCGCCACAGGACGAAGGCGAAGGCGACCATCAGCACGGCCGAGAACCAGTAGATGGCGCGCCACCCGGCCGCCTGGGCGACCAGCCCCGACACCGTGCGGGCCAGCAGGATGCCCATGAGCAGGCCCGTCATGATGCGGGCCACCACGCGGCCGCGGCGCTCCTCGGGCGCCAGGTCGGCCGCGAAGGGGATCATGACCTGCCCCGCGACCGACGCGCCACCGACGGCGACCGAGGCCAGGCCGAAGAGCCAGAGGCTCGGTGCCAGCGCGCAGCCGACCAGCGCGACAGCGGAGACGAGGAAGAGCCGCGTCACCAGCGCGCGGCGCGGGTGGAGGTCCCCGAGCGGGACGACGAGGAGGAGACCGGCGGCGTAGCCGATCTGGGTCGCGGTGATGATCGACGACGTCGGCCCCGGCCCGCTGTGGAAGCTGCGCGCCACCTGGTGCAGGACGGGCTGGGCGTAGTAGAGGTTCGCCACCACGGCGCCGGTGGCGACCGCGATGAGCGCGACGAGCGCCCGTGAGAGCGCGTGTTCGTGTGCTGGGGCTGCCACCGGGTCAGGCTACCGGTGGCCCGTCCAGCGTCAGACGTTGCCCCCGCGCCGGCTCTCGGCGGTCACGCCGGTGAGCGCGGTCAGGATCAGTGGCACGCCGATGAACAAGAGCCACGCGCCGAAGACCAGTGCCAACACCGTCATGAAGGCACCCATACCCATGACGAAGGGCCAGATGGAGGTGCCGGGGAACGCGTCGATGTTGCCCGCTCCGTCCGCCATCTCGGCGTCCACCCGGTCGGAGGAACGCTCGCCGGCGACGGGGATCTTGCCCCAGAAGAAGTACTTGTGGCCGTGGAAGCGCCGGTACCAGAAGAAGTAGTAGCCGCCGGGCAGGAAGCCGAGCAGCGTGGCGCCCAGGAGCATGACTGCGCCCCCGTCCTCGTAGGCCCAGAACCAGTAGACGAGGCCGATGAGCCCGAAGAACAGCCCGAGGAAGAGGAGGAAGACCGCCGAGACCCTCATACCGTCTCCTTGACCCTTCCGTTCCCGCTCCCGTTCCCGCTCCCGTTGGCGTGCCCGTTGTGGGCGCCCTTGCCGTGGGGCACGGTCAGGGCGTCAGGGTGGTTGTAGTCCCACGTGGGCCGCTCCGAGCGGATCGGCGGCAGATGCGTGAAGTTGTGGTGCGGCGGCGGGGAGGTGGTCGCCCACTCCAGGGTCTGCGCGTCCCACGGGTTGTCGCCGGCGGGGATCGGCTTGCGCCACGAGACCACGAAGTTCACCAGCAGGAAGGCGAACGAGGCGGCGATGATGAACGCACCGACCGTCGACACGATGTTGTAGCTCTGCCAGCCGAGGTTCGACGGGTAGCTGGCCACCCGGCGCGGCATCCCGAGGAGTCCGACCACGTACTGCGGCATGAAGGTGATCCAGAAGCCGATGAACATCAGCCAGAAGTGCCACTTGCCCAGGCTCTCGCGCAACATGCGGCCGAACATCTTGGGGTACCAGTAGTAGACGCCCCCGAAGCCGGCGAACACCGCCGTCCCGAAGAGGACCTGGTGGAAGTGGGCCACCACGAAGTAGGTGTCGTGCGTGGCGAAGTCGATCGGGGGCGACGCCAGCATGATCCCCGTCACCCCGCCCATGAGGAAGGCGAAGAGGAACCCGAGACAGAACAGCATGGGCGTGGTGAATTGCAGCTGTCCGTGCCACATGGTGCCGATCCAGTTGAAGAATTTGATGCCGGTCGGCACGGCGATCAGCAGGCTGAGGAAGGAGAAGAACGGCAGCAGCACGGCCCCGGTGGTGAACATGTGGTGGGCCCACACACCGGTCGAGAGGGCAGCGATGGCCATGGTGGCGAAGACCATGCCCTTGTACCCGAAGACCGGCTTCTTGGAGAAGACCGGGAGGACCTCCGTCACGATGCCGAAGAACGGCAGGGCGAGGATGTAGACCTCGGGATGGCCGAAGAACCAGAAGAGGTTCTGCCAGAGCAACGGTGACCCACACGATCGCATGGGCAGGCCGTTCACCAGATGGCAGCCGACCGCCGTGTAGATGTGGGTCCCGAAGTGGCGGTCGGCGAAGAGCATGATCAGCGCCGCGGTGAGGACGGGGAAGGCGATGAGGATCAGGATCCCCGTCACCAGCATGTTCCAGGTGAAGATGGGCATGCGGAACATGGTCATGCCCGGCGCGCGCAGGTAGAAGATCGTCCCGCACAGGTTGACGCCCGTGAAGATAGCGGAGAACCCGGTGAGGGCGAGCGCCATGATCCACAGGTCGGGCCCGGCGCCCGGAGAGCTGGTGGCGCTCGACAGCGGCGCGTAGGCCACCCAGCCGAACTGCGCGGCGCCGCCGGCCACGAAGATGGTCATCAGCATGGTGATGGAACCGGTCAGGTACAGCCAGTAGCTGAGTGCGTTGAGGCGGGGGAAGGCCATGTCGGGCGCACCGATCTGCAGCGGCACGATGTAGTTGGCCAGGCCACCGAACGCGAACGGGCCGGCGAAGAGGTACAGCATCAGGCTGCCGTGCATGGTGAACAGCGCGTTGTACTGACCGAAGCTGAGGAGCGACGAGTGCGGCGAGGTGAGCTGCAGCCGCAGGATGAGCGCCGTGATCCCCGAGAGATAGAAGATGACGATGGAGGTGATCATGTAGCTGAGCCCGATCACCTTGTGGTCGGTCGAGGTCAGCCACTTGAGGATGCCGGTGGGGCCGTGGGCCTCGTGCCCGCCGTGGTCCGGCTCGTGCCCGTCACCGGGCACCTCGGGTGGAAGGTGCAGCTCTGTCGGTTCGTGTGTCTCGACGGGTGGAGCGATGACGTCAGTCACCGTAGAGCGCACCTCCTGTGTTGCCGGTGTTCCCGCTGCCCGAGTTGCCGGAGTTGCCCGAATTGCCAGAGTAGCTCGGCACGGTCCCGTTCTGGTTGGCGTGCAGGTCGGCCGGGAGCTGGCCGATGGAGTTCGGGTGCGCCCGCTGGTACGCGCCGGTGACACGCAGCCAGGTCGCGTAGGCCGACGGTGACACCGAGCGGACGTTGAAGAACATCAACGAGTGGTAGAGCCCGCACAGCTGGGTGCACTGGCCGCGGTAGACGCCGTCGTGCAGCACGTTGAAGTCGAAACTGGTCCAGTAGCCCGGGCTGGCGTAGCGGCTGAAGTTGAACTCGGGCACGTAGAAGCCGTGCAGCACGTCGTAGGAGCGGAGGTAGATCCGCACCGTCTGGCCGGTCGGGATCACCATGGTCGGGGCGTCGGTGGTCTGGCCGATGACCTTGACGCCGTTGGGGTACTCGAACTCCCAGCCCCACTGGAACGCGTAGACGTGGAGCGAGGTGGCCGGGTCCGGCTCCACGGCGGTGACCTTGTTCTCGACCAGGACGGTGGCCACGAAGAGCCCGAGCACGATCAGGATCGGCACCACCGTGTAGGTGATCTCGGTGAGCGTGTGGTACTGCGTCTGCACCGGCATCTCGTCGGAGCGGCGGCGGTAGCGGAAGACGGCCCAGAGGATGAGCAGGAGCGTGATGCCGCCCACCACGATGCCGGCGATGAAGAAGCCCTGCCAGAGATGGAACGTGGAGCGGGCCTGCGTCGTGGCGCCCTTGTAGGCCCCGAAGGTCGGGAGCTGGCACCCGGTCAGGAGGAGGGCGCCGAGAGCCACCGCGCCGGCCGCCAGCCGCCGTGGGCTCTTACGACTGCGAGCTGGGATTTCGGGCGTGTCGGGTGGGGGGCCGGTCAGCGACGAGTCCACGGCGCTGACACTATCGAACCGCGCAAAAAAACCTCTAATCGGCAGTCCGGTGACTCGACGGCCCGGCGGACCGGTGCCGCCGGCGTCAGTGCGGGTGGGGGCGCGGCGGTGCCGCGGACTCGTTGGAGGCCCAGGTGAACACCCCTCTCGCCATGGTGGAGGTGGCCCGGGCGGCCCGGGCCGCGTTCACCTCCCGGCGCACGCGCTGCACCCCTGCGTCGTCCGGGTCGGCCAGCCAGGCGTGCTCCGCCAGATGGCCGGCGACGCGCAGCGCCCCCTCGGCCTGCTCGGGCTCCGAGTCGGGCGCGTCCCGCGCCAGCGCCAGGAGCTCGAGGGCGCGGTCGGCCAGTGCTCCCGGGCCACCGGCGAGCGCGGCCAGCTCGGCCGACAGGGCGCGCTCGGGTGCCGGCTTGAGCGTGGCCGGGTTGCCGTCCCACCAGCCGCCGTACTGGCGCCAGACCGTGTGGACGATGAATTCGGGCTCGTCGTAGACCGGCCGCAGGTAGGGCCGCGCCTCGAGCTCGGCCGGGGCGCGGACGCCGTGGATGGCGTCGTCGAGCCGGCCACCGGCGTTCATGACGGCCAGCGTCTGGTCGACCAGGGAATCGAGCAGGTCCGCCGTGTCGGTGAGGGCCCGGCGGACCCGGTCGGCCCCGATGACGGGGAAGCCGTGCCCGGGCAGGAGGAACTCGGCCTCGAGCTGCAGCATGCGGCGTAGCGCGGCCGCCCACTCCCTCGGGTAGCGCTGCACCTTCTGCGGGTTCCCGGCGTTGGGCGAGGCCCAGATGAAGAGGTCGCCGCAGCACAGCACACGCCGGTCCGCCTGCCACGTGATGGTGTGGTCGTCGGTCTCGCCCTTCTCGTGACGGAGGGAGAAGTCGACGCCGCCGACGCTGAGGTCCAGGGTGTCGTGGTAGGTCCGGTCCGGGTAGCGGTACTCGGTGGGCCAGTTCAGATCGGTGAAACCGAACTGCCGCCGGTTGATGATGGTGTTGTAGCCGGCGGTGAAGATGTAGCGGTCGAAGCGGGCCGGCAGGGCGTGGTGGGCGATGACCTCGGGAGCCTCCCAGCCCCGGGATGCGGCCTCCTCCTCCCACACCGGCACGCCGAACACGTGGTCGATGTGACCGTGGGAGTAGATGGCGGTGTCGAGGCGGGTCGGGCTCCACGTGCGGATGTCGTCGTGGACGACCTTGGCCAGCGGTGCACTGCCGGTGTCGACGAGGAGGAGGCCGTCGTCGGTGGCGAACGCCGACACGTTGGCGAAAGAGGGGCAGAAGCCGACCCCGTCGGTGATCTCGACGAAGCCACCCATGTGGTCCACCGGGTGGAAGGTCGCCGTCGAGATCTCGCCGTTCCAGAGGCGGTCGGCAACGGCCAGGACGTCAGATGACATGCGCCCCCCTGTGGTCGGGCCTCGTGGTCGGACGCTCGGCGACGCCGGTCACGCCGGTCATGCCGGCGGCCGCGTCAGGCGCCCTGGGACTTCTCCTCTGCCGAGGTCGGGGCCGGCGTGTCCGCCGCCGTCGAGGTGCCGTTGGTGCTCTCGGCCCCTTCGGCCTTGCCCTCCGCCATGCCCTTCTCGAACTGGTTCTTGGCCGAGCCGAGGTTGCGGGCCAGCTTCGGGATGGCGGCGCCGCCGAAGAGGAGCACCACGAGGACGATGGCCACGATGAGCAGGTCGGGCCCGAAAATGTCAGCCAGCATAAGAATCTCCTTCACCCGGGACCACGTGGTGGTGGGCTGGGTCCAAGGTTAGACCCATTCCACCGGGGCAGTACCCGCACTCGACGTTCGCGTCACATCTGTTCGGGGTCAGCCCGCCAGCAGGATGCCCATCACCAGGGCGGCCACGCTGGCCACGCCGCCCACCGAGCCCCACAGGGCCAGCTGGCCCTTGGTGGTGGCCCGCTGGTGGAGCCAGACGGCCAGCCCGGCCAGGAGCACCACGGCGATCTTGGCCATCAGCACCGCCTTCCAGGCCGAGTCCTGCGACGAGTAGTGGACCGCCGTCACGTTCCACACCCCGGTCACGAGCAAGAGGGCGTAGGCGGGCCAGGCCATGCGGGCGAAGGCCCGGGCCAGCGTCTTGGGAGCGTCGCCCCCCAGGCCCCGGGCAGGGCCGACGAGGCCCGTCATCACGATCTGCCCCCCCACCCACACCGTGGCGGCGAGGACGTGGAGCGTCAGGCGGACGGTGTCGAGCGCCGGGGCGAGCATCGGGTTACTTGCCCTGCCACCTGGGGGGGCGCTTCTCGGCGAAGGCGACCGGGCCCTCCATGGCGTCGGCCGAGGAGAAGACGACGCGGACCGCATCGGCGTTGATGGCCCAGCCGTCGGACTCGGGCACCTCGGCGGCACGCTTCATCACGCTCTTCGAGTAGCGCACGGCCAGCGGTGCGTTGGCGGCGATCCGCTCGGCTAGCGCGACCGCCTCGTCCAGCAGCGCCTCGCGGGGCACGACCTTGTTGACGAGGCCGAGCGCGTAGGCCCGCTCGGCGTCAATGGCGTCACCGGTCATGGCGAGCTCGAGCGCCAGCGCCATGGGCAGCCGCTTGGGCATCCGGATCAACCCGCCGGCGCCGGCGATCAACCCGCGCTTGGCCTCGGGGATCCCGAAGGTGGCGTGGTCGGCCGCCACCACGAGATCGCAGGAGAGCATGATCTCGAAGCCACCCGCCAGAGCGGAGCCGTTCACCGCGGCGATGAGCGGCTTGGGGAAGTCGCGCTGGGTGAGGCCGCCGAAGCCGCCGCTCGCGCCCATGATGTCGCCGCCCTCGCCGCTGCTGAAGGCCTTGAGGTCCATGCCGGCGCTGAACGCCTTGTCGCCGCTCCCGGTGATGACGACCACCCAGCAGTCGGGGTCCTCGGCCAACTCGTCCATGGCCGCGGCCATGGCCCGGCTGACGCCGCCGTTGATGGCGTTGCGGGCCTCGGGCCGGTTGATGGTGAGGATCTCCACGTTGCCGCGGCGTTCCCGCAGCACTTCGTCAGCCATGGTGCTCCCTTCGCTGGTGCCCCCGCCGTCGGTCGGCGCCTGTGCGCCGCCGAGGCTACCGGCGCCCGTCAGGGGAGGGGAATCTCGGGCGGGCCGTCGCTCTCGGGAGCCGGACGTGTCGTCAACCGCGAGTCGAGGGCCGCCGCCTCGAGCTGCACCCGCCTGCTGTAGAGCGCGGTGAAGGCGAAGAGGCCGCCGATGACGCTGGCCGTGATGAAGGGCGAGATGGCGAGGAACGTCCCCGTGGGCACGACGTCGGCCAGGGTCAGGCGGCACGACGCCTCGACGAGGAGGCCGATGCCCCACACCACCGAGAGGACACGGAACGTGTGGCGCCCGACCGGCAGATCGTGCAGCCGGTCGAAGGCGGACACCTTGTCGGGGTCGTTCCCGGCGGAGAGGTAGCGGCCCACGTAGAACAGCGCGGGGCGGTCGTGGGTGAAGAGGGTGACGATGCACGCGACACCGAAGAGCGCGGTGAAGAAGGCGTCCCGGACCTTCAGCACGTACGCGTTGCCGCCCAGGAGCGTCGAGCTGACGACGCCGACGACGAAGCCGAGGAGCACCACGGCGCCGACGACGTCGACCGTGCGCCGGCGGATGCCCTGCAGGAGGATCCAGGCCACCGAGAACCCGCCGGCGACGACGAGGGCCGTGGCGTCGGTGCCGACGTGAGGGCGGACCAGGAAGTAGACGCCGATCGGCAAGGCGGCGCCGAAGACCAGGCTGGGCAGGTGCTCGCGGAGGGAGGGGATCCCGGGTTGCCACGCAGGGCCGGGCGGGGGAGGCGCCTCGCCGCCGCCCTCCGCTGCCTCGGGCTCCATCGGCCAAGGGTACCGCCGCCCGTTCCGGAATCCGCCGCGTAGGATCGTCGGGTGACGTTCGTGGTCCACGTCGTGGAATTCCTCCTCATCGCCGGGCTCGTGGCCGCGCTCGGGCTCGCCGCCGCCTTCCTGGTGGCGCGCAGCTATGTGCGCCGGCACTGGCGGCTGCTCAGGGGTCACGTGGCGACGCGCGGCGTCCTGGCCACGTTCGCCGTCCTGTCGGCGGGCCGGGAGCGCTACGGGGCGCGGGCCACGCCGGAGGAGCTCAGCCGGGGCACGGCGGCCCGGGTACGCCGCCGCATGTGGGTCGCGGTCGAGGATGCCGAGGTCGCCGTCGCCCACGCCGAGTCCCGTGATGCCCCGGTGGCCGAGCTGCCGACGGTGTGCCGCTCCCTGCGCTCGGTGGCCGGGGAGCTCAATGGGCTGCTGCGGCTCGAGCACCGCTTGCCGCGCGGCACGGAACGGGCCGACGCGGTGCGGCACCAGGTGGCCGAGGTGATCGGGGCGGCCAGGGACGTCCAGGCGGCCGCACTGCGGGCAGGGAGCGATGCCACCGAGCCGCAGGTGCGCTCCATGGTGCGCCAGGCGCGCGACGAGGTCGACATCGTGTCGGCCGCGCTGTCGCGCATGCGTTCGATCGCGCAACCCCATTGAGGTCGCCGTCGGAATGAACCTGCTCGGCGAGGGCTTCGCCGCCGGCGTGGCGACGTCGGGCTACCAGATCGAGGGCGGTTTCAACGGCGAGGGGGAGCCGCACAACAACTGGTCCGGCTGGGAGGCCACCGGCCGGGTGGCGCGTTCGGGCCTGGCGTGCGACTTCTGGCGGCATCCGGCCGAGGCGCTGGACCGGGCCGCCGCCATCGGCTGCAACGCGTTCCGGCTCTCGGTGGAGTGGGCCCGCCTCGAGCCCCGTCCCGGGGCGTTCGACGACGCCGCGCTGGAGCGCTACGCCGAGATCCTCGCCATGTGCGCGGCACGGGGCCTCGAGCCCGTGGTGACGCTGCACCACTTCACCCACCCGTGGTGGCTGGGCGAGGAGTTCTGGCTGCGCCCGGGCTCCCCTGACGTCTTCGCCCGCCACGTCGCCCGCGTCGCCCAGGCGCTCGCCCCCTACTGCCACCGCTGGGTGACGGTCAACGAGCCGAACATCGTGATGCTCATGGGCTGGATCGAGGGCGCCTGCCCGCCCGGCCGGCGCATGGCGCTCTCCGACGCGTTCTGCGTCCTCGACAACCTGCTCACCGCGCACGTGCTGGCCGCCGACGCCGTGACGGGCGTGCAGCGCCACGCCGAGGTGACTCTCAACACCAGCTCGTCATCGGTCTACGAGCTCGACCGGATGCTGCTCGACCTGCTCTCTCTGCGCGAGGCCGGCGTCGACCCGAGCGACGTCGACCGCTACGTGGACGAGCGCCGCGCGGTCCACGACGCCGCGTTCCCGCCGCGCCACGCCGGTGAGGCGGCCCTGCGCCGGTTCTTCGCCGCCGTGACGCCCTACGGCTCGGAGCACGCGCCCGGGTGGGGCGCCGCCTGGGCCCGCCTGCGCGGCCTCACGCGGCGCTCCACGCCACGCCGCGCGGTGGCAGCGGCGCACGCATCGTCGCGGCCCCGCTCCCTCGACGCCGTCGGCTTCGACTGGTACGACCCCGTGGCCAGCCACGCCATCCGCGTCCCGGGCCGGCGCCGGGCCGACGGGGGGCGCGACTGGTCCTTCGGGCGGGCGCTCTGGGACACCGAATCGCATCCCGCCGGACTGCGCTCCTGGTGTGCCACCGAGTCCGCCCTGCGTCCCGGCGTCCCGCTGTGGGTGGTGGAGAACGGCATGGCGACCCGGGTGCGCGACGGGCGGTCGCAGCCCCGGGAGGACGGCATGGACAGGCCCCGCTACGTGCGCGAGCACCTGGGGGCCGTGGCCGACGCCGTGGCCGCCGGGGTGCCCGTGCGTGCCTACCTCCACTGGTCGCTGGTCGACAACTACGAGTGGGGCACCTACGAGCCGCGCTTCGGCCTCTTCGGCCTGGACCGCAGCGATCCGACGACGGTGCGCTGGATGGACACCGACGCCCAGGGGGACGACGCCGCGGGGGAGTTCGCCCGGGTGCTCGCCGGACTGCGCGCCGGGGACCGCTCGGTCCTCGACCCTCCGGCCTGACCCCCTCGGTCAGCCGGCCGCGTCGCTCCCGGGTGCGGCGGACTCCGAGGGCCCCTCGATATCGCGCTTCTCCCTGCGGCGGTGGCGCACCACGAGCACCACGAGGACGACGGCGATGAGGGCGAGCAGGATGTCGGACGCGATCCCGGTCGCCTTCTCGACCCGCTCCCCCACGAAGTAGCCGAGGAGGACGTAGAGGAATCCCCAGCAGATGCCGCCCAGCGCATTGGCGGGCAGGAAGATGCGGTAGCGCATCTTCGACATGCCGGCCAGCCCCGGGACGACGGCGCGCAGGAAGGCGGAGAAGCGGCCCACGAACACGGCGACTGCGCCGCGGCGGCTCAGCTGGTCCAGCGCGGTGTCGATGCCCTTCTGGCGCTTGCGCAGGGGACCGAGCCGCAGGAGCTGGCGGCCCCAGCGATCACCGATGGCGTAGCCCGCCGAGTCGCCGACGATGGCGCACACCACCACGACGGCGAGGATGCCGCCGAGGCTCACGCCGCCCTTGGAGGCCAGCACGCCGCCCAGGACCGCCGCCGTCTCGCCCGGGAACACGAAGCCGAGCATCACCGAGTCCTCGGCGAAGACGAGCACGCCGACCAGCAGGTAGGCCTGCCATCCGTGCAGGGAGAGCAGTGGCTCGAGCAGACGGCTGATCACGGGGCGTCCTCGACCGGGTCCGGGCAGGCTGCGCCGGGGGCCGCCCTCACGGCGATGCTCAGTTGACGGCGCGCAGGGTGAACTCGCGTGGGTTGAGCTGGCGCCGGCGGCTCTCCAACCCGGCGACGAACTCGCGGCCCGGGGCGAGGTGGGTCAGGATGTCGGTCTGGCCCTGGGGGCGGGCCAGCATCCAGCTGTGGCCCCCGGGCACCCACAGCACGGGCGCGCGGGCGACGGAGGCGAACTCCAGCGCGGTGTGGCCGGGCGTGATGCGGTCGAAGCAGCCCCATTCGTTGAGGATGGGGATCTGCTGGGCCACCAGGTGGCGCACCTCGCTCCGCTGGTCGACCGACATGAGCATGCTGCCCACGGGCATGGTCTGGCTCATGGTGCGGATGTTCTGGCGCATGTCGGGCAGCACGGCGCGCACCGTCGAGTACATGCGGCCGATGAAGAGGTCGGGCAGGTCGAGGAACACCGCGGTGATCATGTCCACCATCGGCGCGACGTCGGGGACGATCGGCGACAGCAGGGTCGGGATGAGACCGTGGCGCTCCTTCCACGCCGGGGTGCTCACGCCGTCGCGGTAGATCACCCCGAGGGTGCGACGCGGATGGTCGTGGGCGAACTGCACCGCCACGGCACCCCCCATGGAGTGGCCGAGCAGGACCGCCGGCCCGGCGTCGACCTTGTGCATGATCGCCATGATCTGGTTGGCGAGGCTCTCCATGGAGACGTCCTGCCACTCCAGCGGGTCGCTGCCGCCGAAGCCGGGCAGGCTCGGGTTGATGACCCGCCAGCCCAGCTGCTCGGCCAGCCGGGCGCTCTCGCGCCAGTACATGCCGCCCCCGGCGAAATAGCCGTGAATGTTGACGGCCCAGATGGGCGGGGACCCCGGGCCGTCGGGGCCGTAGGCGTCGACGTTGTCCGACACGGCGAAGCGGAGGCGCCGTCCCTCCACCATCATGGAGCTGGGGACCATCCGGATGGTCGGGGTCTTGCGGATCTTCCGGGCGAACTGGTCGCGCACCACCCCGAGCCCGTGGGGGGCGTGGCCGGCGTCGACGAGCTGAACGGGTGAGGGGCCGTCGGACGGCGCCACGATGGCGCCCGCGATCTGCAGGGCGTCTTCGGGTTGCGGCGCCTCCTTCGACTCCTTCGACCTGAAAAACCGAACCGCCATCCGACACTCCAGTCCGGCGCCCACGTGGCGCTCAGCTCACCTACCCCGGAAACCACCAGGGGCCTCGTACCCACGGTATCCGACCCCGGCGGCAGCCCTGGCCGCACCCGCAGTCCGGCGACGCACGTGCACCGGGTCGTCGGGGCTGCGACGATGGGTGGATGCGCGCTGACATCGTGATCCGGGGAGGCACCGTGGTGGACGGGACGGGGACGGTGGGCGAGCCCGCGGACGTCGCCGTCACCGGCGGCCGGATCACCGGCGTCGGGACGGGGCTCGAGGGGCGACGAGTGCTCGACGCGGAGGGCCAGGTCGTCGCCCCGGGCTTCATCGACATCCACACCCACTACGACGCCCAGGTGTTCTGGGACCCCGACCTGACGCCGTCCTCCTCGCACGGCGTGACGACCGTCGTCGCGGGCAACTGCGGGTTCTCCATCGCCCCCATCCGCCCCGACGGCGTGGCCCTGCTGGCGCGCACGCTCCAGCACGTCGAGGACATGAGCTTCGACACCCTCGCCGCCGGCGTGCCCTGGGGCGAGTTCGAGACGTTCCCGCAGTACCTGGACGCGGTGGCCGCACGCGGGACCGCGCTCAATTACGCGTGCTACGTCGGCCATACGGCCGTGCGGCTCTACGTCATGGGTGAGGACGCGTACGAGCGCGCCGCGACCGACGACGAGATCGCCCTCATGCAGGCGGTGGTGGCCGATGCCATGGCGGGCGGCGCCGCCGGCTTCGCGTCGAGCGCCTCGCCGACCCACAACGGCGACAGCGGCCGCCCGGTGCCGTCGCGGGTGGCCGACCTGGCCGAGCTGCGCGCCCTGCTCGAGCCGGTGAAGCAGAGCGGCCGTGGGGTGGTGGCGCTGCTCCCCGGCGGGGTGTTCTCGAACCAGGAGGTGTTCCGGCTCCAGCGCGAGGTGGGGCGCCCGTTCACCTGGACGGCCCTGCTCACGGTGAAGGGCTACCCGTACCACGAGAAGGTGATCGCCGAGCACGACGCCGCCTGGGCCGAGGGCGTGCAGGTCTGGCCCCAGGTGTCGTGCCGGCCACTGGTGTTCCAGATGAACCTCTCCGAGCCCTTCACGCTGAACATGCGCCCCACCTTCGCCGCGCTCATGGGCAAGTCGAAGGCCGAGCGCGTGGCCGCCTACCGCGACCCGGCCTGGCGCGCGTCGGCCTGGGAGGACGTCAGCGGGAAGGCCGGCGGCTTCCCGCTCAACTGGGCGTCCATCTCGGTGGCCGAGTCGCGCTCGCACCCCGAGCTGGCCGACCACCCGGTGGCGGTCCTCGCCGAGGAGCGGGGCTGTACCCCGCTCGACGTCATGCTCGACGTCTCGCTCGACGACGACCTCGAGTCACGCTTCTGGTCGGTGCTGGCCAACGACGATCCCGACGCCATCGCGTGGCTGCTGCCGCGGGACAACGTGCTGCTCGGCCTGGCCGACTCGGGCGCCCACGTGTCGCAGCTCTGCGACGCCTGCTTCTCGACCGATCTGCTGGGGAACTGGGTGCGCGACCGGGGCGTGATGCCCCTGGAGCGGGCGATCCACAAGCTGACCGGCGAGCCCGCCGGCGTCTACGGCCTCGCCGATCGGGGGACGGTCGAGGTGGGCAAGGCGGCCGATCTGTGCGTCTTCGACCCCGCGACGGTCGCGCCGGGCCCGCTGCGCCGGGTGCGCGACTTCCCGGCCGACGGCGAGCGCCTCACCGCCGACGCGCCGGTCGGCATGACGCACACGCTGGTGAACGGGGTACCCATCCGGGTCGACGGCGCGCGCGCCGAGGAGGGCTTTGCCGCCCGCCCGGGGGTCGTGCTGCGCGGCTGAGCCCCGCGGGGGCGGCGGCCGTGGCGGGCGCTACGTGACGTCGCGGCGGAACGTCGTGTAGTAGCCGATGGTCAGGGGCACCAGGCCCCACAACAGCATCACGAGACCGCCCTGCCACCAGGTGAGGAGGCGCACGCCCTCGCGCATGCCGCCCCCACCGCCACCGAAGCCCCGCGCGATGTCGCCGGCCAGCGCGGCGCCCGCCGCGGTGGGCAGCCAGTTGAGGTTGTAGTGGAGGATGGCCTTGACCAGTGCCACCAGGAGCGACTCGAGAATGAGCGTCCCCCCGATGGTCAGCAGGATGGCCGCCACCTGGTTCTTGACGAGCGTGCCGAAGCCGAGGCCGAACAGCCCGAGCAGGATGGCGGAGGCGAGGAGGCCGGGCACGACGGCCCCGACCTGGTCGGTGACCCCCGAGGTGACGCCGCCCAGGGCGGCGTTCCAGGGCAGTGCCACGACAGCGACGGCGACCAGCGTGAGCAGGACGAGGAAGACGGACCACAGGGCGGTGACGGCCACCTTGGCTGCCAGCACCCGCGTGCGCACCGGCGTGAGCACCAGCGTCGTCGTGATGGTCTTGTGCCGGTACTCGCCGGTCACGCACAGCACGCCCATGATCGGCGCCAGGACCTCAATGCCGAAGTACCCCGCGCCCAGGAGCTCACGCCGCTGGCGCAGCGTCTGCACGAAGTAGAAGGTGTGACCCGGGAAGCCGCCCGCGCCGGCGAGCACGCCGAGGATCACGAGGACGGCGAGAGGGAAGGCGAGGCCGAAGGTGACCCACACGCCGGGCATCGTCCGCATCTTGATCAGCTCGGCCCGGATGGAGTTGATCATTCGTGCGCCGCCACGTCGCCGAAGCCGAGTCCGGCGGTGAGGGAGAGGAAGACCGACTCGAGGTCGGCGCCCTCCTGGGTCAGCTCGTAGAGCACGATCTGGTTCGTCGCCAGCAGTGGCCCGACCTGTTCGGGCGTGACGCCGTCCATCGCCACCTCGTCGTGGCTGAGGCGGCGGAACGCGACGTGGGCCCCGGTGAGCACGCCGCAGAGCCGGTCCGCCTCGGGCGTGCGGGCCCGCATCACCACGCCGGTCAGGTTGGAGGTGATCTGCTCGAGCGTGCCCTGCGCCTTGAGCTGGCCGAAGGACACGATGACGGCGTCGTCGATGGTCTGGGCCATCTCGGACAGCAGGTGGGAGGACACCAGCACGGTGCGGCCCTCGCCGGCGAGGTAGCGCATGAAGTCGCGCAGCCACGCGATGCCCTGGGGGTCGAGGCCGTTGGAGGGCTCGTCGAGGATGAGGACGTCGGGGTCGCCGATGAGCGCGGTGGCCAGCTCGAGCCGCTGGCGCATGCCCATGGAGAAGCCGCCCACCTTGCGCTTGGCGTCACCCGTGAGGCCGACCAGCTCGAGCACCTCGTCGGCCCGCGCGTCGTCGTGGCCGCCGGCCCGGGCCGCCATGACCAGGTGCGTCCGGGCGCGCCGCGCCGGGTGGAAGCTGGTCGCCTCGAGCACGGCGCCCACCGTGTCCGACGGGTTGTCGAGGTCCCAGTAGTTGCGGCCCCCGATGGTGGCCGTCCCGGCGGAGGGGTGGACGAGCCCGAGCAGCATGCGCAGGGTCGTCGTCTTGCCCGATCCGTTGGGGCCGAGGAACCCGGTGACCCGCCCCGGTTCGACCGTGAACGAGAGGTCGTCGACGGCGAGGACGGGTCCGAAGTGCTTGGACAGGCCGCTGAACTCGAGGGGCCGGCCGCGGGTGGGGGCGCCGGCGGTCATCGGGGCGACGTTAGCCCGGGCGCCCCGGTGCGTCCGGTCGGTTCAGGCCGGGGCGCGGCGCTCGACGAGCTCGTCGGGGAGGAGCAACCGGACCGATACCGCCAGCTCGTCGTAGACCCTGGTCATCGTGGACCACCCGTTGATCCATCCGACCAGCGCCGAGTACCAGACATGGCCGATCATCCGGGCCCGGTCCGACATGTCGGGGATGTCGGGCTCGCCCATCGCCCGCGAGATGATCCCCTCCATCAGCAGCGTGATCTGCTGCTGGCAGCCGACGGCGCCCGGGTCGGGCGAGGACAGGGAGGTGAACACCGCGGCGACCAGCTTGGGCTGGCGGCCCATGGCGCGCAGCGCACGGTCGAGGACCTCGAGGACGCGGTCGGCGGGGTGCGCCCCCCGGGGCGGGTGTTGCCCGATCCGCGCGTCGAGCATCTCGACCCAGTGCACGAGCGTTGCCGCCAGGAGGTGGTCCTTGCTGGTGAAGTAGCGGTACACCGTGCCCATGGCGACGTCGGCGCGGGCGGCCACGTCCCGCATCTGCACCGCCTCGTACCCGCCTTCGAGCCCGAGGGCCATGGCGGCGTCGATCACGCGCTGACGCCGGGCCTGCTGCGCGCGGGTGAGCGGGCGGGCCACCGTCTGCTGCATCCCGACAGCGTATCCGCACCGCCACCTGGGTCTTCGGGAACGGGGCCACTACGCTGGCGTGGCATGCCAGGACGGGGTCCCGGGCCGGAGGCGGCCATCGTCGCCCTGGGTGTGTACGCCGAGCAGGTGGCCACGACCGACGGGCGGGTGCCCGGCGAACGCGGGCGCCGGACCCGCCAACGGCTCCTGAATGCCACGGTGGAGCTCCTCACGACCACCTCGTGGCGGTCGGTGAAGGTCACCGACATCGCACGGCAGGCGAGCACGTCGCCGGCGACCTTCTACCAGTACTTCGGCAACGTGGAGCAGGCCATCCGGGTGTTGGCCGAGGGGATGGTCGACCAAGCCGCCCAGTTGGCCGACCTGGTCGGGGGTGACTGGTCCGAGCGGGCGAGCTGGGACACCGCGCTGGCGGTCACCGAGGGGTTCCTCGACTACTGGGAGGACAACCGCGCCGTCTTCCGCGTGGTCGACCTGGCGACCGAAGAAGGTGACGCACAGCTCCGCGGCATCCGGGTGCGGGCGCTCAACGCCGTGACCGTGGCCCTGGCCCAGGTCATCGCCAGCGCGTCGCCGTCGCCCGAGGGGGGCCCGGGGGCGGCCACGTCCTCGCCCGCGGGCGCCGACCCGATGGCCGTGGCCGGGACGCTGGTGGCCATGTTCGCCAGCGTGTCGGCGCACCGCTACGGCTTCGAGTTCTGGGGCATCAGGACCCGCAATCTCATCGACACCCAGGCCCGCATGCTGCACTGGGCGGTCACGGGTCGGCCGGCGCCCCCGGCCGCGATCCCGCCGCGTGAGACGACGAGGCCGCGGGCCGGGCCGGTGCTGGGCGGCGCCGCGGCGCGGCGGCGCGGCGCTACTTGAGCGCGAGCGGGTTGAGGGGCGAGCCGAGCCCCTCGGTCAGCGGCAGCGGCGTGGCGTCGAGCAGGAACGTGTAGCGGCCGTCCGCTGCGCAGTCCTCGGCCAGCGCGTCGAGCACCCAGTTCTGCCCCTGGGTCATGCCCATCTCCACCAGGTGCAGCAGGTGGACGGGGAGGTAGGCGTCCTCGCGCTGGCAGGGGATGACCTCGAAGGGGAGCGTGTCGGTGGCGACGGCGGCCACGTCGCGGGCCCGGAACCACTCGGCCGTCGCGATGGTGAGCCCGGGGGACGGGAAGGTGTACGCCGACAGGTCGCGCCGGTCCGGGGCGAGATGCACCATCTGACCGGTGCGCACGAGCAGGATGTCGCCCGGCTCGACGGTGGCGCCGGCGAGCGCGCAGGCCGCGTCGAGGTCGGCGGGCATGATGGGATACCCCGGCTCGAGCACCTCGCGTCCGAGGGCGCGGGCCACGTCGAGCAGGATGCCGCGGCTGACCACCGTGGTGAGCCGGTGGATGCCGCACCGGGTGGCGCCGTCGGTCGTGACGCTGCCCGCCGGGTAGCCGTTGTAGATGACGCCGCCGTAGCTGCTGTGGGCCAGGGCGTCCCAGTGGGTGGCGCACTGGGTGGCCAGGGTGAGGACGTCCTCGCTGAAGCAGACCCAGTCGGGTT
>JBKQUM010000108.1:0-51191 GCA_052140165.1 Acidimicrobiales bacterium
GGGGGGGGGGGGGGGGGCCCCCACCCCCCCCCCGCCGCAGGCGGACTCGGTCGGCAAGCCTCCGCTTCCGAGACGGGTCGCGAGCTTCTTCCGGCGCCACGAGGAGCGCGCGTGGCGCGGGTCGGCATGGGTCGCCGTCGTCCTACCGCTCGCCGCGCTCGTCTTCGCCGTCACGGTCCTCGCCGTCAAGGCGTGGCCGGCGATTCGGGTCAACGGCTGGTACTTCCTCTACGGCAGGACCTGGACCTACGGAAACGGCTACGGCGCCGTCGTCCACACCGACGGCGTAGCCCACCCACAGGGTGCCCAGTTCGGCGCCTTGGCCATCCTGTGGGGCACGCTGGCGTCGTCGCTCATCGCCATCGTCATCGCTCTCCCGCTCTCCGTCGGAGCGGCCTTCGCGTTGACCGAGCGTCTCCCGACGTGGATCTCCCGACCGCTCGGTTTCGCCGTCGAGATCCTGGCGGGCATCCCGAGCGTGGTCATCGGGTTGTGGGGCATCCTGACCTTCGGCCCCTGGCTGGCCAAGCACGTCTACCCGATCATCGCCGACAACGCGCCCAATGTGCCGGTGCTGCGCTACTTCCGCAACCCCGTGGGCTCGGGCGAAGGGCTGCTCTCGGCAGGCATCGTGCTGGCGCTGATGATCGTGCCGATCATCACCTCGACCACCCGCGACCTGTTCCAGCAGGTGCCGCCGCTCCCGAAAGAGGGGGGATCGGCCCTCGGCATGACCGATTGGGAGGTGGCCAACAAGATCACCCTCCCTTGGGTGCGCTCGGGCATCATCGGCGCCACCGTCCTAGGCCTCGGGCGGGCGCTCGGAGAGACGATCGCCGTCGCCATGATCGGCGGCGCCGCGCTGCGCATCCCGGTCAACATCTACCAGCCGTTCACCACCGTGGCGGCCACGATCCTCACCCAGCTCGACGGAGCGCTGACCGACGGAACCGGATTCGCGGTGGCCACCCTGGCCGAACTGGCGCTCGTGCTGGCGGTGATCTCGGTCGGGGTCAACCTGGTGGCCCGGGTCATCATCCGCCGCACCGGCCGCATCGGGGCGCCCGTGGGGGGAGCGTGACGACGATGTTGGCCCCCGGGCCCTCCACGAGGCGCCGTCGCATCTCGACGATCACCTGGCGGATCCTGACCTACGTGGCACTCCTCCTCATCATGGGCCCAGCGGCCTGGCTGCTGATCAGCGTCCTGGCACACGCGGCGCCCCATTGGCAATGGAGCGTCCTGTGGACCAAGCTCACGCCGACCGGGGGAGGGCTGCGCGACCAGATCCTGGGCACCCTGATCCTCATGCTGGGCGTCTTCCTCATTGCCGGCACCATCGGTGTGCTGGCCGGCATCCACCTTGCCGAGCTGGCAAGGCCACACAAGCGGAGCGGAAAGGCCAGCGGGGGCTTTTTGCGTACCTCTTCCGACATCCTGGCGGGCTTCCCCTCGATCGTGCTGGGCTACGTCGGCTACACAGCGCTCGTCGTGGGCCTGCACTGGGGCTTCTCGCTCCTGGCCGCACTGATCATCCTGTCCATCATGGTCATCCCCTACATCGCCAAGACGACCGAGAACTCCCTCCGCCAGGTACCCACGGGCTACCGGGAGGGGGCCGAGGCCCTCGGCATGTCGATGGGCTACGGCCTGCGCAAGGTGGTCCTCAAGAGCGCGCTGCCCGGCATCGTCACCGGTCTGCTGCTCGCGCTGGCCATCGCGTGCGGCGAGACGGCACCGCTCATCTACACGGCCGGCTTCGCCCCCACCCTTCCGCATTCCCTGACGCAGGCCCAGTTCCCGTACCTCACCTACGTCGTGTACAGCTACTACAACGCCCCCGAAACCCAGTACCACTACCTGGCCTTCGACGCCGCGCTGATCCTCGTCGTCATCGTCCTCCTCCTCCTCGTTGCCAGCCGCATCGTCGTCGCCCGCACCCAGCGGCACGCGGAGAGCGCACGGGGTTCGGTGCGCCGGCGGCGACCCCGTCCGGCCC
The DNA here is from genome assembly GCA_052140165.1 of Acidimicrobiales bacterium. Classification (GTDB taxonomy): domain Bacteria; phylum Actinomycetota; class Acidimicrobiia; order Acidimicrobiales; family RAAP-2; genus Bog-473. The sequence continues at coordinate 2,000 of JBKQUM010000108.1, forward strand.
GGCCCGAGCCCGACCTCACGCTGCCCAGGAGGTAGGCGGGGCGGATCACCGAGGACACGGCCCTGTAGGGTCGGTGCGGCGGGGGGCTCACCCGAGTCACTGGGAGGCACGTCATGTACGAGTGGTCAGAGGAGCAGCTGGCGATCCGCGACACGGTGCGGCGCTTCGTCGAAGAAGAGGTCAAGCCGAACGTCGAGGAGCTCGAGCACGGCGACACCCCGCCCTACGAGGTGATCCGCAAGCTCTACCGGACCTTCGGGCTGGACGTCATGGCGCGGGACTCCTTCAAGCGGGCGCTCGAGCGCAGGACGTCGGGGAACCTGCCCGCCGAGCGGTCCGAGGGCGGCGGCAACGCCGCACTGACGCTCATCCCGATCATTGAGCTCTGCCACTACTGCCCCGGCATCGTGACGGCGCTCGGGGTCAGCACCGGGCTGGCGGCGGGCACCATCATGAAGAGCGGGACCCCCGCCCAAATGGAGCGTTGGGGTCTCGACCTCCTGACGCTGGAGAAAATCGGCGCCTGGGCCATCACCGAACCGGACTCGGGCTCCGACGCCCTCGGGGGGATGAAGGCGACGGCCCTTCGCGACGGCGACGAGTACGTCATCAGCGGCAACAAGACGTTCATCACGAACGGCCCCTACGCCGACACCATCGTCTTCTACGCCAAGCTCGACGACGGAAGCGATACGCCACTGCGCCAACGCCCGGTCCTCACGTTCATCCTCGACCGCGGCATGCCCGGGCTCGAGCAGTCCAAGCCCTTCCGCAAAATGGGCCTGCACTCGTCGCCGACCGGCGAGCTGTTCCTCTCCGACGTGCGGGCGGGCCGGGACCGGTTGCTCGGGGAGACCGAGGGGTCGCCCGGCGGGAGCGAGGGCCGCGAGAGCGCCAAGGGCAACTTCGTCACCGAGCGGGCCGGTGTCGCCGCCATGTCGCTCGGCCTCATAGAGGAGTGCCTCAAGCTCTCCGTGCAGTACGCCAAGGACCGGCTGCTGTGGGAGCGGCCGATCGCCGAGTTCCAGCTCATTCAGCTGAAGCTCGCCCGCATGGAGATCGCCCGGCTCAATGTCGAGAACCTCGTCTTCCGGCACATCGAGATGAGCTCGGCGGGCAAGAGCCTCACCTTGGCCGAGGCATCGGCGATGAAGCTGTACTCGGCCCAGGCGGCTTCCGAGGTCGCCATGGAAGCGGTGCAGCTCTTCGGCGGCAACGGGTACATGTCGGAGTTCCGGGTGGAGCAGCTGGCCCGCGACGCCAAGGTGTTCCAGATCTACGCCGGCACGGACGAGATCCAGGTGACCCACATCGCCCGCGACCTGCTCGGGCGCTGACATGAGCGACCTGCTCGGGAAGTCGCCCGGCGACGCTGTCTACGACGAGATGGTGGACCTCCGGCGCGAGATCCACCGCCGGCCCGAGCTGGCCTTCGCCGAGCACCACACCACCGGCCTCATCCGGGACCACATGGCTGCGCTCGCGATCCCCGAGGCCGTCCGGGTCACCGAGACGGGCGGGATCTTCGCCATGGAGGGAGGCCGGCCGGGACGCAGCGTCGTGCTGCGGGCCGACATCGACGCGCTTCCGGTCCGGGAGGACCCGGCGCGCCCGGGCCACTCCGAGATCGAGGGCGTCATGCACGCCTGCGGCCATGACGTCCACGTCGCCGCCCTCCTCGGCGCCGCCACCGTGCTGGCCTCGCGGCGCGAGGACCTGCCCGGGCGCTTCGTGTTCCTCTTCCAGCCGGGGGAGGAGGCGCTCTGCGGGGCCAAGAAGATGGTCGAGCGCGGCGCGCTCACGGTGATGGAGGGGTCACGACTGGTGGGGTTCCACGTGACCTCGCAGATCCCCACCGGCCTGGTGGCGCTGCGGAGCGGCGTGAGCATGTCCGAGGCGCACTCGCTGCGCATCACGCTGACGGGGCCGGGCGGCCACGGTGCCATCCCGACCGGCCAGGGCGACGTCATCCGGGCCACTGCCGAGCTGGTCAGCGGGCTGAGCGAGGTGGCCGACGGGCTGTCGTTCGAGGGTGCCAACTGCGTGTGCAGCGCCGGGACGCTCAACGCGGGAACCGCCGTCAACGTCGTCCCCACCTCCGCCAGGGTCACGGGCACCCTGCGGACGTTCACAGCGGACCAGCGCGCCGTGGCCTTCGACCGGCTGCGCGGGCTCTGCGCATCTGTCGCGGACGCCCAGGGGGTGCAGATCGCGCTCGACGTACCCGAGCACACCCCGGCCGTGGTGAACGATCCGGCGGTGGTGGACCTGGTGGAGGCCGAGGCCCGCATCGCTCTGGGCGCCGAGCAGGTGCTCCGCATGCCGCCCTCGTCCCCCAGCGACGACGTGAGTGAATTCCTCAACCACCTGCCCGGTTGCTACTTCTTCGTCGGGGGCGCCTCGGAGGACGGCTCGAGCGGCATGCACCACAGCCCGACCTTCTCCGTGGAGGACGCCTCGCTCCGGGTCGGGGCCGGCGTCATGGTGCGCAGCGCAGTCGCGCTGGCCGTCCCGTGAGAGCAACGGCAACAATGGGCCGATGACGGCGTCAGACCTCTTCGACATCGCAGGCAAGACGGCGCTCGTCACCGGCGGCAGCCGTGGCATCGGGCGGATGATCGCCGAGGGCTACGTCGACGCCGGCGTGACGGTGTACATCTCGTCGCGCAAGGTGGAGGTGTGCGAGCAGGTCGCCGCCGAGCTCTCGCAGAAGGGATCCTGCTTCGCGGTCCCGGCAGACCTGTCGTCGGAGCCGGAGTGCCGCCGCCTGGCCGACGAGATGGCGTCACGCGTCGACAAGCTCGACATCCTGGTCAACAACGCCGGGGCCACCTGGGGCGCTCCCCTGGCCGACTTCGACGAGGCCGCGTTCGAACGGGTCCTCGCCCTCAACGTCAAGGGTGTCTTCCACCTGACCAGGTTCCTGGTCCCCCTCCTGGAGAAGGCCGGGACCCAGGAGGAGCCCGCCCGTGTCGTCAACATCGGTTCCATTGACGGCATCAGCGTGCCTGCGCTCGAGACGTATTCGTATTCCGCGTCCAAGGCGGCGGTGCACCAGATGACCCGCCACCTCGCCAAGCGACTCGCCCCGACCATCACCGTGAACGCGATCGCTCCCGGCCCCTTCGAGTCCAAGATGATGGCGGCGACGCTCGATGCCTTCCGCGACCAGATCGAGGCGGGTGCGCCGCTCAAGCGCATCGGGCGGCCCGACGACATGGCCGGCGCCGCCATCTACCTGGCGTCGCGGGCGGGGGCCTACCTGACCGGCGCCATCATCCCCGTCGACGGCGGGATCTGCACCACACGCTGAGGCGTACCACAGAGGAACCTGCACCCGACCGACGCCCATCACACCGAACCGACCGACACACCGACCACAGGGGGGTCCCACCATGCTGTTGCTCCACGAAGTCCACCGCGTCGCCGGCGCCCGAGAGGACGAGTTCGACGAGGCGTACCGCGATCAGCTGATCCCCGCCCTGGCGCAGAGCGACGGCAGCCGCCTGCTCTGGTTCCTCCGTGTGGCGCACGGGAGCGGGCCCGCCTACACCATCGTCACTGTCACCGGCTGCCGTGACGCCGCCGCCTGGGGCGAGCTGTCCGAGCGAGTGCGCGTCGGAGACCTGGCCGCCTGGTCGGCCGAGGTCGACGCGATACGCCACGCCCACGAGGCCAAGATCGTGACCCCGGTGCCGTGGTCGCCGCTGCAGGACATCGACCTGGCCGGTGTCCCGACCGACGGGGCCACGCACGAGAACAGCCTCTTCATGGAGGACACCGCCTGGCCCTTTCCCGGTGGGCTGCAGGCCTATCTCGACAAGGCGGGCACCCTGTATGCGGAAGGCACGCTGGGCTCCCAGAAGCGGGAGGGCACCGGCATCATCGAGCTCGAGGCTGCCTTCCAACCCGCGTACGGCACCCACCGCACCACCGAGGTGATCCTGTGGCAACGGGTGGTCAACCACAAGGCGCTGCTCTGGATGCTGGGGAACGACCTGCCGCCGTCCGCCTCCGCGCCCGGCACGTGGATGCACGATGCCCTCAGCGTGCGCGACCAGTGGGAGAGCCGACTCCTTCGGAGCGCGGCCTGGTCGCCCCTCTACTAGGGATCAGCGCAGCGGTGCCAGGTCGTGCGGGCCCTGACTCGGGTAGCCGCCGGCCTCGCTCACGGCCCGACCCCATGGGATCAGCATCTCCATGAGGTCGTCGAAACGACGGCCGAGCGAGTCGACCATCACCTCGCACTGGGCGTCGGTGGCCACCTCGACCGACTCCCGCAGCACGCGCCCGGCGCCGGTGAGCCCTCCCCCGGCGACCAGTCCCCTCGCCTCGAGACGGGCCTCGGCCTCGTCGAGCTGCGCGTCGGACCAGGCGCGCGTACGGATGTAGCTGCGCAAGGGGAGACCCCAGTAGAGCTCGGTCAGCAGACCGATCTCCGTGGCGTCGAGGCCGGCCGACGTCCAGGCCGCGGTGTGCGCGTCGCCCCGGTACTCGCGCAGCATGTCGGCCAGGCGCCACAGGTCGCCCATCGGGTCGCCCGGCAGGCCGAGGCTGAGGAGGCCGGCGAAGAGGGGCTTGCCCTCGGGCCGCAGGGGCGCCGCCGCGTCGGCCAGCAACTCCGTCGCGCGCCGCAGTCCCTCGGGCTCGGCACCGAGGACGCGCACCAGCTGGTCCACCGCTCCCCTGGTCCGAGCGGCGCAGATGGCGGGCGCATCCACCTTGGACCACCCGAGCTCGACCGACGGCACGACGGCGTCGGGATTGAACACCGCGAAAGCGGCCGCGACGACCTGGCCGGGGACCTGCCCCATCACCGAGCCGCGGCTCGTGAAGTAGGCCGGGCCGTCCGGCAGCCGCACGCCGCCCGCGGTGCTGCCCGGGCTGGGCGAGAACCCGAGCTCGGCATAGGCAGCGTGGCATTCGGGGGAGAAGTACACCTGGCCGGCGACGGGCTCGAGGGCCATGGCCAACCGCCTCGTCCGAGAGCCGCGCAACTCAGGCACAATTGCCACCCTACGCCGGTGCCGGTCCCCGTAACGTTTCATCATGACCGTGTCGGAGGAACCGGCCTGGCTCCGCCCTTCGCCGGGGCTGTGGCGGATGCGGCGCGCCGAGGTGGGTACGATGACCGCGCTGCTGGCCGCGTTCTTCGGCCTCGTCTTCCTCGCCGCCGAGGGGTCGACGGCCGGACTCGTCAGCGTCGTCGTCGTGCTGGTGCTCGGCGCCGCGTTCTCGTGGTTCGTCCGTCGCCGTTACCGGGCCTGGCGCTACCAGGAACGACACGAGGATCTCCTCGTGGCCCGCGGCGTCATGGTGCAGCGGCTGTCCGTGGTGCCCTACGGCAGGATGCAGTTCGTCGAGGTGACCGCGGGCCCCATTGAGCGGCTCTTCCACCTGTCGACGGTCAAGCTGCACACGGCGGCCGCGGCCAGCGACGCCCGCATCCCCGGCCTCGAGGTCGCCGAGGCGGCGCGGCTTCGGGACCGGCTGACCGAGCTGGGCGAGTCGATGGCGGCGGGCATGTGACGACCGGGCACCCAGACGCAGAGGCTTCCGACGAAGGGTGGCAACGCCTCCATCCGCTCTCGCCGGTGGCGCGCGTGGGGCGACTCGTGCCGGCCCTGGTCCTGCTGTTCCTCGTCTCCACCGTCCACTCGAAGGCGGAGAACGGGCGCGCCGAGACCGACTACCTGGTCGTGCTCACACTGGCCTCCGCCGTGTACGGCTACGTGCACTGGATGGTCACCCGCTGGCGCTTCGAGGGGGACACGCTGCGGATAGAGACCGGCCTCATCAGGAAGGACTCGCGCCGGCTCCCACTGGCCCGCATCCAGGCGGTCGACATCGTCCGCCCCCTGCTCGCCCGCATCCTCGGCGTGTCGGAGCTGCGCATCCGTGTGGCCGGATCGGGATCGACCGACGGCAAGCTCGCCTACCTGGCCGAGGCGCAGGCAGCCGAGCTCCGGCTGGCGCTGCTGGCCGGCCACCACGACCCCGACGTGGCGGTGTCGAGCAACACCGGCCTCCCCATGGCCATGGTGACGACGGGTCGCCTGCTCGGCTCGGTCCTGCTCTCGCTCGTGAGCATCATCTTGATCGGCACCATCGCCACCCTGGCCGTGCTCGACGAGTTCGAGCCCAGGACGGCGGCAGCCGTGGCCGGCTTCCTGGCCGTCTACCTCCTGAGCTTCGCCGGCGTGATCTGGCGGAGGCTCTCGGGCCAGTACGCCTTCATCGCGGTGGAGGGGCCCGAGGGGGTCCGCATACGGCGCGGGCTGCTGCAGACGATCTCCGAGACCGTCCCCTACGGAAGGATCCAGGCCGTGCGCCAGGTGGAGCCCCTCCTCTGGCGGCCCTTCGGGTGGTGCCGCCTCGAGGTGGACATCGCCGGGGCGACGGCACGCAACCAACGCGGTGAGGGCACCGCCGTCGTGCGCAAGGCGCTGCTCCCCGTCGGCTCGCAACAGGACTCCTGGCACCTGCTGGCCCGCCTCCTGGGTGCTCCCGATCCGGAACGGACGCCACCACCGCGGCGGGCCAAGCTCAAGGCGCCGCTGAGCTTCCACTTCCTCTCCGCCGGCTACGACGGCGCCCACGCAGTGTGCGTGACGGGAAGGATCAACCGGGCGACGACCTGGGTCCCACTCGAGAAGTCACAGAGCGTCCGGCTCGTCCAGGGCCCGCTGCAGCGACCACTCGGGCTGGCCACCGTCCACGTCGACGTGGCCGGGAAGCGGGCGCGGGCCGAGTTCAGGGACCGGGAGGTGGCAGAGGCGGACCGGCTCGTCGATGAGCTGTCCGAGCTGAGCCGGGTGGCCCGGCTGCGGCACCAACGCTCGCCCGCCGCGTCCGAAGGTGCCGGCGATGCCGCTCCTTCAGGCTGGTACCCCGATCCCTCGGGACGCCACGAGCAGCGCTACTGGCACCATGGCCGCTGGACCGAGCACGTCGGTGACGGGGGGCGGCGCAGCTCCGAGGTGGTTACGCCGATGCCGTGAAGCGCATCGGGAAGTGCTCGATGGAGCGGATGGAGGGCGTGTAGACGAGGGTGTGGCCAGGCTCCACCTCGTACTCGGGTATCCGCTTGTGCCATTCCCGCAGCGCGACCCGCAGCTCGAGCCGGGCCAGGTTCGATCCCAGGCAGCGGTGGATGCCGCCACCGAAGGCGATGTGGCGATTGACCTCCCGATTGAAGCTCACCTGGTTGGCGTCGGGGAATTCGGTCTCGTCGGTGTTCGCCGACCCGAGCATGATCATGACAGCGTCCCCCGCATGCACGGGGCACCCGCCGAGCTCGGTCTCCTCCACTGCCACCCTGGCGACGCCCATGACCGGTGTCTCCCAGCGCAGGAGCTCTTCGATCGCATTGGGGATCACCTCCGGGCTCTCGACGATCTGGCGGCGGTGTTCGGGGTGCTGGGCCAGGAAGGAGAACATGCAGTCGAGTGTGGCCGTGACGGTGTCGAGCCCGGCGATCAGGAACAGGAAGCAGATGTCGAGGATGTCCTCGCGGCTCAGACGGTCACCTTCGACCTCCGCATCGAGGAAGTGCGAGAGCAGGTCACTGCGCCGCTCCACCTCGCGCTGGTCGAGGACCTCCTCGAAGTAGTCGTAGACGGAGTCAGCGACCTTCTGCTGGTAGTCGTGCACCGCCTGGGACCCGTACGGCTTCCCGGTCACGTGGTCGGGGCGGATGATCCCGTCCTTCATGACGAGGAACCGGTCGAGCTCGTCGAGGGGAAGGCCCAGGAGGGTCAGGAACACCTGCGAAGGGAAGGGGATGGAGAACTCCTTGGCGAAGTCCACCTCACCACGGTCGATGAAGCCGTCGATGAGGTGGTTGACGAGCGCCGAGACCTCGTCGTCGAGAAGGGCCATCTTGCGCGGGGCGAAGAGGGGGTCGAGGAGCTTGCGGAACTTCTTGTGGTCCGGAGGGTCGATTTGCAGCGGGATCATGGGCCGCTTGTTCTTGAGGTCCACGGCATCCATGTTGGAGGAGAAGATCTCGGGGTGGCGCAGTGCCTCGTCGATCTCCGCCTTGCGCGTCAGCAGCACGCCACGACCGGAGCCCATTTCCACCTCCATGACCGGCATGTCGTCGCGCATCAGTTTGAACACGGGCTGCGGGTGCGCCGCCATTTCGGGATCCATGCCGTTGAGCGGGTTGCCCTCGTCCGCGGTCGTCGTGGTTTCGGTTTCCATGTGTACTCCCTGCTACTCGTGCGCGATCTGAAGGATGCGGTTGATGGACTGGACGAGTGAGGCATCGTCTGACTCGGGGATGATCCAGCTGGCGGCGAACAGGCGGACGACGACGTCCACGAGCTGTTCACGGTCGAGCGCCCCGGCGGCCACGGCGGGCACGGTGTCGAAGGCGTCGCCCAGCCGCAGCACGAGCTCCCCGCGCAGCGACGGCAGGTGCTCCAACAGGTAGCCCATGACGAAACCCGGCTCGGACTCGAAGAGCGGGCGGCACGGGTGGGACCGTATGAAGTCGAAGGCGTAGGCCATGAACGCGCCGATCCGGTCCTCAGGAGCCCGGGTCGTCGCCAGGACCTCGTCGAGCCCCGTGCTGAAACGACGCTCGTCATAGGCGGCGGCGCCGAGCAGCACCTGGTCCTTGCTCGGGAAATAGCGGTACAGGGTGCCGCGCGAGACCCCCGCCGACTCCGCGATCTCCTGCATGCCGAGCCGCTTGACGCCGCGTCGGCCGATCAGGCCCAGAGCGGCGACGAGGATCCGTTCCTCCGTCGGGCTGAAGGAGCGGACCGGGGACGCGTCCAGGCCGGCGCCCGGGGTGGCGTCCTGCAGCGTCGCCGTCATTATGGAACATATTAGACAGATTTTGTTGCTTTTGTCTCATCACCCGGGCCGGGGGCGGCAATTCCAAGCGAGGCCGAGGGCGGGCGGTCCTGGACGGCGCGATGGTGCCCGATCAAGCCCTCGTTCTGAGCCTCCACCGTCGGACCGAGGGCACCACGAACAGCACGACCAGAGCCACGACACCGACCAGCGTCGCCGACTGTCCGATGTCGTCCGCCGCGGAGCGCCCGTAGGTGAGCGTGACGTCATGGCTCGTCGGCACCACGACCATGAGATTGGGCGTGACACGCCATGGGCCGTCTGCGCCGCTGGCGCTCCAGTTGGGGAAATAGGAGACCTTGACCAGCACCGGCGTGCCCACCCGCGACACGTGGAAGCTGATGGACGAGTCGGTCTGGGACACCGCCGTCACGCTGGTCGTCGCGACGTGCTCGACGGTCGGGCGGATGTCGCTCACCGAGGTGCGGGGCCACGACGGCGGACCACTCTGCGCGAGCTCGACGTCCCACCGCGCCGGGTCGTCGTACCAGGCCACCGACGGGTCCAGCCAGCTGGAGGGCGATGGCTTCACCCCGGAGAGGACAACGGGGTCGTTGCGCAACGGCGTGACCAGCGCGGAGTCCTTCACGACGTAGATGTCCCACGTCGTGTGGGCCTCGGCTCCGTCGTAGTCGTACGTCCACGGCCCGGTAGTGGCGACGAGCTTGAGGTCCGGGTCCACGTCGGCCTCCTGCTCCACCACTGTGGTCTCGGCCATGAAGTACTTGACCCCGAGCAGTTGGAGGTGCTGGACGCCACGCGTCACGTCGAGCGGGCCGTACGGAAGCCCCACCTCCGGATCGGACGGGGACTCGGAGAGCTCGGCCTGATCGAGGAAGTGGTAGGGCGTCGTGGCCGAGGACTCGAACAGCAGTCCCTCCATGGAGTCGATGCACCCGTTCGTCCAGTACGGCAACAGCATGAGCGCTTCGGGCGTGCCGAACCGGTTCTCGCTGGCGCTGTACTCCCACATCGCGCGGCCGCACCCGTAGCGCCTGCTGACCGCCTCCATGGTCTGCATGATGGACCGGTACTCCGGGTACGACGCCTGCCCCTCGTAGCCCTCGTAGTTGAAGGCCGACCAGTTCGTGACCTCATTGGGCCCCGTGTGCACCAACGATGACGGCTGCACGACGAAGGGCGGGACGACGACGAGGAGGACACCGAGCAGGCCGAGGACCGCACCGCTCACCGCCGCCGGGGCCCAACGCGGTGCGGGTGGGCGCCGAGGCGTGAAGAGGTAGCCCGGGTCGGCAGCGGCCTCACCGGGCGTCGGCTGCTCCTCCCCCGACCGCGGGAGCGGTGGCCCCTCGACCCATGGCGGCGTCTCGGCCTGGGCCGCCCAGCGCTCGGACCTCATCCGGCGCCACGCCTGGGCGACGACGATGCACGCCGTGCCGAAGGTCCAGGCTGCCATCAGGTACACGGAGATGAACCACAGCGGGAGAAGGCGGACGTTGTACAGGCTCCCTTGTGGATCGAGCGCGGTGGCGAGCGCCGAGACGATGCCCAGCACCGTCACGGTGATGCCGAACCGGCTACGGATCAGGAACGCCGACACGGCTCCGATGCCGGCCACGACGAGCGCCCAGGTGTCGGCCTCGCGGAAATACTGGGCCCAACCTTCCACGTTGGTGTAGCCCATCGACGTCGAATAGGCGTGCTCCAGCCCGAAGGGGACCAGCCACCATCCCGACAGCAGCAACCCGATGCCCACGGTGGAGCCCGCCCACCACAACGTGCGTGCCCGCGGGACCTGCTCCAGCGCTCGATGACCGTGCCGGACCAGGAGCTGGGAGTCGGCGATCCCCCACCGGGCCGGGAGCAGCTCGAGGACCGTCAGGATGACGGCGCCCCCCAACGCGTACAGGGCGGGCACGATGTGCGACAGCACGCAGACGGCGAGCACGACGGCCGCCCACCCGCGGTACCGGCCCTCCCGTACCGAACAGGCGAAGAGGCCGAGGAAGAGCACGGCCAGAGACAGGCTGAACGAGAAGGCGTACTCGCCGGCGAGCGTCGAGAAGAGGTTGCCACCGTAAATGGTGAACGTGTAGTCAAAGAGGAACGGCAGCGTGGCAGCCGCCAGAATCGTGGGGATCGGGGGGCGCAACCGGAAGAAACGACCGCATGCCCAGGCACAGACCGGGAGCAGCACCGATCCGAGGATCGTGCCCAGCTTGAAGGCGACGTCGTAGGGGATGACCCACCCGCCGATGGCGATGAACAGGTCCGGAATGGTGAAGTAGAAGGTGTAGAGGGGGAAACCGTCGTACCAGCCCGGATCCCAGCCCGTGAGATGGCCGTGGCTCAGCAGCGTCTCGAGGTACTTGGGCATCGCGATGTGCGCGCCCGTGTCGCCCCCCGTTGTCGTCGTGTCCGTGAGCAGCATGCTCGGGTGGAGCTGCGAGAGCGTCACCACGATCACGGTGGCGATGGTGATCACCGTGATGGCGCCCGGCACCCACCACCAGCTCCCGCGGGTCGAGGGCGCGGCCGCTGGCGCGGGCTCAGGCTCAGGCTCAGGCTCAGGCTCAGGCGGAGGGGGATCCTCCACGCCCACGACGTCCGGCCCGGGCTGCTCAGTCACGCGCAACGGAGTGCAGAACAGAGCGGTTCGAAGTGGCGCCCCCGCCCGTGTCGTTCGGCCACATCCGGGTTACGTTACCGGCCGAAACTCTGAGGGAGGGCTCGGGTCAGCACCGCGGCGCCACGCCGCGTCAGCGCGGAATTTGCCGTTCACCAGGGCCTGGGAAGATCCCGGGCGGAGGTGGCGACCGCCTATCGGGCGACCACCCGAACGCCCTCGCCGTCGTTCGACCCCGGACCGATGCTGCGGAGGCCTCGCATCATGGGATCGAAGACCGGCGGCGGGTCCCCGACTTCGGAGGTCAACGCCGAGTCGAGGTCGTGGGCGGGGCCCGCCGCGCCCGCCTGTTCGCTGGACTCAAGAGCTCCTGCCGCTTCACGTGCATTGCACAGCCTCCCTCACCCTTGCCCTACCCCGATGAGGCGCGTGACAACCCCCCGCGATTGCGGGCGGCCATCCGGGGGTGGGGCGGGGCGGGACGGCGGGGTTGGCTCAGTCGACCTCTTCGAGCTCGCGCTCGATGTTGTCGAACTCCGCTTCGATCTTCTCGAGCTGCGCCTCGTCGCCCTGTGTCTTCGGGCCCTTGAACCACTTGCGGGCGCTGAGCAGCCAGTAGCCACCCGAGAACAACAGCACGACGCCGACCGCCACGGGGGCGTAGTTGAAGTTGTCCCGGTTGATCGTGCTGAAGGAGACCTCGGGCAGCATGAACAGGACCGAGATGAAGGCGACCCAGATGATGCCGATCCATCCGACCAGCGGGCTCCACTTGCCGAGCGACCACCGGCCGCCCTCCCAGCTCTTCCCCTTGATGCGCCGCAGCAATGTCGGGAGCACGTAGGCGATGTAGAGGCCGATGGTGGCGATCGACGTCACCGCGGCGTAGGCCACGCTGCTCCACAGCACGGGCACCGCGAGCAGGAAGGCGAAGACCACGCAGAACCAGATGGCGTTGGTCGGCGTCCGCGTGCGGGGGTTGATCCGGTGCCAGAAGTGGTGCCCGGGTACGGCGCCGTCCCGGGAGAACGCGAACAGCATCCGGGAGTTCGCCGCCGTCGACGCCATGCCGCAGAAGAACTGCGCAACCACGGCGATCAGCAACAAGAGCTCCGCCCCCACCCTGGAGAGGGCGGCCGTCCAGATCGCCACGGGCGCAGCCGTGTCGGCGGCCGTGGCGGCGTAGATCTTGGGGTCCGTCGGGATCACCGACGTGATGGCCAGGATCAGGATCCAGCCGGCGATCAGCGAGATGATGATGGAGCTGACGATGCCCCTCGGCGCCGATATGTCGGCGTTATGGGTCTCCTCGGACATGTGGGCCGAGGCGTCGTAGCCGGTAAAGGTGTACTGCGCCATCAGCAGCCCGATCATGAAGACGAACCAGGGCACACCGAGCGTCGACTGGTTCTCGAACTTGGTGAAGATGAAGGACGCCGAGGCGTGGTGGCTGGGGACGAAGAACAGCACCACCGCGATCGTGAGGACCCCCAGGATGTGCCACCAGACGCTCACGTCCGAGAGGAAGGCCACGACCCGCACCCCGAAGCTGTTGAGGAGCCCGTGGGCCACGAGCACGCAGGCGTACACGCTCAGGATCCAGCCGTTGGTGTCCGGGAAGTTCGTCGTCAGGTTCAGGAAGACGGTGAAGAAGGTGGCGAACCCGAAGTCGATGCCGGCGGTGATGGCGATCTGGCCCAGCAGGTTGAACCAGCCGGTGAACCAGCTCCAGGCGGCCGAGTTGTTCTCGGCCAGCTTCGCCGACCAGTAGTAGAGCCCGCCGGCCGTCGGATAGGCCGACGCGATCTCGGCCATGCCGAGCCCGACGATCGTCGTGAAGATACCGACGATGATCCAGCCCCAGACGATCACGACGGGGCCGCCGTACGTCATGCCGAAGTAGTAGAGGGTGAGGCACCCCGAGAGCACCGAGATGATCGTGAACGACACCGCGAAGTTGGAGAACCCGCCCATCCTCCTGCGGAGCTCCTGCGCATAGCCGAGCTTGTGGAGCTGGGCGGTATCGCTGTCGATGACAGCCGAGCCCCCCGATGGTTCCATCGTCGCGGCCATTGACCCTCCCGTCCTCGATGGCCCCCGCGCACCCGGAAGGCCACGTGTCCCGCGCACATCGGAGCAGGGAACAACAGGCATGTCAAGCATCACCGTTTGAACGACCCATGAACGCGTTCTCGTGCACGCCCCCCGTCAGGCAGACGCGACGGCGGCACCCCGGAGGGTGCCGCTCGGTTCGCACATCTACCGGCCGAGGCCGTCCCCATGTGTCGGGGGTCAGGACATTTCGGCGAGAATCTTCGCCTTCTGGTCGTTGAACTCCTGCTCGGTCAGGATTCCCTGGTCCTTCAGGTTGGCAAGTTCCTTGAGCTTGTTGATCAGCTCGTCGGAGTCCGGAGCGGCGGCGACCGGCGCCGCCTCCTGGGCCGGCGCCGCCTGCTGCGCCGCGGCTTCCTGCTGGGCGTACTTCTGCTGCTGGTGTCGGTTCACACCACCGGCCACGACAGTCGCGGTCCCGGCGATCACAGCCGTCCTCCCGACCGTCCGCAGTACCGGGCGGCGTCGCATCATCGGCATGGTTGTCCTCCTTCTCTGTTCGGTCTCTCGGTTCTCAGCTCGCCAGGGCCTGCGCCAGCTCGTCCATCGCGGCCTCAATGAGGTCGGCCGGGATGCGAGCACTGTCGATGAGCACCCCGCCCGATCCACGCAGCGCATCGGCGAGGGGCCTGGCCCACAGGTCCTCCCACAGGATGACCAGGGCGGAGTTGCCCGCCGGCAGGTTGGCGGCCACGTGGTCGAGGTCCTCGGTGTTCACCAGGCCCCCGACCTCTCCGTCGATGTCGCCGAAGGCCGCCAGCTCGTCCATCTGGTCGAACTCGAGGCTGATGGTGTCACCCTGCTCGTCCTTGCCGACGAACACCAGGTCGAGGATGCGAACCACCTCGCCGGTGACCAGCTTCTCGATCTCCGGGATGATGTTCCCGTTGAACTGGTTGCCGGGGAAGGCGATCACCGTGTAGCTGACTGGGCCGAGCGTCATCGTGTCTCCTCTGTCGTCTGTGCTGTAGGTCGATCGTAAGGCCTGGGTCGGTTCAGCTGGCCGCGAGGATCTTCGACTTCTGCGCCTCGAACTCGGCGTCCGTGATCACGCCCTGGTTCTTGAGGTCCGCCAGCTTGGAAAGTTGGTCGGCCGTGGTGTCCCCGCTGGTACCGGCCGCCTGCTTGACGTAGGCGTCGAACGCCTTCTGCTGCTCCGCTGCCTGCTGCGCCGCCCGCTCGTGCATCTTGCCGCCCCGTGCGATCAGGTAGACGAAGACACCCAGGAACGGGAGGATGATGACGAAGATCGCCCACAGCGCCTTGGCCCAGCCACCCATGTCATGGCTGCGGAAGATGTCGACGAACACCATGATCAGCAGCCAGATCCAGATGATGAAGAGGAAGAAGTACAGCATCGTCAGGAAGAAGTCGAGGATCGGGTATTGGTACGTGGCGAAAAGCATCGGTGCCCCTTGCGTCGTCGAGATGAGCCCCCCCGGCCCGCGGCCAGGTGTCGGATTGCCTGTTCAGGATCCCATCACGGCCGTTTCGAGTCAAAAGCCACGAGTGGGCTGCCGTTTTCCGGCTGCAACTGAGCGCTTCGACGACCGATCCCCGACACACGCACGTCAGACCCCTTCTTCGGCGCGGAGCCGGCCAGTCCTACAGGCTGCGACGAACGCCTCGTAGTCGCGCTCGTTCTGGTCGGCGTAGGACTCTGCGAAACGGGCCAGCGCCTTCTCGAAGGCGGTGCCGTTGCCCAGGTAGGAGGCCATGGCGATCCGGTCCCCCGAGCGGGCGTGGGCGCGGGCGAGCGTGTGGGCGCACAGCTCGCCGTAGACCTTCATCCCGGCTGGAATGGCGTTCTCCGTATCGACCGACCCCTTCCAGTCCTGCAGCTGGCGGATGTAGTAGTCCCGGGTCACTCCGTCGATGCCGTCGGTGCGCTGCCAGCCCAGCAAGATGTCGCTGCTCGCCTGCATGAGCCGCTGCCCGGCCACGACCCGGGCCCCATGGTTGGCATAGGCGCTCTTCTTCGTGAAGCGCTCCAGGACCGACGCCTCCGCCTCCTTGGCCTGCAGGAACAGGACGTCGTCGTGACGAGGACCGTGCAGGAGCGCGATCCAGGCCCGCGTACCCACGCTGCCCACGCCGACCACTTTGCGGGCCAGCTGGCTGAATTGGTACTTCTCGAGCAGGTGCCGCCGGTCCGTGGGCAGGCTCTGCCGGTAGCGCAGGATCACCTCGTGGAAGATCTCCACCATCGCGTCGCTCTGCACCTGCGGGAAGAGGTCCTCGACGGGCACGATGAGCGGCGGGTCGTTGACGATCCGCCGCCGCCCGTCCACCACCGCGGTCAGCTTGTCGAGCGCTTTGATGGAGTCTTTCGTGTGGGCCTTCGTGGTCAGCTTGGTCGCGGTGGCCGCAATGCGCGCCTGGATCTTGGAGCCCGTGGTCGCGGCATGCTGTTCGAACAGCTCCACCATGCTCTCGATCTCGACCCGGTTGTACCAGACCTCGAGATTGGTCATGGCTGCCATCCGCCGCATGGCCTCCCGGTAGACGCGGCCCAGGCCGACCACCGCCTCGGTCCGCACGCTGTCGGGAAAGCCGAGATTGCGGGAGGCGACGACCACGCTCGCCGCCAGCCGCTTGAGATCCCACTCCCATGGGCCCGGGTGCGTCTCGTCGAAGTCGTTGCAGTCGAAGACCAGCTGGCGTTCCGGAGAGCCGAAGACCCCGAAGTTGGACAGGTGGGCATCGCCGCAGAGCTGTGCCGTCAGACCGGAGCTCGGCGTCGTCGAGAGGTCGGAGGCCATGACCAGAGCGGCCCCCCGGAAGAAGGTGAAGGGCGAGACCAGCATGCGGCCGTAGCGGATGGGGACGAGCTCGGGAACCCGCGTCGCGGCCTGCTCCTCGAGCAGCGTGATCGGGTCGGGTCGGTCGGGGGCCGGCTCGAACACTGATTGGCTCTCCCTGGGCGCCTTGCCCCGGGCCGCCTTTCCCACTGCCTTGCTCGCTTCCTCACTCAAATGTGGGAGGGCGCTGGGCACCGGGCTGTCCGCCAGTCGGACCTTCTTGCCTTCCATCGTCGGCCACCTCCCCGGACGCGCCACGGCGCCGTTCTGCCGTGTGCGAGGCTAGGCGCGGTCGGAGCAGACGGATTGAGGGGGACGGCGGAGGATCGGAGGCCGGCACACCCGACGGCGACGGACGACCTTCGGCCCTGTCTCGGCTCCCCGGCCAGGATCACAATGACGGAGTCGAGCCCCAAGGCCGACGAGGGTGAGGAACGACCAGTGACGGTGGACTTCGAGGACCCGAGCGGAGCCGGCACCGTCACGCCGGCCGGTCCGGAACCCGTTCCCGGGAATGCCCAAGGGCGGCGCCTGGGGGTCGTGGCGGGGATCGGCCGTCTCGTCGATGCCATCGACCACAGCGACGACGCCGCTGTCGAGAAGGCCGTGCTCCAGCTCAGCAGGTCACGTCGATGGCTGGCCCCCCTGGCCATGATCGTGGGCGCCTTCCTCATGCTCTTCCAGGGTCTGAAGCTCCTCATCACCAACTGGCGCCTCACCCTGGTGCAGATCGTGCCTGCCATGTGGATCTGGGCCGCAATGCTCGACATCAAGATCCACGTACTCCACGGCAAGCAGTTCCACGTCCTACGCGGCCCGATCCTCATCCCGGCCGTACTGGCGGTGACTGCCGTCACGGCGGCAAGCTTCTATCTGAACGGCGTCTTCGCCTTTGCGATCGCCAAGCCGGGAAATCCGGAGATCCGGCCCGCCTTCGGCCAGGCGAACCGCCACCTCCGGGTGATCCTGGCCTGGGGCGGTGCCATCGGCCTCGCCCTTTCCTTCTCGGCCCTGATCGCGACCCGCTGGGGCCACTGGCCCTTCGCCATCAGCCAGAGCATCGTCGTCGGCATCATGATGCTCTGCTACCTGGCCGTGCCGGCCCGGATCGTCGGGATTCAGAAGTCCAAGAACACCCGGGACAAGCTCGCCGCCACGGCCGTGGGCGGCGCGGTCGGTGCGGTCGTCTGCTCCCCGCCCTACCTTCTGGGCCGCTTCGGCATCCTGATGCTGGGCTGGCACTACCTCTTCTGGCTGGGCGTGATCCTGATCGTCATCGGGGCCACCCTGCAGACGGCCGCGACCAGCGCGGTGAAGGCCGTCAAGTTCTCCGCCAAGCTGATCGGCAACCCGTCGTCGGTGGCGGCGCCGGACACCGCGTCGTAGCAGACCGAGGTCACGTCGTACCAACGGGCCGGCAGAGCCGACGCGGGTCACCCGCGGCGGCGGCGTCGGCGCAGCGCCAGGTCCGGTAGCCACCGTCGAGGTTCCGGGCCTGCAACCCGAGCTCGTGCAGCAGCATGGTCGCCGTGTGGCCGCGCTGGCCGACCTCGCAGTAGACGACAAAGGGGCCAGGGCCCAACGTCGCGAGATGCTCGCGCAGCGTGTCGAGGGGCGCGTTCACACTGCAGGGGATGGCGCCACGCTGGTGCTCGTCTTCTGTGCGGACGTCGAGGAGCGTCCACCCGCGGTCCACCAGTCCGGACACTTCGCATGCCTCGACCACATCGCACTCGCCCGACATCAGGTTCTCCGCCATGTAGCCGAGCATGTTGACCGGATCCTTGGCCGAGGAGAACGGCGGCGCGTAGGCCAGCTCGAGGTCGGCCAACGCGTCCGCGCGCAGACCCGCCGCCAGTGCGGTGGCGAGCACGTCGATCCGCTTGTCGACTCCCGAGCCGCCGACCGCCTGCGCACCGAGGATGACCCCGTCGTCGGGATCGAAGAGCAGCTTGAGCGACATCGGCTCTGCCCCCGGGTAGTAGCCGGCATGGCTCATGGGGTGCGAGTGGATGACCCGGTACCGCCGCTGCGCCGCCCGGAGCCGCCGCTCGTTCCACCCGGTCATGGCCGCCGTCAGGCCGAACACCTTGACGATGGCGGTGCCCTGCGAGGGGGCCGGGCGGACGGTCAGACCGCAGATGGTGTCGGCGACCCGGCGACCCTGACGGTTCGCAATGTTGGCCAGGGCGATCAGGGAGAAGCCGCCGCCGACAGAGTCCGCCTTTTCGACCGCGTCGCCGACGGCGTAGACGTCCGCGGCACTGGTGCGGCCGTCGTCGTCGACGGCGATGCCCCCGTGCGGCCCGAGCGCGAGTCCGGCCATCTCGGCCAGCCGCACGTCGGGCCGGACGCCGATGGCTGCAACCACCAGGTCGCCCGGGACAGCCCTGCCATCCGCCAGCACGACGCCGGCTTCTGTCACCTCGGCGACACTCACTCCCGTGTCGACCGCGACACCATGGGCCACCATCTCGGACGCAACGAGCACCGCGAGCTCAGGGTCGAGCGGGGTCAGGACCTGTTCTGCCGCCTCGACGACGGTGGTCTCGATTCCCAGCTGCGCCAGGTTCTCGGCCGTTTCGAGCCCGACGAACCCGGCACCGATGACGACGGCGCTCTGCGGTTGGCCCTGGGCCTGGCCGGCCAGCACCTCGGCATCCTCGACGGTGCGCAGGACACGCACCCGGTCGAACCCGGGCAGCGCGGGCCTGACCGGCGCCGCGCCCGGGCTGAGGATCAGCGCGTCATACGGGAGCTCAGTTGCGCCGTCCCCGGCGGCGTGCACGGTGACGCTGTGGTTTCCCGGGTCGATAGCGACGACCTCTGTTCCAACCCGGACGTCGAGCCGGAACCGGTCGAAGAGCCGCTCCGGCGTCTGCAGCAGGAGGTCCTCCTCGTCCTCGATCACGCCACCGACGAAGTACGGCAGGCCGCAGTTGGCGTACGACACGTGCCCCGAGCGCTCGAGCACGACGATCGACGCCTCCTCGTCCAGGCGGCGAAGCCTGGTGGCGGCGGACATCCCTCCGGCCACCCCACCCACGATCACGATCCGGCGGCCGCGCACCGTCACGCCAACTTCATGAACATCCGCTGGACCTCGTCGAGCGGGTACCCGTCCATCTCGGCCTCATCGGGATGGGCAAGGCAGTACGTGAGGCCGGCGGCCACGAGTCTGAATCCCGCCTGTTCGAGCGCCTTGGTCGCCGCGGAAATCTGTGTCACGACGTCTCGGCATTCCCGGCCGTCGTTGAGCATGCGCTCGACTCCCTCGATCTGGCCCGCCACGCGATGGAGGCGCTTCCGGACGTCCTCAACGACCTCTTCGGGAATCTCCATGACCCTCCTCGCTCGACGCCACCGCGCCGCGGTGTCCATCGTATACCCCCATGGGTATCCGCGCACGAGGTGCCTACCCCGCGACGAGCGCGTCGGTCAGTCCATGGATCACGTCGAGGCCGGCCATCTGGTCGGCACGGAGTCCGTAACGGGACCCCATGACGGCCGGGTCGGCGTAGCTGACCTGCGTGACGCCGTTCCCGGAGGACCACACGAGGACCTTCAGGGGGAGGTCGAGGGCGGCCAGGGGCGCGGCCTCCATGACTCCGGTCCCCGCCGCCGGGTTCCCGAAGACGACGAGGGTGGTCTCCCGCAGGTCGAGACCCACCGCCAGTGCCTCGGCACGCTGGTCGATCACCACGAAGACCTTCACGCCCTTCGACCCGAGCAGATCCAAGAGCCGGGCCACGGTGTCGGCCACCGAGCGGGGACTCTGCTTGGTGACGACGCCGGCGTCACTGATCGCCCCTCCGGCCGACCCCGATTGACCTGTTGCGGGCGTCACAGCTGCGAGCCCGTACCCGTCGTGACGGGATTGGTCCTCAGGAGGCCGCGGCCCGCACGGGCCGGGCCGCGTGGTTGTCGCGCAGCCGTTCCGCGGTCTCCCGGTCCTGCAGCGGCATCCCGATGCCGATCGGCACCGCCGACGTCACGTCGTTGCGGCACTGCGCACATTCGACCAACCACGTCCGGTCCGGGCCTTGGGTGATGATCGGGTGGTGATTCTGCATCTCCGGCTCCTGCGCGTTCCCCTGGACGGGCGTAACCATACTGATCGACTCGCCGGAGCGAAAATGTGAGTTGCCCGTCGCGCCACCGAACGTTCGTTCTTCCTGGTGCGGGCGGCCGGCAGGCGATTATCCTCTCCTCGCGATGCCTCAGCTCGCATCCGTCGAGGCCTACCTGACGCGCATCGGTCTGGCCGGCCGGGCCGACGCGGGCCTGTCGGAGATCCACCGCGCGCATGCCACGACGATCCCCTTCGAGAATTTCGACTCGTTCTCGGGCACGCCCGTCTCGCTCGACCCCGCGGACCTCGAGTCCAAGATCGTGGGGCGGGGTCGAGGCGGCTACTGCTTCGAGCACAACCTCCTCCTCGCCTCGGCTCTCGAGTCGCTCGGCGGCATGGAGGTCAGGCCACTGCTGGCCCGGGTCCGCCTCGGACCGGAGGGCTCGCCCCGGCCCCTGAACCACCTCCTCCTCCGGGTGACGGACCGGGACGGCGCCATCTGGCTGGCCGATGTCGGGTTCGGCGGCGGTGGCCTGCTCGACCCCGTCCCCTTCGAGACGGGGGCCGAGTCCGACCAGTCGGGCTGGCGCTACCGGGTCGTCGCCGACGGGCCCGAACTCGTCCTCCAGGTGTTCCAGGACGGCGACTGGAGCGACATGTACGGGTTCATCCCCGAGCCGGCGGAGCAGGTCGACATCGAGGTCAACAACTGGTTCACCGCCACCCATCCCGATTCGCCCTTCGTGACGGGCGTCATGGCGGGACTGCGCAGCCCCGAGCGCTGCCTGACGCTCTTCGTCAATGAGCAGGCCGTCCTGATTGAGCGACCGGTGCTGGGGGATTCGACGGTGACCGAGATCCCGCTCCACGATGTGCCTGAGCTCCTCGCCGCACGTTTCGGGATCGAAGGTGTGGTGCTCGGCGACGGGGGGCGCCTGGTGCTGGAACGTCGCGGTTGACGACCTCGGACACGCAGGCGATCAGCTCAGTACGCGCTGCGGTACGTCGCCGGGTGTGACCCTCCCCGCCGGCTGCACCACGGTGAAGCCGCCATCGCTCCACGAACGGCGGCTCACTCGATTCAGGTCGTGAGCTGGGCGTCGGCCGGTCGGGCGATGATGTAGATCAGCGCGCCGAAGAAGGGGATGACCAGGATGAGGATCGTCCATCCCGCCTTGGCCAACCCGTGGTGGTCGCGCCGACGGAAATTGTCGACGAAGCACCAAATGATGAAGAAGAGCAGCAGAAAGACCCCCGCGAACATCAGGAACGTCCAGAACAGGCTCAGCAGCGGCCATGTGTAGGCGAACATCGGAATACCCCCTATGGATGGATTGACGTCACAGCGTGGTTCCCGAAGACCGGGCCGGGGACAAGCCTAGGGTCGCCAGACTCCCGAGCACGGCATGCCGGCGGGATCCTGACCGCGTTCAGCCTCCGCTGACCAGGCCATAGATGCTCTTGGCCATCAGGTACAACCCGAGCCCGAGGGAAAGGAACACGATCGCCTGGTCCGTGTGCGTGTTGATCCATTGGAGCAGTGCGTTGAGCCTGGTCCTCACCGCCTCGGGTCGCACCGCGGCATAGATCTCCAGTACGAGGTAACTCGCCGTGCACCAGAGGCAGAACGCGAAGACACCGAAATACTCCGCACCGTTGGAGAGATTCGCCTGCGTGATGGTGGCCACCCCTGCTGCCACCAGGACCCACGGCTGCAGCAGGAAACCGAGCCCTGCCGCCGCGAGCGGGTTGATCCGGTCGATGCCGGACATCCATCTGGGCTGCTTCTTGGGTGCCGTCGATGCCGGCCGGCGATTGCGGCGGTAGGCGACGAAGAGCAGGCCGACCCCGATAGCGAGTTTGAGCGCCAGCGCGCCCGTCGACGGCGCGCTCTGGGGGATCAGCGGCTTGCCCCCGGTCACCAGCACGGTCAGCGCGACGATCGCCACCAGCGTGAGGAGCCACCCGAGGGTGAACCCCAGGCCCTTCATCAATCCCCGTTCCGCCGCCAGCAGCAGGATCATCGCAGTGAGTGGGATCGGCTCCAGGGTCACAACCAACCCGATCACGAACAGATCAAGAAGCATTCGTCCTCCCCCGGTTCGCCAAGAGGCGTCGAACGTACCCCGTGCACGTGGTCGGCTGCTGACCGACTGCTGTCCAGTTGCTCCCCGTGGCGAGGATCACACCGGATCCACGTGGTCGCTAGTGGGGGCCACCCGGTGCTGCGCGGCGCTCCGAGGAGAGACCCCGGAGGCCAACGGGGTGGCGGGTTGCGAAAATGGACGAGCGGCCGCCTGGGGTTGGATTTCCCCCTCCCACAACGAAACGGCCCTTCCCTGTGCGGGATCGCGCCGGATCTGTTGTCGGCGAACTGCAGTGCAGACGACCGTCGTCCATGTGTCGATCATGCAGGCGCGGGGGTCGGCCTACTAGGGCCAATGGTCCCCGCCGGATTCTCCGATGCGCGCCATGTGACCTATCGGCTTCGACCCAATCGTGCCCTCACCTCGGTGCCGAGGTCCAGCGCCGTGACTGCCTTCAGGGGAAGCCGTTCGGGCAGGGTCACCGTGAGCTCACGGTTGTCGAGGGAGAACTCGAGAAGCTCTTCAGCCCCGACGAGGCGCACACGCCGCACCCGCGAGCCGTCGATCGCCGGCATGGTGATCCGGCGTGAGGCGGGCATGCCCATCACGAGCACGTAGACGCCCTCTCCGCTCTTGGTGAAGCGCAACGGTGTTCCCTCTGTCGTGACGGACTCCGTGATCACCCACGGGCGACTGCCGTAAATGGCCTCTCCGTTCGAGTCGAGCCACGTCCCGAGCCCGCGCAACGGGGCCTGCTGAAGCTCGGGGATGGTGCCGTCGGGCCGGGGGCCCACACCGATCAGCAGATTGCCGTTCTTGGACACCACGTCGCAGAACATCTGGATCAGCTCGGTGTCACTGATGATGTCCTCGGCCAGCTCGTGGCGATTCGCCCCGAACGAATGGCCCACGCCGCGAGCCAACTCCCACTTACGCTCCGAGACCGTATGAAGGACGTCGTACTCCGGTGTGCGGAAGTCGCAGTGCTTCGGGGTGGAGAACGTCAGGCGCTTGCGACGGTCAGGGATGAACCGCCACAGCAGCTGCAGAAGAAAGCCCGCACCGCGCACGAGGCCGTCCGTGAACGCGTTGCGGGGCAGGTTCGACTCGACCCAGCGGTCGTTGACGACGCCTTCTTCCACACTGTTGTAGTAGTACGCGAAGAGCTCGGCCAGGTTGCCGCCGCTCGGCCAGGAGATGTCGTTCCAGAGCACGGACGGCTGGTACCTGTCGATCAGCTCACGCCAGTGCGCAGTGACGTAGTCCACGTAGGACCGACCGTGCGGCACGGCGAGCACCGCATCGGCAGGTTTGGAGAGGACGGCATCGTTGTACGGCCAGTCGTAGCCTCCCGAGTAGTACAGGCCCATGCGCATCCTCTTGGCGCGGACCGCACCGCTCAGATCACCGACCAGGTCGCGACGGGAGTGATACTCGCCCTTCACCGGGTGGCGCACCGCGGAGGGCCAGAGTGCGAAACCCTCGTGATGTTTCGTCGTCAGCACGACGTAGCGCGCTCCTGCGGCCAGGCAGAGGTCGGCGACGGCATCGAGGTTCGCTCCGACGGAGGCGTCGTCGAACGTCTTGACGAAATTGTCGTAGGGATAGTCGTCCCCGTACACCTGTGCATGGTGCAACTGGGTGGGGCTGCCCTTGATCTGCATGGTGTTGAGGTACCACTCGGCGTACGGGTTCTCCCGCAGCATCCGTTTGGGACCGCTCTTGACGAGCAACTCCTGAATGTCGGGAACTCGCGGTGCCCACCCCGGGACCGAGTACAGGCCCCAATGCAGGAAGACGCCTAATTTGGCGTCCTCGTACCAGACCGGTACCCGATGGGCGCCGACCGATTCCCATGTTGCCTCATACACGGTGGTTGTCTTCTCGCATGTCCGTGACCCGCCTGCGCAACGCCTCGCGTGCAATGTAAGCACGCGGCGCAACAGTGATGACACCGCGAGCGACCGACACGCCGGTGAGGCGTCTCATGACCCGCTCTCGGCGCACGCACCGCACCGGTTGAGATGCGCTCGACGGCCTGCCACCGGTTGGCGACCGGGTCCCGCGGACGGGCCGCTCCGCCGAGGCTCGGTCACCCCGTTGCAAGCGCCGAGCCGGCCCCCGTTCCACCAGCGTCCCCGGGCCGGCCGTAGCGCAGCCGGAAGGCCGTGTAGGCGAACGGCCCCACGACGATGGGCAGCCAGTAGGAGAGGATCCGGTAGGCCAGCGTGGCGACGACCGCGTCGCCGCCGGGTACCCCCGCCAGGATGAGCAGCGCGCTCAAGCCGGCCTCGACGATCCCGAGACCGCCCGGGGTGATCGGGATCAGGGCGAGCAGCCCGGCCACCGCATAGGCCAGCAGGACCAGCGAGGGCGACGGCTTGGCGCCGGTCGCCCGAATCGTCGCCAGCAACGTTCCGTAGTCGAACGCCAGGCGGCCACTGCTCAGCAGCATGGCCGCCTTCCACTTCCGGCCCAGCACGTCCCTGATGCGGTTCCGCTCGTAGACCAGCCGGTCGGCCAGGCCGGTCATCGGCTCGGCATGACGCTTCAACCGGTTGCGCGTCGCCTGCACCGCCCGGCCCACCCAGCGGACGGGGCCATCCATCACGAGCACGAGCGCAGCGAAGCCGGCGAAGAGCACGAAGGCCACGATGCCGAGGAGCGCTGCGTGCTCGAGGCTCGTGTCGATCGGAGCCCCGAGGATGATCGCCGGCAGGACGAATATCGGCAGCGCGAGCAGGCCACCGATACCAAGCAGCGAGAAGGCGGTGAGGCCGCCGACCGCCGTGGCCGTGTCGTTGCCCGACGCCGCGAGCATCCGGAATTGGGTGGCTGCGCCAAATGCGGCGCCGCCGGGCACCACGAGGCTGATGGCATTCCCAGCCAGCTGCGACGTGGCGACCGAGAACCAGGCCTTGGTCCGCAGGGCAATCCGTTGAAGTGCGATCGTGCAGGTGAAGTGCGCGACCTGCAGGACCAAGGCGAGAGCGAACCAGACCGGGTCGAGGGACGTCAGCTTCGGCCAGGAATCGAAGACCTCGGTCAGGCTCGGGAACACGAGGTAGATCGTGATGCCGGCCACCACCACCATGACGGTCTTCTTGGCGATGGACCGCCACGGCAGTGGTGACTCGACATCCTGCTCAATTCGTGTGGCCAGGCGCTGCGACATGGCGTCGCGGCCGGACCCACCGGCGCCCGGTGAAGGTGCCCGGGCGGATTCCTCTCCTGGCTCGTTCGCTGTCGCCACCGGGGCGTCGGACTCGGTGGCGGACGAGCGGCCTTCCTAGCTGGCCAGGATCTTGGCCTTCTGAGCGTCGAACTCCGCATCCGTGATGACGCCCTGTGACTTGAGGCCGGCCAGCTTGGAGAGCTGGTCGGCGGTCGTGTCCCCGCTGGTACCGGCCGCCTGCTTGACGTAGGCGTCGAACGCCTTCTGCTGATCCGCCGCCTGCTGCGCCGCCCGCTCGTGCATCTTGCCGCCCCGTGCGATCAGGTAGACGAAGACACCGAGGAACGGAAGGATGATGATGAAGATCACCCACAGCGCCTTGGCCCAGCCACCCATGTCATGGCTGCGGAAGATGTCCATGAACACCATGATGAGCAGCCAGATCCAGATGATGAAGAGGAAGAAGTACAGCATCGTCAGGAAGGCATCGAGTATCGGGTAGCTGGAAGCAAGCATCAACAACTCTCCTTGGGTTCCGTGGTCGGCGAGTACCCGCCCTACACCTGCAATGTCTAGTCCAGCGCGCCCGGCAAACGCCGGGATAGGTCGGGGCCGAAGGTCACAATGTCCCGAATCCTCGATTGAACCCCTGCAGGGCCCGAATCCGGGGCGTGTCTTTCGACTCCGACCTGGCACAATCGGGCGAAGACCATGACGCCCGGCCCGTGACCCACGACCTGAACCTCGCCGCCCTCGCGGTGGTCTCGGCCTGCGTGATCATCTGGGGCCTCGTCTCGGCCCGCCTGGAGCGCTGGGACGTCTCGGCCCCGATCGCCTTCGTCGTGCTCGGACTGGTCGTCACCCATGGCCCGACCAGCATCATCCACTTCAACCTGCACTCGTCGACCATCCGCTCGTTGGCGGAGGTGACCCTCGCCGTCGTCCTCTTTGCCGATGCCTCCCGGGTGAACGTACGGGCCCTCCGGTCCGATGCCGCTCTCCCGGCTCGCCTCCTCGGCATCGGCCTGCCACTGACGATCGGGGCGGGCGCCGCCACGGCGGCGCTCCTCTTCGGGAGCAGCGGGCTCTGGGTTGCTGCCGCCATCGGCGCCATCGTGGCACCCACCGACGCCGCTCTCGGTGCGTCCATCATGCAGGACGATCGGGTGCCCTCCGGAGTGCGACGACTGCTCAATGTCGAAAGTGGGCTGAACGACGGGATCGCCACGCCGTTCGTGAACCTGTTCATCGCCGGGGCCGTCACGACGGAGGCGGTCAGCGGCACCCACCTCAACGCAGCAGTGTTCGAGCTCCTCGGCGGCGCCGGTCTCGGGATCGCGATCGGCGTGGTCGGTGCAGTCCTGCTCGCTCTTTCCCGACGTCACGGATGGAGCGCAGCCGGGGTCCGGCCCCTCGCCATCTTGGCCCTGGCGCTGTTCGCCTACTCGACCTCCGTCGTGGCCGGCACGAACGGCTTCATCGCGGCCTTCGTCGCCGGTATGGCGTTCGGGACCGTGGACCATCACAACGACGAGGCGGCGCTGCGCTTCACCGAGCAGGCGGGCACGCTGCTCTCCCTGCTCGTCTGGTTCATCTTCGGTGCCGTCATGCTCGTCCCGGGCATCGAGGACCTGGGCTGGCGCGACGTCGTGTTCGCCCTGCTGGCACTCACCCTGCTCCGCATGGTGCCCGTGGCCATCGCGCTGGCCGGCACCGGCCTGGACCGCGCCACCGTGGCCTTCGTGGGTTGGTTCGGCCCCCGCGGCCTCGCCTCCGTCGTCTTCGGCCTCATCGCTGTGGACTCCCTGGCACCGTCCGACTCCAAAGTGGTCCTGGCCGCGGTGACGCTGACGGTGGCACTCAGCGTGTTGCTCCACGGCGTCAGCGCCTCCCCGCTCGCGGCGCGCTACGCAGACTATGCCACCCGGTTCGGTCCAGAGGGGCCGGAGCACACCGAAACGGCACCCATCTCCACCCGGACCTTGCACCGCAACGAAGCGCTCTGAGGCGTCCACGGCCTCCACCGCCTATGTGGCCTCCGCTACCTCCGCGACCTCCGCCGCCTCGAGCAACGCGAGGATCTCCGATGCTGCCACCGGTCGGGAGAAGATGAAGCCCTGGCCATGGTCACACCGCTCGCCACGTAGGCCATCCAGCTGGTCTTGTTGTTCGATCCCCTCGGCCAACGTGACCAACCCGAGCGTGCGGCCGAGTTCCACCAGCGTGTGGATGAGCGCGGCAGCGTCGGGCGATCGATGCATGTCCGCCACGAATGACCGATCGATCTTCAACACGTCGACCGGGAACTTCCGGAGATAGGCAAGCGACGAGTAGCCGGTACCGAAGTCGTCGATCGCCACCATGACGCCCAGTTTCTTCAGCCGGTTGAGCCTGTCAACGGTGGCGTCGGCATCTCTCATGAGGGTCGATTCCGTGATTTCGAGGATGAGGCTGCCGGGATCGAGGCCGCTCGCCTCCAGGGCGTCGCGCACGTCGTCGACCAGTCGGTCGGACTCCAGCTGCCGCATTGAGACGTTGACCGAGATCGTGGTCCGGTGACCTTGCCTGTGCCACCCGGCGGCTTGGCGACAGGCCTCGGTGAGCACCCACCGCCCCACGTCGACGATGAGACCTCTCTCCTCGAGCACGGGAATGAAGACGTCGGGCGTAATCGTCCCGTTTATGGGGTGTCGCCAACGAAGCAGCGCCTCCACCCCTTGGATCTCCACCTGGTCGAGATCGAAGATCGGGTGGTAGAGCAGGAAGAACTCGTTTCGGCCAAGAGCGGATTCCAAATCGGACTTGAGGGAGAGTCGCGCCTTCGCAGCTGACTGCATCTCGCGTTCGAACAGGACCGACTGGTCCCGGCCCGCACCCTTGGCCCGGTAGAGGGCGATGTCGGCGTCGCGCAGCAAGTCCTCCGCCGTCTCGCGGTCCCCGGAGGCGATGCCGATGCTCGCCGAAATGGAGATGGTCAACCCTTCGACCCCCGGGATGTAGAAGGGCAGTTTCAAGACCTCGTGCACGCGCTGAGCGATCATCTCGGGCCCACCGGCCAGAGAGATCCCCTCGGCCAGAATGACGAACTCGTCGCCACCGAGGCGTCCAACGGTGTCACTCGCCCGCAGAATGCCTCGCAACCGGCCTGCGACCATTCGCAGCAACTGGTCTCCGGCTCCGTGTCCAAGCGAGTCGTTGGAGTCCTTGAAGTTATCGAGATCGATGAAGAGGACGGCCAACGGTTCACCGGTCCGCCGCGCCCGCTCGAGCATTTGCTCGGCCCGGTCGAGGATCAGTTGTCGATTCGCCAATCCCGTCAGTGGGTCGTGGAGCGCGCGGTGAGCGAGCAGGGCTTCGAACTTCTTGCGCTCGGTGGTGTCTCGTATGTTCGAGACATAGCCGGCGACCGAGGGGCGATCCGTCTGGTTGGACACAACTGCTTCGACATCTCGGGTCGTTCCGTCCCTGCGAAGCATGCGGAACTCGAGCGTCGTCGTCACGGGCGAGGCCTGGAACTCGTTACCGAGCAGCCTTCGCACCAACTGAAGGTCTTCCGGATGCACGAAGTCCGTGGCGCGCAGCCCGACGAGATCTTCCGGCTCGTACTGCAGCAGTTCCTTGATCGCCGGCGACACGTAGCGAAAATCGCCCACCTCGCTGAGGATCATTGTGACGTCGGACGAGTTCTGAATCAGTGACCGGAAGCGATCTTCGCTCAGGAGGAGGGTGGCCTGGGCCTCCTCCTTCTGCTCCATGATCGCCCCGACCATACGGATGACGAAGAGAAGCACGAAGGCACCCATCACGGTCAGCGCCATTGTCTGTGACCGAGTCAGCTCCGATGGGAACCAGCCTTGAACCAGCCCGAACTGACCGACCGCCATCCCGGCCAAGCTCCAGGCGGCGGTGGTACGCCACACGCGCGATCCACCTCGTGCCACGTTCTCCAAGGCGATGAAGGCATAGGCACCCCAGAAGACCGGTCCCCACCCCGTCAGGTAGATGACCGCCGTGACCGCGGCCACCTGGCTGACGACGCGCAGGTTGAGGGTCAGGCGGCTCGGTCGCGCGACGTAGATGCGGTCGACGACGCGGTTGGCCGCGAAGATGGCGATGAAGATCCCGAGCCACACCCACACTGACTGGCGCTCCGTGTAGCCCAACTGCCTGAGGAGCAGGATGACCAAGAAGGCGGCCGGCCCGATGAGGTAGGCCAGCTTGGTCGGATCGAGCCACCTTCGTGCCCCCGGCGGGACGTGAAGGTGGGATGCGACCGGGTCGACAGGGCCGGATTCGATTACGCCATCTCGTGCTGGCAGTGCCATCCCCCCGAACCCGTACCTGGAGTCCTACCCCCATTTCATCGACAGCTCAGGTCGTGAACTTGATCACCTGACCGGGGTGCCGGCGTGCATCGAGGGGAATCCAGGTTCGCTGCCTGGACTTTCGCCTGTGCTCCCCGAGTCCCGCGGCCACCGTGCCGTACGCGAAGGGGACCAGGCGTCCCGGTCGCCGATCAACCTGCGGTGAGCTGTGCGTCGTCTTCTTCATACCAGTGGACGATCCGACCTTCCTGGGTCTCACACGCGCCACGACGAAGCTGCCCGGCGGGCGCAACCATGCTCCGGCTCCGAACCGCCAAACGCTCGCTTGGGTCTCAGTTCCGGCGGTGCGCCCGTGGACTGACGACGGCGCTGAGTGGTTCACTGTGAGGGAACCGGACCGTGGGTTTGACGGATCAGGTTGTGGAAGGCGACCACGAGTAAGGAGAGAATCTTGGCCAGCGAAGGACTCCACGAACCGCTCGAGCTTCTCAACGAGGCGACGGTCGATCACCACCGGGCCATGACATCCCTCTGCGAGGAGCTCGAAGCCATCGATTGGTACGACCAACGGGTGAGGGCGACGTCGGACGAGAGCCTGGCCGCGGTCCTTGCCTACAACCGGGACGACGAGAAGGAGCACGCGGCGATGGCTCTGGAATGGCTGCGCCGGCGTGATAGCGCGCTTGACGCCAACCTGCGGAAATTCCTGTTCACGTCCGGACCGATCACCGAGATCGGTGACGAGGTCTCGGACGATGCCTCGGATCCCGTCACCGACCAGTCGGGCTCGCTCGGAATCGGCAGCCTCAAGGGGAGAGCGTGATGAACCATCTGCTTCGGAATCTGGCACCTATCTCCGATTCGGGGTGGGACGCGATCGACCAGGAGGCCACGTCGCGTCTTCCCACCTACCTCGCCGCCCGCAAGCTCGTGGACTTCTCCGGACCCCATGGATGGTCGCACTCGTCAACCGACCTCGGCCGAATCGCCACGATCGCGGGCCCGTCGGAGGGCGTCACCGCCGCCCAGAGGAGGGTCCTCCCTCTCATGGAGGTGCGCACCGAATTCAGGGTCTCGCGCATCGAGCTGGACGATGTCGAGCGTGGCACGACGAATCCCGATCTGCCCGAGTTGGACGAGGCGATCCGCCAGATCGCGCTGGGCGAGAACGTCACGGTCTTTCACGGGCACCAGGCCGCGGGGCTGCGCGGCATCACGGAGAGCACGTCACACGAGCCCATTCCTCTCGACCGGGACGTGGAGCGCTCTCCTGACGGTGTTGCCCGCGCCGTCGACACCCTTCGTCAAGCCGGAATCGATGGACCGTACGGACTGGCCATCTGCCCGGACCTCTATACAAGGATCATCGAGAGCGCCGAGTACGGAGGGCATCTTCTCCTGGACCACCTCCGCAAGATCCTCGGCGGCCCGCTGGTGTGGACTCCCGGCATCGAAGGTGGGGTGGTGCTCAGCCTGCGTGGTGGCGACTTCCAGTTCGACAGTGGGCAGGACCTGTCCATCGGGTACCTCGACCACGACGCCGACGTCGTCCGGCTCTACATCGAGGAGAGCTTCAGCTTCCGGGTGCTCGAGCCCGACGCCGCGGTGGCGCTGCGCCTCGAGACCTGACGTGACGCACGGCGCGCCCTGAGCACAGGATTCGCCGTGCGTCACACCAGCTTCGGTCAGAAGGCGACGATGCCCTCACCGCCGACGGCCCCAGCGACGGTGACCGACCCGATTTCAGCGAGGGAGCCGTTGGCGGCGACGTGGAATTCATCCACGACTCCGCTGCCCCCTGTTTGGACGTAGAGGTACTGACCGTCGGCGGAAGCTGCGGCGTCCACCGTGCCGGGATCCGTTGCGGTCTGTGCCGCGAGGTTCAGTTGCCCGCTCGGAGAGTCCGAGTACTGGCTGATGGATCCGCTTCCCGCGTTGGAGGCATAGAAGAACCCCTGCGCCTGGGCCACCCAGCACGTAGCTGACTGCCCGGTGCCGACGGCGGCGATCGGCGTGACCGTCCCGCCCTGGTTCAGCGTGAAGGTGGCCAACGCGTCGGTCCCCGCCTCGGCGATGACGAGGTGGCCCGAACCGTCGAAGTCGATGGCGAAGGGGACCGCTCCAGGCTCGGAGTTGACCACGGGTGTCGCGGACAGCAGCCCGAACCTCCCGACACCGAAGACGTCGATGTCGTTGCCGTTCGCCTTGGTCGTCACGATCAGCTGGGCCCCGTTCGGCGAGAAGGCGACCTGGCCCGGCGTGTTCACGTACTGGGGCGCCGCGGTCGGGTCGAGGCCCAGAGGCCGGTTCGAGCCGGGAAGGGCGAAGAGGTGGCCGAAGAAGTTCACGTAGCCCTGGACGGATCCACCGTTCTCGGCGTTCAGGACATAGACGAGGTCGCCGTGCACGGTAACGCTGACCGGGAACGCTCCACCCGAGCTCACCACCTGGCGCAGTGCCAGACGGTCGCCGCGGACGGCGAAGACGGACACTGTGTCGCTACCGGCATTGACGGCGTAAAGCACGGCGTTGCCGGGGTCGTACGTGAGGGAACCCTGGGAGGCCAGGTGGTCCACCACCGACCCGCTCAACTGACCACCGAGGCCACCAGTGTCGTACGTACCGTCCGGGGTGAGACTGCCGTTGTCGGCCCGGTCGTAGGCGACGACCTGGTTGCCTGCCGTGTTGTCGGTCTGTACGAAGACGACGTGATCGGCACCATGCCCGAAGAAATTCCCAGGTGGGTCTGCCCCCGCGACAACGGGCGCGACCAGGGTCGACAGCCCCAGGACCGCTCCAGCACCTACGGCAAGACGTAGGACTCTTCTCATTTGATCTCCTCCACTTTCGACGGGTACACCACCGAACACAGTCCCCTCGACTCCACGACGCGTTACACGTGGCGCGGGCGGTGGTCTTCCGTCAGCCCGTAACGAGTCGCGTCTGTAGGAGGACAGGGCAGGGTGTGCGCACAGCCAAAGGTCGGGCTCGACCTCGGGCAGCGTCGGGGCGAGGAGCAGCGATCGCCGCGGCCGACGGTGGCTCCCCTGCATCTACGCTTCGAACCGTGGACACGGACCTCGAGTTGCTGGCCCGGTTGCGTGACGGGGACGAGGAGGCGTTCGTGACGTTGGTGACCCGCTACCAGCACCCGATGCTGCGCTTGGCCCGGTCCTACGTCCCCAGCCGTGCCGTGGCCGAGGAGGCCGTGCAGGACACCTGGATGGGAGTCGTCAAGGGAATCGAACGATTCGAGGGACGCTCAACCTTCAAGACATGGCTGTTCCGGATCCTCGTGAACCGGGCACGCACAGCCGGCTCCCGTGAACAACGTCATGCGCCACTCGAGCCGCAGCGTGCAGTGGATCCGATCCGCTTCGATGCCAACGGTCAATGGGCAGACCCGGTGGATCGATGGGCCGAGGACAGCGAGAACCACCTCGAGGCCGCGGCGTGGGGGCCGGTCCTCCGGTCGGGCCTCGAGGACCTTCCTGCTCGCCAGCGGCAGGTGGTGGTACTTCGGGACGTGGAGGGGCTCTCGAGCGATGAGGTGTGCGCCGTGTTGGAGATCAGCGCCGGCAACCAGCGGATCCTGCTACATAGGGGGAGGACCCGCTTGCGCGAGATCCTCGAAGCCCAGATAGCGAAAGCCTGACCATGCTCTCATTGCGACGCAGGGACATCGTGTGCCAGGAGGCGGTCGAGCTCGTGACCGACTACCTCGAAGGGACGCTGTCACGCCGGAGCCGGCGGCGTTTCGAGGCGCATCTTCGGGCGTGCCCCAACTGCTCCGCCTATCTGGAGCAGATCAGAATGACCATCGACCTGTCCGGGACGATCGAACCCGAGGACCTGAGCCCTGAGGCGAGGGCGGAACTCACCGAGTTGTACCGGCGCTGGCGATCCGAGTAACGCAACGGGCTCGGTTGGGTCAGGCGACCAGCTCCGGACCCGACCACTCGAAGCCTTCCCCGTCGACCAGCTCGAGCTCCTCGCACTCGTCCCCGGAACGATTCGACAAGGTCGCGCGCTCATCCGCGGGGAGGCAGACCAGCACTGCCACAAGGACCAGCGCGACAAGCCCGAACACTGCGGCGACACCGAACGTCACATCGAGACCGTGCACCAAGGTGCCGGTCGCAGCGACGCCGTCCTTCAGCTGCGCGTGGCCCGCGGTCGCACTCAGGACAGTGACGAGGACCGCCAGTCCGAGTGCGGCTCCGACTTGCTGGGTGACGTTGACGAGGCCGGAGGCGGCGCCGGCCTCCCCGGGCTCGACGCCCGAGAGTCCCGCCGTGGTGAGTGGCACGAGTGCGGTCCCCGAGCCCAAGCCGAGCAGGACGAGGCTGAAGAGGATCTGCGGGTACGAGGCCCCCGCATGCAGCTGGCTCGAGAGGAGCAGCGCGACGACCGTCAGTCCGATGCCGACCAGCATCAAGACCTTGGCCCGGATCCGCTCGACGAGGACCTTGCTGACCAGCTGGGACGAGAGGAACACCGAGAGAGGGATGGGCAGGAAGCAAAGACCGGTCCGGAGCGGGGAGTATCCCTCCACGTCCTGGAGGAATTGGCCAACGAAGAAGAACATCCCGTACATGCCGGCGTACATCAGGCCGCGGGACACATTGGCGGCGGTGCGCGTCCCGCTGGCGAAGAGGCGCAGCGGCACGATCGGCTCCTCGGCCATGGTCTCGATACGGACGAACGCGCCGAGCAGCAGGGCACCGATCGCCAGGGCACCCGCGGTGACGGGGCTCGACCAACCGTCGGTCCCTGCCTCCACCAGGCCCAGGACTATGCCCGCCATGCCGAACGTGGAAGTGAGAGCCCCGGCGACGTCGAAGTGACCGCGTCGACGCTCCGTCTCCCCGAGCACGATGCGTCCGATGCCCCAGACGGCCAGTCCGATGGGCACGTTGACGAACATCACCCAGCGCCAGGACACCAGCTGGGTCAGCGCACCGCCGGCGACCAGGCCGATCGCCCCGCCGGCTGCGGACACGGTGGTGAACAGGCCGATCGCCCGCACCCGCTGCGGTCCTTCCGAGAACACGGTCGTCAAGAGGGCCAGCGAGGACGGTGCGGCCAGTGCGGCGCCGACTCCCTGGAGGGCCCGGGCGGTCAGGAGCATCCAGCCGGCAACGGCAAGCCCGCCGAACAGCGAGCTGAGCGAGAAGATGGCGATGCCCGTCAGGAAGGTCCGACGTCGGCCGAGGAGATCCCCGGAGCGGGCGCCCAGGAGAAGGAGACCGCCGAACGTCAGCAGGTAGGCGTTGAGGACCCACGACAGCTGGCTCCCCGAGAGGCCGAGGCCTTCCTGGATGTGCGGCAGGGCCACGTTGACGATCGTCGTGTCGAGGACCACCATGAGCTGGGACGTCAGGATCACGAAGAGGAAGACGCTCGGGCTGGTGAGCCTGCGTCGTAGGGCTCCGGAGGCGCCCGGATCAGGATTTTCGGGCATGGGGGGGCGCGACCCGAGAAGGGTGGGAGAGGGCATGGTGTTCCGATCTTTCCGCTGGTATCGTGGGTAAGCGGAAGCTTCCTCCGGTTAGTATACGGAGGGATCCTCCGTTTTGCAACAGAGAATTTCGCCCGGGAGGGATAGGCGAAGATGACGGCTCAACCGAGGTCGACGACAGTGACGGTGGACGACACCGGCATCGGGGATGACGCGGTGTCGGCCCGCCCCCTGCGGGCCGACGCGCAGCGCAACTACGACCGGCTCGTCACTGCCGCGCGCACCGTCTTCGCGCAAGAGGGTGGCGGCGCCTCCATGGAGTCGATCGCCAGGGAGGCCGGGGTGGGCATCGGGACCCTGTACCGGCACTTCCCGAAGCGGATCGACATCGTCGAGGCGGTCTACCGCGAAGACGTCGACGAGCTGACCAGCGTCGCAGAATCGGTGGTGGCGGATCTCGATCCGTGGCCCGCGCTCGTGGCGTGGCTCGAGGCCTTCGTGCGGTACGCCAGCAGCAAGCGCAGGTTCCTCAGCGAGCTCCACGAGGCCTTCGAGAAGAACCCCGAGTTGCGCATCGCGTCACGTGAGCGAATCGAAGCGGCACTGGGAATCGTGCTGACCCGGGCCCAGGAGGCCGGCGAGGTGCGCACGGACATCGACGGGCCGGACCTGATGCAACTGTTGGGCTCCATGTGCATGAGCGCGACCCTGACGGCGGAGCAGAGCTCACGTTTGCTCGTCATGATCGAGGACGGTCTCCGACCTCCGTCATAGGGCACGCCGCACCCGCTTCCGGGTGCCGAACGGGCAGGTTCAGCTCGGAATCGGCCACGGGGAGGACGCAGCGTGCGGCAGGAGCCTGTGCGGCAGGAGCCTGTGCGGCAGGAGCGCGCGGTCAACCGCCGGCGGGGAGGTGGTCCTCCAAGGCCTTGACCAGCAACCGTCGGAAGGTCGCCCGCTCCGCGGCACTCAGCCCGCCGAGGATCTCGTCCTCGATGCTTCCCTGCGCCACTTCGGCCCGTTCCAGCGCCTCGAGGCCGGGGTCGGTGATGTCGACGATGTGGCGCCGGCGGTCGGCCGGGTCCCGCCGTCGCTCCACGTACTCGAGATCCTCCAGATCGTTGAGCACGAGGACGCCGGTGTTGGAGTCCATGGACAGGTCCTCGGTCATCACCTGCTGCGACACGCTCGGGTGGTCGCGCAGGTAGGCCAGCACCACCATGTTCTTCAGGTTCATCCCCACCAGGTCGACGGAGCTGCGCAGGAAGACGGCGCGGGCCAACCGGGTGAGGAGCACGATCGTGCCCGTCGTGGAAGAGCTCGATGCCCGGGCCATCACGAACCCGCGCCTGCCACCGACCGTTCGGCGCCCGGCTGATCGGTCATATCCATCACCCCTCTATGATAGTCCCGAAATCATGACTATCCCCGACTCCGGATCCTTGACCAGGCCCCAGCTGGGGACGGGCGACGACGCCGGCGACCGCCGGCGCTGGATCGCCCTGGTCGTCGTCTGCCTGGCCATGTTCATGAATGCGCTCGATGGCTCCATCGTCAACGTGGCGCTGCCCGACATCCAGCGCAGCCTGCACTTCACCCAGTCCGGCCTGACCTGGGTCGTCGACGCCTACCTCATCAGCTTCGGGAGCTTCCTCCTCATGGCGGGCCGCCTGGGGGACCTCATCGGCCGCAAGAAGGTGTTCCTGGCCGGCGTCGCGCTGTTCACCCTCTCGTCCATCGCCTGCGGCTCGGCCGACAGCCAGTCCATGCTGGTGGCGGCGCGCTTCGTGCAGGGCATCGGCGGAGCGCTGTCGTCCTCGGTGATCGTCGCCATCATCGTGACGGAGTTCCCCAGCCCGGTCGAGCGGGCCAAGGCAATGAGCGCCTACGTGTTCGTCGCCGTCGGCGGCGGCTCCATCGGGCTCCTGGCCGGCGGTGTGCTGACGCAGGCGCTGAGCTGGCACTGGATCTTCTTCGTGAATGTGCCTATCGGCATCGCCACGATGATCCTGGGTCGCATCCTGGTGGTGGAGAACGTCGGCCTGGGCATCAAGCAGGGCGTCGACGTGGTCGGGTCCGTGCTGGTGACACTGTCCTTGATGGTCGGCATCTACGGGATCGTGACCGCGTCGAGCGACGGCTGGGTCTCGGCCCACACGCTCGGCATCCTCGGCGTCGCGATCCTCCTGTTCGTTTCATTCGTGGTCCTCGAGTCGAGACTGGCTAACCCGATCATGCCGCTGCGGATCCTCAAGCTGCGCACCCTGACAGGGTCGAGCGCGATCCGGGGCCTGCTGGCCACGGGCATGTTCTCGACTTTCTTCATCGGCGCGCTCTACCTCGAGCACGTGCTCGGTTACAGCCCCATCAAGACCGGCCTGGCCTTCATGCCGGCGACGGTGGGCATGGCGACCATGTCGGCTGGTCTCACGGCGCGCCTGGTCAACCGATTCGGCAGCAAGGTGATGTACCCGGCCATGCTCCTCGCTGCAAGCGGCTTGGTCCTGCTGGCGTCCGCCGGCCAGGGTGCGGACTACTTCCCGAAGATCTTCTTTGCCTTCCTCTTGCTGGGCGTGGGCGCCGGCGCCTCGTTCATGCCGCTGTTGCAGATCGGGATGTCCGAGATCCCGACGGCCGACGCCGGTCTGGGTTCGGGCATCGTGAACGTGTCCCAGCAGATGGCGGCCGCTGTGGGCCTCGCCGTGCTGAGCACGATCGCGACCAACCGCACCAAGTCGCTGGTCGCCGAAGGGCACCAGCTCGTCTCGGCGTTGACAGAGGGCTACCAGCTGGCGCTGCTCATCGCCGCCGCATGCGTCCTGGTCGGTCTGGTCCTTTCGCCCTTCCTCCTGCGTACGAACGAGTCACCGGAAGAAGAGGCCGCCCGGATTGCCGAGAACATGGAGAACCCGGAGGCGTACGAGCATCTCGTCCTGTAGACCGAGCGTCTCGGGCAGCACTGATGCATGTGAACGCGCGGACCGTGCACGGTGGTGCTCGATCTGGCGTACCTTGCCGAGAATCTAGGCCTGCCGTTCCACCGATCGGATGTGACGCGGCGGCTGACGGACAAGGCGGCACAACGGGAGGCGCGGCGGCCCTGCGGTCCCGGGCTCGGCCATCGTGCCCGGTGGACTCGTCGACGACGCCGTGAAGGCGGTCGCCGCACTGTCAGCTTCCCGGCCGTGCTCAAGCCGATTTACGGCACGGACAGCCGTACGACCATGCGAGTCGAGGCTGCCGACGAGCTCTTGGACGCCCTTCGGTCACTCTTCGGCACCAACCGTCCCGACATGCTGATTGAGGAGTACCTTCCCGACACCGCTCCATGCCTCGGCGAGGGTTTCGCCAATTACCTGTCGGTGGAGAGCGTGGTCAGCGACGGCAACATTGAGCACTTTGCCGTGACCGGCCGCTTCCCGCCGGCGCCGCCCTTCCGGGAGACGGGATTCTTCATCCCACGCGTCATCGCCCGGGTCACCGGAGCAACCGTGAAGGCACGATTCGACCACGCGCCGTCACCGATCGGCGCCGTTCTCGACTGACGGCAGTCCTCGTGCCGCCCATACATGGACATGGACCGAGAACCTCGGAGACTGTTCCGTCATGGGCAAGATCGTCCGGCCGAGGGATGAGATCTTCGCCGGGAACCGGGGGGGTGGTTCCGAGTGCGGGTGACATCGTCGACGACGCTTTGGGCATTGTCGGCGATCGTCGATCCAGTTTCCCGGTCCAGGCGAGGCGGGACGGCAGATCTGGCAGGAGGACCACTGCGCGCTTGCGCTGATCGAGTGGACACCCAGTTCGTCGGGTCTCCGAGGACTGTGGCACGCCAACTTGCATGTCGGCCCGGATAACTCGCTGTTGCTTTACCGAGTGGGTCAGTCAGCTGAGGCCACAACCGACGGGCTGGCCCATGTGTCCCGCCAGGGTCCTGGGCCATACTGTCCTGCCAACTGGGCGCGTGAGCTGGAACAGAAGGAGGAACCGTGACCGAGAGCGTTGCCGACCTCGACGCCGCATGGCGCAGCTACGCCGAGCGCATCAAGGCCGTCGGAGAGAGCATCACCGGCGACGGCTTTCCCGACGACCCGCGCTTACGAGCCGAGGGTTATCGCTATGTCAGCCGTCTCACCAACTTGGCCCACCTGATCTACGTGGAGTTCGGCGACCCGGCCCTGCCGTCGCTCTTTCGCGTCGGCGACGACACCACTCCCTTCGGCGCGACGAACACCGACAACAACTACTACCGCGCCATCCTCGACCCGACTGGGACCTACCGCATCACCGGGGACGTCACCGGGGTCAAGGAATTGCTGTTCTCGGTGCAAGACGGCGAGTTCGTCTTCGGCAAGACGGAGGTCCTGGCTGAGCTGTCGCTCGAGGAACTCGTCACCGACGACGAGGGGATGCTCGAGCTCTTCCTGGGAGGACCCGAGCGGCCGTCCAACTGGCTTCCGTTGGCGCCGGAGGCGGAGTATCTCAACGTGCGGGAGTTCGTCGGGGACTGGGAGCACGATGCATTGGCCTCCTTGTACATGGAGCGGATCGACGACGTCGGCCCCCCGGCGAACCTCACACCGGCTGCGCACACGGCGGCCCTGGGCCGCGTGGCGACGTGGGTCGAGGCCAGCGTTGAGCTGTGGAAACAGTACGTGGCTGGGCTGCGCACGTTCCTGCCGACCAACGATCTCCAGGCCCCGCTCAAGCCCGTGGGCGGCGCGCAGAACATGCTCCACGGAGCAGGACAGTGGGACCTCGGGCCTCACCAGTCGCTCATCATCGAGTTCGACCGACCGGAGGTGACGTATTGGTCGATCCAGACCTACGTGCTCGACTGGATGGTGCCGCTGGACTTTGCCAACCGGGTGACCAGTCTGAACGACGGCCAACTTCGGGATGACGATGGCACCTTCCACATCGTGCTGTCACACACCGACCCGGGCGTGCAGAACTGGCTGGACACCTCCGGCCTTCCGAACGGACTCTTCACCTACCGCTATGTGCGACCGAGGAATGCGCCGAACCCGGTGACCAAGGTGGTGGAGGCCGCACAGGTCCGCGCTCACCTCCCGGCGTCGACGCCGACATTCTCCGCCGAGGAGCGCCGGGACCAGATCGCCGGACGCCGCCGGGGCATCGCCCGCCGCTTCCGCCGCTGATCGATCTGCGTCCAGTGTTGCCAGGTCCACGGGGCAGCACCTTGGCAAGGCGCTGCCTCTTTGTCATTGAGGTGGCAGCCGCCTCTCGCTGGTGCTGCCCGGCGCGCTCGGGAGGATCCGAGCTCCCGGCCCCCCGTGCGATCCGTAGACCGCGTACGCCTTGCTCACCGATCACTCATCGGGGAGAGCGGCGAACTCGCGCTTCGTCTTCCGGTACCACCCCATTCCGGCGATGGGATTCCTCCACCGCCCCTTCATCGCCTTCAGGGCGGTCTTGTGCGCTTCGTCACCGCCTGCGACCACGTCCTTCAGATGTTTGTCTTGAAGTTTTATGATCTCATCGGCGCTATTGCCTTGAAGCGGCAGGTCGCATGGCCCGCCCAACTGCTTACACGTCATCGTCTTCATGATTCTCGCTTCCTTTCTCGCACGTCACTCCGAGCGGGACCACCGCTCTGTCGCTGACTGCTCTTCTTCACAGGTCAATTTCATAGGTCTTTGCTTGGCCCTGGGTCGCTTTCGTCGCCATACACCTCTCTGTTGAGCGTCATCACATCGAGTTGAGCGATCCGATCCGTATCTGCAGTTACGGTGATGGCGGCGATCCTGTCGTCGACGACGGTGAACTGGATGACGCTTCGGATGTGGCCGCCGGGTGCCCACGCCAGCGCCGCGAGGCCGTCCGCGAGGACAAGACGGGCGCCACGAGCGCCCCCGCTCAGAGCTGAGGCCACCTCCTCGGCTCCCCGTGTCCGGGGCCGCGAGCCCATACGCAGCGCCGCCTGATCCGGCTCCAACACCACATCGGGATGAAGAAGACGGACCAGCGCTTCAAAGTCTCCCTCCCGCGCCGCCCGAAGAAAGGCCTCGACGAGGGCACGATGTTGCACCAAGTGGACGTTCCCGAAAGCCGGCGTACCTTGCACCCGGCGGCGGCCTCGGCTGGCCAGCTGCCTTGCGGCCTGCGGTGAGCGCCCAACTACTTCGCCGATCGCGTCGAACGGCACGGCGAACACGTCGTGCAGTACGAACGCAACCCGCTCATCGGGAGGCAAGGAATCGAGCACCACCAACAGCGCGGCACCTACCGACTCCGCCAAGACCGCGGCCTCCGCAGGATCGTTGTCCGCTGCTGAGTCCTCGACGCCCGGAACAGCTTCGATTCCCGCGACGTCCTCGCGACGGGAGCGGCGAGTCCTCAGGTGGTCAAGGCAGACCCTTCCGGTCACGGTGGTGAGCCACCCGGACAAGTTCTCGATCGCGTCCCGATCGGCGCGCATGACCTTGAGCCATGTCTCCTGCACAGCGTCCTCGGCCTCAACCCGGGATCCGAGCATCCGATACGCCATACCCTCGAGACGCGAGCGGTTGGCTTCGAACTGTCCCGCCATCCACTCAGAATCGTCCATCGCCATCCTCGGCTCGTCGGACCCACGAGCTTCTGCTTGTCCATCGGTCCCCATCACGGCGTGTGCATGATGCCGATCATGTTGCCGTCAGCATCCTTGACAGAGGCAACCAGCTTGCCCTGTCCGACGTCCTTAGGCTCTTGGACGCCCTCCGCTCCGGCCTCGATCAGCAGGTCCCATGTCGCCTTGATGTCCGCGACCTCGGTATACGGTACGGCCCCGGTCATGCCCTGCCTGTGGCCGTTGGGATCGAGACCGATCTCGAGGCCGTCGCTTCTGAAGCCGACGTAGTAGGGCGCAACCACATAGGGTTCGGTGCCCAGGGTGATCGTCAACAGCAATTTGGTCTGCTCGACGTTCCGAACTGGGTAAATCAGGGTTCGCATCTCTTCGCTCATTCCCACTCCTTCTGGTCTCTCGGATATTTTCCGGCTACCTGAATGACGGTTGGCCGGCGAGAGATGTGACCGGTGACGCAGACCCCGAGGTCATCGTGTTGGTCTATCAGGGCAATCGCGACGCACGGCAGATCCTGCTGATCGATGGCCCGGCGGTGCTCGGGTGGGACCAGTGGCGCAGCCTCCAAGCGGAATCACCGTTGGACCGCATGGTCCTCGCCGCAGGAGATGAAGCTTCTCTCTATCGGGAATAGGCCACTCGGCGCGTTCGGAGGGATTCCAACCCTCAACCTTCTGATCCGCAGAGCAATTCCGGCCGTCAACCGGTACGACCTGGTCAATTTGGCCAGCTCTTGTCAGCAGCGATGTCCAGCCAGTGGCCTCTGTTCGCCCCTGTGCCTCAGCGCCAAGCCAGCGTGAGATCCTTCACGTGGCGGAGCCCGGGCGGGTACTCGAGGTGCTCGTGGCCCGCCTTGAGCCAGTAATCAGGTATGCGTCGGTGCCACTCGGTCAATGTGATCCGCAGCTCTCTCCGGGCGAGGTGTGAGCCCAGGCAACGGTGCACTCCGCCTCCGAATGCGATGTGGCGGTTGGACTCACGGTCGAAAAGCACATCGAACGGCATAGGGCACTGGCTCGCGTCGACGTTGGCGGCGCCGTACATGACGATGACGGCGGTTCCCTGTTTGATCGGGCAGCCGTTGGGCAGCTCGGTGTCCTCCGTTGCGACACGCGGGACGCCGAACGGCACCGGCGACTCCCAGCGAAGCAGCTCTTCGACCGCCCTGGCGACACAGTCGGGGTCCTGGGTGATCTGCCGGCGATGTTCGGGATGGTTGGCCAGGAAGGCGTACATGCAGGTGAGCGAATCACTCACCGTGTCGAGCCCGGCAATGAGCATCAGGTAGCAGATGTCGACGACATCGTCCCGAGACAGACGCTCGCCCTCAACCTCGGACACGACAAACCTCGACATCACGTCGTCGGCCGGCTCTCTGATCCGCTGATCGGCGAGCGCGCCGAAGTAATCATAGATCTCTTGGCCGGTCCTGGCCATGACCGCCGCCCGCTTCTCGGAATCGACAAGCGCGTCCGGGTCGATCTTCTCGGGATGCAGGATGCCGTCGCGCATGCGAAGGAACATACGGAGCTCTTCTTCCGGAAGACCCATCAATCCGAGGAAGACCGAGCTCGGGAAGATCTCGGCGAAGTCCTCCGTGAAGTTACATTCCCCCGCATCGATGAACCCGTCGATCAGGGCAATGACCCGCCGGGTGATGTCTTCCTCCTGTTCTTCCATGCGCTTCGGAGCGAACAGTGGATCGAGAATCCTTCGGTACTTCGAGTGCAGCGGCGGATCGACGTTGAGCGGGATCAGAGGCCGGACGTTGCCCAACCCCATCTCGACCCGGGAAGAGAAGAGCTCGTGGTGGCGGAGCACATGTTCGGTCAATGCGCGGTCGAACGTCAGCACGAGACCTTCGGCCGGCTGAACGAAACCGGGGCCGTCGATCACCGCCTTGTAGCTCGCCTGAGGCGACGACAGGTCGAGCATCGCCGCCATGACCTCGGCCCCAGCCGACTCCGGTCCAGCCGCGACCTCATCAGCCATCAGTGACCCGAGTTCTCTTGCCCCCGTGGATCGACCTGCCCTTTGCCGGCTTGAGACTCTGCGTCACCCGCGACCCCCGTTGTTCTTGGCAGACTCTGTCAATCTAACCTAGAAGAAGTAGGTCAGCTGGGGAGCAGCGATGTGACGTCCTCGCCGCCCATCAATCGGCCGGTGAGCCCCATGTCGAAGTAGTCACGCCACTGAACGATCCGACCATCTCTGACCTCGAACGTGCCCATGACCGGCACCGGTGCCATCACCCCGTTCGCCGTGACCTCGTCGACACGCTCCGTAAGGACGGTATCGCCGTCCTCCGCGAGGTTCCGAATACGGAACGAGATGGGGTCGAACATGTCGAACTGGAACTTCACCGCAGCGAGCGACGCCTCCCGGCCAACGGCGGGTTCGGCGCCGATGTTGTGATACACGACGCTCGGATCGAGGAGGGATTCGACCTCGGCGAGATCCTTCCGGTCGATTGCTGCACAAAAGTCTCTGACCACATCGCCAGGCGTCGCCATCCCGTTTTCCTCTCGTTCGAGAACCTACAGGGTGTAGGTATTACTAACCTACAGGGTGTATGTCAAGGTCCGATCGACCGAGTCCCGAACGGCCGACGAGAGGCGAAGCCACCAAGGCGGCCCTGATCGGCGCGGCGCGGGAACTGTTCGTCACCAAGGGCTACTTCGCCACCGGGACGGAAGAGATCGTCGCCAAGGCCGAAGTCGGCACCCGCGGTGCCCTCTACCACCACTTCGCCGACAAGGAGGACCTATTCCGGGCCGTGTTCGATCAGGTCCAGGCCGACCTCGCTGCTGCGACGATCGTGAACGAACGAAACGACTC
The DNA here is from genome assembly GCA_052140165.1 of Acidimicrobiales bacterium. Lineage (GTDB taxonomy): Bacteria > Actinomycetota > Acidimicrobiia > Acidimicrobiales > RAAP-2 > Bog-473. The sequence continues at coordinate 46,912 of JBKQUM010000108.1, forward strand.
GCTCGAGCTGCTCACGGCCGCGCTCCAGCAGTTCCTCGACGCATCGGCTGACAATGCCGATGTTCAACAGATCCTGCTCATCGACGGCCCCGCTGTGCTCGGGTGGGACCAGTGGCGCAGCCTTGAAGCCCAGTACGGCCTCGGCGTGATCACAGCAATGCTGGATGCAGCAGTTGCCCAGAAGGTCATTGCCCGCCAGCCCACGGCACCTCTGGCGCACATGTTGCTCGCAGCCGTCGACGAAGCGGCTCTCTACATTGCCAATGCTCCCGACCGCCGCCACGCTCACCGAGAGGCACGCCAGTCGCTCACGCGACTACTGGGAGGGCTCCGAACCTCTCCATAGCAGGAGAGCTACGCCCGTCGCCTGGAAGCAGCAGGTGGTGACTATCCCCTCGCGTCGCCGCCCCGCCGCTCCGGCATCGTCGCAACGGAACCGAACCTCGACCCAGTCGGCACGGCGCAGTCGTCGCCATTGCAACAGGAGATCGCAGCGAACACCGCGAAGGGAGGAGTATTCATTTGGAGTCGCCGATCGCCGATTCGTACAACGCGCGGCCTCTCGCCTTCACGGGAGCGATGGCCTCCGGAAGCACCAGCCCCAGGTGGGCGAGATCGTCGACCGCGCCGTCCCACGCGTTCTGATATGCGGATGCATCGGGGTAGAGCTCGCCAATTCGCTCTGCTGACAACGGAGTCGACTCGCCCATGAGGGCCGCCGGCGACAATTCGCTCTTCATGCCAGCGTGGACCGCCAAAGGAACCACGACGTCGGGTAGCCGGACACCGCCGAGAGCGTTGCCCACGTCGTCACGGGCGATGCCGCTCTCGTCGAGCGAGATCGGAGGGATCACCACTGATGGGGCATTCGCGTCGATCCACTCCACCAGGCGCTCGAGACCGGCCCGGGCGATGTAGTCCCACACAATCGTGTTTCGTCCCTCGACGACAGGGAGTCCTTCGCTGATGCCGTCACGGACGAGCACGGCCGTCATTGCCTCGGCCGACTCGCCGCCGCCGTGAGCCGTTCCCGCCATCTCCCAGAATCTGAAGGTGTCGCTGTCAGGCTGGCGGACCATCGAGACCATCATCGTCTCGGATTCCGAGTTGACCACCAGGATCGGTACACCGCCGTCGTCGCGGATCTGGGAGCTTCCCTTGAACTTGAACTCCGGGGTCAGCTCGAAGCTCTCGACGAGGGACACGTCGGGCGGCGGCGGGCAGAGTCCCCAGTGGACCGTGAGAAGGAAGCCGTCGAAGACACGGTCCTTTTGGTGCGCGATGTTGATGTAGGAACCGAGATGCATCGCCAATTGCGAACCGCCGGTCGATCAACAACCGAGGTGAGAGTCCCCCCAGCATGTCGACGCCGGCGGCTGAGCTTTGGCGCAGGGCCCGGGCGGCCTGGCTGAAGATTCGTAGGAGAAGGCGTCGCCGGGGTGGTGCAGCGAACCGTATCGCTCCGGGTCCCACTCGCACAGCCCCGATTGTCGCCGGCATGTCTTCGGCGAGTGATGGCTGACCCACGTGGGCAACGCGCTGCGTGGTGATCCCGTCCCGGCAGTAGAAGCAACGGGGCATTGTTCGCACAGAGGTTCCTAAAGGCGCTCGGCGTCGATTGACATCACATGCCGCAATGCCTACGGTAGGAAATCAGGCCACTCATTTGCCAGTCGGCGCTCGTGGCGCCGTCATTCCCTGGCTCACAACACCGAAAAGAAGGGCACGATCGACATGGCATCTCGCCCCGCGGTTCACCTGCACGTCGCCGGAGAGCGCATGGACACTGGAAGCGGTGGCGTCCACGAACACATAGACCCGAGCACGGGTGAGGTCGACGCCAAAATCCCCCTGGCCGGACCAGGTGAAGTCGACCGGGCCGTCAACGCGGCCGATGCTGCCTTCCGCGACTGGCGGCGGACCCCGCCAGAAGAACGGCGGCGGTTACTGCTGCGGCTCGCAGACCTCATTGAGGCCAACGCCGAGGAGTTCGGCCGACGCGGCACGATGGACAACGGCACGCCTGCATCCGTCGTCGGCGGCATGACGGGGTCGGCGGTGGAATGGACCCGCTACTACGCGGGTTGGACGGACAAGATCGCCGGTGAACTCTCCAGTAGCTTCACTTCGGGCGTCGGAGAGCTGAACTACACCCTCCTTGAGCCGTACGGCGTCGTCGGCATCATCATCACGTGGAACGGCCCGCTTATCTCGCTGACCATGAAGATCCCGCCCGCGCTGGCAGCCGGGTGCGCGGTGGTGTGCAAACCCTCGGAGCTGACACCGTTCTCGGCCGAGCTGTTCATGGACCTCATTGAGAAGGCGGGTTTCCCGACCGGCGTCTGCAGCATCCTGCCTGGGGATCCGGCGGCCGGAGAGGCACTCGTCGTCCACCCTAAGGTGCGCAAGGTGTCCTTCACCGGCGGTCCCGCCACGGCGAGCAAGATCCTCCACGCCTGTGCGGACACCATGAAACCGGCCACCCTCGAGCTCGGCGGGAAGTCGGCCAACATCGTGTTCGGCGACGCCGACCTCGACGCAGCGTGCGGTCTCGGCGCCATGATGAGCGTGGGAGTCCTCTCGGGACAGGGGTGCGCGTTCCCGACCCGGATGTTGGTGCAGAGTCCCGTCTACGAGGAGATGATCGCCCGGGTCTCCGTGGTCGCCAAAAGCATCCCGGTGGGTGACCCGTGGGATCCTGCCGTCATGGCGGGGCCAGTCGTCAACGAAGCAGCACTCGAACGAATTCTCGGCATGATTGAACGGGCCAAGATCGACGGAGCCCGTCTGGTCACCGGGGGATCCCGGATCGGCGGCGACCTCGCTGGGGGCTACTTCATTGAGCCGACCGTCTTCGCCGACGTCGACCCCGACTCCGAGCTGGCCCAGAACGAAGTCTTCGGGCCCGTGCTCGCCATCACTCCGTTCGACAGCGACGAGGACGCCGTCCGCATCGCCAACAACACCCGCTACGGGTTGTCCGGCTACATCCAGACCCAGAGCCTGTCCCGCGCCCTACGCGTGGCCGAGGAGCTCGTCACCGGGGAGGTGCTCATCAACGGTGCCACCAACCTCCGGGTGCAGCGTCCCTTCGGCGGCATCGGCATCTCCGGCATGGGCAAGGAGGGCGGCAGGCTCGGGGTCGAGGAGTTCCTCCGGGTCAAGTCCGTCGGCATCGCGTAGTCGTCGGTTCCACCAGTTCGATTCGTCAACCCGCGAAGGAGAAGTGAGCAGGATGCCTGGACTCGAGGGCAAGGTCGCATTCATCACCGGAGCGGCACGCGGGCAGGGGCGGGCGCACGCCGTCCGGCTGGCCCGCCAGGGTGCCGACATCCTGGGTGTCGACATCTGCGCGGATACCCCGTCGATCGACTACCCCAACGCGACGCGGGCGGATCTCGACGAGACGGCGCAGCTCGTCGAGGCGGAAGGCCGCAAGGTTGTGGCGCTGCTGGCCGACGTGCGCGACCTGGCGGGACTCCAGAAGGCCTTCGATGAGGGCATGGCCTCGCTGGGGCGGGTCGACATCGTCCTGGCCAACGCCGGAATAGTGCGCCTCGGCGACGGTGGGGACGCCGCCACCGTATGGAGCGACATCATCAACACCAACCTGACCGGGGCATGGAACACCGTCTCGGTGGCGCTTCCGACGTTGCGGGCCGGCGGCCGGGGCGGGTCCATCGTCATCACCAGTTCCACCGCCGGGCTGCGGGCGAGTCCAGGGACCGGCATCGGACAGGTGGCCTACACGGCGGCCAAGACGGGGCTGGTCGGCCTGATGAAGCAGTTGGCGGTCACGCTGGCCCCCGAGTCGATCCGCGTCAAAAGCGTGCACCCGACGGGCGTCAAGTCCGGCATGACGATGAACGAAGCCATGATGACGCTGGCGTTGCAGGCCGCCGAGGGAGGCGACAATTCCATCTCGGCGATGCAGAACGCAATGCCGATCGACATCCTCGAACCCGAAGACATCTCCGATGCGGTGGCGTTCCTCGTCTCGGATCAGGCGAAGTGGATCACAGGTGTCGCGCTACCGGTCGACGCCGGGTTCTGCGTGCGGTGACACAACGCTGGCTCGGCCCAAGGGGAATAGGCAAAAAGCGCGCTCGGAGGGATTCGAACCCCCAACCTTCTGATCCGTAGTTAGTTTTCGTCCGTCCAGTCGGACAAATCGAGTAACGTACTCCCTGTTCAAGTGGCGTTTTCCTTCTTGGTGGTCTCGCCTGGTGCTGCGCAATTGGGCTCAGTAGATTGCCAAAGGGATTGCCAAAGCCCGCCAC
>JBKQUM010000109.1:0-5111 GCA_052140165.1 Acidimicrobiales bacterium
ATGATGTTCGGTGAGCTCATCACGCTGGGCCAACTCAAACTCCCCGTGAAGATCGTGGTGTTCAACAACGGTGCGTTGAGCTTCGTTGAGCTGGAGATGAAGGCAGCCGGGTTGGTGAACTTCGGAACAGACCTCGAAGATCCCAACTTCTCCGCGGTTGCTTCCGCTCTCGGTCTACATGGTCAGAGAGTGGAGAGGCCGAACGATCTGGCCTCGGCACTTCGGACTGCATTTGATTTCGATGGGCCCGCTTTGGTCGAAGTGATGACGGCGCGGCAGGAATTGTCCCTTCCGCCGACGATCACTCGTGAACAAGTGAGGAACTTCACCCTGTATGCCACTCGAACCGTGTTGTCGGGGCGGGGGGACGAGCTGATCGACCTGGCCAAGACGAACATCGAGCCTCACATATTGACCGGAGGAGTTTGAGTTATGTCTGCACAGAAGACGACGACACGATCACGTAGCAATTCGAGAGAAGCGCATGGACAGCCTCCGAAGTCCATGGCAGTGGGTTCGCCTGCCGAAGTCGTTCTGTCGGGCCTTGATCAGATTCGTCGCTGGCAGGAGGAGCTCTACCGCGACCTCCATCGAAACCCGGAGTTGTCCTTCCAGGAGCACCGGACTGCGGCGGCCATGGCGGATCACCTGCGGGGTTGGGGCTACGAGGTCCACACCGGAATTGGAAAGACGGGCGTGGTCGGCATCTTGCGGAACGGGGAAGGCCCTGCCGTACTACTGCGGTCCGAGATCGATGCCCTGCCCGTGGAGGAACAGACCGGGCTCCCATACGCGAGTACGGCTCGGGGAACCGACCAGGCCGGTAATGACGTACCTGTCATGCACGCGTGCGGTCATGACGTGCACATGACCTGCCTGCTCGGTGCCGCCGCGCTGCTGGCCGGCGCCCGTGAGCACTGGAACGGAACACTGGTGACGGTGTTCCAACCCGCCGAGGAGCTCGGGAGCGGAGCACGCAGCATGGTGGATGAGGGCCTTGCCGATCTCGTCGGAAAGGTGAGTGTGGCCCTCACGCAGCACGTATTGCCGTTTCCTTCTGGCGAGGTTGCAAGTCGGCCCGGCATCATGTTCGCGATGGCCGACAGCATCAAGATCACGGTGTATGGCCGCGGAGGTCATGGTTCGATGCCACAATCCTCGGTCGACCCGGTCGTCCTCGCTGCGATGATCGTGATCCGGCTGCAGACAATTGTCGCTCGCGAGATCGCTCCCACCGAGTCCGCCGTGGTATCCGTCGGCAGTGTCCAAGCCGGCACCAAGAGCAACGTGATCACTGATCATGCGGTTCTGCTCCTGAACATCCGGACGTACAGCGAGGAGGTCCGTACCAAGGTCCTTGACGCGGTGCATCGGATCGTCAAGGCCGAGTGCCAGGCGTCCCAGTCGCCAAAGGACCCTGAATTCGAGATGTACGACCACTTCCCGATCACGGACAACGACGTAGCGACGACGGCCCGTGTACGAGCCGCCTTCGACGCGGTGTTCGGCGAAGAATCGACGGATCTGGCCCTGCAGACCCCGAGCGAGGACTTCAGTGATATTCCAGACGCGCTTGGCGCCCCCTATAGCTACTGGGGTCTCGGATGTATTGATCCCGACATCTACGAGAAGGCGAAGGCGGCCGGGCGCATCGCGCAAGACATCCCCGTCAATCATTCTGCGTTGTTCGCCCCGGTGATTCAGCCAACCCTTGACACTGGGACAAAGGCTCTTGTCGCGGCGTCCCTGGCCTGGCTCGGTCACTCGCAACGCTGACGTCGTGCTGAGCGGGCCTGTTGGGTTGCGGTTCCTCGCTGATCGGTAGCTCCAGGTTCGCCACCAGTGTGTTCCACGTGACTTCGGGGTCCGACCAGGGAAGTCCACGGGCGCGAGCAAGAGGGGAGAGTGCGAGGGTGGGGATAGGCGGCGACAGCAGGCGAAACGGATCCAGATCGGACGTGAGTTCGCCAGTCCTATGAGGAGTGAAAATGACGCTTATCTCGGAAGTGCAGGTACCGCTAGGTGCATGGGCGGACGACGGTCATCGAGCCCGGGCGAACGGGAGTGTCGGGGACCCAGGCGCTGTGCTGCGTGCTCCGGGAAAGGGGCACCAGGCCGCGTCATTCGGTGCCGCCCGGTTCGAGGTGTTGCTTGAGGACGCCGCGTTCGCCGAGTGGGCCACGGAGACAGCTGAGAGGTACCGCGTATCGGCCCTTGACGCCCTGGGAGCTCTGGCGGAAGCCCTCGCTCGGGATGGCATGTCGCGAGCAACAGCGTCGACTAAGCGCGCGGATCTTCTGGTTCACATCTGAATCTCCGGGCGGCAGAGTGGCCGAGGAGTCAGAGGTCCTCCACTTCGGCGGCATGAGAGGTGGCCGTCATTGGGGCTCGCGAGGGGCAGTCGCACGCAGGACATGACACCCGGCATCTCCCCGGTGCTAGTACGGGCGCGACGTCGCCACCTACGGTGCCAGCCTTAGACGCAGGCATCGGAGGATGCCTCCGGACACAGAGAAGGAGCCGGACAATCACGACATCTTCAACTCAACGCGACGACTGGCTCGGCCGGTGGCCGCTCAACCTCGTCGGACGTCAGTGGAGAATGGTGAAAAGGCTGACTGGATGGCATCGTGCCACCGCCGCGGTGGGCATCGGTGTCGAGGTGGTCGTCATCGTTGCGATCATTGTTTTCCTGATCGTCTGAAGAGCCCTCTGCGGGGTGCCCGCCCTCCGGGAATCGCAACCCGGACCAGTGCCTTCCGCGGGTGCGACAGCTGACCCGGATCCGCAGACTTGGTGGTAGTCGCTCGGTCAGGTGCCGGGCAACGAATGCAAGAGCGACACCCGTCGTAGGCGTCACCAATATCGAAGCTCCAACTGGAGCGAGGAGGCCACAATGTTTGAGCTCATCGTCATACTCGTCGTCATCGTGCTGATCGTCTTTGGCACGTGGGCAGCGTTCAACGGTCTCATCAAGAGGCGTAACCGCACCCAGGAGGCATGGTCGCAGATCGATGTCGAGCTCAAGCGCCGTCACGACCTCGTCCCAAACCTCGTCTCGACCGTGCAGGGATACGCAGCGCACGAGCAGGGGACGTTCGAAGCGGTCACGCGGGCGCGTGCCAATGCGGTCTCGGCTGGAGCGACCGGCGACCCGGTGCAGATTGCATCTGCCGAGAACGCGTTGTCCGGGGCGCTTCGCTCGGTGTTCGCAGTGGCTGAGAACTATCCGCAACTGCGGGCCGTCGAGAGCTTTCTCCAGCTCCAAGAGGCGCTGACCTCCACCGAAGACAAGATCGAGTATGCGAGGCGCTATTACAACACCAGCGTCAGGGACTACAACATTGGACTGCAGACGTTCCCGCGCAGCTTGATTGCGGCTCTGTTCCACTTCAAGCCGGCAGAGTTCTTCGCCGCGCAAGACGACGACCGTGCAGTGCCTCAGCTCAGCCTGTCCAGTTTCGGGGCCGGAAGTGGCGGGTCGCCGGCGCCGGGGCAGGCCTCACCCAAGGCAGAGAACACCGCTCCGCTCGGCTGACGGCACCCGACAGATCACGGAGAGTGACACGTGTACACCGAGATCGCGAGCAACAAGCGACGCAGCATCATCTTCATTGGTCTCTTCTTGGCCTTTTGGCTCGTCATTGGAGCTGCCCTGGGTCTTCTCGTCAGAGCCATTTTCCGTCCTTCCGTCAACGGAGTCGCTTCGGCTCAGCCGAACACGAGCTCCAGCTGGACTCCGGTGGTGGTCGGTGTGGTGATCTGCGCTCTGCTCGCGGCCGCGGGAATCCTCTACTCTTTGACCGCCGGAACCCGACTGGTGCTCCGAACTTCAGGGGCGGTGGCCGCGGACCCAGCTGCATACGGGCAACTGAACGACCTGGTGGGTGCACTGGCGATCGGGGAGGGGATACCCACGCCGAAGGTGTATGTGATCGACGATTCGTCCCCTAACGCTTTTGCCACCGGTGTGAGTCCCGACAAGGCGGCTCTCACATTCACCACGGGGCTTCTTGCCATCATGGACCGTGAAGAGCTTGAGGGCGTGATCGGCCACGAGATGAGCCATATCAAGAACCATGACATTCGCCTTCTCCTGATCGTGAGCACACTGATCGGATTGGCCGCGCTCTTGTCCAGCATCCTCTGGCGTGGCGCGTTCTGGGGCAGCATCGGGGAAGGTGATGAGGGCGGGGGCAATCAGTTGCTGATCGTCCTGATTGCTGCAGCAGCGCTCCTGGCGATTGTCGGGTTCATCTTTGGTCCGCTCGTTCGCCTTGCGCTCTCACGACGGCGGGAGTCGTTGGCGGATGCCAGTGGTGTGGAATTGACACGCAACCCGGCGGGGTTGTTGAACGCGCTCAAGAAGCTTCAGGCAAACGACAAGCCCTTCAAGAAGATGAACCACGCAACTGCCGCAATGTGCATCGACGACCCGGTGCGGCATCACGAATCGTGGTATCACCGACTGTATGACACGCATCCTCCCATTGAGGACAGAATCGCAGCGCTTGAGAAGCTCGCTGTGGGTCAGACAGTCTGAAGTCAATTGCCAGCGCCATTAATTCGCTGAGGGACGCTGACGAGAGGACCGGTGACGAGTTCGTCAAAAGTTGATCAACGTCAAGGTCGGGCTCGGTCTGCAAGCCTTGACCGATTATTGGCGCCTGTTTGGGCGTCTCGCTCTCTAGTAGTCCGCACCGCCATGGATAGCGCTGGCCTCGAAGCAATCCTGATACTCATGCACTCAATTCAAGCCTCTGGTCGGAGACTCACAATCGTCGCGCAGTATTCGTGCGATCACCTGGCATGCGTAGGACAAGACGAGGAGAAGGCTCGAGCCATTGGCCGCCTGAGCCTCCGTTCATGAGTGCGCAGACCCGAGCGGCCGAGCGGCTATTGAGCATGCAACCATCTCAGCTACGTGGGGACAGCGTGTGTCCGACTGCTCATTCGGTGTCGCTCTCGGTTCCTTCTTGCGGCGTTAGCCTCAATCATTCTTCCGACCTCCGGTGAGCGGCTCCGGCACCGAGAGTTGGCTCGCTGACCCGCTGATGGCGTCATGAACGCACCGGGGACGTCAAGGTTCCCGGTCCCTCGTTTGATCTGGT
>JBKQUM010000110.1:0-22092 GCA_052140165.1 Acidimicrobiales bacterium
ATGATGTCGCCCGTGGCGGCGGTCCCGCACGTCGAGTCGTCGATCAGGTTGTAGCCGAGCGAGGTGAAGGTGCTGGGGCTGCCCAGGAAGCAGTTCGCGGCAGAGCCTCCCGAGGTGCCACCCGCCAAGATGCTGTCCGCCAGGCTGTCCACTTGGTCATCCCGGAGGTCGATGTTGCCGCCGGAGATCGCACCCCCAGCCGAGTTCGCGCTGAAGGTGTCGAAGGCAAAGGTCGTGGCGTAGGTGCTCGAGAAGCCCTGGAGCGCCCCGACGGCGTGACCGCTCGGGACGGCGTGACCGCTCAGGACGGCGTGACCGCTCGGAACGGCGTGACCGCTCGGAACGGCGTGACCGCTCGGGATATCGGGACCGCCCACCGGCCCGCAGTTCTCCGACACGTATCCGCCGCCGTCGCCCGCCGCAGTGTTCCCCGTGATCGTGTCGTCGATGATATTCATCTGAGGGCAGGTGTCGGAGAAGAAGCCGCCCCCGTCGCCGCTGTCGCCTGCATCATCGGTCCCGGCCGCGGTGTTGCCATTGATCGTCGACGCCGTGACCGCGAGAGTCCCGCTGTCGTCGGCCCAGAAGCCTCCACCGAAATCGCCGGCGGTGTTGTCGCTGACCGTGCTGCCCGTGATGTCGACGGCGGCGCCGTCCTCCCACACGCCGGCACCGAATTCAGCCTGGTTGCCGCTTATGGAGTCGTCGGTGAAGTTCGCCGGCCCGAGCTTGTCGTCGGCGACGAGGTACACCCCTCCACCACCCGTGTTGGAGTTGCTGGAGCTCGAGGGCATGTTGCCCGAAATCGTGGTGTTCGAGACGGTCAGCGAGCTGTCGGAGAACTGCGCGATGCCGCCGCCATCGGCGCTGTTGCCGAGGATGTTGTTGCTGATCTGGGAATCGTCGATGTTCACCACCCGGTTCGTGTTGTCCGAGTCACCGATGGCAATTCCGCCGCCGCCGCCGATGCTGCTGCCGGCGACCGAGTTCCCGTCGATCGTGGCTCCAGAGATCGCCACGGTCGAGGACCCCGATGCGGAGACGTCGATGAGGATCCCTCCGCCACCGAGGCTGCCCGCCTCAGTCTGTTGGTTCTGGCTCACGCTCCCGCCGTCGATGGTCAGGGGGTCGCCGCCGGTGGAGTAGACACCTCCACCGCCCTCCCCCGCAGAGTTGGAATCGACGGTGCTGTCGTCCAGGGTGAGAGAGCCTCCCAGGGAATAGATGCCGCCGCCCTCGTTTGCCGCGGTATTGCCGGTCACCGTCGAGTCGGTCAGCGTCAGCGCGCTCTGTGCGAGGATGCCGCCGCCGTCGCCCGGGCTCGGGTCACTCAAATCGGTTGGCGTCGGGTCGCCACCCTCGAAGGTGACCCCCGACACGTTCAAGGCACCATTGACCAGGTCGAGCACCCTGATGTTGTCAGAGCAGTTTTGTTCCCCGACGCCGCACTGGGCCTCGACGATGGACACCGAAGACCCTGCCCCCGTGATGTCGACGGTGCCACCGACCGTGTTGAGCACCAGGTCCCCGTTCGCGGGGTCCACGGTGTAAGCCCCGCCCGGAGCAGTCGGGTTGTTGTGGACGGTCGACGGATCCGGCAGGGAGATGTCGACCACGCCACCCTCTTCGGCCGCCGCATCGAGCGCGGCCCGCAACGAGCAGTCGGTCTCGGGAGTCGTCAGGCAATTTCCCAGGTTGGGCGACGCCGGGTCGTTGGCGTCGTTCACGGTGATGCTCGTGACGGCTCCGGCGGGCGAGCTGTCGATGAGCGCAGCCCCGAGACCCACGGCACCGCCGACTCCGAAGGCGATCACGGACAACGACGCGACGTAACGAGCGACGACCTTCACCAGGCTCTCCTCACGGGTGATCCACGCTGTGAACGCAGCGGACGGGACGACATCGACCGTAGCCTCAAGCACCTGGTCAAACAAGGATTTCACACACGCCGTCACGTCTCCCGGGATCCGGGGTCGGATCGCCGCCCGGGACGTCAGCGGGTCACGAGCGACGTCAGCGGATAACGAGCGGTCAGCCGGTCACGAGCGACGTCAGCGGATAACGAGCGACGTCAGCCGGTCACGAGCGACGTCAGCTGGTCACGAGCCCCGCGAGCTCCGATTCCTCACCGGGCGTGGTGACCACCGTGAGCACGTCACGCCAGCGCAGCCACTCGAGGTTCCATTGGTGCAGTTGCACCGCCGCGTCGAACCGGTTCAGCACGATGACGACGGGTACGTGCAGGGCGTTCGAGGCGTCGAAGGTCAGCCGCACCGAATTGATCGTCCCCAGCCCCGCGTCGGCCACCACCACGACGATGTCGGGCGCAAGAGCAGCGCACAGTGCGAGACAGTCCCCGTCGGCGGCAAGCGGTGAGCGCACCCCGCCCGCCGTCTCGACCAGACCGACGTCGACGGGCTCCTCCGGCCAACGCAGCTCGCCCATCAGATCAGCGATCCCGAAGGCCGGGCGCCCCAGCGCCGCGGCCGCCATCGGAGGGGCCATGGGTGTCTCGTACCAGCGATGCGGCGCACACACGTCCTCGGCCGCCTCGCCGCTCGCCGCCCCGAGCACGGCGGCATCACGGGCCGCCGGCTCGTCGGCGGGATCGAACGACTGCGCCGGCTTGCGCGCGGCCACGGTCGCACCCGCCACGCGGAGATCGGTGAGGAGCCGGGCGGCCACCCACGTCTTGCCGACATCGGTGCCGGTGCCGACCACGGCCACCAGCCGGCGCGGTCGCATCCCCATCGGCGGCACGACGCTCAGAGAGCGGCGGCGGGGCGGCGCAGGCGGAGCAGCGCGTGCAGCAACCGGTCCACGTCCTCGTCGCCGTGCGCGGCGGACAACGTGACCCGCAGCCGGCTCGTCCCGACCGGCACCGTGGGCGGGCGGATGGCCGGGACCCATAGGCCTTCGTCGAGCAGTGCGGCCGACGCATCGAGCGCCGCCTGCTCGGGCCCGAGGACGATCGGGATGATCGGGCTCGGGTGTCCGGGCGGTGCGAGGCCGGCCTCCACGACACGGTCGATCAGCGACGCGAGGCGGCCCGTCAGGGCCGACCCCTCGGCGGAACGCAGGACGCGCAGCGCCGCCAGCGCAGCCGCGGTATCGGCCGGCGTCGGCGCGGTCGAGAAGATGTAGGGGCGGGCCCGGTTGACGAGAAGGTCGATCACGTCGCGTGACGCCGCCACGAAGCCGCCGAGCGAGCCCAGCGTCTTCGACAGCGTGCCGACGCGCACGACCGCTCCCCCGCCAGCCCGGACGGTGGGCGGGAGGTCGGGGCCGAGGACGGCGTGGGCCTCATCGAGGACGAGCAGCGCCCCGTGGCGGCCGCACAGGTCGAGCAGCTCGTCGACCGGGGCCACGTCCCCGTCCATGGAGAAGACCGAGTCGCTGACCACGATCGTCGGCGTGGCGGAGGCGGATCCGGACCGGGCCGAGAGCAGCTCGTCGAGATGGCCCATGTCGCGATGGCGGTACACGGCGAGCGGCGAGCGGGAGAGCCGGCAGCCATCGATGATGCTGGCGTGGTTCAGCTCGTCCGAGAGCACACCGACGCCCGGTCCGCCGAGCACGCACAGCACGCCGAGGTTGGCGGCGAACCCGGTCGGGAAGGTGACGGCGGCCTCGGTCCCCTTCCACTCCGCGAGCGCACGCTCCAGGGTGCTGTGGATGGGGCGCGAGCCGGTGACCAGCCTGGATGCGCCCGAGCCAGCCCCCCAACGGTCCAGCGCCTCGTGCGCCGCCGCCACCACGGCGGGGTGCGCGCTCAGGCCGAGATAGTCGTTGGACGCGAACGACACCACCGCGTCGCCCTGCAGCACGCCCGCCGGCCCGCGGGCGTCGAACTCCTTGGGCGCGCGCCAGCGGTCCTCCTCGACCACGACGACGAGCTGGGCCCGGATCCGCGCCTCCCAAGCGCCCACGCCCACGCCCACGCCCACGCCCACGCCGGAGCCGGAGCCGGAGCCGGAGCCGGAGCCGGAGCCGGAGCCGCTCATGCGCCGGGGGCTCCGACGCCGCCACGGCCGGTCACCTCGTCGAGCGCCCCATCCAGAGCGTCGACCATGCGGACCACCTCGTCCACGGTGACGGTCAGCGGCGGCATGAGCACGACGACGTCGCCGAGCGGACGCAGCAGCACGCCCCTCGATACGGCACCGGCGCACACCCGCCGCCCCCAGCGCAACCCCGGCTCGGGCGGATCCAGCACGACCCCGACCATCAGCCCGCGCTGACGTACGGCGCGCACACCCGCACGGCCGGCGAACCGTTCATTGAGGAGGACCGCCAGCTGCTCGGCCCGGGCACGCACGTTGGCGAGCACGTCCCGGGACTCGATGAGGCGCAGGTGCTCGAGCGCCACGGCGGCGGCGAGGGCGTTCCCGCCGTAGGAGTGCCCGTGGTAGAAGGTCGACGGCCCGAGGTCGGGGCCGAGGAACGCGCCGAACACCTCGCCCGACGCCACCGTGGCCGACATCGCCAGGTACCCGCCGGTGATGCCCTTGCCGAGGCAGAGCAGGTCGGGCCGCAGCCCGCACTGCTCGGAGGCGAACAGCGTCCCCGTCCGCCCGAACCCGGTCGCCACCTCGTCGCAGACCACGAGGACGCCCGCCTGGCGGCACGCCTCGCCGACCTGCCGCACATCGGACGCGGAGGCGCACAGCATCCCCGACGCACCCTGCACGAGCGGCTCGAGCACCACGGCCGCCAGCTCGCCGGCGTGCGCGTCGATGGTGGCGCACGCCTTGGCCGCCCATCCCGGGTCGGCATAGCCCGGCGTGCGGATCACCGGGAAGCACAGCGGCTCGAACACCGCGCTGAACACGCCGCCGTCGCCGAGCGAGAGTGAGCCGATGGTGTCGCCGTGGTAGGCGTCGCCGAGCGCCAGGAACCGCGTGCGACCCTCGACACCCCTGTTCACCCAGTACTGGTAGGCGATCTTGAGCGCCTGCTCGACCGCCACCGCACCGTCGGCCGCGAAGAGGAAGTGCGGGTCGTCGACCGGGACCACACGGGCCAGTGCCTCGGCCAGCTCGACGACGACCGTGTTGCCGTTGCCGAGCATGGTCGAGTGGGCGACCTTGGCGGCCTGGGCCGCGAGAGCCGCATTCAGCTCGGGGACGCCGTGGCCGAGCGTGTTCACCCAGAGCGACGAGATCGCATCGAGGTAGCGGCGGCCGTCGGCGTCGATCAGCTCCCGGCCCTCGGCCCGGTCGATCACCAGGGGCGCGTTCTCGACATAGGCCCCCATCTGGGTGAACCCGTGCCAGACCACGGCCGCGTCCCGCTCGACCCAGGTCGCCGGTGGCTGCGCTGCCGCGTCCCTATTGCCCGGATCGGTCGGATCGGTCGGATCGGTCGGATCGGATTCGCTGGGATCGGTGCCGTTCACCCTGCGATTCTCGTCGCCGCCGGGCCGTCGGGTCCACTGCGCGAGAATGGGGCATGGACCTGATCGGCGTCGTCGACACGATGTTCGCCCGCTACGACATGGGCGCCGAGGCGGTCGACGAGCTGTCCGAGTGCCCCGGCTACGGGTCCCGCTTCACCGTCGTCCGCCGCACCGTCCCCGGCTTCAAGGACCTGGCCGTGGCGGCAAAGAAGCTGATCGATGAGGAGGGCTGCCGGATCGTGGTGGCCCTGGGCATGCCCGGCAAGGAGAAGGTCGACAAGGTCTGCGCCCACGAGGCGTCCACCGGGATCATGACGGCCCAGCTCATGACGAACACGCCCATCCTCGAGGTCTTCGTCCACGAGGACGAGTCCGACGACCCCGCCACCCTGGCCATGGTGTTCAAGAACCGCTCGCGGGACCACGCCCGCAACGCCTATCTCATGCTCTACGAGCCCGAGGCCCTGACAGCCCGGGCCGGGCAGGGCATCCGCCAAGGCTTCGCCCACGCCGGGCCGCTCGAGGTCTGAGAGAGGGGCCGACCCTCAGCCGGCGAGCCACCCCGGACGGGTCGGCGACGACGACCGGGGTGGGTGCTTCTCGCCAACTGAGGGGCGGCGGCTGTGAGAGCCCCTCGCTGCGGTGGCCTACCTGATCACCTATGAGTTGTCCCAGCTCACGGAGAACGACGACCCGTCCGGGCTGAGGCTGCTCGGCGTGGCCAGCGTCGAGCCGTCGCTGGCCATCGTGATCTCGTTGGCGTCGAAGGCCGAGAGCGGGCCCTTCGAGCCCGCGGCGTCGATGAGCGACGAGCCCGAGTAGGACACCTGCCCGAAGTCGGCCAGCGGCACCTCGCTGCAGAAGAGCAGGCTGCACGACGACGGAGCCTCGGCGACGACCTCGGCCGAGGACCGTGCGAAGCCACTGCCGCTCTGGGTGGTCGAGAACGACCAGTTGGCCGTCGAGTCCTTGAGCATGAGCGTGAACGACGTCCCCGTCGAGTTGGACGCCACCAGGGCCGTCATGTGGTCCCCCGGGCTCACGGAGTCCTGGCTCGGGAGCTGGACGGAGGGGTTGGGGTACATCTCGTACCAGGCGTAGTAGCCGGGCGCGCCCGAGTCGCAGTCGGAGTCCGTGCCGAGCTGCTCCACGCTCGACGACGAGTAGCCGTCGAGGCCGACCCAGAAGGCGGACGCCGCGTCGGGCCCGCCGAGGAGCCCGTCGAGGCTGCCGAGACTGCCGGCGCAGTTCACGGTCGGCTCGGTCCACGACGACGTCACCGAATCGAACGTGTCGTCGGTGTCCGCGTAGCCCGACCAGTTGGCCGACTGCACCGCCGTTGCGTGGCGCAGGCCGCCACCGAGCAGGGAGCCGAGTCCGGGCAGCACGGCCTTGCCGATGATCGGCACGTGGTAGAGGCCGGGCCTGGCCGGGTCCGCCGGGTGGGCTGGAGCCGCCGCGGCCGCCGGCGGCGGCGCGGCGGCGGAGGTCAGGACCGGGGCGGCGGGGGCCGCCAGGCCGATGAGCGCCAATGCACCGGACACGAGCACCTTCCGCATGGAACCTCCCCATCTTCGAGTGGCCGCTTCCGTCTGCGGCCGTGCCCCCCGGTCACGCGGCGCGTGGCGAGGGGCTCGCAGTACCGGTTGGGTAACGGTGGAGGCTCAGGGATCTCGCGGAAGACCGAGCACCTTTTCGGCCACGATGTTGCGCTGCACCTCGGCGGTGCCGCCGCCCACCGTGAGCGCGGGCGAGAAGAGGAAGCCGCGGGACCAGGTCGCGTCCCCCGCCGCGGCGCCGGCGGGGCCCCAGCCGCCGACCGGCCCCGACCCCGACAGCATGGCGTGCGGTCCCGCCAGGTCGCGGGCGAGGCCCATGACGTGCTGCCCGTGGGCGTCGGCGATGGCCTTGCGGACCGAGGCCTCGGCACCCGGTGCCCTTCCGGCGAGGACGGCCGAGACCATCCGGAGGCGCAGGACGCGGAGGATCTGACTCTCGACGTAGACGTCGACGAGGCGGTCCCGGGTCGTCGGGTCCGGGGCGCCGCCGGCGGCGCGGACCAGGTCGACCAGGTCGTCGGCCGTGGGCCCCATCCCCCACAGCGCGCCCTCGCCCGACAGCGACACCCGCTCGTTGCCGAGCGTGACCTTCGCCAGGTCCCAGCCCCCGTGCTCGGGCCCGACGAGGTGGTCGGCCGGGATACGCACGTCGGTGAAGAAGACCTCGTTGAAGGCGTGCTCCCCCGTCATGTCGATGAGCGGGCGGATCTCGATGCCGGGCGCATCCATGGGGCAGGCGAAGTAGCTGATGCCCATGTGCTTGGTGGCGTCGGGGTCGGTGCGGGCGAGGAGGATCCCCCAGCGGGCGATGTGGGCGTAGCTGGTCCACACCTTCTGCCCGTTGACCACGTAGTGGTCGCCGTCGCGCTCGGCCCGGGTGGTGAGCGAGGCCAGGTCGGAGCCCGCGCCGGGCTCGGAGAAGAGCTGGCACCAGAACTCCTCGCCACTGAGCAGCGGCCAGAGCCAGCGGTCCTTCTGCTCCTCGGTGCCGGCGTACATGAGGGTCGGCCCCGCCCATCCGATGCCGATCGGGTTGATCGGGCGCCGGACCCCCGCCCGCCGGAGCTCCTCGTCGATCACGAGCTGGGTCAGCGGGTCGGCGTCGAGGCCGTAGGGCGGCGCCCAGTGGGGCGCGACGTAGCCGGCCTCGGCGAGCTGCCGGCCGCTCGGCTGCGGGTGCTCGGCGAGCCAGTCCCTGACCCGGCGCCGCCGGGGGTCGTCGTCACCCGGCAGGCCGAGGTCCACGCGCGCAGCGTAGGCTCATCGCCTCGCTTCACGCATCTCGGCGGGGGCGGGGGATCGACGGGGGTCGACGGTCGAGCCGCGGGGATTGTGGAGCAGCGGGGAATGGAGTGACGCATGACTGACTGGAACTACGCGGACGTCTGGGAGGTGGTGGCCGACGCCCAGCCCGACGCCGTGGCCATCACCCAGGGGAGCCGCAACCTCTCGTGGCGCGACTTCGACCACGGGGCGGACGGCGTCGCGCAGTTCCTCCTCGACCTCGGCGTCGCGCACCAGGACAAGGTGGCGGTCTACCTCTACAACTCGCCCGAGTACATCCAGACCACCTTCGCCGCCATGAAAGCCGGGCTGGTGCCGGTCAACACCAACTACCGCTACGGCGACGACGAGCTGAGCTACCTGTGGGACAACGCCGATGCCGTGGCGGTCGTCTTCCACGGGGTGTTCTCCGACCGGATCGAGCAGATCCTCGAACGCGTGCCCGCCGTGAAGGGATGGCTGTGGGTCGACGACGGCTCGGGCCCGTGCCCCGACTGGGCCACCCCCTACGAGGACGCCGTGAAGTCGGCCATGGGCCGGGTGCGCGCGCCGTGGGGCCGCAGCGGCGACGACCTCTACATGCTCTACACCGGCGGCACCACGGGCATGCCCAAGGGCGTCATGTGGCGTCAGGACGACCTCTTCGCACGGCTGATCGACGGCGGGGTGCGCCATTACGACGTCGAGGGCGGCCTCGACGGCGTGCGGGCCGCGCTGGCGTCGGGCCCGGCGGGCGTCACGCTGATGCCGGCCTGTCCGCTCATGCACGGGACGGGCGCCTTCACGGCGAACACCATCCTGGCCGAGGGCGGGCGGGTGTGCCTGCTCGAGAGCCGCAGGTACGACCCGGTCGAGATGCTCGACACGGTTGCGCGCGAGAAGGTCACAGGCCTTGTGATCGTGGGCGACCCCTTCTCCCGGCCGCTCCTGGCCGCGCTCGACGAGCACCCGGGGAGGTGGGACCTGAGCCCGCTCATGATGATGATCTCGTCGGGGGCGATGTGGAGCGAGCCCATCAAGGAACGCCTGCTCGCCCACCACCCCGCCATGATCCTGGCCGACGCGTTCAGCTCGTCGGAGGCCCTGGGCATGGGCATGTCCGTCTCGGGCGGCGGCGCGGCGGCCAAGACGGCGTCGTTCACGCTGGGGCCCGACGTCAAGGTGCTGACCGAGGACGGGCGCGAGGTGGCGGCGGGGTCCGACGAGGTGGGCGTGCTGGCCCTCGGCGGCCGCAACCCCCTCGGTTACTACAAGGACGAGGACAAGTCGGACCGCACCTTCAAGACGATCGACGGCGTGCGCTACTCCATCCCCGGCGACTACGCCCAGGTCGACGCCGACGGCACCATCCACCTGCTGGGCCGGGGGTCGGTCTGCATCAACTCAGGGGGCGAGAAGATCTTCCCCGAGGAGGTGGAGGAGGCGCTGAAGACGCACGCGGCCGTGCGCGACGCCGTGGTCGTCGGTGTGCCCCACCCGACCTACGGCGAGCAGATCGTGGCCGTGGTCGAGCCGGTCGAGGGCGTCACCGCGCTGAACGAGGCGGAGCTGATCGGGCATGTGAAGGGGCGTCTGGCCCACTACAAGGCGCCCCGGCGCGTGCGGTCCGTCCCGACGATCGGGCGGGCAGCCAACGGCAAGGTCGACTACAACCGCCATCGCAACGAGACCATGGAGGACATGGGGGCCGTCGCCGACTGAGTCGGCCAGACTGTGGCGATGTTCATCGCCGCGGTCGACGCCGCGTCGGGCGAGGGGGAGTGGCGGCCCTTCGTCGACGCCCATCCCTTCGGGCACCTGGTCGTCCCGGGCGGCCCCGGGCGCGAGCTGCCGATCGTCGTCCCCACCCAGTTCGCGCTGGCCGGTGATGTCGTGTGGTTGCATCTCGTGCGCGCCAACCCCGTGTTCGGCGCGCTGGCCGAGAACCCGCGGGTCCTCCTCAGCGTGGCCGGCGACTGGGCCTACATCCCCTCCTCGTGGAAGGCGATCGGCGACGAGGACCCGGCGCTCGGCATCCCGACGACGTACTACGGCGCGGTGCAGCTGGCCGGCACGGCGACCGTGCACGACGAGCGGACGGAACCGGGGAGCGTCGCCGCCATCCTGCGCCGCCAGCTGGCGTCCTTCCAACCCGGCGTCGAGGTGGCCGACCCGGGGGAGGCGCACGCGACGAAGCTGGTGGGGATCCTCGGCATAGAGATCCGCCTCGAGCAGGTGACGGCCAAGTTCAAGTACGGCGGCAACGTCGACGAGGCCCACCGGCGGGCGGTGGCGGACCGGCTCGTGCGCCGGGGCGGCCCCGGTGACGACGCGGCGGCCGGCCATGTCGTGCGGCGCCTGGGGGGCTGACGCCGGCGATTCCGGGCCCACGCTGCACCCCCGCTCGTGCCTTCGAGCGAGGGTCCTTGCTAGTGGTGCGCCACTGAAGCAAGCTGCAGAGCGAGGGGATTCGGCCCTCACTCTGAACGGAGGGCAAATCCATGCGGTCGGCCTTGTTGCAGCGCGGGTGTATCGCCGCCATCGCGGCGGTGTTCGGTGCAGTGGGATCCGCGGCCGTGGCGGGTGCCACACCGGGACCGGGATCGCAGGTGGCGGCCACCACGTGGACGACCAACAGCCCCCCGGCTGTCGGAACCGAGTCCTACGACGGCGACGTCTCGTGCGTCTCGTCGACCTTCTGCGTCAGCACGGTGTTCGCGGAGGCAACCACGCCAACACCGGCCCTCCAGCAGTGGGACGGCTCGAGCTGGCACACCATCACGCTCCCCGCACCAACCGGAGCCACCGAGGTGGCGGTCGAGGCCGTCTCGTGCGCCTCCGTCTCGTTCTGCGTCGCGGTGGGCGTCCAGGACAACGGCACCGTGGCCCTCCCGGTCGTCTATGCGTGGAACGGCACCGCCTGGTCGACCAGCACGTCCGCCACCCTGCCCAGCCCGTACACCCAGGCCATCCTGTCGGGCGTGTCGTGCACGGGACCGACGTGGTGCATGGCGATCGGTTATGCGGACAACAGCTCGACGACCGACACGGACACCTTCGCCCAGCTGTGGAACGGCACCTCGTGGACCGTCGTGAGCACGCCGGACATCGCGACGCACATTGAGGACCTGTTCAGCGCCATCAGCTGCACCGGGCCGACCAACTGCATGGCCGTAGGCGCCAACTCCGTGACGGGTTCCGGACTCGACGTGCCGAGCTCCGCGGCGCAACCCGGTACGGGGCAATCGGGATTCCTCGGTCTCGGAGACCCGACGGCCAACGCGCATGCGCTCATGCACAGCGCGAGCCCGCACATCTCGGCGCCGATCCACGTCTTGGCCGAGCAGTGGAACGGCACGACGTGGACGGTGACGCCGACCGTCGACCCGACCGGCGTCACCAATCCGGAGCTCGTCGGCGTGTCGTGCGCCGGAGCGGGCTTCTGCATGGCGACCGGCTACAACGAGGACCCCTCGTCGGAGACGGGCTTCGCCCAGGAGTGGTCCGGCGGCACATGGTCCCAGTCGGCCATGCCCGCCCCGCCCAGCGGGAGCTACGACGTGCCACTGGGGGTCAGCTGCATCAGCCCGACCTCGTGCACCGCGGTGGGCACGACCTACAGCACCACCTCGAACGAGGTCATCCTCACCGCATCGTGGAACGGCAGCACGTGGACCAGGGGCACGGTGCCCACGCCGTCGTATCCAGAAGCGGCCTGGTTCGGCATCTCGTGCCTCGGTGGCGGTAACTGCATCGCGGCCGGCGGGCTGAGCAACGGCGTCTCCGGCTCCAGCAACACCACCATCCCCTTCAACGGGGAGGCAGCGATCGGCCGGTCCGGCTACCGCATCGCCGCGTCCGACGGCGGCGTGTTCGCCTACGGGCCGAGCGCGCCGAACCTGGGGTCCCCGTATCTCGGCTCCATGGGCGGCACGCCGCTCAACGCTCCCGTGGTGGGCATGGCGGTGATGCCCTCCGGTGACGGCTACGACCTCGTGGCCGCCGACGGCGGGGTCTTCAACTTCGGGTCCGCCTCGTTCTACGGCTCGACGGGCGGCATGCACCTGAACAAGCCGGTCGTCGGCATGGCGATGACCGCGGACGGCGGGGGGTACTGGTTGGTCGCCGCCGACGGTGGCATCTTCAATTACGGCGACGCGCAGTTCTACGGCTCGACCGGCGGCATGCACCTGAACAACCCGATCGTGGGCATGGCGGCCACGCCGAACGGGCAGGGCTACTACCTGGTGGCCTCCGACGGGGGGGTCTTCGCCTTCGGCAACGCCGTGTTCACGGGGTCCGAGGGCGGCAAGGTGCTGAACAAGCCGGTCGTCGGCATGGCGGTGACCGCTGCCGGTGGTTACTACCTGGTCGGCTCCGACGGTGGGATCTTCACCTTCGGCGCTCCCTACCTCGGGTCCACGGGTGGCACGACCCTGAACGCGCCCGTGGTCGGCATGGGGGTCGCCGGCGGCGGCTACTACCTCGTCGCCTCCGACGGGGGGATCTTCACCTTCCCCGGCACGGGCAATCCGACGTTCTACGGCTCGGCGGGCGGCCTCAAGCTGAGCAAGCCGATCGTGGCGATGACGGCCTGATCCTTCGAACGCAGCGCCAACCTGGCGCCGGTCCTCGTCTACTCGACGGCCGCCGCCAGGTTGGCCAGCGTCGCCGCCATCTCGGTCTCGGCGTGCGCCGCGCTGTGGTCCCCCATCACGCGCGCGACCGTCACGAACCAGGGCTTGCGGTGGTCCTCCCACGACTCGGTGACCCGGCAGCCCGTATCGGTGGGCTCGAACTCGTAGCACCAGTGGGCGATCTCGAGAGGGCCCGAGGTCACCGCGAACTCGAACACCTTGCCGGGCTGGCAGGCGATCACCGTGGCATTGGTGGACCAGCGCCGTAGGCCGTTCTTGTTGGTGCCCTTGAAGACGGCGCCGAGCGCCGGACCCTCAGCGCCCTTGATCCACCTCCCGCCCGCGTTCTCGGGCGACCACTCCCCCATCCGCGGCAGGTCGGAGACGAGTGCCCACACCTTCTCGGCGGGGGCGGCGATGTCACGGGAAGCGCTCGTGGGGTAGGCCATGGGGCACACGCTAGTTGTGCGTGAGATCGATCCGTTGCCCGCTGAACGAGAACGTGTTCTAACCTGAGCGCGATGGAGTTCAACCTCGCCGATCTGTTCGAAGCCGCCGTCGACGCCTACCCCGACCGCGAGTACCTGGTCGCCGACGGCAAGCGGCGCACCTACGCCGAAATGGAGGCCAGGGCCAACCGGCTGGCCCACCACCTGGCGGCGCAGGGAGTCGGGCCCGGTGACCACGTCGGGATCTACGCCTACAACTCGGTCGAGTGGGTCGAGACCGCGTGGGCCGTCTTCAAGCTCCGCGCGATCTGGATCAACATCAATTACCGCTACGTCAAGGACGAGTTGCGGTACCTGCTCACGAACGCGGACCTCAAGGCCCTGGTGCACCAGCGGGAGTTCTCGCCCCTCGTCACTGCGCTGCTGCCCGAGCTGCCCGAGCTGCGGCACGTCATCGTGATCGAGGACGGCAGCGACGTCGAGCCCACCCCCGGCGCGATCGGGTACGAGGATGCGCTGGCGGACCAGTCCGAGGAGAGGGACTTCGGACCCCGCTCCGGCGACGACCTCTACATCCTCTACACGGGGGGGACCACCGGCATGCCCAAGGGCGTGGTGTGGCGGCACGAGGACGTCTTCTACGCGCTCGGGGGTGGGACGGACCCCATGACCAACCAGCGGGTGACCGACCCCGCGGTGATGGTGGCCAAGGGGGCGGGGGGCGGCATGGTGCACCTGCCCGTGGCGCCGCTCATGCACGGGGCGACACAGTGGTGCGTCATGGGCCAGAGCTTCGTCGGCTCCAAGATCGTCCTGATGGCCAAGTTCGATCCTCACCACGTCTGGCGGCTGGTCGGCGAGGAGCGCGTGAACTCGGTGATGATCACGGGGGACGCCATGGGCAAGCCGCTGATCGAGTCACTGTCCGACATCGGGTCGGACCACGACCTGTCATCGCTCCTGGCCGTCGTGTCGTCGGCGGCGCTGTTCTCGGCGCCAGTGAAGGACCAGTTCTTCGTCCACCTCCCGAACCTCTTGATCACCGACGCCATCGGCTCGTCGGAGGGCGGCAACAACGGGATGACGGTGGTGACGGCGGGCAACACCGCCATGAAGAGCGGGCCGACGGTGCACCTGCTGGGCCAGACGGTGGTGTTCGACGAGAACATGGAACTGGTGGAGCCCGGGTCGGGGGTCATCGGCAAGATCGCCCGGTCGGGTGACATCCCGCTCGGCTACTACAACGATCCGAAGAAGACCGCCGAGGTGTTCATTCAGATCCAGGGGACCCGCTACGTCATGCCGGGCGACTACGCCACGGTCGAAGAGGACGGGTCGATCACGCTGCTCGGCCGGGGATCGATCGTCATCAACTCCGGCGGCGAGAAGATCTTCCCCGAGGAGGTCGAGTCCGCCGTGCGCTCCCACCCCGACGTCATGGACGCCATCGTGTGCGGGGCGCCCGACGAGCGCTGGGGCCAGACGGTGGCCGCAATCGTGCAGCCACGGGCGGGGCACGAGGCACCGTCGCTGGAGTCGCTGCAGGAGCACTGCCGACAGTCGATCGCGGGCTACAAGCTGCCACGCCGTCTCTACGTCGTCGACGCGGTGGAGCGCTCCCCGTCGGGGAAGCCCGACTACACGTGGGCCGCGGGCATCGTCGGATCGGCGCCAGGAACCCAGGCCGCCGCGGCCGCGACGGGCTCGTCCAAGTCCTGAACAACCCTTTCGACATCACCGTCGGGGCGCGTTACGGTGCGCCCATCACTCCGGCACGGACACCCAGCGCATGACCCACCGATCGATCGCGCTCCGGCGCGGTGTGCGGCACACCCTCTTCGCCGCCTGTGCAGGGATCGCGCTGCTCCTGGGTGTGATCGGCGCGGCCACGCTCCCGGCGGCAGCCGCCGACGTGGCCCACGCCGACGCCACCTCGTCGTGGACCGTCTACCACGGCGACCCACTCGGCACGGGCGCCGACCCCTCGGGCGTCACCTTCTCACCGCCCAACTCGGCCTGGACGTCGCCGGTCCTCGACGGCCAGGTCTACGGCGAGCCGCTCGAGGCCACCGGACGCGTCTTCGTGGCGACGGAGAACGACACCATCTACGCGCTGGCGGCCGACACGGGCGCCATCCTGTGGTCGGCGCACGTGGGGACCCCGGTCCCCTCGGAAGGGGGCGGCGACCTGCTGCCGTGCGGTGATATCCAGCCAACCGTTGGTATCACCGGGACGCCCGTCGTCGACACCGCCCGCGGGGAGATCTTCGCCGTGGCCGACGAGCTGAGCAACGGCGCGCCGGCCCACGTCCTTGTCGGGTTGTCCATCTACAACGGCGCGTCGATGATGGCCCAGCGCGTGGACCCGCCGGGACAGGATCCGGCCGACATCCTGCAGCGCACGGGGCTCAACCTGAGCAACGGCAATGTGATCTTCGGGTACGGCGGCAACGACGGCGATTGCGCCACGTACAGCGGCTGGGTCGGCTCGGTCCCCGAGGGCGGCGGGACACCCGGCTACTACCAGGCGGTGCCGATCGGCCATGACGGGGCCGTCTGGATGGGCGGCGCCGCGCCCGAGGTCGACGCAGCAGGGAACATCTGGGCGGCGACGGGCAACGGGTCGTCGTCGACCCCCTACGACTTCAGTGACTCGGTCCTGGAGCTGTCGCCTGGTCTGGCCCGTATGCAGTACTTCGCCCCGAGCACCTGGTCGTCCGACAACGGGAGCGACCTCGACCTCGGATCGAGCTCGCCGGCGCTGCTCTCCAACGGAACCATCCTGCAGGTGGGCAAGTCGTCGACCGCCTACCTGCTGAGCCAGGCCTCCCTGGGTGGGATCAATGGCCAGATCGGCTCCCCCATCAGCGCGTGCGGGAGCGACTCCGACGGTGGGGACGCCATCTCCGGGACCGTCGTCTACGTCCCCTGCGGCAGTGGGGTGGAGGCGATCGAGACCAGCCCGCTCAGCGTGCAGTGGCAGACCTCGTCCGGGGCGCACGGCCCCCCGATCACGGCCGGCGGGCTCGTGTGGTCGATCGGCGGGTCCTCGCTCTACGGGCTCGACCCGGCCAACGGGACGAAGGTGCAGCAGGTCTCGATCGGCGGCGAGGCCAACCACTTCCCCACCCCGTCGGTGGGCGACGGCCTGCTCCTGGCACCGTCGACCGACCAGGTCTACGCCTTCTCGGGCTCGGCCGGGCTCCCCGGTCCGCCGTCTCCGCCGCCGCCCGCCCCGCCGCATTCGTCGTACTGGATGGTCGCATCCGATGGGGGGATCTTCAGTTTCGGCAACGCCGGCTTCTTCGGATCGACGGGCAGCATCCGTCTGAACAAGCCGATCGTCGGCATGGCAGCGACCCCGTCGAAGAACGGCTACTGGTTGGTGGCGTCCGACGGGGGGATCTTCAACTACGGCGATGCCGGGTTCTTCGGCTCCGAGGGCGGCAAACCGCTGAACGCGCCGATCGTGGGCATGGCCGCCACGCCGGACGGGGGCGGGTACTGGCTCGTGGCCTCCGACGGCGGGATCTTCAGCTTCGGTGACGCGAAGTTCTATGGCTCCGAGGGGGGCAAACCGCTGAACAAGCCCGTCGTCGGCATGGCGTCGGGCTCCGACGGGGGCGGGTACTGGCTCGTGGCGTCCGACGGCGGGATCTTCAGCTTCGGTGACGCCCAATTCCACGGCTCCATGGGGGGAACGCCGCTGAACAGGCCCGTCGTCGGCATGGCGTCCACCTCCGACGGGCTCGGCTACTGGCTGGTCGCGTCGGACGGCGGGATCTTCGACTTCGGCGACGCCGGCTTCTTCGGTTCGGCCGGCAGCGTGCCGCTGGTGCGGCCGGCCGTCGGTATGGCGGCGACGACCGACGGGCATGGGTACTGGATCGCCGCCTCGGACGGCGGCATCTTCAATTACGGCGACGCGAACTTCTTCGGCTCCGAGGGCGGCGTTGCGCTGAACAAGCCGGTCGTCGGCGTGGCGTCCGCCAGCTGAGGTCGGGAGCCCGGGCCGACTCCCCCGGTTCGGACTACCGCAGTGCGATGAGCCCCGCCGGGGTGGGCGCGAACCCGCACGCCTCGAAGTAGAAGCCGCGCAGATCGCCCTCGAAGTCGACATGGAGCCATTCGCAGCCGGCAGCTCGAGCCTCTCGCGTTGCCACCTCGATCAGTCCGGTGCCGATCCCCTGTCGGCGGGCGTCGGCGGCCACGAGGGTGTCCACGACGAAGGCATGGACACCGCCGTCCCACGCCACGTTCACGAACCCGACCAGGCGCCGCCCTGCGTAGGCACACACCCAGCCCAAACTGTGGCGCTCGACCCGGTCCTTCCAGCCGACGTCCTGCGCGGGGTGGACGAAGCCCTCCGCGTGGAGCGCGTTGAGGTCCGGGTCGGTGAACGCGCCGCGCCAGGCGTAGGCCACACCCATGGGGCGACAACCTAGGCCCACCCCACGCGATGATGCACGGGTGCCGAAGGGCCCCCTCCTCCTCCTGACCGGCGCTCCCGGCTGTGGCAAGACGACCGTGGCGCCCCTGGTGGCAGAGCACCACGACCCGTCGGCCTGCCTCGACCTGGACTGGTTCTTCGCCAAGCTGCGGCGGGGGGCGATCGAGCCGTGGCGGGAGGAGGCGCACGGGCAGAACCGGGTCGTACTCCGTGCTGCGGCCGCGGCGGTGGCGACGTTCGCCGAGGGCGGCTACTTCACCGTGGCCGAGGGCATCCTCTACCCCTTCATGCTCGACCTCTTCGTGGCGGCCTGCGAGCCGCACGGCGTCGACATCAACTACGCCGTGCTGCGGGCGCCCATCGGCGTCGTCCAGCAGCGGGTGCAGGATCGCACGCTCGAGCCGCCACACGCCGGGGCCCTGGCGGACGCGGGTGTGGTCGACGACCTGTGGACCCAGTTCGAGAGCCACGGCGTGGAGGAGCGCCACCGGGTGGACTCCGGCGCACGGCGGCCGGCCGAAGTGGCCGAGGAGATCGATCGCCGGATGCTGGCCGGCGAGTTCCGCCTGTAGCGACTACCTGCCGCCGGCAGCCAGCCGCAGCTTCGTCGTGAGGTGCTCGGGGTCCTTGTCGAAATCCTTCAGCACGTGCCTGCCGAAGGTCTCGGTGGCTTCCTCACACGCTTCGATGGGCATGGAGGTCGAGAGCATCCCGAACGCCAGCTGGTCGGCGCCGGTCGCCACGAAACTCTCGACGGTCTTGCCCACCTCGTCGGGTGTCCCGATCGCGGTCACGCCAGCTGCGATGGCGGCGTCGAGCGTGGCGGCGTCCATGCCGGGAATGATGGCCGGCCACTCCGGGATGCCGGGAGGCCTGGGGAACGTGTCGAGATAACGGAAGACCAGGCTCAGGTGGTAGTTGGAGTCGGCCTCGAGGAAGGTCTTGCGCGCCTTGGCCCCGTCCTCCATGCAGATCATCTGCGTCGTGATCATCACGTTGTTGTTCACGAAGCCACCCACGGGGTTGGTGCAGGCCTCGATCTTCTCCTTGTAACGGCTGACCAGCGGAGTGAGCTGGTCCGGGGTGGAGAATCCGAAGCACAGGACGCCGACGCCGAGCTCTGCGGCGAGGTCGAACGTGGACGGGCTGCCCGCTGCCATCCAGATGGCGGGGTGGGGCTTCGAGTAGGGCTTGGGCAGGACGTTGCGGCTCGGCATGGAGAAGAACTTGCCGTCGTAGCTGTAGTCCTCGTCCTTCCACATGCGCACGATCTGGGGCAGCGTCTCGGCCACCATCTCACGGGTGAGATCGGAGTCCTCGATCCCGAAGCCCTTCTGCTCGGTCGTCGACGAGCCACGCCCGGTGCCGAATTCGAAGCGGCCCTCGGAGAGGTGGTCGAGCATCGCCACCCGCTCCGCGATGCGGGCCGGGTGGTTCACCGGCGGTGTGATGTTGAAGATGCCCGAGCCGATGTGGATGTTGCTCGTCTTGGCGGCCACGAAGGCGAGGAAGGACTCGGAGGCCGACAGGTGCGAGTACTCGGTCAGGAAGTGGTGCTCGGACGCCCAGGTGTACTTGAAGCCGGCCTTGTCCGCCGCCACGATGAACGCCACCTCGTCCATGATGCGATCGTGCTCGGCCGACTCACCGTGCTGCTCGACGTACCTGGGCAGCACACACGCGGCGTTGAAGATGCCGAATTCCATGGGGTTGCACGTCCTCGTCTACGGTGCCGCGGTCCGTTCCGCCGGCGCTGGTGCGACGCTAACACGGAGCGGACTAAAGTGCAACGTGTTCCAATAATGGCCCTTTCATCCCAGGTCAGAGACGTTCGGAGACGCAGTGAACGGGGATGTATCACTTGACAAACCCAACCTTTCGGTTCAGACTTAGGGTATGGACCGGATCACGATTAACTACCTGGTAGAGCGGATTCCGACAGAAGCCGCGGCCTACGAGTTCATGGAGCGGCTGCGCTGGCCTGAGAAGCCTGTGTGCCCTCACTGCGGCTCGATCAACGACCACTACTTCCTCAGGCCCGCCAACGGCACCAGCCGCAAGACACGCACCGGAAACGTCTCTGAGCGCCGGGTCTGGAAGTGCAAGGACTGCCGCCGTCAGTTCTCGGTCCTCACCGGCACGATCTTCCACGGCTCCAAGGTGTCGCTCCGCACCTGGCTGTTCGTGGTGGTTGAGATGTGCGCCAACCGCAACGGGATCGCCGCTCGCGAGATTGAGCGCAAGTACGGCGTGCACCCCAAGACGGCGTGGTTCATGGCTCACCGCATCCGCGAGGCAATGGCAAACCGCAACCCCAACCTTCTCGTCGGCACCATCGTGGCGGATGAAACCTGGGTCGGCCCCGAAAAGGGACGGATGAACCGCAAGACGCGTGCGAGGAACCCTAAGGCCGTCAAGACCCCTGTGGTGGCTCTGATCGACGCTGAGAGTGGCGAAGTGCGTGCCAAGGTCGTCGCGGACGTGACGCGGGCGAACCTGCGCCAAGCCATAGCCGAGAACGTGGAGGAAGAGCGCAGCACCCTTTGGACCGACGAGTCGCCCGTTTACATCGCCCTCGGTCGCACCTTTGCCCTCCACAACACGGTCGTGCACCGCCAAGAGATGTACGTGAACCGTTTCACCGGAGCCAGCACGAACAAGGCCGAGAACTTCTTCGCTCAACTCAAGCGGAGCATCGACGGCACCCACCACCACGTCAGCCGAGAGCACCTGGACCGCTACGTCGGAGAGTTCGCGTTTCGCCACTCCACACACAAGATGCCCGACACCGCCCGGGTCCACCAGCTCATGAGCCAGACCGCGGGACGGCGGTTGAGCTACAAGCGCACAATCGGGGGGGCGTCGGTTGACTACGGCGGATAGGGGACTACCCTTATGGATGTGCCTACGGAGCCGATAATCTTCGATTTCATCACCAGGACCGTTACTGGGCCGAATGCGCCCATTCCTACGGCACCCCCTGAGCCAGTCGCCGCTACCAGCGGAGATGACGGCTCGACCCCTTCCAGATAGCGCCGTCCCTTGCGGGTCGACTGGCTGATTCCAAGCCGCTACGTCGAAGTGAACGGTGGCCTGGCGACGCTCGTAGGCGCAGGGATTGAGTGGCAGGCTGTTCCGTCGTTTCCAGTCGACCATGCCCTTGCGCTTGGCCTTCGGATTGTCGGCTTGCCCGATGACCAAGACCACTCGTTGAACGTCACCATTCTGGGGCCGACGATGGAGCCAGCCACCGATCCGCTGGACACGACCTTCCGCCTCGGAACAGGCCCTGGACACGTAGAAGGATGGGAAGCGGCTGCCGTTGTCCCGCTGGTGATTCGATTCCGGGTGGAGACTGCCGGCGCGTACACCGTGGTCGCAACTGTGGACGGAGCGGCTAAGCAGGTCACCGTACGATTTACGGACTCGCCACCGGCCTAGGCTCAGCATATGGACCCTGATTACGACCAGCTCGGCCGGGATGAGTCGGTCAACATCTCCGGCGACCCCGAGGACATTTTGCGGCTGCTCATGGAGCCTGAGCCAGTTCTGGACGAGATAGAGCCGAAGCTGGACGAGTAGGCAAGTCAGCACAGAGGACACCCGCCATTCTTGGGAAGCGAGTGCTGCGGGAGAACCCTGAGGGCTTCGATCTGCGCTGGCTTCTGTCGATCCTCTTTCTCAAACTCCAAAGCGCGGAGAAACTCGGAGTCGGACCAGGTCACCGCAGTGTCGACAAACTGATTGAGTTGGTCCTGGGCGTCTTGGACCTCTACAGGAGTGAGACCGCCCGCCCTCATAAGAACCGCGATGTCTCCACAGAGAGCCAAATCGCCGTTCTCGCCCAATTCAGTGGTCCGCGAGTCCATTTGCTTTAGTTCGATCGGCCAGACCCGTTTGTCGGGCGTACCAACCCACTGTCTGATGCGGCTCAGAACAATGGTCCCGATGAACTCAGGCCGCCAAGGGGGGGTGTTGAGGTGCCGATGATCCACTTCAGATTCGATCTTCTCCTTCAGCCTTTCAACGGTCTCATCAATCATGAGGAGAAGGTCGTCCCAAAGGTCGCACGCAGACACCACGTCTGGGCAATGGACCGCTATCGCGGTCCGAGTTCGCGCATCGTTTCGTAGAGCAGACTTGGGGTCGTCGTAGCTCGACCGCCCACCATGACTAACGATCCTCGCCGTTTCCTCGCAGATTCGCTTGATCTGCTCTAGGTGTTCAGGACTGACCGATTCCTTCCGAAGTGCAGTGATCTGAGCCTCCCTTGACTCAACGTCGCGGTGCGCCGTCAGGAGCTTCCGTTCCATGTCAAGGTTCGACCGTTGAGCCC
>JBKQUM010000111.1:0-12545 GCA_052140165.1 Acidimicrobiales bacterium
GACCGGCCAATCATCGAAGGGCCGCGGGAAATGCGGACGACCGCCGCGTCTTACCCACGGTCCAATCGGGCGCTGTTTCTTGTGCTCCGTGAGCCGCTGATGACCCTTACTTCAGGGGCGTCCTAGGGTGCGGGTCCATGACATTGCCCTGGGGAGCAGAGCTAGCTGGCCGGCTCAATCAGCACACGATTCATTCCGTGGCGCTCGAGGGGAACCATCTCGGCGATCCTGCCGACCGTCCGCTGTGGGTATACGTCCCGCCGGGCTACGACGACGATGCCGGGGTGCGCTACCCGACGGTGTATGAAATCCAGGGTTTCACCGGATCCCTCACCATGTGGGCCAATCGCACCGCGTATCGCCAGACGTTCCCCGAGATGGCCGACGAGCTCTTCGCCAGCCGGCAGGCCCCACCCTGCATCGTTGTGTACGTGGACGCCTGGACGGCGTACGGAGGTTCGCAGTTCGTGGACTCGCCGGGGACCGGGTACTACCACACCTACCTGTGCGAGGACGTGGTGGGTTGGGTGGACTCGAACTACCGGACACTGGCCGGCCCGGAGCACCGTGGCATCCATGGGAAGTCGAGCGGTGGCTTTGGCGCCATGATCACGCCCATGCTGCGCCCCGACCTGTTCGGCGGTTTCGCCACCCACGCCGGCGACTCACTCTACGAGTACTGCTACATCACCGATTTCGGCAAGGCGGTCCGCCACCTGCGGGACTACGACGGGTCGATCGACCGGTGGTGGTCGGATTTCCGCAGCCGGGTCGCCTTCACCAAACCGGCCGACGAGAACCTCCTGATGATTCTGGCTATCTCCGCCTGCTTCTCGGCCGACCCAGACGGCACCCCGCGCCTACCGTTCGACCCCCACAACGGGGTATTGGACCAGGATGTCTGGGAGCGGTGGCTCGACTGGGACCCGGTGCGCATGGTGCCCCGCTATGCGGATGCCCTACGGAGCCAGCGGGCCATCTGGATCGACGGCGGCACCAGCGACGAGTGGTTTCTCGAGATCGGAGGCCAGGCGTTCAGCGACGCGCTGGGAGCCATCGGCATCACCGACCTCCACTTCGAGTTGTTCGAAGGGGCCCACGGTCGCATCGAGTACCGCTACCCGATGGCCCTCGCCTATCTAGCCGAACGGCTCTCTCCGCAAGCCCGGGATCGGCCCAGAGGAAGGTAGCCGACGCGGTCCCAATAGTGTTCGTCGCCTTTTCACTCCTTGGTGAGCGTCTCCTCGTTGCGGGCACAGCGGTCTCGCTCACGCTGATCGGTGATGCGAAATATGTCGAAGACAACTGGTGCCGAATCCCGCAACCGCAAACCAACCCGAGAGAGTACGCCAATGTGGAGAGCGGCAGGACGACCCTAGGACGTTTCAACCACTCCTACGAAAGGTCCAGCGCTACCTGCCCCAGCCCATAGGTACCGGTCAGCCACCACCCGGGGCCAGCGTACTGGGCAGCGATAAGCGGATCGGCTCGCCGAACAAATTGGATAATTCTGTCCAAAGACTGCGCTATCCACCAGTGCTCGACGGTAGTAGTTCGACCGTCTGGCGGCCTGGCGGCGGATGCCACTGGAGCACCGTAACTCCGTTCTCGTTGAGGACGGGCTGGGCCCCGAACCGTTCGGCGTCGGTGATGGCCTGTTGCGAGACGCCCGGTTCCATCGAGATGATCCCCGCCGTCGGGGCGACGACGATGTAGACATCATGGCGCTCGATCGGGAAGACCTGGCCGGGGCGGATCGAGGCGAACACCCATTGGCGACCCGAGAAGTGCCCCATCACCGGCGAAGACACGATGACTTCGGCAGTCTCGGGGATGAGGTTCTCGGCCTTTTGGATGGCGTCCCCCTGGGGACCGGACACGCGGATCCAGAACGTGGGGATCCTCGGCAACATCACGACGGCTACGCCGATGAATTGCACGAACACCGCGATGCACAGCGTGCCCATCACGAGGCGTGCCCGGGCGGCGCTCCACTTCCGGCCAACGACCCGACCGATCCAGAGCAGGAGGAACACCGATCCGCACAACCCGAAGATCTCGGCCGGAATAGTCTGGAATCCCGACTCGAGGAAGATGGGTGGGGGCAGCAGTGCCGCGGGCACGATCACGGACAACACCACGGCGAAACTCCACGGGGACACCACGCTCAACATGCCCGTGGGCACCAGGTTGCGATAGAGGTCTAGCGGCTTGGTAGCCAGCATGGAACCCCATCTTCCCGGATGCGCCGCCATGGCCCAGGCCAGTTGTGGCGTGGTGACGGTGCCGGCCGCTCCGGTGATATAGGCGTAGGCCTGAAGGTTGTCTCCTTGGTTGTCTCCCAAGGCCCCGACCAACAGGATCCAACACACTCCGACCCCGACGGCCACGAGGCCCCACCGACGGACCCCCGTGCCGGCAACGAGGACGCAGACCCCCAGCGCCAAGACGAAGAGGCCGGCATAGTCCGACGTCGTGAGGGCGAGCATGCACCAGAGAATCGCTATCACTGGGCGGTGGCGCCAGAAGGACCGGCCGGCCAGGACCAGGAAGAGTGCGGAGAAGGCCTCCATGTGGAAGTCGAAGGAGATGCCCTGCCAGAGCCAGGGGTCGAACGCCAGCATGGCCAGACACCCGGCCACGCAGAGAGCTGCAAAGCGTCGAGTGATGACCGGCGCTGCTTCAGCCAGCTGGCGCTCGAAGAGCTCGATGATCCAAAGGATGGCCACCAGCGAGGCGAGGGCGCACGCCAAGTCCTGGAGGAGGAGAAGGGTGAGCCCACTGGGGTGCAGCACGTACACGGCGAGGAGCGGGTAAAGGAACAGGGCGAAATGGTCCTGGAGGAACGTCACACCTCCTGTAACCGAGGAGTACGGATTGAAGTTGCCGTGGATTATGAGCCAGGCGGACTGGTTGAAGTCCGAGATGTCTTGCCCGTCCCCTCCGCGGTGCCACTGGAATGCACTCCAGGCGCACATGACCAAGAACAACACGCCCATGGCGACGTAGGAAGCCCGGCGGGCGCCTGGAAGCCGGGGAGCCGTCTCGTCGCGCCGGCCCTCTTGGTTATCAAGTCCGGCGGGCTCAGCCTCAGCCCAGTCGTAGAGTGTATTTGTCACCGTGACGCAGCCTATGGCGACCTCCCGCTGGTACTCAGGGACGAGCTACCCGGTGGGGTTCCGGCATGAGGTCTCACTGCGTCTGGGTGCTCCATTTTGTAGCGCAGTTTCCGCCTCGACCTATGGCTGGTTCTGGCGGCGGCGGTCATCTTCAAAGCCAAGCATCGAGCCTTCTCACCGAAGCTCTCTATAGCCTCGGCTTGGCAGCGATCATGCGGGGAGACGTTGCGTACGCACTTCGCCTCTCGGACGAATCCATTCGCCTAGCAAAGGAGGAGGGTATGACCCTTGACTACAACGTCCTCGGCGTTGCTCTCTGCCTGAGCGCCCTTGGCGAATTGGAGCTGACTACGAGGCTCCACGGCGCGGCCGATGGACTCATAGAGCACATTGGTCAGTCGTTTGTGAACCTCAGCGGCAGACTGCGCGAGCGAGATCATTCCCACCTCCGGCAGACCATGGGGGAGAAACCGTTCGAAGAGGCCTACTCCGCCGGTCGCTGCCTCACTTCATCGGAGGCTGTGGCACTCGCGGAGTTGTCGATCCAGCGGCTGCTCGATCGACCACGAGCTGTGTCCCCTAATGTCCGGTGACGAGAGCGGAACGGCATGCCCCAGTCGTGCGTGCTTGAGACTTGTGCCAGGTGCTGCGGCTGATCGGACTTCGCCACGGAGTGGCTCAAAAGAGGTCGAGCACCGACGGTCCGCGAGAAGCAGTGCCCCCTGCATGGGCCCTTCGGCGCCCGCCGAGTTGACGCCGGTGTGGACCCCGGGGAGCGCGGACTGCCCGTTGTCGGACTCGACGGTGCCGATGGCCGCCAGGACGGTCCACGGCAGGCACGGGCAGGTGGCCGCCGCCTCCTGGTAGAGCGTGAGCATGGCGGGCGGGATCTTGGCGGTCGGCACGGCAATGGCGTGCTCGCCATACTTGGTCCATGCAAAGCACCATGCAGGACGCTCCGCTTCTGATCAGCGACATTCTTCGTCACGGCCAGCAGGTCCACGGCGACAGCTCCGTGATCACCGTCGAGGCCGGCGGGCACCGCTCGGCCACCTTCGCCGAGGTGGCGACGCGGGCGGAGAAGCTGGCGGCCGCCCTCACGAGGCTCGGGGTGCAGCCGGGGGACCGGGTGGGCACCTTCTGCTGGAACAACCAGGGCCACCTGGAGGCCTACCTCGCCATCCCCTCCATGGGAGCCGTCCTCCACACCCTCAACATCCGGCTCCCGGCCGACCAGCTCGCCTACGTCATCAACCACGCCGAGGACCGCTTCATCATCGTGGACGCCTCGCTGATCCCGCTGCTGGCCGCCGTCAAGGACGAGCTCAAGGCGGTGGAGACGATCATCGTGGCAGGGGAGGGCGACACGTCCCCCCTCGGCGAGACCCTGTCCTACGAGCGCCTGCTGGCCGCCGAGGAGCCCGGCTTCGAGTGGCCCGTGCTCGACGAGCGCTCCGCCGCGGCCATGTGCTACACGAGCGGCACCACCGGCAACCCCAAGGGCGTCGTGTACTCGCACCGCTCCACCTGGCTGCACACGTTGGCCGAGCAGGCGGCCTCGTCGGTCGGCATGACCGAGTCCGACCGCATCCTGATCATCGTCCCCATGTTCCACGCCATGGCGTGGGGCACCCCCTACGGCGCCTGGATGGCCGGCACGGACATGGTCATGCCGCAGATGTTCCTCATGGGTGAGCACCTGGCCGGCGTCTTCAACGAGTTCCACCCGACCCTCGCCTGCGGCGTGCCGACGATCTGGAACGGCCTGCTCGCGCTCGACACGCCCATCGACTTCTCCAGCGTGCGCGGCATCACGGCGGGAGGAGCGGCCGTCCCCCAGTCGCTCATCGAGGCCTTCGAGAAGCGCTTCGGGGCCACCATCATCCAGGGCTGGGGCATGACCGAGACCAGCCCGCTCGCCGCCTTCGGGCTGCCTCCGGCCCGCAAGCACGACGGGCACGACGACATGTACTACAAGGTCAAGGCGGGCCGCATCGTCGGCGGCGTAGAGGTGCGGGTGGTGGCCGAGGACGGGAGCGTGCTGCCCAACGACGGGGAGTCGGTCGGGGAGTTCGAGATCCGCGGGCCGTGGATCACCGGCTCGTACTACAAGGACGAGGACCCGGCCAGGTTCGACGACGGGTGGCTGCGCACGGGCGACGTCGGGACCCTCGACGGCCAGGGCTACATGACGATCTCGGACCGGACCAAGGACGTGATCAAGTCGGGCGGCGAGTGGATCTCCTCGGTCGAGCTCGAGAACGCCGTCATGGCCCACCCCGACGTGTTCGAGGCGGCGGTGATCTCCGTCCCCGACCCCAAGTGGTCCGAGCGCCCGCTCGTGGCCGTGGTCCCCAAGCCCGGGCGTTCGCCCGCCCCCGCGGACCTGGTCGAGTTCCTCAAGGACCGGGTGCCGCGCTGGTGGCTGCCCGAGCAGTGGACCTTCATCACCGAGGTCCCCAAGACGAGCGTGGGCAAGTTCGACAAGAAGGTCATGCGGGCCGCGTTCGCGGACGGTGCCTACGAGGTGCAGAGCACGCCGCTGCCCAAGTGACCGCCGCCGACGACGCCATGGCGAGCATGGCCGAACGCCTCGAGGGCATGGTCGAGGAGCTGACCGACATGGCGATCGACGCGCTGCGGCGTGCCGGATCGGGCGATCCCGACTCGGCCGAGACGGGGGAGGCACTGGCCATGGAGCGGCGCATCCTCAAGGCGCGCCGGGCGCTCGAACGGGCGGTCGCGGCGCTCGCCAACGCGGGGCGTGAGCCCCTCGACGACGGCGCCTGAGCCCGCGCCACGATGCGCACGTTCGTGGCCGCCTGGCCCGACGGCGCCGTCCGCGAGCGTCTGACGGCCCTCGAGCTCGGACGGGCCAAGAACCTGCGTCTGGTGGGGCCGGCACGCTGGCACGTTACCCTGCGCTTTCTCGGCGACGTGGCCCGCGAGGCGCTCGGGCCGCTGGGGGAGACGCTGGTGGCTGCCGCGGCCGCCTTCCCCGGGCCGGTGGAGTGCCGCCTGGGGCCGGCGACGGGGTGGTTCACCGGCGTGCGCGTCCTGCAGCTCCCCGCCGCCGGCCTCGACGAGCTGGCCTCGGTGGTGCGCGCCGCCACGCTCGGCGTCGTGCCCGGACCCGACCAGGACGAGCCGCCCTTCAACGGTCACCTCACGCTGGCCCGGGCCAAGGGCCGTCTCGGACCCGCGGCGCAGGCCGCCCTGGCCGGGATCCCCTTCGACGCACGCTTCGCCGTCGGCTCCGTCGACCTGGTGGCCTCGGAGCCGTCACCGCACGGCCACGTCTACTCCACGCTGGTGCGGGCCGCTCTGGGACCCCCGTCCGGGCTCAGGCCGGGCGGCCGGTCAGGAACTGGGTGATGCCCTGCGCCATGGCGGCGGCGGCGGCCTGCTGGAACGAGGGGGTCACGAGGAGCGCGGCATCGGTGGCGTTGCGCATGTTGCCGCACTCAATGAGCACCTTGGGCACCGTCGTCAGGTTCAGCCCGGCGAGGTCGTTGCGGGGCTGCAGGCCGTCCACCCCGTCGTAGCTGCTCACCGGCATGGAGGTCCCGGCAGCGAAGGCGTCACGCAGAATCCCCGCGAAGGTGGCCGAGGACGAGATGACGCCGTCGTTCGGCCCGTCGGCCACCGGCTCGAGCACCGCGAAGCCGCGCCCTGTCGGCGGGCCCCCGTCGGCGTGGATGTCGACGGCGACGTCCGCATGCGCGTCGTTGATGATGGCCGCCCGGGTGGTGACGCACGGGCCCACGCCGGCGTTGGAGGTCCGGGTCATGACCACGGTGGCACCCTCCGCCTCCAGGTCCGCCCGCAGGTAGGTGGCGACGTTGAAGTTGTACTGGGCCTCCGTGTAGCCGCTGTCCGTCGCCGTGCCGGTCGTGTCGCACGGCTCGGTCCCGGTGCCGTTGAAGACGGGCTGGTCGATGACGCCGGGGGCGGTGTAGTTCAGCCCGTTGTGGCCGGGGTCGATGCCGACGACCTTGCCCACCAGAGGGGCCGGCGACCCCAGGGCGAGCCAGTAGCCGCCCCCGCCCGGGTCGGCCGCCATCCCCACCACGGGGGCGGGCAGCTGCGTCCCGCCGAGCGACCCGAAATAGCGGGCGTCGCCGTAGCTGAAGACGCCACCGTCGGCGGCCACGAACCAGTACCCCCCGCCGTCGGGGGTGGCGGCCATGCCCACGATGGGCGCTTCCAGGCGGATCGACCCGGTGGAGCCCGAGAAGACCGCGTCGCCATAGCTGAAGACCCCGCCGTCGGCGGCGGCGAGCCAGTAGCCGCCGCCGTCGGGGGTGACGGCCATCCCGACGACCGGCGCGTTGAGCGCCAGGGCGCCGGCGGAGCCTTCGAAGCGGGCATCCCCGTAGCTGAAGATCCCACCGTCGCTCGCCACGAGCCAGTAGCCGCCGCCGTCGCGGGTGACGGCCATCCCCACCACGGGGGCGTTCAGGGGGAGCGAGCCGGCCGACCCGTAGAAGCCCGCGTCGCCGTAGTTGAAGACACCGCCGTCGCTCGCCACCAGCCAGTACCCGTCGCCGTCGGGCACGGCCGCCATCCCCACGATGGGCGCGTTCAGCCGGAGCGACCCCGCCGATCCCCAGAATTGCGCGTCGCCGTAGGCGTAGACCCCGCCGTCGCTGCCGACCAGCCAGTACCCGGCCGCAGCCCGGTCGGCCGCCATGCCCACGATCGGCGCGTTGGGGTTGCTCACGGCGTTGGCGCCGACGCCCGTCGTGCCGAACGGCACCGCCGAGTCGGGTGGGGGAGTGGTGGCCGGCGCCGCGGGTGCCGCGATCCCGAGTGCGGCCAGCGCCGCCAGCGCGAGCAGCGCCGCCAGGCTGCGGCCCGCCCGCAGGCTCACCCGGTGCACTGGTTGACCGCGTCGATGAGCATGCGGAGCCGTGCGTAGTGCCATCGGTCGAAACGGAGGGCCAGCCGGGGGAGCTCGGGGTGGTCGTCGCGTTCGGGGGGGAAGGGCCCTGTGGGGCGGATGCTGCCGCGCAGGACGATGTCGCCGAAGCGTTTGTTGAGGTCGGCCAGCTCGGCCTTGCTCGGCTGCACCTGCACCCGCAGCACCAGCAGGTCGCCCACCCAGCGGCACGAGTGGTAGTTGCGGTAGAAGCCGAGGATCTCCTCGCTGGCCTCCTCCATCGTGTTGGTGACCTTGAAGAGGGAGCGGTCCTCGGGTGAGACCCAGCCGGCCCCGATCGCCTCGTCCTGAATGAAGCGGAGCCACGCGTGCCAGTAAGTGCCGCCGGGCGTCTCGATCATGACCACCGGCGCGGGCTCGGCCTTGCCCGTCTGCTGGAGGGTGAGGAGCTCGAAGGCCTCGTCCTGGGTCCCGAAGCCGCCCGGCAGGATGGCGTAGGCGTGCGACTCCTTGATCAGCATGAGCTTGCGGGTGAAGAAGTAGCGCATCTCGACCAGCTTCGGGTCCTGCGCGATGAAGACGTTGGCCTCCTCCTCGTTCGGGAGGCGGATATTCACGCCGAACGCGTGCTCTCGTCCCGCCCCCTCCAGCCCGGCGGCCATGATGCCCGGGCCTGCGCCGGTCACGACCATCCAGTCGGCCGCCGCCAGTCGGGCGGCCAGGTTGCGGGCGAGCACGTAGACGGGATCCTCGGGCTTCGTGCGCGCCGAGCCGAACATCGTGACCTTCCGGATGTGCCGGTAGGGGCGGAAGACGCGGAACGCCTCGGCCATCTCACCCAGCGCCGCGTTGGCGATCTTGAGGTCGCCCACCGCCGTGCCCTCGCGGGCCAGGTCACCGAGCGTCCCGATCATCGCATGGAGCTCCCGGGCCTGGGCCGGCGACAGCGAGTGGTCCTCGAAGAGGGCGTTGAACGCGGCCTGGCGGGCCGCCTCCTGGGCCTCGTCGGTCACGCGCCCGGCGAGGCTCCGGCCAGCGCGTACAGGGTCGAACGCTGCACGAGAGGCCGGCCGAGGGGGGCGACGATCGCCTCGAGCTCCTCGACGCCCATGCGCTGACCGTGCTGTGCGCCGGCCGCCCGCGAGATGTTCTCGTCCATCAGCGTCCCGCCGAGGTCGTTGACGCCCGCCTGCAGCACCTGGCGCGCTCCTTCGGCACCCATCTTGACCCAGCTGGCCTGGATGTTGTCGATGTCACCGGCGTAGGCGATGCGCGCCACCGCGTGCATCAGGAGCGTCTCGCGGAAGGTCGGCCCCCGCCGCGCCTTGCGCTGCAGGTAGAGCGGCGTCGCCATGTGCACGAACGGCAGCGGCACGAACTCGGTGAAGCCGCCCGTCTCCCGTTGCAGGTCGCGGGTGACCACCATGTGGCGGGCCCAGCTGTGCGGCTGCTCCACCGAGCCGAACATGATCGTGATGTTCGAGCGCAGCCCCACCGAGTGGGCCGTGCGGTGCGCCTCGAGCCATTCGTCGGTCGAGATCTTGTCGGGGCACAAAATGGCGCGCACGTCGTCGTCGAGGATCTCGGCCGCCGTCCCCGGCAGTGTCTTCAGGCCCGCCTCCTTCAGCCGGGTCAGGTACTCGGCCAGCGGCACCTCCGAGCGCCGCGCCCCCTCGGTCACCTCGAGGGCGGTGAAGCCGTGGATGTGGATGGCCGTCGACGCCTCCCGCACCGCCTCGAGCACGTGGAGGTAGTAGTCCCCGTCGAAGCTGGGGTGGATGCCGCCCTGCAGGCAGACCTCCGTGGCGCCCTCCGCCTCGGCCTCGGCCACACGCCGCGTGATCTCGTCGAGCTCGAGGAGGTACGGCGCGCCCCGCAGGTTCAACGAGAGCGGGCCCTTGGAGAAGGCGCAGAAGCGGCACTTGAAGGTGCAGACGTTTGTGTAATTGATGTTGCGGTTGCGGACGAAGGTGACGGCGTCGCCGACCGCCTGGCGGCGCAGGTCGTCGGCCACCTCGGCGACCAGGCGGACCTCGGGGCCCCGGGCGCTGAAGAGGGTCACGATCTCCGCTGCACCCACCTCCTGGCCCAGCCCGACGCCAGCCAGGACCTCGGCCACGGCGCCGCCCCCGTGGGGGACGTGGCCCGGCGCCGCCGGACCGCCGAGTAGCAGCGGGGGCGGCTCCTCACCGCCCGAGCACCACGTGGCGTCGCGGGCCAGGCCCTCGGCGTCGGAGGCGTCGAGGACGCCGAAGCGCAGCGCCGGGTCCAGCCAGTGCTCGGGGTCGAGGACGAACGACGGGTAGACGGTCAGCCGCGGGGCGAGCGTGTGCCCGGCCGCCTCGGTGGCCCCGCGGAGCACGTCGAGCGCCGGCCAGGCCCGCTCGGGGTTCACGTGGTCGGCGGTAACGGGGGACACGCCGCCCCAGTCGTCGATGCCTGCGTCCAGCAGGGGGACGAGATCGTCGGAGAGGTTCGGGGGAGCCTGGACGTGGACCTCGCGCGGGAGCACCAGGCGTGCCGCCGCAATGGCCCACTGCAGGTCCTCGGGCGGGCAGGGCTCGGCGCGCGCCATGGCGGTGCCGGGCTTGGGGAGGAAGTTCTGGACGATGACCTCCTGGACGTGGCCGTGGCGCGTGTGCGAGGCGGCGATGGCCCGCAGCGCCGCCAGCTGCCCGGGCCGGTCGTCCCCGATCCCCACCAGGATCCCCGTGGTGAAGGGGATGGACAGCTCGCCGGCGGCCTCGAGCGTGGCCAGCCGTCGTGCCGGGTCCTTGTCGGGCGCGCCCCGGTGCGCAGCCAGGCCCTCGGCGAGCGACTCGATCATGGTGCCCTGGCTGGCCGAGACGGCGCGCAGCCGGACCAGCTCGTCGGGGAACAGCGCGCCCGCGTTGGCATGGGGGAGCAGCCCCGTCTCCTCCAGGACGAGCCGGCACATCTCGACGAGGTAGTCGACCGTGGACGCGTGGCCGTGGGCGGCGAGCCAGTCGCGCGCCACCGGGTAGCGGAGCTCCGGCCGCTCGCCCAGCGTGAAGAGCGCCTCGTGGCAGCCCGCCTCGCGCCCGGCCCGGGCGACGGCGAGGACCTCCTCGGGGGTGAGGTACGGCGAGTCCAGGCGGGCCGGCGCCTTGGCGAAGGTGCAGTAGCCGCAGCGGTCGCGGCACAGCATGGTGAGCGGGATGAAGACCTTGGGAGAGAAGGTGACCCTCCGGCCGTGCGCGCCGTCGCGCACCGCCCGGGCCAGCACGGTCAGATCTTCGAGCGGCGTGTCGAGGAGGTCGGCGTCGGCGAGCATCAACGCCAATCTAGGGGGCTTCGGCGCGAGCCGGCCCGTCCACCAGCCGCACCGTGTGCCCGGCGTGCACCCGGGCCGCCGGCAGGTCCTCGCCGCGGAGCAGCGCCGCAACCGCGGCCGCCTTGGACGGCCCGGCCACCGTGAAGACCGCGAGCCGGGCGGAATTGATGGCCGGGAGCGTGAGCGTGAGCCGC
Source organism: Acidimicrobiales bacterium (assembly GCA_052140165.1). Taxonomy (GTDB): domain Bacteria; phylum Actinomycetota; class Acidimicrobiia; order Acidimicrobiales; family RAAP-2; genus Bog-473. Next base: position 11,491 of record JBKQUM010000111.1, read on the forward strand.
GGGTGGGGGTTGTTCCCGGCCGGATCCTCGGTGGCCAGCACGAGCACCCCCGGGCCGGCGTCGAGGGTCGGCGCGCCGGGGAAGAGCGAGGCCGTGTGCCCGTCCGGCCCCATCCCGAGGTGGATGAGGTCGATGCCCGGCCCCGTCACCAGGTCGGACATGACGCGCTGGTAGGCCGCCACGCACTCGTCGACCGGCCCCTCGGTGGACATGGGCGTGAACGAGCCCACCGGAGCGATCCGGTCCAGCAGCGCCTCCCGGATGAGCCGTGCGTTGGAATCGACGTCGTCGAGCGGCACCATGCGCTCGTCGCCGACGTAGACGTCCACGACGGCCCAGTCGATGCGGTCGGTGCCCGCCAGGACCTCGTAGCACGCCTGCGCCGTCGGGCCTCCCGAGAGCACGAGCGCGAAGCGCGGCCCGGGGCGCGCGGCGAAGGATTCCACCACCACGTCGCTGAAGGCGCGCGGCACGTCGTCGACGGGGGTGATCACGCGGTCAGGGGACCGGGGTCTCCGTCTCCAGCCCCTGCTTGCCCGACTCCAGCGTCACCGCGTGGCCGCCGAACTGGTTGCGCAGCGCGGCCAGCATCTTGAGCTGCAGCGAGTCCTTGTTCTGCGACGCGAAGCGGGTGAAGAGGGAGGTGGCGATCACCGGCGCCGACACGCCGCGGTCGATGGCCTCCTGCGCCGTCCAGCGGCCCTCGCCGGAGTCGACGACCACACCCTTGATGTCGTCGAACCCCGCGCCAGGACGCAGCGCCCGCTCCGCCAGGTCGAGCAGCCAGCTGCGCACGACGGACCCGTAGCGCCAGATGGACGCGATCTCGTGCAGGTCGAGGTCGAACTCGTCCGCCGATCCCATGATCTCGAAGCCCTCGGCGTAGGCCTGCATGAGCCCGTACTCGACCCCGTTGTGCACCATCTTCACGAAGTGGCCGGCTCCGGGCGGCCCGACGTGCGCGTAGCCCCCTTCGGGCGCCAGCGTCACGAACACGGGCTCGACGACCGCCACCGCCTCCTTGGTGCCACCGACCATGAGGCAGTAGCCCTCCG
>JBKQUM010000112.1:0-15218 GCA_052140165.1 Acidimicrobiales bacterium
ATCGGCACCGGTGACCTCGACGTCGTGCTAGTCACCGGTGCCGAGGCCATGTACGCCCGCGCCCTGGCGAGACGTGACCCCTCCCGGGCCCCGCTGTCCTGGGCGAGCCAGCCGGCCGAGGAGACGCCGGCGCCCGTCCCCTTCGGCGTGGACAAGCCGGGCGCCACCGACCTCGAGACGAGCCGCGGCGTGCTCCTGCCGGTGCACGCCTACCCGCTGTTCGAGAACGCCCTGCGCGCCGCCCACGGGTGGACGCTCCAGGAGCACGCCGCCCGCATCGGGTCCCTGTGGTCCCGCTTCAGCGAGGTGGCCGCCACCAACCCCCACGCGTGGATCCGCACCCCCCGCTCCGCCACCGAGATCGTCACCCCGGCGCCGGACAACCGGATGGTCTCCTTCCCCTACCCCAAGCTGTGCACGGCCAACATGCAGGTCGACCAGGGGGCCGGCTACATCGTGTGCTCGGCGGAGGCCGCCCGCGCCGCCGGCGTGCCCGAGGACCGCTGGGTCTTCCCGCTGGCCGGCGCCGACGCCAACGACCACTGGTTCATTTCGCACCGCCCCGAACTGCACCGCTCCCCCGCCATCCGGCTGGCCGGGGCGGCCGCGCTCGAGCTGGCCGGCGTCGGGATCGACGACGTGGCGGCCATCGACCTGTACTCGTGCTTCCCCGTCGTGGTGCAGATGGCGGCGGCGGAGCTCGGGCTCTCCGTCGACGACCCGGCGCGAGCCCTGACGCTGACCGGGGGGCTCACCTTCGGCGGCGGCCCCGGGAACAACTACACCTCGCACGGCATCGCGCGGGCCGTCGGCGCGCTGCGTGCCGACCCCGGAGCGACCGCGCTCGTGACAGGCCTGGGGTGGTACGCCACGAAGCACTCCGTCGGGATCTACGCGTCGCGCCCACCGGCTGACGGCGGGTCCCGCCCCTTCGCCTGGCGCGACGTCCAGCCTGAGGTCGACGCGCTGCCCCGGTGCACCGTCGACGCGGAGGCGAGCGGGCCGGTCCGCGTCGAGACCTACACCGTGACCTTCGACCGCGACGGCACGCCCGAGCGCGGCATCCTCGCCTGCCGGACCGGGGACGACAGCCGCGCCTGGGGCAACGTGACCGACCCCGACGCCCTTGCGCTCCTGTGCGCGGAGGAGGGCATCGGTCGCACCGGCGTCCTGGCCGAAGGCGGGGCTCTGTCGCTCGACGGGTAGCGCCACCCGCACGGCGAGGCGGACCTAACGTGAGGTGATGGCCGCGACACGGGACGACCGGGTGCCCGGGGTGCGCCTCGTGGTGTCCCTCTACCGGGAGTTCGAGCAGGTGGCCCGCCGGGGCGACCTGAGCATGGCGCAGTACCGGACCCTCCTCTACCTGCTGGGTGGATCCCGGCGGGCGGGCGAGCTCGCCGCCGCCCACGAGGTGACCAAGCCGACGGTCTCCACCATGATCAACGGCCTGCGCCAGCAGGGCTGGGTCACCGACGCCGTCGACGAGAAGGGCGACGGGCGGGTGACCAGGATCGAGCTGACGGCGGCCGGACGGGCCAGGCTGGCCCGCTTCGAAGAGGAGCTGGCGGACAGGATGGAGCAGCTGGTGCCCGGCGTCGACCGCACCGCCATGCGGGCCTTCCTGCGCGAGCTCTACGAGGCCCACGCCGAGACGCGGGAGGAGCGGCTCGGCAACGTGTTCGGGACGGGCCCGTGACGCCCGGATCCCGGTGAGTCGGGCCGGCCCTTGTGGCGGCGGCTCTCATGGGATATAGTTAGAGTGATCTAACTATATCCCCCGGGGCGTCCCCGAGGGGGCTGAGGGGTAGGGCAGGCATGGCACAGATGGCGCACGACCTCGTGATCCGCGGCGGCCAGGTGGCCGACGGCCTCGGCGGTGAGCCGGTGACGGCGGACGTTGCGGTCGACGGGGCGATGATCGCCGCCGTCGGCACGGTGCCCGGGCGGGGGCGCGAGGAGATCGACGCCGCCGGCCTGCTCGTCACGCCGGGCTTCGTCGACATCCACACCCACTACGACGGGCAGGCCACGTGGGACTCGCGTGTCACGCCGAGCAGCTGGCACGGTGTCACCACGGCGGTGATGGGCAACTGCGGCGTGGGCTTCGCGCCCGTACGGCCCGACGCGCACGACCGGCTGATCTCCCTCATGGAGGGCGTCGAGGACATCCCCGGTGCCGTGCTCGAGGAGGGGATCGAGTGGTCCTGGGAGAGCTTCGGCGAGTACCTCGACGCGGTCGAGCGCCGGCACCACGACATCGATCTGTGCGCGCAGCTGCCCCATGGCGCGCTCCGGCTCTACGTGATGGGCGAGCGGGCTGCCCGCCTGGAGGACGCGACCGGGGACGACATGGCCGCCATGCGCCGGCTCGCCACCGAGGCCCTGTCGGCCGGGGCCATCGGCTTCTCGACGTCGCGGACGTTGAACCACCGGACGGCGACGGGCGACCCGACGCCGTCGCTGCGCGCACGGGCCGACGAGCTCGAGGCGATCGCCCTCGGCGTGGCCGACGCCGGGCACGGCGTGGTGGAGCTGATCTCGGACTTCTGGCCCGACCCCGACGCCGAGTTCTCCCTGATCAGAGGCCTGGTCGAGCGCACGGGCTGCCCCCTGTCGGTCTCGCTGGCCCAGAGCCACCAACGGCCCGAGGCGTGGCGCGACCTGCTGGCGCAGATTGCGCAGGCGGCCGACGACGGGCTGCCCATCCGGGCCCAGGTGGCACCCCGGCCGGTGGGGTTGCTGCTCGGGCTGCAGTCCTCGTTCCATCCCTTCTCGGGCCACCCCGCGTTCCGCGAGGTCGCCGGGCAGCCCCTCGAGGCGCAGGTGGCCGCGCTGCGCGACCCCGCCTTCCGGGCCCGCCTGACAGAAGGCGAGCGACCGGACAGTCCCGTGCGCCGCCTCGTCGACTACGGCCGCATGTACCCCCTCGGCGAAGTGCCCGACTACGAGCCGGCCCCCGAGACGTGCGTGCAGCGCATGGCCGAGTCCCGGGGCGTCGACCCCGCCGAGCTCACCATGGACCTGCTGGCCGAGAACGGCGGACACAACTTCCTCTTCGTCCCGTTCTCGAATTACGCCGACGGCCACCTCGACGCCTGCGGCGAGATGCTCGCCCACCCCGACACCGTCTTCGGGCTGGGCGACGGCGGCGCCCACGTGGGCATCATCGCCGACGCCAGCTTCCCGACCTACGCCCTCACGCACTGGGCCCGCGACCGCTCGCACGGCCGCATGCCCGTGGGCTGGGTGGTGGCACAGCTGACCAGCTCGACGGCCCGGGCCGTCGGACTGCACGACCGCGGTGTGCTGTCCCCGGGCCGGCGCGCCGACCTGAACGTCATCGACTTCGACCGCCTCCGCTGTGAGGTGCCGGTCATGGCCTACGACCTGCCCGCCGGGGGCAAGCGGCTCCTGCAACGGGCCCGGGGCTACTGCGCCACCGTGGTCGCAGGGCAGATCACCTATCGAGACGGTGAGCCGACGGGAGCGCTGCCCGGACGGCTCGTGCGTGCCACCGGCTGAGTGGCGGGAGGGAGCCCACATGGAGACGAGTGAATTGCGCGAGCTGGAGCCAGCGGCCGAATGGAGGGCGGTCGACGTCGCCGACCAGGAGTCCTGGACGCTGCGGCTGACCGGGGACGACCACGCCGAGCTCCATGCCGCATTGGCGACGGCGAAGAAGAAGAGCACCGACCCACTGGAGCTCGGGCGCGCGGACTTCCCGCTCGATGCCCTGGCCGCCAAGCTCGACGGCGCCGTGCAGGCCCTCCTCGACGGCCGCGGCTTCGTGCGCATCGCGACCCTGGACACCGATCGCTACGGTGACGACGACCTGACGCTCCTCTACTGGGCCATCGGGCTGCACCTCGGCGAGCCGTGGGCGCAGAACAAGCACGGGCACGTGCTGGGCGACGTCACCGACCAGGGCAAGACGGTCGACGACCCGACGGTGCGCGGCAACGAGCTCGGCGGCATCGCGCTCGACTACCACACGGACGGCTCCGACCTCGTGGGGCTGCTCTGCCTGCGCACGGCCCGCACCGGCGGCCTCTCCTGCGTCGCCAACGCCGTGGCGATCCACAACCACCTGGTCCGCGAGTCACCCGAGCTGGCGGCTGCGCTCTACGAGGCACTGCCCTACGACACCCGGGGCGAGCAGGCCGAGGGGGCCCGGGCCTTCTACTCGGTGCCCGGGTTCACCGAGCACGCCGGCCGGCTCTTCGTGCGCTTCATCCCCCAGTACATCCTCGCCTCGCAGCGCCATCCCGACGCGCCCCGCCTCAGCCCGACCGCCCGCGAGGCGATCGCCACGGTCTCCGCGCTCGCCAACGACCCGGACTTCAACGTGTACATGGACCTGCAACCCGGCGAGATGCAGTTCATCAACAACTACCACGTGCTCCACGGCCGCACGGCCTACGAGGACGACGTCGCGCACGGCTACAAGCGGCACCTCAAGCGGCTGTGGCTGGCCACCTACGCGCTCTCCGACCGCCCGGCATACTTCGCCGCCCTCGGGGGGCGCCGCAGCCACTGGGAGGCACGACGCTCGGTCAGCCGCCTGCCGGCGGTGGAGCGGGCCTCCGCGCCCTGAGGAGGGCGGGCCCGCCCGAGCGTCAGGCCGACCCGCGCTCGCCGCCGCGCCGGCGCAGGCTGAAGCGCCGCCGTGTGCCCATGAGCATGGTCCCCTCGATGAAGCTCGCCGGCAGCGCACCCTCGCGCAGGACCCGCACCGGCGAGACGGTCGCGTCCACCAGCGTCGGCGGCTGCCCCTCGCGTCGCCCGCCGTCGACCACCAGCGCCACCGCGGCCGCATCGAAGGCCTGGGCCACCTGCTCCGCCTCCGTGAAGTTGAGCGGCACCGTGCGCCAGGGGCCCTGCTCCCGGCACAGCCGGCGCAGCGCCCGGCCGTCGGGCATGCCCACGACGACCGCCCAGGCGCGCGACGGCGCACCCGCCGGGTCGGCGGCCGCCTCTCGGCCCGTGTCCTCGCCGTCCGTCCCGGGGACGTCGGCCCGGGGCAGGAAGACCTCGAGCGGGCCGGGCCAGCAGCGCTCCAGCAGTCGACCCACCTCGTCGGTCCAGCCCGACGTGAGAGAGCGCAGCGCCTCGGTGGAGCCGACGGCGTAGTGCGGTCCTTCGGGGTCGGCGGCCAGCTCCACCAGCTGCTCCTCGACGTCGGGCGAGCCCGCACACACCGCGAGGCAGTAGCCGCCCGCGGCAGGCACGGCGATGACGGCACCGGCCGCCAGTGCCTCCGCCGCCGCGGTCGCGCCGGCGGCCACGACCGGCGGGCGTGCCGCGTCCGCCGCGTCCGCGTCGTCCACGGTCCCCATCTCAGCGCGCCACCCGTGCCGTCCGAGCCACCAGTGCGCGGGGCCGACCCGCCAGGTCAGGCTCGACCCGCACGTCGTCGTACCCGAGGCGTCGGGCCAGGTCGGCGGCCGCGGCCGCCTGGTGCGGCGCCAGCTCGACCACTGCGGTGCCCGGGCGCCCGAGCCAGTGCGCGGCCTGCCCCAGCACGGCCTCCACGTCCCCCAGCCCGGGCGTGCCGTCGCTGGCGGGCCCCGCCACGAGCGCCCGGCGCGGCTCGGCGCGCACCTCGGGGGCCAGCACGGACCACTCCTCCTCGGACACGTAGGGCGGGTTGGAGACGACGAGGTCCACCGCCCCCCGCAGCGAGGCCGGCAGCGGTTGCAGCCAGCTGCCGCTGATCAGCTCCATGCGTGGCAGTGCACCGGCGCGACGCGCGCGCACCGCGGCCACGTTCGCCGCCGCCACCTCGAGCGCGTCGGCGCTGGCGTCGACGGCCCAGACCTCGCGCAGCGCCTGCGGTCCCAGCGCGGTGGCCAGGGCGAGCGCGAGGGCACCGGTGCCGGTGCCGGCGTCGACGGCCACGACGCCCCCGCCCGAGCTCCCGCGGCCGAGACGGCGCGCCTCGGCCACCGCCACCTCGGCGACCTGCTCGGTCTCGGGGCGCGGGATGAGCACGCGCGGGTCCACCAGGAGGTCCAGGTCGCGGAAGGGCCAGTGCCCGAAGACGTACTGCAGCGGCTCCCCCGCCGCCCGGCGCGCCGCCATGCAGCGCGCCGCCGCGACCGCACTCTCGTCCAGCGGGCCGGTCGGCACGTGCGGGTGCCCGAGGACGAGACCGAGGCCGAGCACCTCGTCGACGATGAAGCGCGCCTCGTGCGGCGCGCCCACGACCTCGGCCAGCTCGGCGACCAGCGCGCCACGCGTCGGGCCCGCCGCCACCGTCACCCTTCGCCGTCCTCCTCGCCCGACAGCTGGCGACCCCGCTTGTCGGCCATCAGCGCATCGGTCAATTCGTTGAGGTCGCCCGCCAGCACCTGGTCCAACTTGTAGAGGGTGAGGTTGATCCGGTGGTCGGTGACCCGGTTCTCCTTGAAGTTGTAGGTGCGGATCTTGTCGGTGCGGTTCCCCGCCCCGACCTGGCCGCGCCGCTGGGCCGACATCTCGGCGCTCTGGCGGTCCTGCTCGGCCTTCAGGAGCCTGGAGCGCAGCACCACCATGGCCTTGGCCCGGTTCTGTATCTGGCTCTTCTCGTCCTGCATCGCCACGACCGTGCCGGTGGGGATGTGCGTGATCCGCACGGCCGAGTCGGTGGTGTTGACCGACTGCCCGCCCGGACCGGTCGAGCGGTAGACGTCGATCTTGAGGTCGTTGGGGTCGATGGCGACCTCGACCTCCTCCGCCTCGGGCAGCACGGTCACCGTGGCGGTGGACGTATGGATCCTCCCCTTGGCCTCGGTGACCGGCACCCGCTGCACGCGGTGCGTGCCGGCCTCGTGCTCCAGTCTGATGTAGGCGTCCGGGCCCTTGACGAGGAAGACGGCCTCGTTGATCCCGTCCTTGTCCGAGGCGTCCTCGGAGAGGATCTCGACCTTCCACTTCCTCATCGCCGCGAAGCGCAGGTACATGTCGTAGAGCACGCGGGCGAACAGGTTCGCCTCGTCGCCCCCCACCGCGCCGCGGATCTCAATGATCACGTTGCGCCCCTCGTTCGGATCCTTGGGCAGCAGCAGCTCCTGGATCCGCTCCTCCATCCCGGCCACCCGCGACTCCGCATCGTCGACCTCGAGCCGCATGACCTCGCGGTCGTCTCCCGATGCCTCGGTCAGCATCTCGCGGGCCGCAGTGAGGTCCTCGCTGGCGGCGGTGAGGTCGTGCCAGGCGCGCACGATCTCGCCGAGCTCCTTGTGCCGCCGCGAAAGGTCGCGCAAGCGGTCCGGGTCAGAGTGGGTGGCGGAGTCGGCGAGCTCGGCCTCGACGGCCTCGTACTCCGCCTCGAGCGCGGCGATCCGGTCCTCGAACATGCCTCTCGGGTCTGTTCCTCACGAGGGCGGCGGCTCGGTGGGCGCGCCGCGCCCCGGCGGGATCAGTCCTGCGCCGCCGCCGCGCCAGGCTTGGCCTTGGCCTTGGTCTTCCGCTCGCCGTAGCGACGCTGGAAGCGCTCCACCCGTCCTCCGGAGTCGACCAGCTTCTGCTTCCCGGTGAAGAAGGGGTGGCACTCGTTGCACAGCTCGACGTGGAGATCCGCCTTGGTCGAGTGCGTCACGTACGTGTTGCCGCACGAGCACTTGACCGTCGCCTCTACGTAGTTGGGGTGGATGTCGGGCTTCATGGTGTCTCCAGGTGTCGATGTCGTCGGTTCAGTCTAGGGGTGGCACCGGCGGACCGGCCGGGCGCCGGCGGACCGGCCGGCGGCCTCGATCAGGTCGCGGGGCCCTTGGCGATCTCGGCCAGGAACTCGTCGTTGCTCGCCGTGGTGCGGATCTTGTCCATGAGCAGCTCCAGGCCGGCCGCATCCTTGCCGTCGCTGGCCAGCGCGTTCAGCACCCGGCGCAACTTCCAGACCTGCTGGAGCTGGCCCCGCTCGAAGAGCAGCTCCTCGTGGCGGGTCGAGCTGGCGTTGACGTCGATGGCCGGGTAGAGGCGGCGCTCCGACAGTCGGCGGTCGAGGCGGAGCTCCATGTTGCCGGTGCCCTTGAACTCCTCGAAGATCACCTCGTCCATCTTCGAGCCGGTCTCCACCAGCGCCGAGGCCAAGATGGTCAGCGAGCCGCCCTCCTCCACGTTGCGCGCGGCGCCGAAGAACTTCTTGGGCGGGTAGAGCGCACCGGAGTCGACACCACCCGACATAATGCGCCCCGTCGCCGGCGCGGCCAGGTTGTAGGCGCGGGCGAGACGGGTGATGCCGTCGAGGACGATGACCACGTCCCTGCCCATCTCGACGAGCCGCTTGGCCCGCTCGATGGCGAGTTCGGCCACCTGGGTGTGCTCGTCCGCCGGGCGGTCGAAGGTCGAGGCGATGACCTCGCCCTTGACCGAGCGGCGCATGTCGGTCACTTCTTCGGGCCGCTCGTCGACGAGCAGCACCATGAGGTGGACGTCGGGGTTGTTCGCCTCGATGGAGTGGGCGATCTGCTTCATCACCGTCGTCTTGCCGGCCTTGGGCGGCGAGACGATCATGCCGCGCTGGCCCTTGCCGATCGGCGAGAGCAGGTCCACGATCCGGGCCGTCAAGTTGTCCTTGGCGCCCGGCATCTCGAGGTTGAGCCGGGAGTCGGGGAACAGCGGGGTCAGGTCCTCGAAGCGGGGCCGGTCGCGTGCCGCCTCGGGATCGAGGCCCGAGATGGAATCGATGCGCAGGAGCGCCGGGTACTTCTCGTTGTTCGACGCCGGGCGGCACGCGCCCTCGACGTAGTCGCCGCGCCGCAGCGAGAAGCGCCGGGCCTGGCTGATGGAGACGTAGACATCTTTGGTGGAGGGCAGGTACCCCTCGCAGCGCAGAAAGCCGTAGCCCTCGTCGCGCAGGTCCAGCATGCCCTTCACCTCGACGAGCTCGCCCGAGTAGGGCTGCTCCTGGCCGCCGCCGCCCTGGAGCTCGCCGCCCTGCCCGCCGCGCTCACGGCCGCGCCGGCGCCGGCTGCGCCGGTTGCCCGCGTCGTCACCGGCCTGGTTGCCACGGTCCTGGTTGCCGCGGTCCTGGTTGCCACGGTTCTGGTTGCCCTGGTTCTGGCGGTTCCGGTTGTTGCCCTGCTGGTTCTGGCCGTGGCCCTGCCCGTTCTGCCGGGGCGCCGGGTCGGCGCCGTCGGCCAGCTCGGGGGGCTCGACGAAGACGGCCGGTCCGGAGTCACCGGTGGATGCCGCCCCGGTGGCGGCCGATGTCGCCGGGGCGGCGGCCTCGGCCTGGACGGGCGCTGACGGCTCCGCCCCCTGCTCGCCGGCGGGCGCCGCGGCCTCGGTCACATCGCCGTTGCCGGCGGTGACGCTGGCGGTCGACCGCGCGCGTCGGGCCGGCTTGGCGGCGCCGTTGGTGTCGTGGTCGGCATCGCCGTTGCTCTGTCCGCCCGAGGCGGGCCCGGAGGTCACGCCGGTGGCGTCGAGGATCTGGTCAATGATGTCGGCTTTCTTCGTCCGGCTCGTCGTCTTGAGCGACATGGCCTGAGCGATGGCACTGAGCTCGTCGCGCTCCTTGCCTTCGAGAACCGATCGTTCGAGCTGCTGTTCCGCAGTCATCGGGCTCCTCATCTACGAGGGTTGTCACCAGCCCGGGTTCGTCCGCGCGTGGCGAGGGAATTTAAGGGAGGAGAAGGGATTCGCATGTGAATTCCCTCCCCCAGATCACCTCTGCGTGATGCTCTCCCAGGACCGCTTGTACCCGCGGAGAGCGCTTCGAAGCGCAGTGGGGATTTCCCTACTCTAGCGGGACGGAGCGGGTCATGCCAACACACCCCGATTTCCCGCAGGTCGGGTTGTGCCTCCGTGGTGCCGGGATCGCCGTCACAGCGAGATCTCGGCCAGGACCGTGTCGAGGTCGAGGTCGATGACCGAGGGCACCGAGATGGCCTTGATGGCCAGGTCAGGGTCCTTCAGCCCGTGCCCGGTCAGAACGCACACCACCGTGGACCCCTCCGGCACGCCCTGCTTGATGAGCCCGGCCACCGATGCCGAGGACGCCGCCTCGCAGAAGACGGACTCCTGCTGGGCGAGGAAGGTGTAGGCGTCCATGATCTCGCTGTCGGTGACCGCTGTGATCGAGCCGCCGGACTCGGAGGCGGCGGCCGTGGCCGAGTACCAGCTGGCCGGGTTCCCAATGCGGATCGCGGTGGCGATGGTCTCGGGGTTCTCGACGGGGTGGCCCAGCACGATGGGTGCCGCGCCGGCGGCCTGGAAGCCCATCATGCGGGGCAGCCTGGTCGATCGCCCGGCATCCTTGTACTGGAGATAACCGCGCCAGTAGGCCGAGATATTCCCGGCGTTGCCCACCGGGATGCAGTGCACGTCCGGGGCGTCGCCCAGGACGTCGACGATCTCGAAGGCACCCGTCTTCTGCCCCTCGATCCGGTGCGGGTTGACCGAGTTCACGACCGTGATGGGCGCGTGGTTGGGGAGGTCGCGCACGATCGTGAGCAGCTGGTCGAAGTTCCCCCGCACCTGCAGCACGCGGGCGCCGTGCATGAGGGCCTGCGCCAGCTTGCCCAGCGCGATGTGCCCCTCGGGGATGAGCACCACGCACCCGAGGCCCGCCCGCGACGCATACGCCGCCGCCGAGGCGGACGTGTTGCCCGTCGAGGCGCACACGACAGCCTTGGCCCCTTCGTCCACCGCCATGGAGATGGCCATCGTCATGCCGCGGTCCTTGAAGCTCCCCGTCGGGTTCACCCCCTCGACCTTCAGCCACACCTCGGCGTTGACGCGCTCGGACAGGCGCGGCGCCGGCAGGAGCGGCGTGCCGCCCTCGAGCAGCGTGATGACGGGCGTGCGGCCGCTGATCGGGAGGAACTCGCGGTACTCCTCCATGACGCCGCGCCAGCCGGACGTCACGGCGCGCCCCCTCCCCCACCGTCCTCGTCGTGCTCGCCGATGACGCGAAGCACGCCGCTCACCCGGTCCACGGCCTGGTGCTGGCGCAGCTTGTCGATGGTGGCGAGCAGGTCGCCCTCGCGGGCCACGTGGGTGAGGAAGATCAGCCGGGCCTCCTCGGCCAGCCCGACCTGCTCCATGGCGCGGATGGAGACGTCGTGGTCCCCGAAGATCTTGGCGACCGCCGCCAGGACGCCGGGCCGGTCGGCCACGTCCATGCTCAGGTAGAAAGCCGAACGCATGTCGCTCTGGGACCGCACCGTCGTGCTGGTGCGCTTCGGGGCCGGCGAGGGGGCGCCGGCGAGCAGGTTGCGCGCCGCGTCGACCAGGTCGCCCAGCATGGCGCTCGCGGTGGGCCCGCCCCCCGCCCCGCGCCCGTAGAGCATGAGCTCACCGCTGACCGCGCCCTCGACGAAGACGGCATTGAAGGCGCCGCGCACCGACGCCAGAGGGTGTGCCCTTGGAACCATGGCCGGGTGCACGCGGACGGAGATCTCCGGCCCACCGTCGACCAACTCGGCGATGGCGAGCAGCTTCACGGAGTATCCGAGCCGGCTGGCGTAGGCCACGTCGGCCGCACTGACGCCGCTGATGCCCTCGCGGTGCACATCGGCGTCGACGATGTCCGACCCGAACGCGAGGGCGGCGAGGATGGCGGCCTTGGCGGCAGCGTCGTGGCCCTCCACGTCCGCCGTGGGGTCCCGCTCGGCCAGCCCGAGCTCCTGGGCGTCGCGCAACACGTCGTCGTAAGAGTCGCCCTGTTCCTCCATGCGCGTGAGGATGTAGTTGGTCGTCCCGTTGACGATCCCCATGACGCGCAGGATCTGCTCACCGGCGAGCGACTCGCGTAGCGGCCGGATGACCGGAATGGCACCGGCCACGGCCGCCTCGTAGAGCAGGTCCACTCCGGCGGCAGCGGCCACCTCGGCCAGCTCCGCGCCGGCGGTGGACAGCAGCGCCTTGTTGCCCGTGACCACGGGCTTGCCGTTGCGCAGCGCCGTCTCGATCAGCTCGTGGGCCGGGTGGAGCCCGCCGATCAGCTCGACCACGACGTCGACGTCGTCCCGGGCGACCAGCGCGGCCGCATCGGTACCGATGAGCTCCTTGTCGATGGCCGGTGAGCGGGGCTTGTCCGGGTTGGCCACGGCGATCCCGACCAGCTCCAGGCGGATGCCGGTACGGGCGGCGACGTCCTCGGCGCGGCTGAGGAGTATCTCGGCCAGCGCGCCGCCCACGTTGCCGCACCCGAGCAGCGCCACGCGCACGGTGGGCGCCGGGTGCGCGTGCGGGTGGTCGGTGGGGCTCGCGCCCTCCGGGGCGTTGGCGCGGGCGCTGGCCTTGGCGGCGGTCACCTCCAAACGGTACAGGCTGCCCGCGTTGCCACCGGGCTGTTCGGCACGTGCGCGTTCAGGCGTCGAGGCGCGTCAGGTCCTCGAGGGTCTCCCGGCGCACGGCGACGCGGGCGATGCCCTCCGACACGAAGACGACGGCTGGGCGCGGCACCTTGTTGTAGTTCGAGGCCATCACGTAGCCGTAGGCACCCGTGACCGGTGTGGCCAGGATGTCGCCGACCTCCAGGTCGTCGGGCACGTAGGCGTCGGGCACCACGAGGTCGCCGCTCTCGCAGTGCTTGCCCACGACGCGCACCGGCCGCGGACGGGGTGCGGTGGCCGACCGGGGAAGGAAGGCCTCGTACCCGCTGCCGTAGAGCACGGGCCGCGGGTTGTCGCTCATGCCCCCGTCGACGCTCACGTAGGTACGGATCCCCGGGAGGTGCTTGACCGTGCCCACCGTGTAGAGGGTGATGCCCGCGGTGGCGACGATGGAGCGCCCGGGCTCGGCCGAGATCCGGGTGGCCGGGTCGACGCCCGCCCTGGCGCAGGCGCCACGGGTGGCCTCCGCCCACTCGGCCTGGGTCGGCGCCGTCTCGCCGTTGACGTAGGGGACGCCGAGCCCGCCGCCGACGACCAGCTCGGACAGACCGAGCGGGGCGAAGAACGCGCCGAGCACCTCGGCCGCCTGCTCGAAGGAGGAGGCGTCGAACACCTGGCTGCCGATGTGGGCGTGCACCCCCACCAGCTCGACACCGGGCAGGAGCTCGAGGGCGGCGACGGCCTCCGCCGCGGCGCCCGAGGAGACCGAGAAGCCGAACTTGGAGTCCTCCTGCCCGGTGCGCACGAACTCGTGGGTGTGTGCCTCGACGCCCGGCGTCACCCGGACGAGGACCCGCGGCCGGGCCGGGGTCGGCGGGGACGACTCCAGCAGGCCGCCGAGACGGGCCATCTCGTCGAAGGAGTCCACGACGATGCGGCCGACGCCGTGCTCGAGGGCGGTGGCAAGCTCGCCCGTCGACTTGTTGTTGCCGTGCAGGACGAGGCGCTCCGCGGGCACGCCGGCCGAGAGCGCCACATGGAGCTCGCCACCGGACGCGACGTCGAGGTGCATGCCCTCCTCGTGGGCCAGCCGGGCCATGGTCCGACAGAGGAAGGCCTTGGTGGCGTAGGCGACGCCGTCCCCCCAGGCCGCCACGGCGTCTCTGCAGGCACGGCGCAGGTGGTCCTCGTCGTAGACGAACAGCGGGGTCCCGAACTCCTGGGCCAGTTCCAGGAGGTCGACGCCGCCGACATGGAGGTGGCCCTTCTCGTCGACGGCGGCGGTGCGCGAAAGGAGGTGGCGCTCCAGGGGTGCGGTGGCGACGTCGTGATCCGTCGGCATGGAGATGCAGGATACGGCAGCGTTCGCGCATCTCGGCGACGGCGGGACCGGTGCGGGTGAGCGAGGACTACGATCGTTCCCTGCTCGTGCACCGGCACGGGCACACCCGCCCCCGTAGCTCAGCGGATAGAGCACCGGCCTCCGGAGCCGGTGGCGCAGGTTCGAGTCCTGCCGGGGGCGCCGAGTATTTTACCTTTTCAAAGGTCATTTCTTACAGGGCTGGCCTCCCACGCTGCAGGATCGGCAATCCGTGCTGGCAACCCGATCCACAATCTTGACGGCAAGGAGCGTGCCATGCCGGGACGCATGCAGCAGCGAGGACCATCATCCTGGTGGCTGCACGCCTTCGTCGGAAAAGACAGCAACGGACGAAAGCGGTACACCTCCAAAACCTTCCACGGCACGAAGAAGGATGCGGGCATCGCTCTTTTGGCCATGAGCATCGGCCTCATCCGCAGCGAGACGGCGAGCGAGTTGCGCACGCTGACGGCCGCCGGCGCCAGCTCGCGCACCCGGCGCACCCTCACGGCGGTCAAAGCCGGCGGCCTGGCCTTCCTGGGTGCGCTGCTCGGGACGGTGGCCGCCTACGTCGGGCTGGCCGGATGGTTCCACACGAACGCCCTGGAAGGTGGCGTGTCGGACATCATCGATCACATCCCCTGGGACAACCTGTTCCTCATCGTCATCGCCATGCCGGTCGTCGCCGCCCTCGTCGGCTGGGTTTTGGCGGGACGGGACCCGACGGGGATCTCCACCCGCCCGATGGAGTAGGAGCGCCCGCTGGCTCGACTGCGCCCGCGCTACGAGCCAGCGGCTTGTGCGGGACGCTTGCCGTGGTGCCCAGAAAGGGCCGCTCCCAGACGGGTGAACCGTTGCAAGCAGGTCAAGGCCTCGAGTGGTCCTTAGGCCGGCGTTATGGGCTACCCCTTGACCTGAGGCTCCTGATCGACATACCGCCGGAGCGCACGGAGATAACCGTACGTGGCGCCCTTCTGAAAGCCTCGGCCGACTGGGTCTGACAGCCGGACAATCGGGTCCGCCGGTCGGGAGAACGCAAGGATCTCGAATCGCACGGATTCGTCCGAAGAGATCGAGACGACGAATGCCTCTTCTCTCTGTTCGGGATGGCCCGGCAGCGTCCCATAGGCGAAGCCCCATCGAACCTGTTCATCGATGACGCTCACGACCCGGCACGGAGCAGCCAGTGCCACCAGCGACGTTCCGAGCGTCACGACAACGGTCGCACCAGTCTGGATCACCTGCCCTTCCGGGAAGACCCTGACTCCGGACACTCGGTGAGCTTCCCAGGTCTTGAGACCGTTGACAGCTCTCTCGAAGATGTGAGATCCGCGACCGAGGACTGTCTCATAGCGGTCTGGTGAAAGCCTTCGGGTCCGACACCGGCCAGAGTCGCCCCGATGTCGGCGTAGGTGGGTTGAGCCTGCTGAAGCTCCTCGACCAGTCGTTCCATAGCTGTCGAGTCCGATGGGCGGACGAACCTCATGATCAGTTGCTAGTGTGGTGACACGTAAATAGTCGCGCAATAGGTGTACGATGGGTTCATGGCCCGTCCACCTGCGCCACCGTTACACCTGTCCAAGAAGGAACGC
>JBKQUM010000113.1:0-84984 GCA_052140165.1 Acidimicrobiales bacterium
CGTTCACGTAGGCTTCCTGGACGGAGCCAGTCGGCGACTATGGCCGGATTATGGACAACGGTCCTGGTCGAAAGGCGAAACTCCTACTGGAGAGGTGCGAGAGCGGCCGAATCGGACTCACTGCTAATGAGTTGACCTGGGTAACCGGGTCCGAGGGTTCAAATCCCTCCCTCTCCGCTCGGAGGTCGGGCACCTGGTGCCGGGCGATCCGGATGTCGGTCCGCCACGGCGGGCCTGCCGTGCACCGTCACCCCGGCGGGAACCGGCCTGGTGCGAGGAGTGTGTGCGAAGGATCGTGGGTCGGTACTGGCTCCAGACCCTGGGGTGCCCGAAGAACCAGGTGGACTCCGACAAGCTCGAGGGACACCTCGAGGCACAGGGGTACGACCGCGCCCCGGACCCCGCCGCGGCCGATCTCGTCGTCGTCAACACGTGCGCCTTCATTGAGGCGGCCCGTCAGGAGTCGATCGACACGGTCCTGAGCCTGGCCGAGCGGCGAACCGCCGGGGCACGCCTCGTCGTCACCGGCTGTATGGCGGAGCGGTACGGCGACGAGCTGCGCGATGCCCTCCCCGAGGTCGACCTGGTGGCCGGGTTCGGACGGGAGCTCGTCGATTCACCGGCGGGCGTGCCCGCCAACGCGGTGCCCGTCCTGCTCGGCGCGGCCCGGACCGCGCCGCGCCCGTCGGCGGACGCCGCCGCCCACGCCTTCGATCTCCTGGAGCTGCCCCGCCCCGCCGCCCGTGCCCCCTGGGCCTACGTCAAGGTCGCCGAGGGGTGTGACCGCATCTGCGGCTTCTGCGCCATCCCTTCGTTCCGCGGCAAGCAGCGATCCCGCTCGCCCGAGGAGGTCCTCGCCGAGGTCGACGCGCTGCTGGCGACGGCGGACGACGCACCCCCGCTGCGCGAGGTCGTCCTCGTCGCGCAGGACCTCGCCTCCTATGGCCGGGACCGTTCTGGCCCCGGCCGCCGCACCCGCATCGCCAACGGCACCGCACCGATCGCCGCGCTCACGCGCGCCGCGTCGGCCCGGGTCGAGCGCACCCGGCTCCTCTACCTGTACCCGTCGGGCCTGACCGACGAGCTGATCGACGCGGTGCTGGCGACGGGCGTGCCGTACTTCGACCTGTCCCTCCAGCACGTGTCACGGCCGCTGCTCGCCGGTATGCGGCGTTGGGGCGACGGTGAGCGCTTCCTGCGCCGTATCGCCGACATCAGGGCAGCGGAGGGCGAGGCCACGTTCCGGTCGTCCTTCATCCTCGGCTATCCCGGCGAGACCGAGCGCGACCACGACCTGCTCCTGGAGTTCCTCGAGGAGGCGCAGCTCGACTGGGCCGGCTTCTTCCCCTTCTCCAACGAGGACGGCACCCACGCCGCCGGGCTCAGTGACCAGGTCCCGGCCGAGCTGGCCCTCGAGCGACTGCGGGAATGCGCCGAGCTCCAGGACGCCATCACCGCGGCAAGACGTGACCGCCTCATCGGCGAGGTACGGCAGGTCCTGGTCGACGCGCCGGGGCGGGGCCGCACGGTACACGAGGCACCCGAGATCGACGGCATCGTGCACCTCCCGGCCGACCTGGGGGTGGGCAGCCTCGTCGACGTGGTGATCACCGCAGCGGAGGGTCCGGACCTGCACGGCAGCCCCGCCGACGACCGCGAAGCGGTGCCGGCGGGCGCAGGAGCGCCTCCGCGGTGAGCGACGCCGCGCACGAGCACCCCGGTCACCCCGGGTTCACCTTCGGGCCGAGCGCCCTCGTCACCCCGGCCAACGCGGTCACGGTTGCCCGGCTCCTCGCGGCGCCCGTCTACGTGGTCATGCTCGTCGCCTGGGGGGCGTCGTGGATCAACGTCGTGGTCGGCATCGTGCTCGCCGGCAGCGACGGGCTCGATGGCTACATGGCCCGCCGCCACGGCACCACCCGCTCGGGCGCCTTCCTCGACCCGCTGGCCGACAAGGCCTGCGTTCTCGGTGCCATGTTCACCCTGGCTGCCCAGGGCCACCTGCCCTGGCTGCCGGTCATCCTCATCGCCTTCCGCGAGGTGGGCATGCAGCTCTACCGCTCGTGGGTTGGGCGACGCGGCGTGTCGATCCCGGCCCGCAAGTCGGCCAAGATCAAGACGCTGATCCAGGACATCGCAATCGGCACGTGCATCATCCCCCCGCTGGCGCACCAGCACGGGCTGCAGGTCGCCGTGATCTGGTTCGCCTGCGCGCTCACCCTCTACACCGGTGCCGAGTACCTGCTCGACGGCCGCCGGGCGCTGCACCGGCCGGCCGCCTCATAAGGTCACGCCCATGAGGATCGAGATCGTCGCGGTGGGCACCGAGCTGCTTCTGGGCCAGATCGCCGACACCAACTCGGCATGGCTGGGTGACCGGCTGGCCGCAAATGGCGTGGCCTCCCAATTCCACCAGGCTGTCGGCGACAACCACACCCGCATCACGCTGGCGCTGCGCACCGCGCTGGCGCGCAGCGACGGCGTCATCATGTGCGGCGGCCTCGGGCCGACCCAGGACGACATCACCCGAGAAGCGATCGCCGAGGTCATGGGCGTCGAGCTGGTCCGCGACCAGGCCATCGTGGACGAGATCGCGGCCTTCTTCGAGGCCCGCGGCCGCGCCATGTCGGCCAACAACTCGCGTCAGGCCGACGTCCCGAGGGGCGCCACGGTGATCCCGCAGAACGGCGGCACGGCGCCCGGTCTCATCTGCGCGGTGGGCAACAAGGTGGTCTACGCCGTCCCCGGCGTGCCCTACGAGATGGCCGAGATGTTCGACCGCGCCATCCTGCCGGACCTGCGCGCCCGGATGGCCGAGGCCGGCGACGAGGGCGTGATCGCCAGCCGCGTGCTGCGGACATGGGGAGCCAGCGAGTCCGCTCTCGCCGAGGCGCTCCAGGACCGCATCGACGTGCTCGATGCCGGTGGCGACGTCACGCTCGCCTTCCTGGCCTCGGGCATCGAGGGGATCAAGGTGCGCATCACGGCCCGGGCACGCACGCTCGACGATGTCACCGCGTTGCTCGACAAGGAGGAGGCCGAGGTGCGGCGCGCCATCGACGAGCGCCTGGGTGACATCGTCTTCGGCGTCGACGACGAGTCCATGGAGGACGCCATCGCGGCACGGCTGAAGGCGCGCGGGCTGACCTTCGGCGTGGCGGAGTCGCTCACCGGCGGCCTGATCGCCTCCCGGCTGGTCAACGTGCCGGGAGCCTCGGCCTGGTTCCGCGGCGGCGTGGTGGCGTACCACTCGCAGGTCAAGTTCGACGTCCTGGGAGTGCCCACCGGGCCTGTGGTGACCGAGCCGGCTGCGGCGGCCATGGCCGAGGGTGCCGCCCGGGTCACCGCCGCCGACGTGGGTCTGGGCATCACCGGGGTCGCCGGGCCCGACGAGCAGGAGGGCGTGGCGCCCGGCACGGTCTTCGTGGGCCTGTCGCTCCCGGGCCAGCCCACCCAGACCCGCCGGTTGCGGGTCCCGGGGGACCGCGAGCGCGTGCGCCAGTACGGGGCAATTTCGGCGCTTGACCTGCTACGACGCGCGCTCGACCTCCACAACGCCTGAGCGCCTGCGTTCACAGGGGGCCCACAGGGGGGTCACACTGGACGGGGAGTCGGTGGCGCGACCCTTTGACGGCAGGGAGGTATGACCAGTGAAGATCGAAAACGGACCGCGCGTCCTGGTGGTGGACGACGAGCCCTCGATCGTCGACGCGGTGGCGACGTCGCTGCGCTACGAGGGGTTCACCGTCGACGAGGCGATGACCGGCCGCAAGGCCCTGGCCCAGGCCCAGGAGGACCCACCTGATCTCGTCATCCTCGACGTGATGCTGCCCGACCTCGACGGTCTCGAGGTGACCCGGCGCCTGCGCGCCGACGGGCTGCGCGTGCCCGTCCTCTTCCTCACGGCCCGGGACACGCTGCAGGACAAGTTGGCGGGGCTCACCGTGGGCGGCGACGACTATGTGACCAAGCCCTTCGCCCTGGCCGAGGTCATCGCCCGGGTGCACGCCATCCTGCGCCGCACCGGCTACGAGCCCGAGGACGACGGCATCCTCCGCTTCTCCGACGTCGAGCTCGACGAGAGCGCGCACGAGGTGCGCCGTGCGGGGAACCCGATCAACCTCACCGCGACGGAGTTCAACCTGCTCCGCTACTTCATGCTGAATCCGCGGCACGTGCTCTCGAAGGCGCAGATCCTCGACCACGTCTGGCACTACGACTTCGGCGGTGACGGCAACGTGGTGGAGACCTATGTCAGCTACCTGCGCAAGAAGCTCGAGAAGTTCGGTCCTCCGCTCATCCACACCATCCGCCTGGTCGGTTACACGTTGAGGGAGCCCGAGGCCGCCACCGGAGCAGCCTGAGTGTCCCTGCGGCTCCGACTTCTGTTCGCCGTCGGGGCCATCGCGGTCGTCGCGCTGGTCGTGGCCGACTTCGCGACGTACTCCGCGCTGCGTACCTCGCTGTACAGCCAGGTCGATCAGGAGCTGCAACGCCCTGTCCACCTCAACGTCGATCCGGTCACCGGTGACGTCGTGTGCCTCTCGCCGCAGAGCAACGGCGGCGGCGGTGGCCCGGTGGGCGAAGGAGGCGGCGGCCCCGGGGGCAGCGGTGCCGGCAACGGCGGCGATTTCGGCAACGTTTTCGGCATCAGCTACATCTCCGTCGTCAAGCAGAACGGTGGCGTCGTCGACGGCCTCGAATGTCCCGCCTACGTGGGCAACCACCCGTACCGGCCGCAATTGCCCGCTCAGATCACGGGGTTCTCGACGCAGCCGGACGGCACCGAGGTGGCGTATTTCACGACGGGATCGATCGCGGCGGACGGGCCGTCCTTCCGGGTGCGGGCCGAGAAGGTCCAAGGCGGCACCTTCAACGGGGACGTGCTCGTGCAGGCGCAGACGCTGGTCGATCAGACCAGCACACTGCACACCCTCTTCCTGATCGAGCTCGCCGTGACGGCTGGCGCACTGGTGTTCGCTCTGGCCGCGGGGTGGTGGCTGGTCCGGCTCGGGCTGCGGCCGCTCGAGGACGTGGAACGCACCGCGGACTCCATCGCCGCCGGCAATCTCGACCAGCGGGTGCCTGGCGCAGACCAGCCCACCGAGGTGGGCCGCCTGGCCAAGGCGCTCAACGTCATGCTCGAGCGCATTCAGGCGGCCTTCTCCGCCCGGCTGGCCTCCGAAGCTCGCTTGAAGGAGTCGGAGCAGCATCTGCGCCAATTCGTCGCTGACGCCTCGCACGAGCTGCGGACGCCGATCGCCGCCGTATCGGCCTACGCCGAGCTCTTCGAGCGGGGGGCCTCCCAGCACCCCGACGACCTGCCGCGCGTGGTGTCGGGAATCCGCACGGAGACCGCGCGCATGGACCGGCTCGTCACCGACCTGCTGACGCTCGCCCGCCTGGACGAGGGCGTGCCCATGGAGAAAGCGCCCGTCGAACTCGTTTCCTTGGCGTCCGAGGCCGTGCGCACCGCCACCGCGGTCGGGCCCGAATGGCCGGTGCGCTTCTGGGCGGCACGACCGGTCGAGGTGATCGGGGACAAGGATCGCCTGCGCCAGGTGATCGACAACCTGCTCGCCAACGTCCGGGCCCACACCCCGCCCGGGACCGCGGCGACCGTCCGGGTGGACCAGGTGGGGGACGAGGCCGAGGTGGAGGTGCGCGACACCGGACCGGGCATGCCGGACGAGGAGGCCCGTCATGTCTTCGAGCGCTTCTACCGGGTGGACCCGGCGCGGGCGCGGACGAGCGGCGGCAGCGGTCTCGGCCTCTCCATCGTGGCGGCCATCGTGGCCGCGCACAGCGGAACGGTCTCGGCCACGTCCTCACCGGGACACGGGATGACGGTGACGGTGCGGATCCCCATGAGCACGCTGGAGCTCGACGAGGAGCAGACCGCGGCGAGCGGGACACCCGAGTCGGCCGCCTGAGGCTGCCACGGTGCGCCGCCCGCGATTCACACCGGGCCCACAGCCCACCTTCACGGAGCCCGGAGGCGCCTCCACCACCATGCGTGACATGACCGCACTGGCTCCCTTCGAGGCCGATGTGGATCCCCGCCGGGTCCCGGTGGACGTCGAGATCGTCGTGCCCGTCTACAACGAGGCGGCGCAGCTGGCGGAGAGGATCACGGCGCTCCGCACCTTCCTCGACGGGTCCTTCCCGTTCCGGGCGCTCGTCACGATCGTGGACAATGCGAGCACCGACGACACCTACCGAGTTGCGTGCCGGCTCGCATCCGACCTCAAGGGTGTGGCGGCGATGCACCTACCGCGCAAGGGGCGGGGCTACGCGTTGCGCTCGGCGTGGTCGACCAGCGATGCCCCCGTCGTCGCCTACATGGACGTCGACCTCTCGACGTCGCTGCAGGCGCTGCTCCCGCTGGTGGCGCCGCTGCTCTCGGGCCACCGGGACGTCGCGATCGGCTCGCGGCTCGCCAACGGCGCGCACGTCGTGCGCGGGCCCAAGCGCGAGCTGATCTCGAGGGCGTACAACATTCTCCTCAAGCTCACGCTGCGGGGTCGATTCAGTGACGCCCAGTGCGGCTTCAAAGCCCTGCGCCGCGATGCGGCGGAAACCCTGCTGCCGCTCGTCCAGGACAACGAGTGGTTCTTCGACACCGAGTTGCTGGTCACCGCCGAGCGTCTGGGCCTGCGGATCGGCGAGGTCCCGGTGGACTGGGTCGACGACCCCGACTCGCGGGTGCGCATCGTGTCGACCGCTGCCGATGACCTGCGCGGCGTATGGCGCATGCTCATCCGGCGACCCAAGGGCCTGCGCCGGATCCGCTCCAACGAGGTGACGTCCGATCAGCTCCTGCGTTTCGCCGGAGTGGGCGTCGTGTCCACGCTCGGGTACCTCTTCCTCTTCGTCGCCTGGCGGCCTCTGATCGGCCCCTTCGGCGCCAACGCCGTCGCCATGGCGATCGCCACCCTCTTCAACACGGCCGTGCACCGCGAGCTGTCCAGCACGACGGACGGACAGACCCGGCGCGGCCGCCTGCTGGCCGTCGCCTGCGGGGCGTACGCCGTGAGCCTCGGCTTCACCACCCTCGGACTGCTCGTCGCCCAATGGGTGGCTCCGGGGGCTCTCGTCGCCGAGCTCGTTGCGATCACCGTGGCGAACCTGGTTGCCGCCGTCTTCCGGTTCGCCGTGCTGCGGGCCTGGATCTTCCGCCCGAGCGCCCGCCCGGGCGCCGACCCGATGGAGATGTCACGATGACGGACCTCACGCCCGCCCCCGACGGCCCCGTCGGGCTGCTCGAGCCGCCGCTGAGCCTCGACGCCGTCCCGGCGGAGGACCTCGGGGCCGGCTCGCCCGGCGGATCCTCGTGGCCTCCCGGCCCTCGGCGCGGCCACCTGGCCCGCTTCGTGCGGGGCAAGGAGAGCGATGCGCCCTGGGTGCGGCCCGCGCTGCTCGCGCTACTGGTGGCGACGGCCGTCCTCTACCTGTGGGACCTCGGGGCGAGCGGGTGGGCGAACTCCTTCTACTCAGCTGCGGTGCAGGCCGGCACCAAGAGCTGGAAAGCCTTCTTCTTCGGTTCCTCGGACTCGTCGAATTTCATCACCGTCGACAAGCCGCCCGCGTTCCTGTGGCCGATGGAGATCTCGGCCCGCATCTTCGGGCTCAACTCGTGGAGCGTGCTCGCACCGCAGGCGCTCGAGGGCGTCGCCACTGTCGGCCTGGTGTACCTGTCGGTCCGGCGCTGGTTCAGCGCGCAGGCTGCGCTGCTGGGCGCGGCCGTCGTCGCGCTGACGCCCGTGGCGGCCATGATGTTCCGCTACAACAACCCGGACGCGCTCCTCGCGCTGCTGTTGACCGGTGCTCTGTACGCCACCATGCGTGCGCTCGAGCGGGCCCAGACCAAGTGGATCGTCCTGGCCGGTGCGCTCGTGGGTTTCGGCTTCATCACCAAGATGATGCAGGCGTTCCTCATCATCCCCGTCATGGCCGTCGTGTACCTGCTGGCCGCGCCGACGGGATGGTGGCGGCGGGTGTGGCAGGTCGTCGTCATGGGCGTGGCCACGCTCGTCGCAGCGGGCTGGTGGGTGGCCGCCGTCGCCCTCACACCTGCAGCCGACCGGCCCTACGTCGGGGGCTCACAGAACAACAGCATCCTCAACCTCATCTTCGGCTACAACGGCTTCGGACGTCTCACCGGCAACGAGTCCGGGAGCGTGGGGGGTGGTCGGGTCGCCGGGAGCATGTGGGGTCCCACCGGATTGATGCGGCTCTTCAACAGCGAATTCGGGAACATGATGTCGTGGCTGCTGCCCGGCGCGCTGCTCATGGGCGCCGTGCTCCTCGCCATCACCATCCGGGCTCGTCGCACCGACCGCGAGCGTGCCGCGCTCCTGCTGTGGGGCGGATCGCTCGTGTGCACCGGCCTCGTCATCAGCCTGGCGCAGGGCATCATCCACCCTTACTACACGGTCGCCCTGGCGGCACCGCTCGGTGGCCTCGTCGGGATCGCCACCATGGGTCTGTGGCAGCGCCGCGGGAGCTGGGTGGGGAGGGCCGGCCTCGCCGCCGCCCTCGCCGCCACGGTGGTCTGGAGCTACGTGCTCCTCGGGCGCACGACGGACTGGTTTCCCGCCCTGCGCCCCGTCGTCGCCGTGGTGGGATCGCTCGGTGTCGTCGCCATCCTCGCCCTCCCGCTGCTCCGATCGGTGCCGAAGCTGGCGATCGGCCTCGTCGCCACGCTCGGCCTCGGTGCCGCCCTCGCCGCGCCGCTCTTCTCGACGGTCGCCACGGCGGCCACTCCGCACAGCGGGGCCATCCCGTCCGTTACGCCGACCCCGGCCGGCGGCCAGGGTGGACCTGGCGGAGGATTCCCCGGAGGCGGTCCCGGCGGTGGATTCCGGCGTGCCTTCGGCGGTGGCTTCCCCGGCGGCGGCTTCCCCGGCCCGGGCACCGGGACCGGGACCTTCCCCGGCGGCGGCTTCCCCGGCGGCGCAGCCCCCTCGTTCGGTGGCACCGGCGGCGCGCGCCGTGCCTTCGGGGGAGGCGGAGGTGCCGGCGGCGGCTTCCTGAGCTCGAGCCAGTCCAACCCCGCGCTCAACAAGCTGCTCCAGGCGGACGCCGGCCGCTACACCTGGGCCGCCGCCACGGTGAACTCGAACAACGCCGCCGGCTACCAGCTCGGGAGCGGCGAGCCGGTGATGGCCATCGGCGGGTTCAACGGGACGGACCCCGCGCCGACGCTGACCCAGTTCGAGCAGTACGTGTCGGAGGGCAAGATCCACTACTTCATCTCCGGCTCGGGCGGCTTCGGCGGCGCCGGTCCCGGCGGCGCCGGTCCCGGCGGCGCTGGGGGCACCAGCGACGACGCCTCGCAGATCACCTCGTGGGTCGAGTCGCACTACACCGCAGAGACCGTGGGCGGGGTGACCGTCTACGACCTCTCGTCCTGAGCGGCGGCCCGCGCGGGTCGCATCTCAGAGCAGTTCGCGGTAGCGCTCCAGCGTCGCGGTGTCGAAGGCGACGAACCGGATCAAGGTGACGTCGGTGTCCGCCGCGCGGACGGTTGTCACGGCGACCTCGGCGGCCTGTCCCGGGGGGTACCCGAACACTCCGGTCGAGATGGCGGGGAAGGCGACCGAGCGCGCGCCCACCTCGTCGGCGACGGCCAGGGCGCTGCGGTAGCACGAGGCGAGCGTCACCGGCTCGCCCGCGGCGCCACCCTCCCAGACGGGGCCGACGGTGTGGATGATGAAGCGTGCCGGCAGGCCGAACCCGTCGGTGACCACAGCCCGGCCGGGCGGGCAGCCGCCGATGGCCCGGCAGGCGGCCTGCAGCATCTCGGCTCCCGCGGCGCGATGGATGGCGCCGTCGACCCCGCCCCCGCCGCGCAAGTGCCGGTTGGCGGCGTTGACGACCGCGTCGACCCGTTCGGTGGTGATATCGCCCAGGGCGGCCTCGAGCCGCGGGGGCACGCGGCCTACCCCGCCGTGGTGGTCGTGGTCGCGCCCGAGGTCGACGCGGGAACCAGCTTGAGCAGCGACACCGATTTCCCCGGTGCCGTCCTGCTCGTCTTCTCGCCCCAGTTGGTGAAGACGACGGTGCCGTGAATGGCCGTCGAGCCGCCGGTCCGACCCGGGTTGGTCACCTCTTCGACGGGCACGGGTGTGCCGCTGGCCGGGATATAGAGGACCACGGGCACCTTGCTGCCGCTCTGCGTGCTCACGGAGCCGCGCACGGCCACGACGTGCTGGCCGTGGACCGTGCTCGCGGTGCCGTAGCTGTAGGGGCCGCTCATCTGCAGCTCTGTCGTCACCTGCGAGTTGAGGAGCCCGCTGACGAGCTCGGCGAGGGCGCTGTTCGAGGTCGGGAAGGAGAGCCAGTTGCCGGCGTACTTCTTGGACTGTGCGCTCGAGAGGCCGATCACGTTCTGGAGTGCGGTGGCGTTGCCCTTCACGTATCCAGTGGGCCCGACCACCATGGCGGTCACGTGCTCGGCGAGCGAGCCTTTCGTCACCGTCAGCGTCTGCGCTCCCGAGGTGGCACCGGTATCGCCGTCGACCTCGATGGAGACCCCGCTCTGTGTGGCCGAAGAGGCGAAGTGCACGCCCTGGGTGCCGACCGCCTTGATGACGGCCTGGTACTCGGCCTGGGCGGTCGGCGTGGTCGCGGCTCCGGCGGTGGGCGGGAGTGCGGCCAGGGCCGCCAGGGCGGCGATGCACCCGGCGGCGACCGCGGCGCTGCGGAGGTGGATGGGGCGCGTGGGACGCATGGAGTGCATGACCTTCATTCTCTGGGGTCGCGGGGCCGGGGGCGTGGGCGCCGCTGGGGTCGGTGGAGAGGACATTTTCGCACGACCCGGGCCCGGCCCGCGGTCGGGGCGGGCGGGCCCGTCAGGCGGTGCTGATCCGACCGATGGAGATGGTGGCCTGCGGAGCCTCCGGTCGCACGATCTCACCCCACTTGGAGTAGGTGATGTGCTCGGCCGAGGTGGGCTTCCCCTTGGCGTCGACCGAGTCCTCCTCGACCGGGACGTGGGCCCCCTGGGCGCGGACGTAGAGGACCACGTGGAGCGGCGTCTTGGTGCCGAAGGCCTGCGTGCCCTCGATGGCGTCGACCGGGGCGCCGTCGAGGGTACGGGGCCGCCCGAGTGAGAACGGCCCCTTGAGCGCCAGCTCCTTGGCGAGGTCCTGCGACCGGACACCTGCGACGACCTGGGAGAACGCCGCGTCGTCGGTCGAGAACTCGATCCACTGGCCCGCGGCGGCGTTCGCCTCGGTCGCGCTCAGGCCGGCCAGGTTCTCGAGCCCACCCACGTTGCCCTTGACGTAGGTGATGCCGCCGATCACGTCGATCGTGGCGCTGTCGTCCAAGGACCCCTTCCCCGTCAGGACGGTCTGGGTCCCCGAGGCCGGGCCGGCGTCGCCGGTCTCGCGGAGCGTGACCTTCGACTGGGTCGACGACGACGTGTAGTGGACCGACCACGAGCGAGTGGTGGCGATCGCCTCCCGGTACAACGTCGACGCGCTGGGCGTGGACGTGGACGCCGCCGCGTCCGCACTCTGGAGCGCTGCGGCCAGGGATCCGGCCAGCCCGCAGCCGACCAGCACGATGCCGGCCAGCGCAGCGCCGGTCACCTGCCTTTTCTGGAGCACCGCAGCTCTCTCTTTCTGCCCGAATCCCGCCGGCGACCGTCAGCTTCGCACGCGGCCGGTGCAGCGGTCCGTCAGGCCCGGACCTGTGCGCGTCCGGGAGATCCCGACGGGGGAGCGACCGTTCTCCGGCGGTACGCGGCCTCCGTCCGGAGGGTCCGCGGCCTACGAACACTTGTTCGTTATGATGCGGAACCGGCAGCGCCGGCGGGTCCGTCACACCCCCACCGTAGGGTCACCGCACAGCACCGGCCGAGGCCGGCACAGGGTCGCAGACAGCACACACGAAGGAGAGACAGATGGCCGAACCGGAACGGGAGAAGGCGCTGGACGCCGCGCTGGGCCAGATCGAGAAGCAATTCGGCAAGGGCTCGGTCATGCGCATGGGCGACAACCTCTCCATGAACATCGAGTCAATCCCCACCGGCGCGCTCTCCCTCGACCTCGCGCTGGGTATCGGCGGGCTCCCCCGGGGTCGCATCGTCGAGATCTACGGGCCCGAGTCGTCGGGCAAGTCGACCCTGGCCATGCACGCCGTGGCCGAGGCACAGCGCAACGGCGGCATCTGCGCCTACATCGACGCCGAGCACGCCATGGACCCGGTCTACGCGCGGGCCATCGGGGTCAACATCGACGACCTCCTCATCTCGCAGCCCGACACCGGCGAGCAGGCACTCGAGATCGCCGACATGCTCATCCGCTCCGGAGCGCTCGACGTCCTGGTCGTCGACTCGGTGGCGGCCCTGACGCCACGGGCCGAGATCGAGGGCGAAATGGGGGACACCCACGTCGGCCTCCAGGCGCGCCTCATGTCGCAGGCCCTGCGCAAGCTGACGGGCACGCTGTCCAAGTCCAGCACCATCGCCATCTTCATCAACCAGCTGCGGGAGAAGATCGGCGTGATGTACGGGTCGCCCGAGGTCACCCCCGGTGGCCGCGCGTTGAAGTTCTACTCCTCCATCCGTCTGGACATCCGCCGGATCGAGGCGATCAAGGACGGGGCCGACGTGGTCGGCAACCGGACCAGGGTGAAGGTCGTCAAGAACAAGTGCTCGTCGCCGTTCAAGCAGGCCGAGTTCGACATCATGTACGGCAGGGGGATCAGCCGCGAGGGGTCGATCCTCGACGTCGCGGTCGAGCTCGGGTTCGTCAAGAAGTCGGGTGCCTGGTTCACCTACGAAGGGGAGCAGCTCGGACAGGGCCGGGAGAACGTGAAGACGTTCCTTTCGGAGAACCCGCAGCTGATGGCGGAGATCAATGACCGGGTGCGCGAGTGCCTGGCCCCCAAGGACCCCGAGGACGCCATCCCCGACGAGTTCGCCGTCGACCCCGACGACCTGCCGATCACACTCGACTCCTAGCTGCACCGCCCCTCACGGCACCGAAGCCTCCGGGCCGTCCCCGCCACTCCCACGGGTGACCGGTCCGGAGCGCTTCGCGTCCGGGGTCGGGAGGGTGTGAGAGCAGCGGCCACAATGGTGTGATGCCGGCCAGAGAATGGAAACAGCGGGCCTATCGCGCCTTCGACCGCTTCGTCCCCACGATCCCCTTCCGCTACCTGCCACCCAAGCAGTCCGTGCGCATGGCGTTCAACGTGGTCCTCGACCGCGAGCCCGACCCCGAGGGCGGTCCCGACTACACACGCAAGCTGGCCGCGGGCGAGCTGACCCGGCGCGGCGTGGCCGAAGCACTCGCGCACTCAGAGGAGTTCCGTCGCCGCGTGCCCATCCGCGACGTGCTGCTGTCCATGCACGTCAGCCGGAGCGAGTTCGTGGCGGGGCTGCCGCCTGCCGCCCGCATCCTGGACCTGGGGGGGACCCATCAGGGGCTGCCCGACGGTGCCCTGGTCCACCTGGGCTATCCGTACCCCTTCGAGCGCCTGGTGGTCGTCGACCTCCCGGTCGAGGATCGCCACCAGATCTACCAGGGCGGCTCGACCGGTGCTCCCGTGCTCTCCGAGCTCGGGCCGGTCGAGTTCGCGTTCCACTCCATGGTGGACCTCGGCCCCTACGGGGACGGTTCCTTCGACCTGGTCTACAGCGGGCAGTCCATTGAGCACGTCACGGAGGCCGACGGCGACGCCGTGGCGCGCGAGGCGTTCCGCGTCCTGGCCCCGGGCGGATGGTTCTGCCTGGACACGCCGAACGGGCCCGTGTGGCGCCTGCGCTCCGAGGCGCTGATGAACGAGGACCACGAGATCGAGTACGCGGCCGGCGAGCTGGTGGCCAAGCTGGAGCGGGCGGGCTTCGAGGTCACGGAGTGCAAGGGCCTCAACCTGATGCGCCGGGGCGTCGAAGCCGGCGTGTTCGACGAGGCCGAGGCCAGCGCCCACCCGGGTGTGTTCGCCGCCGCGGAGGACTGCCTGCTGCTCGCCGTCGTGGCGCGCAAGCCTGCGGACGGGGTGCGGGCCGGCTCGGCCTAGGGGGTCGTCGACGCGATGATGGTGTTGGGCACCAGCTCCACCCATGTCTGGCCCGGCGCCATGGGGATGGGGTTGCCCGCGGCGTCCAGGTACTGGGTGGGTGACCCGAGCGTCGTGCGGTGCCACGTGGCGGGGATGGCGACGCCGTTGCGGAAGACCGTGGCGGTCCCGCTGGCGTCCGGGTAGAGGTCGGCCTGGACCTCGAGGCCGCCCTCGGGGTTCTCCGCCCAGGGCCCATAGCTGATCTGGACGTACTGCACCACGACGTTGGCGGCGGCGTTCTGGACGCCGTCGGCCAGCATGTCGGGCGTCAGGTAGTTGTAGTAGCGCTGGAAGGTGTTGGTCTTCGGGTTCCACTTCCACGTCACGTTCGAGGTGCCCGAGAAGTCGATGTGCACGAGCGAAACCGGCGTGCCCCCCGCCGGGGGCGCCGCCGTGTAGGTGAACAGCGGCTGGGGTGGCGTCGTCATGGTCGGGTGCGTGCCGTAGACGATGGCGGTCGAGGTGTAGTCCGAGTCGGGGGGCACGCGGCCGGCAGGGTGGATCATCAGCGACTGGCTGTCGCCGATGTCGACGTTGACGAGCGGGGAGGCGTCGATGTTGGCGATGACGGGGTCGATGCCGCCCACGTGGGCGATGAGCGGGTTGCCCAGCTGGCCGAGGATCCCGATGTCGATGTTGCGGGCCGAGCGGACCGGGCCGATCA
This sequence comes from Acidimicrobiales bacterium, assembly GCA_052140165.1. Lineage (GTDB taxonomy): Bacteria > Actinomycetota > Acidimicrobiia > Acidimicrobiales > RAAP-2 > Bog-473. The sequence continues at coordinate 14,744 of JBKQUM010000113.1, forward strand.
GCGCCACGTTCTGGCACTGGAACACGGCGGCGAAGCGGGTGATGCCGCCCTCGACGGGCTCCTCGAAGATGATGTCGGCCTTGTCCAACCCCGACTGGGGGCGCCCGGCGGGGTAGTTGTCGATCTTGACCGCCATGGCGGGCCGCTGGGGGACCGAGCCACCCGGAGCGGGCAACCCGGTGAGCGGACAGGCCGGCGCCGGCGCGGTCGAGGTCGTCGTGGTGGGCTTGGGCTTGGGTGCTGCGTCCTTATGCGCGGGGGCCGAGCTGCAGGCGCTCAGCACCAGGCCGGCGAGACCGGCGGCCAGCACACTCCAGGCGAGCGGACGGCGCGCCCGGGTGCGGTGTTCGTCGGAGTTCGCCATTTCTGCGTGTCGATCGTAGGGGGGTGGCACCCGCGAGTGGTGGCATACCGCAACGCCGCCGCCGGCGCCCGGGCCCTGCGTCGCTCAGGCCGACGCGGTGCCGGCGGCGGAGCCCGCCGCGGCGGCAGCCCCCGTGTAGACCTCGGTCCAGTTGCCGCCCGAGCTGCCGTAGGACGTGGCAGGTCCCAGCCCGAAGCGGCCGTAGACGTTCTCCATCGCCCGGCGGACCACGTCCGTGATACCCGGGAAGGGCCCCGGGATGACGAGGGAGGGGATGCCACCGGTCGTCGAGAGCATGGAGACGAAGCTCGCCGAGCCGCTGGCCAGCACGCCGCCTCCGTTGCCCGGGGCGGTGTAGTAGGTGATGTCGGACCAGTTGGACTGCCCCGGGACCGGTGAGTGGGCCAACACGTCGACGTTGCGCGGGCCCGGCATGGCCGGGACGTAGCGGTCGTACTCCCCGAGGATCATGTTGGGGAACTTCTGCCCGTCGGTGAGGTTGCAGCCGTCGTAGAACCACGACGACCCATCGGTGACCACCATGTCGGCGTTGGCGTGCACCGACTGGTACATGGAGCCGATGAGCGTCGACTCGGGCTGGTTGACCGGCGCCTGGTCCCAGTTGACCGTCGTCAGCTCGGGCTGCTGGAGCGCGAGCGGGTCCTCGGACGCGTCCTTGTAGCAGACCTCGAGGCGGTTGGGCCCGACGGAGCTCGGTTCCATGCGGATCTGCCGGTAGCACGCGTTCGCGCCGAGGAAGGCCAGGTTGACGCCGTTCGCGTTGGCCTCGGCGGCGGCCACGCGCATGGGCTGGGACCAGTACTCGTCGTGACCCAGGCTGAAGAGGCAGCGGTGGTTGGCCAGCAACTGTGGCCGCGCATGCAGGTCCACGTCGGTCCAGTAGGTCAGGTCGAGCCCGAGGCTCTCGAGATGGAACAGCAGGGGCAGCTCGTTGCCGACGAAGTCCGCCGCGCCCGACGCCCAGGTCTGGGGGTAGGGGCGGTCGAACGAGACGATACGGGCCCGGTCGGCGAAGTCCTGGCCCCCGGAGGCCGTCTTCCCGTAGTACAGGCTGTAGTCGCCCCACAGGTTGTAGGCCTGCCAGGTGGTGACGCTGTTCTGCAGCACGTAGGCCGCGGTCGAGGCGTCGTCGCGGATCGTGAGCGGCACGAACTGCTCCTCGCCCCCGCTGCCGACGAGCTTGAGGAGGTAACAGCCCGGGAGCCACTCCTTCGTGATGCTGATCGTCGTGGTGGGCGACCACGGGCAGGTGACGGTGGCGGTGCCGGGCGTGACCACCGGGGCGGGTTGGGCCCCGGCGGCGACGAAGTCGCTCTGCCAGAGGAGCCGGCCGCCCAGTCCCTGGTAGTAGCCCATGCGGTACGCCTGCACCTGCACGGCGCGTGCTCTGGTGTTGACGAAGAGGGCGACGTCGTCACCCGGCACCGCGCTCACCTGGCTGGCGAACCCCTCGAGTGCGTGGTCGGGCTGGACGAAGTTGCAGATCCAGTCGAGCGTGCCGGGCTTGGCGTTCTCGGCGACCAGCCACGGCGCGGTCGGCACCACGACTCCGCTCGGCAGCTCGGTGTCGACCACCGCAGGGCCGGCCTCGTGCGCGTGATGGCGGGCCCGGGCCGGCACGCGGTCCTTCGCCCTGGTGTCGGCGAGGCGTGTTCCGGCCAGCCCGACGGCGCCCAACGCGGAGAACTGCAGGAAGCGCCGCCGGTCCAAGCGGCGGGGCCCGGAAGGGTCAGGCGACGACGCGGAGTCGGAGCCGCCGTCCATGGGAGGGGGCTGCACGAGTACGAGTGTACCGAACAGCCCTGTTGCATCCCTATCGGGGCCCGTCACCGGGTACCCGCGGCACCACCTACCATTCCGGGGTGAGTTGGGCCCGCTCCCTCCCCGGACCGCTGCGCCGGCCGCTGTCCCGGCTCGTGCACGCGGCCTGGGACGGCGCCGCCGAGCTCGGGGCGATCGGGCCGGACGATCCCTGGGGCCGACGCTTCGGCCGGATGGGCCGGGGGGCGTGCCTGCTCTTCCCCCAGGGCGCCATCTTCAACGAGCACCTGATCCAGATCGGCGCCGAGACGATCGTCGGCCCCGGCGCGTCCATTTCGGCGGGGATGGCTCCGGGCCAGGAGATGCCGACGAATCCGGTGGTGTCGATCGGCAGCCGCTGCCTCATCGGCCGCGGATCGCACATCGTCGGCCACTGGGAGATCGTCATCGGCGACGACATCCAGACAGGCCCCTACGTCTACATCACCGATCAGAACCACAGCTACGAGGACCCCGTCGAGCCGATCGGGCGGCAGTGGCCGACCGAGGCAGCGGTGCGCATCGGGTCGGGCAGCTGGCTCGGCGCCAACGCCGTGATCCTCCCGGGCGCACAGATCGGCGAGCACGTCGTCGTGGCGGCGGGCGCGGTCGTGCGCGGGACGGTCCCGGACCGCTGCGTGGTGGCCGGCGTGCCGGCACGCATCGTGCGCCGTTGGGTCGAAGGGTCCGGATGGGTGGCCGAGAAGGACGTGGCGCTCCCATGAGCACGCCGCCGGGCGCGCCGACGCCGCACCTGGTGTCCGTGAGCGGCCAGGACGGGCCGGGCATCGCGGAGCGGGTGTTCGCCGCACTGGCCGAGCGGGGCGTGGACGTGGAGGACGTGGAGCAGGTGCGCGTGCACGGGAGGCTGCTGCTGTGCATGGAGGTGGCGATGCTGCCGGGCGAGGTGGACGGAACACTCGCCGCGTTGACGCGCCGCCTGGACGCCTCCGGCGTCGAGGTCACCGTCGATCCGCTCGTCGAAGCGGAGGTGGGCCGTGCGACCGAGCGGCACCTCGTGACGGTGCTCGCACCCGACATCGACGCTGCCACGCTCGAGGGCGTGGCGGGCCGCATCGCGCGGTGCGGGGGCAACATCGATCGGATCGTCCGCCTCTCCGTGTACCCGGTGCACAGCTACGAGCTGTCCGTGGCCGGCGCCGACCTCGACGGCCTGCGGCGTGCCCTGGCCCAGGAGGCCGCACGCCGCCAGGTCGACATCGCGGTCCAGGTTGCCGGGCTGCACCGCCGAGCCAAACACCTGATCGTGATGGACGCCGACTCCACGCTGCTGCAGGACGAGGTCGTGGACCTGCTCGCCGAACGGCGCGGCTGCGGCCCGCAGGTGGCGGCGGTGACGGAGGCCGCCATGGCGGGCGAGGTGGACTTCGAGGAGGCACTGCGGCGCCGGGTGCGGCTGCTGGCCGGGCTGACGGAGGCCGACCTCCGGGCCGTGCGCGACGGCATCCTCCTCGCGCCGGGGGCGCGCACGCTCGTGCGGACCCTCAAACGCCTCGGCTACGAGCTCGCCGTGGTGAGCGGCGGCTTCACACAGGTGATTCAGCCGCTGGCCGACGAGCTGGGCATCGACCACCTGGCGGCCAATGTCCTGGTCCTCGACCGCGGTGTCCTCACGGGCGAGCTCGACGGGGCGATCGTGGACCGGGCGGGCAAGGCGGCCGCGCTGGTCCGCTTCGCCGACGCCGCGGGCGTCCCGCTGGCCCGGACCATCGCGGTGGGCGACGGGGCCAACGACATCGACATGCTGGCCACGGCGGGGCTCGGCATCGCCTTCAACGCCAAGCCGGTGGTGCGCCGGGCGGCCGACACGGCGCTCAGCGTCCCCTATCTCGACGCGATCCTCTTCCTCCTCGGCATCTCGCGCCGCGAGGTGGAACTGGCCGACCGCCTCGAGCCGGAGGTGGCGCCATGACCGTGCAGGCCCAGGGCGAGCAGGGGAGGCTGGCGCACAACCGCGGCGACCGCCCGCTGCTGCGCGGCTGGCTGCACGTCGCGGCCTTCGGCGCGTGGCTGATCGGCGGGCCCTTCCTCATCGTCGCCGGGCCGGACGCCTGGGCCAAAGCGGCACTGTCGATCTACGTGGCGGGCATGCTCGTGATGTTCGGGACCAGCGCCGCCTTCCACCGGTTGCGGTGGTCGGCACCGGCGTGGCGCCGCATGCGCCGGGCCGACCACAGCGCCATCTTCGTGGGCATCGCCGGGACGTCGACCGCAGTGGCGGGGCTCGCGCTCACCGGATGGGCCCGGGTGCTCGTGCTCACCATGGTCTGGGCGGGGGCGGCGGTCGGGGTCGCGCTGCGCCAGGTGTGGCTCGACGCGCCGCAGTGGGTCGTCGCGATTCCGTACGTCGTCGTGGGTTGGTGCCCGGTCATCGTGGCGCCCCAGCTGGTGCGCGGCCTCGGCTGGGCGGGCTTCTGGCTCATGCTCGCCGGGGGGTTGGCCTACACGGTGGGGGCGCTCGTGTACGCCCGCAAGCGGCCGGACCCGTGGCCGGGCGTCTTCGGCTTCCACGAGGTGTTCCACACCTGCACGCTCGTCGGCGCGGGGCTCTTCGCCTACCTGGTCGCCTTCGTGGCCCTGCCGCGCTACTAGTCGGCGCGCCTCAGGCGATCACGCCGTCGGCACGGAGCCCCGCCAGCTCTCCGGGCCCGAGCCCGAGCTCCGCCGCCAGCACGGCGTCGGTGTGCTCACCCAACCACGGCACCCGGGCCTCCGGTCCCTCCGCGACCTCGGCGAACTTCACCGGGAGCCCGGGGATCAGCACGGGTGCCTCCACGCCGTCGGTGCGCGGGTGCTCGACGAGCATGTGGCGGCCGGCCAGGTGCGGATCGGCCACCACCTCGGCGTCGGTGGCCACCGGTCCTGCCACCAGACCGGCGGCGTTCAGGGCGTCACAGGCCGCGCGCTTGGTCCTGGCCGCGGCCCAGGACTCCACGGCGGGGCGGATGTCGCTGTCCAGGTGGTCCAGCCAGCCCTGCGGCGTGGCGAAGCGGGGATCGTCGGCCCACTCGGGGCGACCGATGGCGCGGGCCAGGTCGGGCCACTGGTGCGCCCGCAGCACCTGCAACATGAACCAGCCGTCGGCGGCCCGGAAGCCGTGCAAGATACCGGGCCACGGCGTGCCCATGGGCATGCCCATGGACCAGAAGTTGGGCACCACGTCGAGCACGGCCACCATCGCGTCGAGCATGGCGAGGTCGACGTGCTGCGCGCGGCCGGTCCGGTCGCGCTGACGCAGCGCGGCGAGCGTGCCGATGACGGCGAACAGCGCGGTGACGATGTCGCCCAGTCCGCCCATGGGCGAGCCGACCGGCGGCTGGCCCATGGGGCGCTTGAACTCGTAGGCGCCGCTCATCGCCTCGACGATGGAGGCGAGGGCGGGCCAGCCGTCGTAGGGCGAGGCCGGGGTGCCGGCCGGCACGGGGCGCCCGAAGCCCGAGATCGACACGTAGACGACGGTGTCGTGCACGGCCACGATGTCGTCGTAGGCCACGCCGAGGCGCTCGGCGGCGCCGGCCCGGAAGTTCTCGGCCACGACGTCGAAGCGGGGCGCCAGGCGCAGGACGAGATCGCGCCCCGCCGGCTGCTTGAGGTCGACGACGATCGAGCGCTTCGAGAGGTTGTTGCGCAGGAACGTGGCGCCGACGCTCCGCCCGGCGGGATCCGTCATGGCGGGCGAAGCGGTGCGCCCGAGGTCACCGGTGCCCGGGGCCTCGACCTTGACCACCTCCGCGCCGAGACGGCCGAGCAGCTGGGTGGCGTAGGGCAGCGCCTGCATCTGCTCGAGGGCCAGGATGCGCACCCCGGTGAGGGGCTTGCCCCACTGCGCCGCCTCCGGGTTGACGACGTCGCCCAGCCTCACGTGATGTCGAGGCCCAGCATGGCGATCGCGTTGCCCCGCATGATCTTGTACACGTCGTCGTCGGAGAGCTGCCGAACCATCTGCTCGGCCACCGCCCGGGTGTCGGGCCAGGTCGAGTCGGTGTGGGGGTAGTCCGTCTCGAAGGTGATGCGATCGGCGCCGATGACGCCGAGCGAGTCGAGCCCGTGCTGGTCGCGGAAGAAGCAGCCGTAGACCTGGCGGTGGAAGTAGGTGGACGGGGGCTCGGGGACGATGTCCTTCACGCCGCCCCAGGCCCGGTGCTCGCGCCACACGTCGTCGGCGCGCTCGAGGATGTAGGGCAGCCAGCCGATCTGCCCCTCCGAGTACGCCAGGACCAGGCGGGGGAAGCGGATCAGGACGCCCGAGAACAGGAAGTCGGTCAGCGAGGCCATGGCGTTGCCGAAGCTCAGCGTCGCCGTCACGGCGACGGGCGCGTCGCCGGAGGTGGCCGGCATCTTCGACGACGACCCGATGTGCATGCACACCACGGTCCCGGTCTCCTCGCAGGCGGCGAAGAACGGGTCCCAGTAGCGGCCGTGGATGCTGGGCAGTCCGAGGTGCGGCGGGATCTCGCTGAAGCACACGGCCCGCACACCCCGTGCCGCGTTGCGCCGCACCTCGGCGGCTGCTTTCTGGGTGTCCCAGAGCGGGATGATGCACAGCGGGAGCAGCGCGCCGCCGCTGTCCGCGCACCACTCCTCGACCATGAAGTCGTTGTAGGCGACGACACAGGCCTCGGCCAGTTCCTTGTCCTTCGCTTCGAGGAAGGTCTGGCCGCAGAAGCGGGGGAAGGTCGGGAAGCACAAGGACGCCTCGACCCAGTTCGCCTCGTTGTCGGCGATCCGGGCCTTCGGCTCGTAGCAGCCGGGCCGCATCTCGTCGTAGGTGATGGGCGACATCGTCATGTCGTCGCGGTCGAAGCCGACGGCGGCGACGTGGCGCTTGTTGATGTAGACGAGGTCCTCATAGACCCAGCAGTCCGCCTTGGGCCCGTCGGGGTCGAAGGTCTGACGGTAGGAGCCGCCGCCGATGTGCTCCATCTCCCCGATGCCGCGTCGCTCGGCCTTGGGGCCCCGGTCACGGAAGCGGGCCGGCAGCCAGGTGTCCCACAGGTGCGGCGGCTCGACGATGTGGTCGTCGACGCTGATGATCCTCGGGAGCGGCGTGGTGCTCCCGAGCCGGGGGGTGGTCTCGTCGATGAGGTTGGTCATGGTTGCTCCAGTGTGGCAGCGAAGGGGACGAGGGGTGCCAACGACTCGAGCTCGCCCCGCATGGACGGGAGGTCGCCGGCCCGGATGCGCAGCACGACCTCGGTGACGCCCAGCCGGGCGTAGTGCTCGAGCTTGCCCCCATCCGCGATGGTGCCGAAGGGGACGACGTCCAGGGCGGCCGGGTCACGCCCAGCCTTCTCGGCGATCGCACGCAGCCGCGGGATCGCCTCGCGCAGCCCCCGGCCGCCGATGGGGATCCAGCCGTCGGCGGAGTCCGCCACCGCCGAGAGCACCGCGCCGCCGCCGCCGCCGCCGATGAGCACGCGCACGCGCGGCTGCTGTCGCGGCTTGGGCCAGGACCAGGTGGGGTCGAAGTCGACGAACTCGCCGTGGTACTCGGCCTGCTCGCGCGACCAGATGGCCTCCATGGCGGCCAGGTGTTCGCGCACCACGGCGTGGCGGCGCGCGAACTCGACGCCGTGATCCTCGGCCTCGGCACGGTTCCACCCGAAGCCCACACCGAGCGTGACGCGCCCACCGGAGAGATGGTCGAGTGTGGCGACCTGCTTGGCCAGGACGATGGGGTCGTGCTGGGCCACCAGCAAGATGCCGGTCCCGAGCCCGATGCGGGTGGTCACGGCGGCGGCGGTGGCCAGGGCGACCAGCGGGTCGAGGCAGCGCTTGTAGTCGTCGAGCCGTACGCCCTCGACGAGAGCGGGCGGGACATCCTCCCGCACGGGCAGGTGCGTGTGCTCGGGCAGGTAGAGCGAGTCGAACCCCAAGTCCTCGACCGCCACCGCGAGCGCCGCGGGCGTGGCATCGAGGTCGGTGAGGGCGGCGGTGATGCCCAGACGCACGGTCAGGGCCGGTCCTCGACCCTGACCGCGAATTCGGCCAGGGTCCCGCCGCCGACCGCCGTGCCGAGCAGCGACGCGAAGGCGGCCTGTTCGCGCCGGTTGGCCTCCGCCACCGCGTCGCGGCGGGCCGCTCGCATGAGTGACGTGATGGCACGGGTGGCGGTACGGGGATGGGCGGCGATCCGCTCCGCCAGCGCAACCGTCTCGTCGAGGACCGTTCCCACCGCGCACACCTGCAGTGCCAGGCCGAGACCGACCAGGTCCTCGGCTGCGACCCAGTCCGACGTCAGCAGGATCCGTGCCGCCTGCTGCCACCCCATGGCGGCGGGAAACAGGACACTGCTGGCCGCTTCGGCCGGCACGCCCAACTCGGCGAAGGGCACGCGCAGGCGCGCGCCGGCCTCGACCAGGACGAGGTCGCAATGAGCCAGCATGGTGAAGCCCAGCCCCACGGCCACCCCGTTGACCGCGGCGAGCAGTGGCACGGAGATGTCGTCGATGGCATCGAGGAAGTCCATGAACCCGCGACCGGAGCCCTCCACGGCGGTGCCGGAGGCGATGGCGGCCATTTCGGCCAGGTCCTGGCCCGAGGTGAAGGCGCTGCCGCGCCCGGTCAGGACGACCGCGCCGACCGCCTCGTCGGCGTCGGCGTCGCGCAGCGCGGCGGTGACCCCCCGGTACATCGCGGTGTCGAACGCATTGCGCACCTCGGGCCGGTTGAAGGCCACGACGCGCACGCCCTCGGCGGCGTCCGCGGTCTCGACCCGGCTCACGCCCCGGTGGCGCCGACGGTGGACCCGTAGACCTCCTGCATCTCGGCCATGTCTGTCGCCCGCCGCTCCCCGTGGTCGATCACGCGCCCTCCTCCGTCCACTTCGGCATGCCGGCCTCCCTTGACGGGCACGACCCTACCCAGGCCCAGACGCACGGTCGCCCGGCACGACGGCCCTGCCGGGGTCGCCCTCGGACCCGAAGACGTCATGGACCGGCGCACATTCTGGACAAGTGTTCGGACTAGGGTTCAAACCCATGACCGAGCACAACGACTACTCGGGCCCCTTCGACCCCGGCTTCGACTACGAGGACCTCTCCAAGGAGGCCCTGGTCAGGCTGGTGCGGGAGTACGGGCTCATCGTCCACCTCCTCGACCGGTCCATGTGCGCCGCCATAGGCATCAAGTACGGCGCCGAGGCGGTCAAGGAGCTGGCCATCGAGGAGTGGGCCGGGGCCAGCCCGGTCTACGGCGACCGGCTGCGCCGGATCATGAACGTCGAGGGCGACGGGGTCTCGGCCATCTTCAAGGTGCTCCAGCTCGACCCCGGCTTCCCGCACCACTACATGGACGTGCACTACGAGCTGGTCGACGAGCAGCACGGCTACTTCGAGCTGGCCTACTGCGGCGCGCTCATGGACGCCGAGCCCTTCGGTGACGCGATGGTCACCAACATGTGCCATCACATCGAGGACGGGACCTTCGACGTCACCGCCCAGGCGGTCAATCCCAAGGCGCACATCCGCCATGTGCACCGGCCGCCGCGGGTGCCGACCGACCGCGTCCCGCACTGCCGCTGGGAGATCGTGATCGAGGACGACACCGAGACGCTGCCCGAGAAGGACATCACCAAGATCACGCGGATGACGACGGCTGCCACCTTCGCCTTCCCCGACATGAAAGACGGCACGCCGCACGTGCCCGCGGCGCCGGGGGCGTGAGCGTGTTCGACCCCCTGGAGCCGGCCGCGCCCGAGCTCGCGGAGCAGCCGGAACGCCGCCACCTCTCCGAGCGCCAGGCCGAGGTGATGGAGCGCCTGGTGGCCGCGGCGGCCGAGGAGGCGGAGGCGCGGCCGTACGCGGACATCTCGGTGCGCACGATCGCCAAGCGGGCGGGTGTGGCGCCCGCGACCGCCTACACCTACTTCTCGGGCAAGGACCACCTGCTGGCAGAGGTGCTGTGGCGGCGCACCCAGTCCTCGCCCCACCTCGTCGACCTCAGTCTGTCGCTTCCCGAGCGCGTGGCCGACACCGCCCGCGCCATGGGGTTCGGCTCCATGGGGTTGCCGGCGGTCGCCGCCTGCACGACCGCGCTCCTCGGTGACGGTCCCGACGTTACGCGCGTGCGGACGCGTCTCGGCGCAGAGATCGGGCGCCGCTTGGCGGCCGCGTTGGGCAGCGGCGCCGACCCGGCCGTCCTCGGAGTGCTCCAGGTCACCTACACCGGCGCCCTCCTGAGCGCGGGCATGGGCCATCTGTCGTTCGACGCGGTGCCCGTTCTCATGGGCAGGGCGACCGCGCTCATGACGATGCGCACACCGTGACGACCGTCGCGCCGTTGGCCTACAGCCCCTACGACTACGCCATCCACGAGGACCCGTACCCGACTTACGCCCGCCTGCGCGCGGAGGCGCCGGTGTTCTACAACGAGGAGCTCGACTTCTTCGCGTACGCGCGCCACGCCGACGTCCTGGCCGCCTTCCGCGACGTCGACCACTACTCGAACGCCTACGGCGTCAGCCTCGACCCGGCCGCCTTCGGCCCCGACGCCCACCGCGCCGCGTCGTTCCTCGCCATGGACCCGCCGCGCCACACCCGCATGCGCTCCATCGTGGGCAAGAGCTTCACGCCGCGCCGGGTGGCGGCCATGGAGGAAGGCATCCGGAAGCTGGCCGTCGCGCACCTCGGGCAGGTGCTCCAGGCGGGCTCGTTCGACTTCATCGCGGACTTCGCCGGCCGCCTCCCGATGGACGTGATCTCCGAGCTGGTCGGCGTCCCTCCGTCGGACCGGGCGGAGGTGCGGCGCCTGGCGGACCTCCTCGTGCACCGCGAGGAGGGGATGAACGACATCCCCCCGGAGGGCCTTGAGGCTGCGCTCACCCTGGCCGGTTATTACGCCGACATGGTGGCCGACCGCCGCCGCCACGAGCGTGACGACCTGACCTGGTCGCTGCTGCAGGTCGAGATCGACGGTGACCGTCTCAGCGACGACGAGGTGATCGGGTTCCTGTTCCTGCTGGTGGTGGCCGGGAACGAGACGACGACCAAGCTGCTGGGGAACGCCTGGTACTGGGGGTGGCTCAATCCGGACCAGCTGGCCAAGCCGATGGCCGACCCGGCCCGGGTGCCCGACTGGGTGGAGGAGACGCTGCGCTACGACACCTCGACGCAGATGCTGGTCCGGGTGACGAGCCAACCGGTGCGTGTCCGGGGTGTCGACATCGGGGCGGGGCGGCGGATCCTGCTCCTCCTCGGGTCTGCCAACCGCGACGAGGAGGTGTTTCCCGACCCCGAGACCTACGACCTCGACCGGCGCACGCAGGACCTGGTCAGCTTCGGCAGCGGCCGCCACTTCTGCATGGGTGCAGCGCTGGCCCGCATGGAGGCGCGCGTCGCGCTGACCGAGGTGCTGGCGCGGGTGAAGTCCTACGACGTGGACCCGGCGGAGCTACGCCGTGTCCACTCCATCAACGTGCGTGGGTTCGCGGCGCTCCCGACGACTGTCGTGCCTCGCTGATGCCGCCCTTCGAGCCCCAGCCCGATCGCCGACCCACGGTGGTCACGGGCGCCTCGTCGGGCATCGGCGCCGCGACGGCGCGGGTCCTCGCCCGCGCCGGCCACCCGGTGGTGCTGGGCGCCCGCCGCGTGGAGGCCTGCGCGGCCGTGGCCGACGAGATCAACGCCGCGGGCGGCCAGGCGACCGCGCTGCTGCTGGACCTGGCCGACCCGGACTGCGTGGAGCGCTTCGCCCGCGAGGCACAGGACGCGTTCGGCCCCGTGGAGATCCTCGTCTCCAACGCGGCGAGGAACCAGCCGGGCGCAGCGCTGGAGACCACGCCTGAGGACTTCGAAGAGGTGTACCGCGTCAACGTCGGCGGCGCGCACCGCCTCGTGCGGGCGCTGGGCACCGGCATGGTGGCACGACGGCGCGGTGACCTGATCTTCGTCACCTCCGACGTGGTGGCGCACCCGAGGCCCCGTATGTCCGCCTACGTCGCCTCGAAGTGGGGCCTCGAGGGTTTCGTCACCGCGTTGCAGATGGAGCTGGAAGGGACGGGTGTGCGCGCCGTCGTCGTGCGGCCCGGCCCTACCCAGACCGGCATGGGGATGGACTGGGACCCGGAGATCACCGGGCAGATGATCTCCGAGTGGGAGCGCTGGGGTCTGGCCCGGCACTCGGCCCTGCTGCGTCCCGAAGGCGTGGCTCTGGCCATCGCGCATGCCGTCGCCGCGCCGCGCGGCACGCACTTCAGCGTCGTCGAGGTCCAGCCCGAGGCGCCGTTGAGCACGGAAGGCGCACCGTGACCACCACGACCGAGCTCCGCGAGTCGCCACAGACCGATGCATGTTCGACAGAGGAGGATTGACGACGATGCCGGCATACCCACGCGACGAGCTGGAGGAGATGGTGGAGCGCTGGCTCCAGGCCAACCGGGACGGCGAGGCCAAGAAGGATTGGCACCACATGGCCGACCTCTACACGGAGGACGCCACCTACGGCTGGAACGTGGGCCCGAACGACGAATTCATGGCGGTCGGCCGGGAGGAGATCCGGGAGATCGCCCTCGGCCTCGAGATGGCCGGGCTGGAGGGTTGGACCTACCCCTATCAGAAGGTGCTCATCGACGAGCACCAGGGCGAGATCCTCGGCCTGTGGAAGCAGGTGGCGGACGCCAAGAAAGCGGACGGCACCAATTACGAGATCGCCGGGCTGGGCGGCAGCTGGTTCCGCTACGGGGGGAACTTCCAGTGGTCCTGGCACCGCGACTTCTTCGACGTCGGCAACGCCGGCGCCGTCTTCATGGCGATGATCGCCGACGGCACCCTCCTCCCGGGCATGCAGCGGCGCATGGAGAGCGCCATGTCGGGCGAGCGTCTGCCGGGCCACTACCGGCTGGGGGAGGCTCCTGTCGGCCTGTGGGAGGTGCCCGAGGGGGCGTAGCGACGCCTCACTCGTCCCCTTCTCCTGGCACCGGGTCTCCGTGCACCGGGTAGGCGGACGTGGCGTAGACGGTGGTGCCGAAGAGCAGCAAGGTGAGCACGTGTACGGCGGTGCACCACAGGCAGATCGCGTCGATGGAGAACAGCTCCGCGTACAGCAGGTAGAGCACGGTGCCCAGCCCCACCACCGCCCAGGCCAGCCGCCCGATCCGGATGGCCGGCTCGGGGCGCCGCCACACGGGCGGGAGCTGCAGCACCAACATGACGGCGAAGAACACGAGCCCGAGGACGGCCACCGGCACGCCGGCGACGGCCGAGTACGAGCTGGTCGTGACCTTCAGGCAGTTGACGACACCGTTGTCCGAGCAGGCCAGCGTCGTCGACGACGTGAAGTGCTCGTACGTGAGGTACCCCGCCACGCCGAGCCCGGCCACGCATGCAACCGTCCCGACGACGCCGGGCCACCGTGGCATGCCCTCATCCACTGTGTGCCGCCGAGCAGACGGCAGCAGGCTGGTCGTGCGACATCGATCCGCAGATCGTCGAGATCAGCTGGGCCGCGCTGGCGTCGATGACCGCCCCGATGGCGGTCGAGTTGTTGCCCACCTGGGCTGCCACGGCGGAGAAGGGCAGGTTCTGCAGCGGGGTGAACAAGTACTGGGCCGAGGGGAGCACCGTCTTCCCACCGAAGTCGACGAAGGGGAACGAGCCCCCGTTCGTGTCCTGCCACAGCGTGAGCTGCGCCTGCGTCGGCGTCTGCAGGGGCGCGTAGCCATTGCCCTGCGGCTTGTTCGTGTAGACCTCCACCGGTGTGAACGTGAGATACGGGCTCGAGTACTTCGTGCCGTAGAAGGTGAACGTCGGCACGTCGCCGTCAAGGTTGGCTGAATGGATCCTGCCCGGTTCGGGGCTGAACGTGCCGAACTTGGACAGGGCGATGTACAACGGCCACCGCTGAGCGGCGCAGTGCGGGCAAAACTCGGCACCGATGTAGAGCAGCTCGGGCTTGCCATCGGCCGTGAGCGCTTGACCGTTGACTGATTGCGGCGTCGAGACGATGCCGTCGGTCGGCGCGGCGGCGAGCGTGGACACCGGGACCGACTGGAGCTTGGCCAGCGTGGCCGCTGGGATCGGCGTGCCGGCGGGGGGCGACGCCTGGTCGACGGTGCCTGAGCCCGACCCACCACCGGCGACCTTGACGATCACCAGGACGGCGACGACGAGCACCACCAGCGCGATGGCGACGATCCCGTACGTGCGGGTACGGGCCCGGCGGGCCTCCTGGGCCGCGCGCTGCTTGGCCTCCTGACGCTCGGTGAAGCGCTGGCTCGAGGACTTCTTCTTCGCCGTCGCGGCGGACGGCTTCTTCTTCGGAGTCTCCCCGGAGGACCCGGGGCGGTTGCTGGGCATGACGGCTCTCTTCTCTCTGGGTGCGGGGGCCGGGGGACCGGGTGCATGTGGTCACGCCCGGCCGGCGGGTGGACGTGCGCCGGGGCGCACCCCCTGGAACGATGTCGGCGCGCCGGTGCTGGCGGTTAAGCAGGGAGAACGTGCTGTGGCGGTCTGAGCAGCCGCGTCGGTGAGCCCGCAGGCAACACGGCCGCGCCTCGCCGCGCCCGTCGGGCGGCGTACAGGGCGAGGACGACCAGCAGCCCGGCGGCCATGGTGCCGGCCAGCGTGATGCTCGGGAGCGAGGCCGTGGACGACGGTGATCCCCGGTTACACGACACCGCCGCGCACTCGCTTCCCGACGGAGCGGGCGCCGCGGCCGTGATGATGGCGCCCCCGCCGGTTTGCACCGGCGCCTGCGACAGCATGGACCCCGGCACGAGGCAGCTCACGGCCACGGCCGCAAGGGTCACCAGCAGCCACTGCCACCTCGGTGCCACGACGCCCAGGCTACGCCCGCCGGTGTGCCCCCCGGACGTCGGCGCGACTGCGGGGTTCGCCGCCCGGGCGAGCGGTTCGGGGAGGGAACGCCCGTGCGATCGACGTGGCCAGAGCATGCCGCCGGTCCGGCCCGACCGGTCCCGGACCGGCGAGCCTTCTCACCAGCGCCTTCGGCCAGGTGACGGCCACGCCGCGGACGCTGAAGGGCCGGGGGGCCAGACCCCACTCGGCGTCGGCGAAGCAGAGGACGGCCCGGACCTCCACGCCGGGGCCGGTGGCCGACTCCACGAGGACCCGCTGGCGCCGGGCGGCGGTCACGAGCTCGCCGCGGTCGCGTCCGTTGACGACGAGGGTGCGACGCCCGACGAGGCGGCCCGCGGGAAGCCCCCGGCGCACCCGCCCCCGATAGCGCTTCGTGTCGACCACCCAGACACCGGAGGGGACGATGGCGATGTGATCGAGGTTCGCCCGGCTCCGGGGAACCGCACGGTCGTGGAGGACGAAGCCTCGGTCCCCGACCGCCTCGCTCAGGAGGCGGCCCACGCGCTCTTCGGCCAGGCCGCCGGTGCGCCAGCGCGCGGTGGACGGCCTGATCCCGGCGAGCGCCGACACCACGGGGGCGAAGAGGTGCCCGAACCTGCGGCGCCGGTGCTCCGCGTCGCTCCGGAGCCTGCGTTCGTATTCGGCCCGGGCCGAGGATCCGGGCTCCCCGAGGTCGATGTCCGCGGGGTCGGCGTCGTGCACCATGGGCTCTCCTCGGGGGTGAAAGGTCGCGGCCTCGCTCTTCGTGTCACTGTGGTGACGGTGATCGGGAGGCTCACGGCGGTGCTGCGCCTGGTGCTCGCCGCGTCGGCAGGCTCGCTCCTGCTCGCGGCGTGCGCGTCACTGAGCGGTCCGGAGGAGACCCGGACCGCGGCGGCCGGGCCCGGCACCACGTCAGCCGCATCGACCTCGACGACGTCGACCTCGACGTCGACCACGACGACGACGACCCAACCGCCGGTCACACCGATCTCGTGGTCGCCGTGCAACGGAGACCTTCAGTGCGGCACCCTGGTGGTGCCACTGAACTACGCGGACCCGAGTGGGCCGACGATCCCCATCGCGGTGGCCCGGCACCCGGCGGAGTTCCCCGCCCAGCGCATCGGCTCCCTCGTCATCGACCCCGGCGGCCCGGGGGTGTCGGGCATCGACGACATGGACAACGAGCTCAGCGCACTCACGCCGCAGCTCCTCGACGACTTCGACATCGTGATGTTCGACCCCCGTGGGGTCGAGCGGAGCGACCCGGTGACGTGTGGGCAGACGTCGAGTGGGCCGACAGGCGCCACGCCCGACCCCGTGCCCACGACGCCGAGCCAGCAGGCAGCCTTCATCGCCGGGTTGAAGCAATTCGCGGACGCCTGCGAGAAGGCGAGCGGGAACGTGCTCCCCTACGTGGGCTCGGTCGACACGGCGCGCGACATGGACCGGCTCCGCGCAGCGTTGGGGGACAGCGGTCTCACCTACATGGGCCAGTCCTACGGCACGCTCCTCGGGCTCACGTACGCGGCCCTGTTCCCGACCCACGTGCGCGCGATGGTGCTCGACAGCGTCATCGACCCGGCGCTGAGCTTCAACCAGATGACCGAGGGGCAGGCCGTGGGCTTCGAGTCGGTCCTCGACGACTTCTTCTCATGGTGCGCGGCCACGCCCACCTGCGCGTGGCGGCCGGCCGGCGATCCGACGACCGCCGTGCTCGCACTGCTGGCGTCGGCCGCGGCCGGCCCGGCGGCGGGCGGCGGCCAGGCGGCCGGTGCGGGCGAGCTGTACGACGCGCTGCTCGACGGGCTGTACGCGCGATCTGACTGGCCGCAGTTGGGTTCGGCGCTGGCGGCCGACGCCGCGGGCAACGGCGCGCAGGTCGTCGCGATGTCCGACCACTACAACCAGGGTGGGTCGACCAACGGGGACGACGCAGCCATCGCCGTCGACTGCCTCGACCACCCCGTCTCGCGCGACCCGGCCGCCTACGGCGACCTGGCCGCCCAGCTCACGTCGTCGGCCCCGGTCTTCGGACCGCTGCTCGCGTGGGGCGAAGCCGGCTGCGCCGTGTGGCCCGCACCGCCCACGCGGACCGTGGGACCCGTGGCCGCGCCGGGGTCGCCCCCCATCCTCGTCGTCGGCACCACGAACGACCCGGCGACGCCGTATGCGTGGGCCGTGAGCGTCGCCCACGAGCTGAGCCGGGGCGTGCTGCTGACGCGCGACGGCGACGACCACGTGGCGTACTTCTACAGCGCGTGCGTGCGTGACGACGTGCAGTCGTATCTCGTGAGCGGTGTGACACCGCCCAGCGGCACGACGTGCACGTCGTAGAGCATCACGTGCTCGTGAAGCGGTAGGCTCCGCTCCCGACGAAGAGGACGGCCACCCCGGGCGCCGACGTGCCCGCGACCGTGACCACCGTCCGCGGGCCATCGGGCCGCACGACCTGGACGCGCTGCGCTGTCGCCTCCGCGATGTAGACGTCACCCCGCGCGTCGACGGTCACCCCACTCGGGTGGCCGATGGAGCCGGCGCCCGAGCAGGAGCCCCCGGCCACGATGGCGGCGTGGCCGGGCCGCAGGCGCACGCCGTAGCTGGTCCCGGCGTGGGCCGGCACCACGAGGACCCGGCAGTGCCCCGTGTCGGCGACGAAGAGGTCACCGGCCGTGTCGAGCGCGATGCCGCTGGGGGCCTCCACCGTGGCGGGGCCCAGCACGGTGAGCACGAGAGGTGAGTCCCCCGTGGTGCTCCCGGCGGCGCCCGGCGGTGCCGCGACCAGCGCGACCACCGCTGCGACGAGCCCGAGGAAGCGGCGCACGGCGCACATCATGCCGGTTGCGGGAGCGGCCGGCCCGGGCGACGCGCCATAGTGGTCGGCGCAGCGACCCACCACCACGCACGGTCTGAGTACGAAGGAGGCCACCCGTGCCCGCACCCGAAGAAGCTCTCTGCGCCGAGAACGTCATGTTCACCGGGACCGACGGGGCGCAGATCAACGCCTACCAGGCTCTTCCGGGGGGTGACGGTCCCTTCGGCGGAGTCCTCGTGATCCACCACCTGCCCGGCTGGGACCCGGGCACCAAGGAGATCACCCGGCGCTTCGCCGCCAACGGCTACAACGCGATCTGCCCCAACCTCTACGCCCGCCAGGGGCTCGATGTGGACCCCGACGACGCCGCGGCCGCCGCGCGTGAGGCCGGCGGGATCCCCGACGAGCAGTTCGTGGGCGACGCCGACGCCGCCATCAGAGCCCTGCGGGCCCTGCCGACCTCCAACGGCAAGGTCGGCGTCATCGGCTACTGCTCCGGCGGCCGGCACTCCTTTCTCACTGCGGTGAGCCTGCCCGTCGATGCCGCCGTCGACTGCTACGGGGCGTTCGTCACCGGCACGGTGCCCGAGGGGTTCCCCCTGAAGGTCGCGGCGCTGGTCGACCGGACGCCGCAGCTGCACGGTCCGCTGCTCGGCCTCTTCGGCAACGAGGACCGGTTCCCGAGTCCCGAGCAGGTGGACGAGCTCGAGGCGGCGTTGAAGGCGGCCGGCAAGACCTACGAGTTCCACCGCTACGACGGCGCCGGCCACGCGTTCTTCGCGGTGGACCGCCCGGCCTACCGGCCCGAGGCGGCGGTCGACGGCTGGCGGCACATCTTCGAGTGGTACGGGCGCTACCTGGCGGGGGACTGACCATGTGCTCCTACCTCACCGTCCCCACCGACATCGCCGGCAGCGCCAAGGGCGCGCAGGGCTGGTTCTCCGTCACCTCGGCCCAGGTCTACTTCGACCACCCGTTCCACGCGCCGTTCGACCACACGCTCAACATCGACTTCGCCGACCCCTCGCGCGGGCCGGGGGCGCGCGTCGCCGTGGAGCTCAGCGCGGAGTCAGCTCGAAGACTGGTCGAGAGCATCACCGAGGCACTCGCCGCCGCAGGGGCCGCCGCCACGTGACCACGCCGACCGGCCCGGCGGCCGGCGTCCACCTGCCCTGGGCCGAGGTGCCGGCGGCGGTGCGGGCATGGGCGGCCGAGGTCGGCGGTGGCGCGCCGCGCGGCGTTCGCGACCTGCAGGGTGGGTTCTCGCCGGGCGCCACCACCGTCCTGGAGTGCCCGGGTGGCGACGTCTTCGTCAAGGCGGTCGGCGCCGCCCTGAACCCCGAGTCACCCGAGATGCACCGGCGCGAGGCGGTGGTGTCGGCGGCGTTGCCGCGGTCGCCGCGCTTCCCGCGTCTCCTGGGCACCTACGACGACGGCGACTGGGTGGCGCTCGCCTTCGACGCCGTCGAGGGCCGGCCGCCGCGCCACCCGTGGGAGACGGAAGAGCTGGCGAGGGTCGTGGACGCGTTGTCGTCCCTGCACCGCGAGCTCACTCCGAGCCCCGTGCCGTCGCTCGAGCCGCTGGCCGACTTCGCCCGCCGGCTCTTCGGGGGCTGGGCCGAGCTGGCCGCCATGGAGACGCCGCCGGCGGGCCTCGACGTGTGGGCGTTCGCCAACCTGGAGAGGCTGGCGAGGTTGGAGTCGGGATGGCCGCTGGCGTGCGGGGGCCCGACCCTGGTCCACGGCGACGTGCGCGCGGACAACGTGCTCCTCGCCGCCGACGGTGTCGTGTTCGTGGACTGGCCCCACGCCGCGGTCGGGAACCCGGCCTTCGACGTCATCGGATGGGCACCCTCGGTGGTGCTGGAGGGCGGGCCGCCCCCCGAAGAGCTGCTGGCCCGCCACGTCCCACCGGTCCCGATCGACCCCGAGGCGATCACCGTCCTCCTCGCCGCGGTGTGCGGCTTCTTCGTGGAGCGCTCGCTGCGCCCACCTCCGCCGGGCCTGCCGACCATCCGCCCCTTCCAGGCCGCCCAGGGTGCAGTGGCCCTCGGCTGGCTGCGCCGGCGCACCGGCTGGTGACCGCCCGCACGCAGGCTCCGCCGCGCCGGTAGGTTCGGCTGCATGCGTTTCGGACTGCAGATTCCCAACTTCGTGGCCGGCGGGCCTCCCGGCGCCCTCTTCGACGGCGTCGCCGCGACGGC
Source organism: Acidimicrobiales bacterium (assembly GCA_052140165.1). Lineage (GTDB taxonomy): Bacteria > Actinomycetota > Acidimicrobiia > Acidimicrobiales > RAAP-2 > Bog-473. Next base: position 34,763 of record JBKQUM010000113.1, read on the forward strand.
GACGGCGGCGGAGGAGGCTGGCTTCGACTCCGTGTGGGTGATGGATCACTTCTACCAACTCCCACCCCTCGGCGGCCCCAGCCAACCCATGCTCGATTCGTACACGCTCCTCGGCGCGCTGGCGGCCCGGACCTCGAGGGTGCGTCTCGGGACGATGGTCACCGGCGTCACGTACCGCAATCCTGCGCACCTGGCCAAGATCGTGACCACGCTGGACGTCATCAGCGCGGGCCGCGCCATCTTGGGCATCGGGGCGGCCTGGTACGACGTCGAGCACGAGGGTCTCGGCTTCGACTTCCCGCCCGCGGGGGAGCGGCTCGACCGCCTGGAGGAGGCGGTGCAGATCTGCCGCGCCATGTTCACCGAGGAGGCGCCGTCTTTCAGCGGCACCTACTACCGGACCCACGAGGCCCGCAACGTGCCACCGCCCGTCCAGCCCGGTGGGCCCGCGATCCTGATCGGCGGCGGCGGGGAGAAGCGGACGCTGCGACTGGTGGCGCGCTACGGCGACATGTGCAACATCACCGGCGACGCCACGACCGTGGCCCACAAGGTCGATGTCCTGCGCGGGCACTGTGAAGCGATCGGACGGGATCCGTCCGAAGTGACGGTGAGCCGGCTCAGCACGCTGGTCCTCACGGAGAGCGGGGAGGAGACGGCGACGACGAAGGACTTCCTGCGGCAGGTCACGGGGGAGGAGCCGACGACGTCGGACGTCGGCACGCCCGACGAGCTGGTCGCCCGCGTCGAGGAGCTGGCGGCGGCGGGTGTCGAGTACTTCGTCTTCAACATGCCCACCGGGACGCCGGAGACCGTGCGCCAGGTGGGCGCGCTGCTGGTGGACCGTTTCGCCCGCTGAGAGCGCCCGGCCGCTACTCGGCCCGCAGGAGCTGTGACGTCGGGGTGCGCGCCGCCAGGCGGCCAGGGATCATGGCCACCAGGATGGCGAGCGCGAGGGCGAGGACACCGATCACCACGATCGACCCACCCGGGACGGTCGGAGCGGGTACCGCGCTGATCTCATCCGCGAAGAGGTTCCAGAGCACCCGGCCCAGCGCGATGCCGGCGGGGATCCCGATCGCGCACCCGATCACGGCGGCGACGCTGGCCTGTACGGCCACGGCGGTCGCCAGCTGACCCCTGGTGAAGCCGAGCGTCTTGAGGATGGCCAGGTCGTGTCGGCGGCGCCGGACCGACGTCACGAGCGTGATGCCGAGCGCCACCGCGGCGCCGAGCGCCAGGGCGGTACCCAGGAGCAGTGGCGTCGTTCCGAGGGACCCGTAGTTCAGGATCTCGGCCGGACGGAGCACCCCGAACACGGAGCCGCCGTTGATGGCGATGTCCACGCGCCGCCCGATGGACTGCAGCGACGCCAGCGCGGCGCGGCTGTTCCCCCCCTTCGTGCGCACCAGGATGGCGTTGGGCCCGGGAGTGACCTCGAAGAGGTCCCGTGCCGCGGGCGGGATGATCCGGTAGGAGAGCACCGCACCGGTGCCCATCTCCAGGTGCGACGAGCCCGCGACCCCGATCGGGGGGAGTGTCGCTGTTCCCACGATCGTCAGCCTCACCGGCTTGCTGCCGTGGATGCGAACCTGCACGGTGTCCCCGACCCGCTTGTGCAAGGAGCGCAGCGTCGAGGCGCCGAGCACGACCTGGTTGGACGCCTGCAGGCCGTGACCGCTCAACAGGGGCGGCGCGACGGTGGCCCCGGGTGTGGCCCCCATGACGGGCACGTTCACCCCGTCGAGGGTGAGGGTGGAGTAGTAGATGCCGGTCCAGGACAGCACCAGCGGGTCCGCATCGAGCAGCTTGGCCGCCGCTGGGCCGGGGATGTCGCCGAGGCCGCCGCCCCCGTCGATGTCGTAGTTCCAGTTCCAGCCGTACAGCGCGGGGTGCGAGACGAGGGTATTGAGGCTCGACCCGAACGTCACCGTGGCGACGACCACGGTGACCGCCAGAATGGCACCCAGGATGGCCGACCGCACCGGCACGGCGCTCCGTCCCACGCCGGGCTCCAGCGCGAAGCGCACGCCGGTGACCGCCGAAGGCGGGAGGCCGGCCCGGGTGGCCGCCGTCGTGACCCGTGAGGACGTGAACCGGCCCGCCCCGTTTCGGGCCCGGTCGGGCAGCGAGCGGAACGACGCCAGTACGGCCACGCCGCCGAGGACGACCACCAAGGTCAGGACGCCGATCCCGATCACCGCCCAGTCCGGGCGGAGCGCCACGCCGAGGAACGGCCGCACCGGTCCTATTGGCCCGAGCGCCGAGAGGCCCACGGCCACGGCCCCGGCGAGCAACGAGCCGAGGAGCAGGGCACCGAGCGAGCCGAGGAGGCCGTCCCACAGGCACATCGGGGGGTCCGCGCCGAGGGCCCGGGCGATGTCGAGGTCCAGTGCCCGCAGGCGGACCCGGCGACTGATCACCTGCCCGGCGATGAGCAGGGCGGCGATCCCGGTGATGCCGCCGAAGACACTGAGCGCGATTGCCTCGGGGCGCAGCGTGGCGCTGGCCGTCGAGAGGATGTTCTGCGACTCGATGTAGACGAACGGGAGACCCCTGGGGAGCGCGCTCTTGACCGCTGCCTCCACGGCCGAGAGGTGGCTGTCGCCGCCCTGCAGCGTCAGCGCACTGATCATGTCGTCGCTGCAGCAGGCGAGGAGCTTGTTCGTCAGGGCGGGGGTGAACAGCATGGTCGACTGCCCGTTGGCGTTGTCCTGGTCCTGGAACAGCGTGGTCGCCTGCCCGCCGGCGATCCCGACGAGCTTCACCATCGCCCGCTGATCGACCGGGATGACCTGGTTCTGCGAGATGTTTCCAGACTGCGTCTGCGTGTTGGTCAGCCATCCCACCGGGACCATCTCGCCGAGGTGGTAGCCCAGTGCCTTGGCGCTGGCCGCGTCGACGACGACCTCGTCGGGCTTGTGGGGATCGACCATTCGTCCGTCCGTGACGGTGATGGGGTCCTCGTTGAAGTCAAGTCCGCCGACGCTCGCCTCAGCGTTGGGGGAGGTTGCCAACGGCTGGCCCCGGGCGGTCAACGGGCTTATGTTGAGCTCCACGGTGCTCTCGACCCGTTCGACGTCGGGCAGGTGGGACAGGGTCCGGAGCAGCTTGGGGTTGTAGGCCGAGTCCAGACCGATGCCCGGGTTGATGACGCCGTCGAAGACGAAGAGCTGGGGGACGTGCGAGGCCGCCACGTAATCGGCGAAGGAGGACTCCGTGCTGCGCGCCGCCTCGATGGCTCCCAGCGCCAGGCCCCCCACCGCGCCCACGAGGAGGATGACGGAGAGGAAGTAGGAGAGCTCCGACCGCATGGTCGACCGGAGCCGGTACCAGGCGTACGACATGGTGCGCCCCATCAGCTCGCCGCCGGCAAGGCTCCGCCATGACCGAGCTCGTGCAGGGCGGCGCGTGCCGCGCCGAGCCCGCACATGCCGTGGACGCCGCCGCCCGGCGGCGTGGCGGCCGAGCACAGGTAGACGCCTCTGAGGGCGGTTCGGTACGGGTCCCATCGCGCCGTCGGCCTGAAGATCATCTGGCGCAGCGTGGCGGCCCCGGCGTTGATGTCCCCACCCACGTAGCTCGGGTTGTGCGCCTCCTCGTCAACGGCAGTGCACGTCGAACGCGCCAGCACCAGGTCGCGGAAGCCGGGCGCGAACCGCTCGATCTGCGCCTCGATCCTCTCCGTCATGTCCACGTCGGACCCGTTGGGGACGTGGCAGTAGGCCCACAGCGTGTGCCGGCCCGCCGGCGCCCGGTGCGCGTCGACCACGCACGGTTGGGTCACCAGGCAGTAGGGGCGATCGGGGTGCCGGCCGGTGTTGACGTCCGCCTCGCTCCGGGCGATCTCCTCGAACGTGCCGCCTACGTGCACGGTGACGGCCCGGCGGCAGCCCTCCGCGCTCCAGGGCACCGGTCCGCTGAGCGCCCAGTCGACCTTGCACACCCCCGGCCCGTAGCGGTAGCGGGCCAGTGCCTCGCCGTAGCGCCGCGGCATCGAGTCGCCGGCCATCTCCAGGAGCTGCCGCGGGGTGACGTCGAGCAGGACCGCCCGCGCCGGCGGGAGTTCGTCCAAACGCTTCACGAGGTGGCCGGTCTCCACCCGACCCCCGAGCGACGTGAGCTCGGTGATCAATGCGTCCACGATGGCCGCGCTGCCCCCTTCCACCACGGGCCATCCGTACCGATGGGCCAGCGCGGTGAACAGCCGGGGGAACACGCCCGACAAGGGGGCCGTGAGGGGGAGCATCGAGTGCGCGGCCGTGCCGGCCACGAGCGCCCGTCCCTCTTCGGTGGTGAATCTGTCAGCCAGACGCGTCGCCGATCTCAGTCCGCGCAGGCCGAACCCGGCGGCCGCCAGCGGGTGTGCGGGGACCGAACGCATGTCTCCGAGGAAGGCGGGGAGGATCCGGTCCATGTTCCGGACGAGTGGCGAGAAGATGCGTGCGTACGCCGGCCCGTCGGCCCCCAGCGAGGCGCTCACCTGGTCGACGGTGCCCCCGACGCACACGGCACGACCGGCGTCGAGGGGATGAGCGAAGGCGACGGATGGGGTCAGCAACCGGACCCCGTGGGCGGGGAGGTCGATGTCGGCGAAGGCAGGGGAAACCATCAGGAGCGGGTGCACGGCGGAGCAGACGTCGTGGCGGAACCCAGGGACCGTCAGCTCCGCGGTGCGGCATCCCCCGCCCGCTTCGTCGCCAGCCTCGAAGACATCGACGGCCACGCCCGCACGGGCCAGCGTCAGGGCCGCGACGAGACCATTGGGCCCGGCACCCACTACGACGGCGTCCGGTCGCCTCACCCGGACGTCACAGCGTCAGCACCGTGCCTTCCTGCGCGCCGATGACCGGCATCGTGCTGTCGGTGAACCGGCACAGCGTGCGGTCGACTTCGGCGTCGTCGCGTTCGGGCCGGTGATGGAAGAGCGCCACCTTTCGCGCTCCAGCGCGGGCGCCGAGCCCGACCGCGTACTCGGCCGCGGCGTGCCCGAAGGACCCCTCGGCTGCGACCTCCTCGGAGCGGAGGTGGGAGTCGTGGATCAGAAGGTCCACGTCGCGTGCCAGCTCGAGTATTGCCTCGTGGTACTCGCCCGTGCCCTCGGGGCCTTCGCCGAGCGCAGTCGGACAGTGGTCCGGGATGTACGCAACCACCGAACGACCGTCGCTCACCCGGAAACCCATCGTGCGCCCGCCCTTGTGCGGCACCTCCAGGGCAAGGACGCTGAATCCCTCGGTCTCGAACGTGCCTCGCGGGACGAGGCCGAAGCTCCAGTCGCCGCGCAGCTGGTGCGGCCCGATCGGGAAGAACGGCGGCGACATCATCCGGGCGAGCAGGGAGTCGGCGTCGGTGTGCTCGTCCTCCCCGGGCAGCAACAAGCGGACGCGCGCGTCCTCGCGGTCCCCGGCAGCGAAGAAGGGCAGACCCTGCACGTGGTCCCAGTGCAGGTGCGTCAGGAGGATGGTGCCCTGAAAGGGGCGGCCGCCGAGGATCCCCGAGAGGCGCCGCAGGCCCGTACCGGCATCGAGGGCCAACGTGGGGGCACCTTCGGCCCCATCGCCGTCATGCGACAGCGCCACGCAGGACGTGTGCCCCCCGTAGCGGACGAATTCGGGACCCGGGGAGGGCGTCGACCCCCGCACCCCGCAGAAGTGGACGCGCACAGGGTCAGTCTCGCGCGCTGTCCTCGCGGCGATGCCCTGCGGACAGCTCCTCTAGGTGCGAGCGATCGACGAGGCCGGCGTCGAAGAAGGCGACCCGGCACGGGGTCACCGCGACGTTGCTGGACGTGCGGATACCGCCTTCGAGGTGCGCGCGCTCACCGAGGAGTGCGCCCGGACCGTACTCGGCGAGTCGTTCCCCGCCCCGCTCGACCCGGACGATCCCGTCGAGGATGAGAAGGACCTCGGCACCCGGCTCCCCCTCCTTGAAGAGGATCGTCCCGGCCGGGAAGCGCTCGATGCGGCGTTTGCCGCCGCCCTGCATCAGCTGCGCCGACAACGAGGTCTCCAGGGCCGACTCCACGGCGGAGACGAGTGCCTCGGAGTCCTCGTCGCCCCAGGGGCTGTGCTTGCCGAACGACTTGCGGTACCAGTCCTTGAAGTCGGTCAGCCCCGACTTGTGCGACAGCCGGTTGTCACTGCCGTACACCCAGTGCCGTGGGAACCGGCTGGCCCCGATGAGCGCGTGCTCCGAGCGGCCGTCTGTGTGCAGAGTGAGTTCGAGCGTGGTCCACACCAGGGGCGCCTGCCACTGCACGAAGGGCCGCCGCCGGACCCGCCGCGGCGCCGGGACGCCGGTGCGGCCGCCGCATGTCTGGACGAAGCGTACCCATCCGTCCCCGCGCTCGGGCTCGCGTTGGAGGTCGGAGAGCTGGACCGCCTGGAAGCGGTGCTTCATCGCGCCCAGGTTCACGAGGGTCGACCCCATCAGGCCTCCGCCCACGTACCCGCAGTCGACGACGCGACCGTCCTCGACGGTGATGAAGGCGCGGAGCTCGTTGGCGAAGCGGAACCGGTCCTCGTCCCGCAGCTTCTCCACGTCCATGTGCTCGGTGGGTGGGGGCGGGTCGTAGTGCGTGATCCCCGAGTCGAACGCCAGGCGCTGCGCGCCCTCGATCGCCTCGGTGGGGATCCACGACAGCGAGGTGACGAGCCCCTCGTGGCGGATCGGTGTGCCGGTGGTCATGGGTCAAGCCTGAACCGGCGGGAGCTGGGTTGACGAGTGTGGTGACAGGCATCCGGAGGTGTCGCTAGCACCACCGTTGCCGGGAAGGTCCCCACCTGTTCAGTGGCTCTCGGGTATGTGAGAACTGCAGGCAATGGAAGACCCCAAGGGTGCAGCAGGCGCGATCTCGGTGTTCCTGGCCGACGACAACCTCATCGTCCGCGAGGGTGTCCGGGCCCTCATCGAGCGGCACAAGGACCTCCGGATCGTGGGCGTCGCCGCCGACTACGACGAGGTGGTGCAGGGCGCCACCTCGCTGGAGCCCCAGGTCCTGGTGACCGACATCCGGATGCCGCCCGACTTCAACCGGGAGGGCATCGACGCCGCCAAGGAGGTGCGCAAGAGGCACCCCGGCACCGGTGTCGTCATCCTCTCGCAGTACGACGATCCCGAGTACGCCGTCTCGCTTCTCGCCGAGGGATCGGCGGGGTACGGCTACCTCCTCAAGGACCATATCGCCCAGGGCGACCAGCTGGTCGATGCGATCCGCGCGGTCGCCAGCGGGGGCAACGCGCTCGATCCCGCCATCGTCGACGCCCTCGTCCGACCGGTCATGTCCAACGGCGGCCTGACGCCCGCCGAGGAGGAGCTCCTGGGCATGGTGGCCGAAGGCAAGCCGATCAAGGCCATCGCGGTGAGCAGGGGCCTGCCTCCCGAGGCCGTCGACGCGGAGGTCGAAGCGGTGTTCGTGAAGCTCGCCGAAGGGGTGTCGGCCGGCACCGAGGGCGCACTCCAACGACTGCGGCTGCTCCACAAGGCCATCGTCGACCGGGAGGAGCAGGGCGAGACGCTGTCACGCCTCCTCCCCGGGGGGCTGGCAGAGAAGCTGCGGCGCGATGGCCGGCACATCGGCGAGACCGAACGGGTCGTGGTCACCGTGCTCATGAGTGACATCCGCTCGTACTCGACGATTGCCGAGCACGCGGACCCGAGCCAGCTGGCCGGGCAGCTGAACGTGCACCGAGCCGCCATGAACGACGCCATTCTGGGTGAGAATGGCACCGTGATGCAGTTCGTGGGGGACGCGGTCATGGCGGTCTTCGGGGCACCCTTCGAGCAGGCGGACCACGCAGATCGTGCGGTCGCGGCAGCGCTCGGCATGCACGAGAAGCAGCTGCAGATCAATCGCCGGTGGGAGAAAGAGGGCCTGCCGCCCTTCGGCCTCGGCCTCGGCCTGTCGACCGGCGACGCCGCGGCGGCCCTCCTGGGCTCCGAGGAGCGGCTGGAATACACCCTTGTGGGGGACACGGTCAACATGTCCCAACGACTGCAGCAGCTGGCCGAGGCAGGCCAGACGGTGGTGTCCCAGGGGACGCTCGAGGCGTGGCGCACGCCCCGGGAGACCGTCGCCCTACCGCCCCAGCTGGTGAAGGGACGCGAGACCCCCATCATCGCATACAGACTGGTGGATGGCACGTGCGGCCCGGGGAACCGCGCGACGACAGAAAGTGGGTGACATGGACGCCTTGGTCGTGGACAGGGTCCGTAAGACGTTCGAGGCGGAGAACGTGCCGGTGCGCGCGCTCCGAGGCGCGAGCCTGGTGGTGCCGTCCGGCGACTTCGTCGCGCTGATGGGTCCCTCGGGGTGCGGGAAGTCGACCCTCCTCAATCTCATCGCAGGGTTGGACGTGGCCGACGAGGGCACCATCACGGTGGCGGGAGAGCTGGTCACCGGACGGACCGAGGACGAGTTGTCGCAACTCCGTCGGCGTCACATCGGCATCGTCTTCCAGTTCTTCAACCTCCTGGAGGGGATGACCGTGCTCGAGAACGTCGCGCTGCCGGCGGTGATCGCCGGGCGGAAGCGGAAGATGGCGGAAACCCGCGCCCGCGACCTTCTCGACCTGCTGGGAATCGGCGACAAGGCAGGCACGGTGCCGGGCATGCTGTCGGGAGGTCAGCGCCAGCGCCTCGCCATCGCACGGGCCCTGGCCAACGAACCGACACTGCTGTTGGCCGACGAGCCGACCGGCGCGCTGGACTCCGAGGGCGGGCACGAGGTGATTGAGCTGCTGAGCCGCCTCCACCACGGTGGGCAGACGATCGTGCTCGTGACGCACGACGCCGGCGTCGCGTCGGCGGCGGACCGCATCGTTCGCATGCGGGACGGGAGGATCGCCGCCGATGAGGATTCCGAGATCCCTGTCGCCGTCCAGTCCTGACCGGACGCATCCCGTGGCGGTCGGAGGTGAGATGAAGCTCGAGATGGCCGACGGGCCCGTCGTGGCCGCGTCGGCACCGACCTCGGCCACGTTCAGCTCCTTCAGGCTGCTCCAGGTCCTCATCCTGGCGCTCACCGTCGCCGGCGTCGTGATCGGCCTGCGGGTCGAGGTACCGGGCGGGGTCGCGCCAGTCGATTCGGTGGCGTTCGGGCTGACCCTCGTCTGGGCGCTCGTCGGCTTCGTCGACACCCATGCGCGCGATCGCACCGGTTCGAAGGTCTCGCCGTTCCATCTCATTGCCGCCGTTGACGCGCTGGTGGCGATGATCGCTCTCACGGCTGGGCGCAGGGCAGAGCTGCAGCATGCGTCGAGCAATGCGCGTGACATCGCAACGGTGGCGGCCCTCGCGGTCACCGCGATCTCGTTCCATTTCCTCCTCGCGTTGCCCGATGGCCGGCTGCACCAGTCGTCTCGTCGCGGTGCAGCGGTGATTGCTTACGTCGCGGCCTTCGGTGTCGGGATCGGCCTGGTCGTCAACCACGAACCTTTCACGGTGGTGGACAGCGCCATCAGCTGGATCATCGCGGGTGCGCTTGCGATCGCCCCCCTGCGGGCCCGCTATGTCACGTCCATCGGATACCGCCGGGACCGGATGGAGTGGTTCGGCATCGGGGTGACGCTGGCTGTGACGGTGGCGCTGGTCGCCACGGTGTTGCATCTGCTCGTGGGTTGGCCCGGCCCGCTCGGAGCCGTCGCCGTCGGCGCGACGGTGCTGGTCCCGCTCGGGTTCCTGGCCGGCGAGAGCAGGCGGCTGGGGCCGCACGGGAGCCGAGGGCTGGTCCAGGTGCTGGCTGTGTTCGGGTTCGTCGTCGTGGTGTCGGCGATCTACCTCGTCGTGGTGCTCGGACTCGGGCACGCGCCGAAGACGACCGGCGACAAGGAGGCCTTGGCGCTCGCCATGGTCGCCTCCGGCGTGGCCGCCCTGATCTTCGTCCCGGTGCGGGCGCGTTTCGTCGATTCGGCGACCCGCTTCGTCTACGGCTCTCGGGAGGCTCCCGACGAGGTCCTGCGGACGTTCGGGAGCAGGCTCACCCGGGCCATCCCCATGGACGAGCTTCTCCTGCAGCTCGCCGAGTCGCTTCGCAAGACCATGGGCCTGACGAGCGCGGAGGTCTACACCGGAACCGGCGAGGTACTGGAGCGCACGGCATCCGTCCCCGATCTCGGCCCGGCGTCCCTTGTCGTGTCGCCCAGGGAACGACCCGTCGTGACGAGGGCCGGAGTGTCTGGGACCGCGTGGGCTTCCGTGTGGTTGCCGGCGCTGCTCCAGGGCCGAGAGCGGGAGCAGGTCCGGGTCGCCCCCGTCAGCCATGCGGGGGAGTTGCTGGGTCTCATCGTCGTGGAGCGGACGGCGATGGCGGGCACATTCTCCGACGACGACGACCGCGTCCTCACCGACCTGGCGCGCCAGGTCGGGCTCGCCCTGCACAACTCGCAACTCGACACCGCCCTGCAGACCACGCTCGACGAGGTGCGCAAGCAGGCCGATGCGCTGCGCGAATCACGGGCGAGGATCGTGGCCAGTGGGGATGCGGAGCGCCGGCGCGTCGAGCGCAACCTCCACGACGGGGCACAACAGCATCTCGTGGCTCTGGCGGTGAACCTGCGACTGGCCAGGGACATCATCGTCGATGACCAGGAGGCCGGCTTGGAGATGCTCGAGCAGCTCGCGGGCGAGGTCCAAGAGACCATTCAGGAGCTCCGCGAGCTCGCGCACGGGATCTATCCGCCTCTGCTGGTCGACAGTGGACTGGTCGAAGCGCTGCGAGCCGCGGCGAACCGGAACCCGCTTCCCGTCGCCATTCAGGCCGACGGGATCGGCCGCTATGCCTCCGAGACGGAGGCAGCCGTCTACTTCTGCTGCCTCGAGGCACTGCAGAATGCAGCGAAGCACGCACCCGATGCCCGCGTCGAGATCCGGCTCTGGGAGGAGTCCGGCGGTCTGCTCTTCACCGTCGCCGATGACGGGCCCGGGTTCGATCCGCAGAAGGCCCAGAGAGGGCACGGGTACGTGAACATGGCCGACCGGCTGGGAGCGATCGGTGGCACGGTGCGCTGGGATTCCGAAATCGGGAAGGGATCACAGGTGCGCGGTTCGGTCCCGCTCGTCTAGGAATCGAGCTCTCAGACCGAGACGAATTCGTGCACGTCGCGCTCCTCCCACAAACGGCGGAGGGTGTCGGCGCCGAGGTTCTCCTTGTTCAGGTAGGCCCGCGCCCCGCTCGTGGCCACCTCGGGCGGCAGATCACCGGCGTCGTAGGTGGAGCAGAGGATGACCACGACGTCGGGGTGGCGGGCCACCATCGTGCGCGTGGCCTCGATCCCGTTCATCTCGGGCATGTTGATGTCCATCAGCACCAGGGCCGGGCTCAGCTCCTCCTCCAGCGAGATCGCCTCGCTGCCGTTCGCCGCCTCGCCCACCAGTTCGAACTCCGCGGCCCGCTTGAGCACGGCCTTCATGGCGGCCCGGAACGGCGCCTGGTCGTCGACGATGAGCACGGGGAGTCTGTCGCTCACCTGACCATTCTCTCACGGGGATTGTCTCGGCGACCGTGGTGCTGGCACGTAGGCCCGGGTGGTGTTGTCACCCTCCGCCGGGGTCGCTCAGGTAGACCAGGACCGCCTTGACGCGCCGGTTCACGTCGCGCTCCTCGGTGAGGCCCAGCTTGGAGAAGATCGAATTGGTGTGCTTCTCCACGGCCCGCTCGGACACCTGCAGGCAGGCTGCGATGGCAGCGTTGCTCTTGCCCTTCGCCATTTCGCCCAGAATCTCGGATTCCCTCGGCGTCAGCCACGAGAGGTCGGACTTTCGCCGCGACGACTTGGCCTCAATGAGCTCGTCGACGATCTGCGGGTCGATCATGGAGCCGCCCTGGGCGACGGTCCGGATGGCCTGCGCGAGCTCGTCGACGCCGGCGACCTGCTCCTTCAGCAGGTAGCCCCGCCCGGCGGAACCCGTTTCCAGCAGTGCCAGCGCATAGGAGGGCGTCTTGTACTGGCTGAGGACCACGACCCCGACCTCGGGCTTGTGCTCCCGCAGCCACGATGCGGCCTGGATCCCCTCGTCGGTCCCGGTCGGGGGCATGCGGATGTCGGTCACGACCACGTCCGGGGACGCGTCCTCTATGAGCTTGAGCAGCTCCGGCAGGTCGGCGGCGCGGCCGACCAGCTCGAAATCGGGCTCCCCGTCGATGATGCGCGAGATGCCCTCCCTGAGGAGCGCGTTGTCCTCCGCCAATGCCACCCGGATGGTCGCCATGCCAAGCCGTACGGTAGCGCGCCGGGCCGATGCTCCCTGGTCGGAGGCGTCGGAGCCGTGGTACTGGCACCCCTCGGCCGGGCGGGGTGGCACCCTTGGGCAGGGCCGATCGCTCGGCGAGACTGCACACCGGTGAAGGAGGTCGTCGCGAGAGAATCGTCGCCGTGATGCAGCAGCGGCTCGCCGTGGTGCGGTACCGCTCGAGGGCCACCCTCCGGCACCGCCGGGGCAGCTATGTCTCGCTCGTGATCCTGGTCGGCCTCATCGCCGGCCTCGGCCTGGGCAGCCTGGCGGCGGCCCGGCGCACGCAGTCCTCCTTTTCCACGTTCCTGGCGTCGACGAACCCGTCGGACCTGACGGTTTCCATGTATGGCGGTGGGGGCGGGTCCACCAACCCCGACTACGACCCTGCCCTGACGGCGCGGATCGCCCACCTTCCCGACGTGCGCCATGTGGCAGCTGCGGTCGAACTGACGGGCGCGCCGCTCACGCCCGACGGCTCGCCGCGGTTGCGGGTCACGGGCGACGCGTATCCGATCGCCAGCATCAACGGCCTGCTCTTCAGTCAGGACCGTCCCGGGATCATCGCAGGCCGCATGCCGTCGGTCGACGCGCCCGATCAGATCGTCATGGCCCCCGCCGTCGCGAGGCAGTTCGGATTCCACCTCGGCCAGGTGATCCCGTACGGGTTCTACTCGGACGCCCAACAGGGCCTGCCGGGCTTCGGGACGAGCGCCGTGAGACCGGCGCTGCGCGCCAACCTGAAGCTGGTCGGGCTTGCTTCGCTGAACTCGGAGATCGTGGAGGATGACGTCGACACCCTCCCCACCCTCATCCCGCTGTCGCCGGCATTCACCCGGGTGGTGCTGGCGCAGAAGGGGGAGCAGTTCACCGGCGCCATCATCTACGGGATCGAGACCGAGGGCGGCGCCGCCACGGTGCCGGCAGTCGAGCGTGAGGTCACCGCGCTCACTCCCGCGGGTGTCATCTCCACCGACCATGCGCTGGCACCGGTCAGCGCCAAGGCGGACCGCTCGCTGAAGCCGATCTCCTTCGCACTTGGTGTCTTCGGCGCCATTGCGGTGCTGGCGGCGCTCCTCATCGCCGCTCAGTTGATGGCGCGGCGCTTCCGCGAGGAGGCCGGCGACCTTCTGGTGCTCCGGGCTCTGGGTGCCGGCCCGGCGGACACCGTGCTCGACGGTCTCGTCGGCATGGTGGCGGCGATCCTGGCCGCATCGGTGCTGGCGGCGGTGATCGCCATCGGACTCTCACCGCTCGCCCCGCTCGGACCCGTCCGGCCGGTGTACCCGTCCAGGGGGGTCTCGTTCGACTGGACGGTCCTGGGCCTCGGTGTCCTGGTGCTCTTCGGACTCCTGGGCGCGATCGCACTTCTCCTGGCGTACGCCACCGCACCGCACCGCGCCGCACTGCGGCTCCGGATCCGTTCGACGACCGGAGCCCGGGTGGTGGCGGTGCTGTCCGGAGCCGGCCTCTCGGCCCCCGGTGTCGTCGGGGTGCGGATGGCGCTGGAACCGGGCGAGGGCCGCAGCGCCGTCCCGGTGCGCTCGGCGCTGCTGGGGTCGGTGCTGGCCGTCGCGCTCGTGGTGACGACGCTGACGTTCGGGAGCAGCCTGCAGACGCTCGTGTCCAGCCCGGCCCTGTACGGCTGGAACTGGACCTACATCCTCAACCCCGTCGGAGCGGGAAGTGGCAACGTGCCGCATGTCGCCTTCTCGTTGCTGAAGCGCGACCGGTACGTCGCCGCCTACAGCGGCGCTTCGTTCAACGACGTGCAGATCGATGGCCAGGGCGCGCCGTTCCTCGTGGAGGACGTCAACGCGGCGGTCGCGCCACCCATCCTGAGCGGCCACGGTGTCGACGCTCCGCGTCAGGTCGTCCTCGGCGCGGCAACGATGGCCATCCTGCACAAGCACCTCGGCCAGTACGTCACCCTGTCCTACGGGGCGCCGGCGGACGCGCCGATCTACGTTCCGCCCACGCGGCTGCAGATCGTCGGCACGGCGACCTTCCCCGCCATCGGTTTCGCCAGCACCGTCTCGGACCACACCTCCATGGGGACCGGCGTGTTGTTCTCTTTCCAGATGCTCCCCAAGGCCTTCAACGCGGCCGTCAACAGTGGCCCCGTTCCCGCGCTGGACGGGCCGAACCTCGCCCTCGTCCGGATACGGACCGGGGCGCCACCCGCAGCAGCCTTGGCCAGCCTGCAGCACATCGCGGCCGCGGCCAACAAGGTCTACGCCGAGGCGGAGGGCGGAGCGGGGGGCAACCAGCTCGCGGTCCAGGGAGTGCAGCGTCCGGCGGAGATCGTGAACTACAGGACGATCGGCCTCACCCCCACCGTCCTGGTGTCGGGCCTGGCCCTGGGTGCCATCGTGGCGCTCGCGCTGACGCTGCTCGCCTCGGTGCGTCAGCGCCGCCGCGACCTGGCCCTGCTGAAGACGGTGGGGTTCGTGCGGCGGCAGCTCGCAGCTGCCGTGGCCTGGCAGGCCACCGTGGCCGCCGTCGTCGGGATCGTCGTGGGGATCCCTCTCGGCGTGATCGCCGGCCGGTGGCTGTGGGACCTCTTCGCTCGCCAGATCTACGCCGTGCCCTACCCCACGGTGTCCGTCGCGTCGGTTCTCCTGGTCGCGCTCGGCACGCTGGTGCTCGCCAACGTGGTGGCGGCAGTGCCTGCCCGCGACGCGGCGCGGACGCCGACCGCCCTCATGCTGCGGGCTGAGTAGGTGCCACGCGGTATCGGCGCAATCCATCCGACTCGACACCGTCCTCGACGAAGGAGACGACCTCCCGCACCCATGCGGCGAATCCGTCAGGATTGCTCCGGATGACCCAGTGCCCGGCGTCCACGGGGCGGCGCCACATGCTCGACGCCCACTCCTCGAGTCCGTCGAGCAGCGCCGGTGTGACGTACCTGTCGTGCACGGGGACGATGAGCTGCACCGGCACCTCGGTGTGGCCCGCTACCGGCCGCCGCATGCGGCCGTAGACGTTGGCCCGGTACAGCTCGACGCCGTGTGAGAAGTCGGCGCCGAAGGTCGGTGCCGGCCAGTTCCCGTCGGTCCGGGCGTGCTCGATCCTGTGCAATGCGACGGCCCACAGCGCGGCGGCGCGGCGGCTGCGGGTCATGAGCTCGGGGAGCAGTGGGAGCCGGAAGTACGCGATGTACCACGAGTGCAATGCCTGGCTGAGCACCTCTCGGAGGTCGCCCGGGCTGAGAGAGCGGTGGCGTCGCGCCCACAGGGCGGCATGGTCCAGTGGGGGTCCCGACACCGAGGTGAAGCTCGCGAAGCGGTGCGCCACGCCTCTCGTGGTGACCGCCTCCCACCCCTGAATGGAGCCCCAGTCGTGCGCGACCAGGTGCACGGGCGCGTCCGGGCTGGTCTGATCGACCACGGCGGCCAGATCCTCGACCAGCAGTGGCAGCGCGTAGCCGGCCCGGCTCGCCGGAGCTTCGGATCGGCCGGCACCCCTGACGTCGTACGAGACGACGTGCAGGTCGGCGGCGAGGCGCTCGACCACGGGACCCCAGACGGAGCGCGTATCGGGGAAGCCGTGGACCAACACGACTGTGGGTCGCCCGCGCTCACCGTGTTCGGTGACCGACAGGGACAGCCCGGCGCCGCGGACCCGCGCCTCGATCACCATGGTGCAGAGTCAACCATGGTGATCCACGGGCGTCGAACGGTCCGTACGGAGGACCGCAAGAGGTCTTCCGGCTCCGTATGACGGTGCCCGCTATCGAGGCGGGGTGATCGCCGCCTTCAACTGCCCGAGCGCAGTGGCGAGCTCGGCCGCCCGGTTCCGGCGGGCCGCATCTGCAGACGCCAACTGCTCGCCGGTCGGGTGCTCGCCCCCGGAGCGCATGAGATGGTCGGCCTCGACCGCGAACGCCAGACCGCGCAGGCTCTCCGCGGCACGCGCGGTCAGCGCACGACTCGCTTCGTCGGGGGCAGTGGCCGCGGACCGTTCGAGGCCCGTCACAGCCTCGTCGACCTGTACGCCGACACTGGCCCTGCGTTGTTGGTCGTCCGCGTCGGTCTGGGACAGGACGAGGTCCCTGGCAAGCTCGGCTGCCGCCACGGCGGGCCCGACCGAGCGTTGCCAATCGGCCTCACGCCCCTGCCGGCGGGTGCGCGCGATCAGCAGGACCACGAGGATCACCGCCAGCACGATGACCACGGCGAGGAGGACCCATCCCCACGCCGTCGAGCTCGACGACGACTTGCCCGTCGTCGTGGTGGTGGTGGTGGTCGTCGGACGTGTGGTGGTGGTCGTGGACGGATGCACGCGGGTGGTGGTCGTGGCCGGGGCCGTGGTGGTCGTGGCCGGCACGGTGGTCGTGGTGGTCGTCGGCGCCGTTGTCGTAGTGGCCGGTGCCGTGGTGGTGGTCGTGGCCGGTGCCGAGGTCGTGGTGGTGTCCTGGGCTGCCGCGGCGCTCGCCAGGAGGCCGATGATGATCGGCGCCGACGTGATCGCGACCACCACTACCGTGGCGAGCCTGTGAGCCTTCGGGTGCATGGGGGCAGCCTAGGGACACCGTTCGGCTCGGACGGGGACCATTGCCCTGACCCTTCGGACGCACTTGCGGGGGAGGGGGAGAAGGCTCCCCGCTCGAGAACCCCCTGTTGGGCACTACCGCCTCGTGACTGGGCGGACCTAGATTTGCATCGTGCGACAACTCGGGTTGTGGCGAGGCCGCCATGTGCCGCGCCGGGTGAGGGAGAACGCACCGTGACGGCCCCGTCGGACCGACCGGAGCTGCGCCAGTTGACGGTCGTGTTCACGGACCTCGTCGGCTCTACCGACCTCGCGTCCGCGCTCGACCCCGAGGACTGGCACGAGGTACTGAACGCGTACCAGCACCTGGTGGCCGACATCGTGACGGCCCAGGGCGGGGTGATCGCGCAGTTTCAGGGCGATGGCGCCATCGCCTATTTCGGCTATCCCGAGGCGCAGGAGTCGGCGAGTCGCGACGCACTGTCGGCCGCCATCGCCGTCGTCAAGGACATCGTGCGGCTCGGCAGCGAGCTCCCATCTGAGTTGGGGATCAGCGACCTGCAGGCGCGCGCGGGCATCCACACCGGTGAGGTCCTGGTCGCGCCCGTGACCGCCGGCGGGCAGGAGCGGCTCCCCGACGTCTGGGGTCAGGTCCCGAACATGGCGGCCCGCCTGCAGGCGGCGGGGGAGCCGGGTCAGATCGTCGTGAGCGGCAACACCGCAGGTCTGGTCGCCGGGTTCTTCGAGCTGGAGTCCCTCGGCTCCTTGGCCTTGAAGGGCATCGGGCATCCCGTACCCGCCTTCCGTGTGGTGCAGCGGAGCGCAGCCCGCCACCGGCTCGAAGCCCGACCGCTGACGACCTTCATCCCGCGCACCGAGGCCTCGTCCTGGCTGCGGGAGCACTGGGGCGATGTGGAGGCCGGGACGGGTCGGCTTGCTCTGGTGCTGGGCGAGCCCGGCATCGGAAAGTCGCGGTTCCTGCTCGAGTTCAGCACGGAGCTGGCCGCGCAAGGTCATACCGTCACCACCATCTACTGCAGCCGGCGCGGGTCGCTGAGCCCGCTGCAGCCCTTCGGCGAGGTCATGGGCGAGGTGCCCGCCACACCGCAAGAGGCCGTTGCGTGGGTTCAGGACCAGGCCGGTCCCGGGCCACTCCTGCTCGTCGTGGAGGACGCGCACTGGGCGGACCCCAGCACGCTGGAGGCCGTGCACGTGATCGCACGCAGCGATGCTCACGTCCTGGTGGTGATGAGCGCCCGGCCGGAGATCGCAGACGACCCGCACGTCCAGTCGGACGTGCAGCTGACGCTGGACAGGTTGAGCAGTGACGAAGCGCGCGGCTTGCTGGAACAGCTGCCCGAGGCTGCGCAGTTGAGGGCCGAGCTCCGTGAGGCATTGGTACGGCGAGCGGACGGGATCCCGCTCTTCCTCGAAGAATTGGCGCGCGGACTCACGGACGGATCGGAGGTCGTCGGCTCCGCAATGCCGACCACGCTCTCCGAGGTGATCACGGCGCGACTGGACCGGGTGGGTGAGGCGAAGCGGGTGGCGCAGGCTGCCGCGGTCATCGGACGATCCTTCGATCGGCTCGTGTTGGTGGCCGCGACAGGGCTGGAGGGAGAGGATCTGGACGCCGAGCTGCGCCGGTTGCAGGAGCACGCCATCATCGAACCGGCGACGAGAGCGGATGAGATGCAGTTTCGCCACGCCCTCTTCCATGAGGCCTCATACCGCTCGGTGCTCAAGCCCGACCGTGTGCGCGTGCACGGTGCCGTCGGCGAGGTGCTGGTCGCATCGGGTCGCGCGGGGGCACAGCCCGAGATCGCGGCATACCACCTCGGCGCCGCAGGAAGGGCGATCGAGGCAGTGCCCCTGTGGAAGCAGGCCGCCCACACGGCGCGGCAGAACGCTCGCTTCCGTGAGGCCGCGGGCCATGAGCGTGAGGTGCTCGCGCTGGTGGAGCGATTACCCGAGGAGGAGCGGGAGCACACCGAGCTGAAGTCGCGCAGCCGACTCGTCATGTGCCTGACCGCCGTCGATCAGAGCGCGCCCGAGGCCCTCGAAGAATCCCGACGGGTTGAGGAGCTGGCGCGCCGGCTGAACGATCGGGAGATCCTGCTGCGCAACTACATGGTGTTGGTGCCGTGGTGGCAGGCCAGTGCGGAATACTCGACCATCAACCGGATCCTGGCGGAGGCCAGGAGCGAGGCCGAGGCCCTGGGAGACGAATGGACCCTTCAGCTGATCACGACCTACGAGGCTACGACGCGGATTTGGCAGGGCATGCTCCACCAGGGCCTCGCGCAGATCCGGGCCTCGTACGAGACGAGCGGCCTGCCGCTCGACGCCAGCTTGAGTGATCTGCCGCCGATGCGGTCGGTCGAGTTGATGGCACTGGCGGCGCCGCGTGTCGCCACGGCTCTTGCATGCTGGCTGCGCGGGCACGCGACCGAAGCGTGGCTGATCGCCGATGACGTGCTCCGTAACACTACCGAGCGGCAGGTGCCGCAGGCGCAGGCCGTGGCCGCCGTGACGTCGGCCATCATGGCGCAGCTCGACGGCGAGCGGGAAACCGTGATCAAGTTGGCCGGCGAGGCGGTGCACGTGGCCGACGAGGTCAGCACCAGGCAGTGGCGGCAGTGGGCCCGGTCGCTCCAATGGTGGGCAGGTGAGGGGATCGAGGAGCCCGAGCTGCCGGGGCCGCTCCTTCAGCCCTACTTCCAGATGCTTCTGGCCGAGGACCCGCGAATGGAGACGGACCGGGCACTTGCCCTCCTCACGGAGGCACTCGAGCTCTGCCGCAGCACCGGCGAGCGGTTCTGTGAAGCCGAGATCCTGCGGGTGAGGGCTGGTCGCCAGAACCGCATCGGTCGGGCGGACCGGGCGGAGGACGACTACGACGAGGCCGTGGCGATCGCCCGGCACCAGGGGGCCGGGATGCTGGAGCTGCGCGCGCTGACCGACTGGGCGCGCCTCGAGGGTGCACCGGATCGTGTCCGAGCAGAGCTCGCCGTGTGCATGGCAGACGTCGCAGCCGGAGGTCCGAGCCGGAGCCTCGACGAAGCCCGAAAGGTCATCGGGTCGACATGAGCGTGACCGATTGGAGCGACGACTTCCTCGACAGCCTGCGCACGCAAGCCGACCCGCCGGCGGACGACATCGTGGCCGGCATCTTCGCCGGGACGGCCGACGCGACCTCAGCCTTCCGGACGCTGGTGGTCCAGCAGCACGAGGTGTCCGATCCCGTGCTCAGCGCCTTCCTGAACGGTAGGGACGACCCGCCTGCATGGGTGGATCCCGAGCTCGTGGCCGCCGGCCAGGAGCGCTTCGCCCGCTGGGGGTCGCACGTGTTCACGGCGCTCTACGCAGCGGCACTCCCCTCGGCCTATGCCTGTTGGCGCGGTGTCCAGGTGCTCGGCCTGACCGCCCGGCTCGAGACGGACGCCAAGCGCCGGCTGAACGAGACGGCCCAGTTCCACCTCGACGTCATGGACCCCGGCGGCCTCGAGTTGGGCGCCCGCGGCTACTCGGACGTACGGCACGTCCGACTCATGCACGCCGCGGTCCGGTGGCTGATCCTGAACGACCCGCGCGTGCAGTGGGACCCGAAGTGGGGTACGCCGATCAACCAGGAGGACCTGCTCGAGACCCTCCTGACGTTCACCGAAATCGTGTTCGAAGTGTTCGACCGGACCGGGGTCGTCTACACCGAGGACGATGCGGACGCATACCTCCATACATGGTCGCTCATCGGCTACTACCTGGGCGTGCGGCCGGACCTGCTCCCGCTGGCGCGGGCCCAGACGTCGGTACTGATGCCGATCGTCCGGCGTCGGCAATTCGGCCCGAGCGACGCCGGGCGCGACCTCATGGCCGCTCTCCTGGAACAGGTGGCCCGACTGACCCCGCCCGGTCTCGGCGGGCTGCCCGCGTCCACCGTGCGCTATTACGTCGGCGACGACGCCGCCGACATCCTGGCCGTGCCGAAGGCGGACTGGACGCGCCTGCTCTTCGGGCCGCTGGCGGACGTGAGCCGGCGACTGTCCCTTGAGGACCTGCACCGCCACCTGCTGCGGGGCCTCTCGGACCGGTTCGGATTCGGGATGCTGTCGCTCGCCGTCAGGGCGGAACGGTACGGCGGCCGACCTGCGTTCGAGGTGCCCACCTCGCTGGCGGTGCGCTGGAACATCCCCCCTCACAGTGGCCCCGACGGGAGCTGACCCTGGGCGAGGACGGCCAGCTGGGCGTCCGAGAACGGGGGATTGAACAGAGTCGCGTCGCGCTGACGCGACCGGAAGAGGTTGACGATGAAATTCATCCGATCCTCCAGCACCGCCCAGTCACGGGCGCCCGAAGGCGTCCCCACCCCGCGGGTCCGGTCCCATTGCGCGACCGCCGACTCGGCCTCCGTCCCTGAGAGGTCACACAGCTCAGGGGGGAACATCCGGCCCGAGAGCGGCGGCACGTCGCGGCGGAGGTCGAGCGTCTCGTTCGGGGTCACCAGCTGCATGATCGCCTCGGTGAGTGCCGTGTCCCAGGCCTTGTCGAGGACGTTGCACACGTCACCGGTGAGGCCGTCGAGCACGCCTCGGACCTGTGCCGTCGGCAGGTGCCCGACGATGTCCCGTTCGATCACCTTCTTCAGCGTGTCGCTGATGGCGGCACCGAGCGCCGCTGAGATCGCCGGCTGCAGGCGGCGTTGCTCGTGCGCAACCGCCAGCGTGTTGGCCCGGAGGATCAGCGCGGGTCGAGCGGCCGGATCGAACAGCGCCTTCTCGTAGGACTCGAACGCGGCAACCACGGCGACCCCGTCCGTATCGGAGGCGAGCGGTGCGAGGGACGGAGCGAGCGCGGCCGCGAGCTCCTGGCGAGACCGCGGCGAGCAGCCGTGCGCGTCGATCAGCGCAGTGAAGATGGGGGCGAGCTCCGCGAACACCAGGACGTTGCCGTCGGCGATCTGCTTGGAGACATCACCCGTGACGTCCTCGACCACCTCCGCGACGTGGTCGTGGGTGAGGTGCTTCCAGGCCCAGCCGGTCACGCCGTGGTTGAACCTTTGCAGCACCTCCTGAGCGGTGCCGTCTGCGGTGATGAGCTGCTTGGCCTTCGCGGGGAGGACCTCGCCCCGGATGGTGGCGCCGGCCGTCTTCGAGGCCCATACGGCGAACGCGCACCAGGTGGCGTCCTCCCCGGCCCCGGCGTCCCGGAGCTGCACCGCGAACTCGTGGTAGCGCTGGGTGATCAGGAGGTTCCGCAGCACGGGGTCCGACATCGCCGCAATCTCCTGCACCGACATGTCCATCCGGTGATCGTAGGTTGCGGCACCGGAGCGGTGCCGGTTTCGTGGCGCTACTTGGGCGGCGGGACCTTGACGCGGCGGCCGGGTGCCAGCAGCTGGCCTACAGGACCCTGCATGACTTTCTCGAACTGGTCCCGGCGGTGCGTCACCGAGATGCCATCCCAGTACCGCCCCCCGTAATAGAACTGGTCACGGATACGCCCCTCCACGGTGAAGTAGCCGGCCTCCTCGCCTCTGGCGAAGTTCTCGAAGGCGATGCCCACCGTCTCCATGATGATCATGCGGAAGTCCCAGCCGTAGTAGACGTAGCGGGCAAGCCCCATGAACGCCTCGATGCCGAGGCCGCGGCGGTGCAGGCGCGGGTGCATGACGACCGCGGCGTGGCAGAACCGGTGCCGGAAGTCGGCGTTGTAGGCGACCACGAGCCCCAGGACCTCGAGGGAACCGTGCGGGCTCACCACGAACTGGCAGAGCACGCCCGGGTACAGCTGCTTCAGGAATTCGTCGTAGCTCGGCGTCGTTCCGCGGAAGCGCCACTGGAACGTGACGTCGGGGTCGCTCGAGAGCCGGTACAGCGGTGCATGGTCCTCGTTGGTCAGCATCCGTAGATGGAGCCGCCGCGTCTGCAGACTGGGCGACAGTCGAGGCTCGTCGTGTCCGGTGATCGGGCCGCTCACCGGGGGACGTCGCTCTCGTAGGGCAGGTGGGCGAGCGCGCAATATTGCAGGTAGGCATCACGCACGGTGGTGATCTGCAGGAGGAGCTCTATCGGCATGATCACATCTCCCCCCACGGCGTCCTCGATCGCCGCCATGAGGTCGACCGCGCCCACCGAGTCCATTCCCAGGTCTTCCACCAGGTCGCTGTCCTCCGAGATCTCGCCGGGGCTCCATTCGATCTCGGTGACGAACCACACTTTGAACTCGTCCAGCGACATCACGTCGGCACGAGTGTTCCCGGTCGGCATCTCTCCCCGCATTCGCCCTCCGGTGGCCCTTACCCCGGGTACAGCCGACAGTATCAGGGCGGCATCGGTGGCGACTCGGGGTTCAACCCGGGCGGAGGTACGCGTCCGCCCGGCGAGACGGAGGTGCCTATGCCCTCGGGTGGTCAGCCCGAGACGACCTGCTGCAGCTTGCCCTCGTCCCACAGCGCGCGGAGGTGGTTCCGGCGCACTTTGCCGCTGGGCGTCTTGGGAAGCGTGCCGCGCTCGACGAAGACGACAGCCGACGGGGTCGCGCCGAACCGGCGTGCCAACGCGACGCGGATCTCGCGTGCCCCGGAGCGGAGCTCCTCCGGTGTCATCGCCGTACGAGGCTCGGCCACGACGACGTAGCGGCCCGAACCGTCCGGGAAGCAGGCGGCGTTGCCCGGTCGGCAGGCCGGGTGACCACCCGCTGCCTCATCGAGTGCGCGGGCATCGATGTTGCGGCCGGCCACGATCAGCACGTCGTCGGTGCGCCCTGCGATGAAGACCTCACCCTCGCGGACGTAGCCCAGGTCGGCGGTGTGCAGCCAACCGTCCGTGGTGAGCGGTGACGGCGCGCCCACGTACCCGCTGAGCAACGACGGGCTCCGGATCTCGAGCTCTCCGAGAGGGGTGTCACCGGTCGTGCGGACCTCTGTGTGCAGGACAGGCGGCCCGCACGAGACAAGCTCCGTCCCGCCCTCGCCGACCTCCATCCACTCCCGATCGGCCAGGGCCTCGGGGTCGAGCCGCACCGAGGACCACGGTGAGGTGTTCGGGTCGATGGCGATGGCCAGGGCTGCTTCCGCCATGCCGTACCCCGGGCACAAGGCGTGCGGCGAGAGGCCGTGGTCCCTCGCGCTGGCTTCGAACTCGCGGAGGCCGTCCGCCGGCACCGGCTCGCTCCCGACGACGAAGCTGCGCAGGGGAGAGAGATCGAACGAGCCGGGAGATCGCAGCGTCCGGGAGGCCAGACGCAGGGCGAACGGCGGTGCGGTGGTCGAAGTGGCGCGGTAGTCGCTGCAGGCCCGCATCCAGCTGGCAGGGTCGGCCAGGAATGACTCGGGGGACATCAGCACGAGGTCGGTTGGTGAGGACCAGGGGGGGTTCACGGAGCAGATTGCGTAGAGGGCCAGGCCGATGAGCCCCATGTCGTGAGACAGCGGCAACCAACTGCACACGACGGCACCGTCGTTGGGCTCCAGCCATCCGTACATCGAGGTCAGGTTGGCGTCCAGAGCGTCGAGGGCGAGGGCGACACCTCGCGGTGTCCCCGTACTCCCCGACGTGAACTGCACGAAGCTGCCGGGTGTCTCGGGGGGGACAGGAACCGAGGAACCGCTCGACTCGTTGAACGGATGCACGGGTACGCGTGCGCCGGACAGGAGCGCGCTCACGCCCGGATCGCACAGGAGGTGGGTGGCACCGGTGAGCTGGCACATCGTATCGATCTGCGCGAGGTACTCCTCGGCGTCCATGCCCCGAGCCGGGTGCGGCAAGGACACGAGCGTCATTCCGGAGCGGAGGGCGCCGAAGAGGGCCGCCAGGCAATCATGGGAGGCCGTGAGCAGGGTAGCCACCGTGCCGGCGCGCCCGGCGAGACCCCCCAGCCAGCCGCCGGCCTGACGGGAGTGACGCCCTAATTCCGCGAGGGTGAGCGGCTGCGATCCGTCGGACAGGCAGTGGACACGGGCCTGGGACGCGCCGGGTGCGTCGAGCGCGTTCATGACGAGGCTCATGCCCCGCCGACAGTACCCTTTGCAGCACCGCCCCCGGGCCGGTCAGCGCCACGCGAGGTACCCTCGCCCCGAGCGATCGGGAGGACGACATGCACCTCGATATCCATGTGCCGCGGTTCACCTGGCCCGGTGGTCCTGAGGCCATCGGGCCGACGTTCGCATCGTTGGCTCAGACGGCCGAGGCAATCGGAGTGCGCACGCTTTCGGTGATGGACCACTGGTTCCAGATGGACATGCTGTGGCCGGCCGAGGAGCCCATGTTGGAGGGGTACACCGCGCTCGCCTTCGCCGCCGCCAAGACCGAGCGCCTGCGTTTTCGGCTCCTGGTGGGTGGCGTGACCTACCGGCACCCCGGGCTGCTCGCCAAGACGGTCACCACCCTGGACGTGCTGTCGGGCGGGCGGGCCGAGCTCGGGCTCGGTGCCGCGTGGTACGAGCGGGAGCACCGGGGTCTCGGAGTGCCCTTCCCGCCGCTGCGCGAGCGGTACGAGAGGCTCGAGGAGACGCTCCAGATCTGCTTCCAGATGTGGAGCGACGACAACGGCGCCTACGAGGGCACGCACTACCAGCTGGCCGAGACGTTGTGCTCACCCCAACCGGTCAGCTCGCCTCGGCCGCGGGTGCTGATCGGCGGGGGCGGCGAGCGCAAGACCCTGCGACTCGTCGCGACGTACGCCGATGCGTGCAACATCATCGGCGATGCGGCCACGGTCGGCCACAAGGTGGATGTGCTCCGCCGCCACTGTGACGACGTCGGTCGTGACCCGGGTGAGGTGGAGGTGACGGCGCTCATGGGTGTGCCCGAGGATGCCGATCGCGAGACCATCCTTCGTGAAGTCGAGGCGCTCGCCGCCGTCGGGACGCAGGCCATCGTGGTGAGGTCGACGGGACCGGAGCCGTCGAAGTGGCTCGAGGAGACGTGGGGTCCGGTGGTCTCTGTCCTGGCCACTATCGGCTGACAACTCGACCCGTGCCGGGCCGTGAGTGACCGGTGGACGTGCCCTGCGTCAGACCCCGAGGAGGTCCAGCGCCTCGGCCAGCTCGGGACTCGCGGAGTCAGGCGGGAACTGCTCCAGCACGGTGCACACCCGGTCGTTCCAATCCCCTGGGCGGATGTCGTCCGGTAGCCGGGCCAGGTCGTTGGCGGCCCGTCTTCGGCGGACACAGCCCGCGGTTCCTGGGCGGGCGTCACCGTGTCCGCCCCCTCGGGCATCTCGGACTGGGCTGCACGGGGACAAGAGAGCGGGCACGTTGGCCTTTCTTGGCCTTTGACGTCCCGAGGCGTGGCCGTGCGGATCCTGTCGGAGGTATCGAGCGGCTCGTTTCGATCGCCACCCTGTGTCATGCAGCCTCCCGTGCGTCGGGCGCCTCCCCCCAAAAGACCCTCTGAGCTGGGAAGGATATCCCAGATTTCCTCCTGGCAACCCCGGTGGCCGCGTTGCGGAGCCGACCATCGTGTCGCGGCCCGTGGGGCCAATTGGTTCAGGCCGGCGCGACGAGATCCGCTCAGTGTTGGGCCTGGGCCGCCGCGTGGCGGCCGGCGCGTCGGCCGAAGAAGGAGCCGTCGCCGAGGCTGATGCCACTGGCGTAGTGGTGTGCCGCCAGGCTGGCGGCGGTCCGGCCGACGGCGTAGAGACCCGGGATGCGATGGCCTGCGCCGTCGAGCGCGGCGCCATCGGGGTCGGTACGGAGACCGCCGAGCGTGAAGGTCGCGTAGATCGCGCCGTGGTCGACCCGTAGATCGATGGCGCCGATGCCGCTGGCCGGCGGCACGCCGATCGGTTGCAGGTAGGGCGCGCGCTTATGGAATGTCGGGTCGTCACCACGGGCCGCGGCGTCGTTGTACTCGCGCACCGTGCGCGCCAGCGCGTCCGGCGGAACATCGAGGTCCACGGCCAGTTCCTCCGGTGTGGCCGCGGCATAGCCGACACGGAGTCCGATGAGATTCGGCTCGTGAATCACGTCATCGGTGATCATGTAGACGAAACCGTGATGATCGTGGAGGGCGTGGAGCCCGATGCGACCGGTGTAGGCATCCTCGTTGATGAATCGCTCGCCGTTGCGGTTGACGAGAATGCCCCGTGCGAGACGGTGGGGTGGCCCCAGAGGCAGTGCGCACTCGAAAGTGTCGAGCCGGGTCGTCGCCGCTCCGGCGCCGACCCCCATGCGGATCCCACGGCCGTCGTCCGTCGGGGTGCCGATTCGCCAGGCAGCGTCAGGAACGTGGGCCAGTGGGCAATACTCCGCGACCATCGCTTCGTTGTGGATGAATCCGCCGGTCCCCAGGACCACCCCGCCCCGCGACCGGATGTCGCGGGACCCGCCGTCGGTCCGTACCCGCAAGCCGACGACTCTCCCGCTGTCGACGACCAGCGCCTCGGCACGGGCGTCGGCCACCACGCGAGCACCGCTCGTCGACACGGCGGCACCCAGACGCTCCATGAGGAATCCACCGGCAGAGTCGATGCACTGCGGCTTGTGACCGCGCGGGATCGGGACCGAGACCTCGTCAAACGGGTACGCATCCTCACCGCCGCTGAAGAGCAGTCCCGCGTCGTCGGCCGATTCGCGGTTCGGCTCGTCGCAGAAGACCGCCCGGAACGGCACGCCGATCGAGACCAACCAGTCGAAGTGGTCCGGCGAACCCTCGCAGTAGACGTCAACGCGACCCTCGTCCGCGCCGGGCCCGAGGGCGGCCCGGAGGAACGCTGCCATGTTCTCCGGCCAATCCTGGAAGCCGCAGGCGCTCTGCAGGCGCGTGCCGCCCCCCAGGTAGATGAGGCCGCCGGAGTTGGCCGATGTCCCTCCGGGTCCCGCGCCACGCTCGACAGCCAGCACGTCCGCTCCCGCTTGCCGTGCCCCGATGACCGCCGACGTCCCCGCAGCGCCGAGGCCCGCGACGACCACGTCGACCGTCTCGTCGAAGCGAACCTCGCTGACCTCAAGCGCCGCGATCGGCTCCATCACTCTCCTCGCGTAAGACGAAATGTGTACCGTGTGTCGTCGCCAACGAGCGCATTATGCCCCCGATCCGCGTTGTACCCGCGACGACACCAGCTGGTCCGGTACGACTTCGCTCGAGTCCCTCTCCGCAGGCGCCCCGGAGCCGGCGACGAGGGCACGCGAGATCCCACCTCGTAGTCTTTTCTCGTGCGGCCGTTTCGCTTTGGTCTCCAGATTGCGCAGTGTTCCGCCGACGATCTGCGTGTGCAAGCCCGGACGGCGGAGGAGGCCGGCTTCGACGTCGTGCACACCTGGGATCACGTCGCTGACGGCTGGTCGCCTCTCGCTCCGTTGATGGCGATTGCCGACTGCACGAGCACTGTCCGCATCTCTCCCCTTGTCTTGAACAACGACTTCCACCATCCGGTGCACCTCGCCCAGGAGCTCGCCAGCCTCGACCATCTGAGCGGGGGCCGTCTTGAGGTCGGGATCGGAGCCGGGCACAGCTTCACCGAGTATCAGGCCATCGGCCGGACATTCGACCCGCCGGCGGTCCGCAAGGCTCGGCTCGCGGAGTCCGTCGAGATCCTCCTCAGGCTGCTCGAAGGAGAGACCGTGACCTACGACGGAGCGCACTACAGCCTCAGGGGTGTCCGTACCCTCCGATCCCGCCAGGACCACGTGCCCCTCCTCGTTGGTGTCAACGGCAAACGGGCTCTCGCCCATGCGGCCCGCCACGCCGACATCATCGGTCTCACGATGCTCGGTCGCACGCTCGACGATGGTCAGCGCCACGAGGTTCGTTGGGAGGCAGAAAGGCTCGACGCGACGGTCGACTTCATTCGCGAGCAGGCCGGGGACCGCTGGGAGCATTTGGAGCTCAATGTCCTGGTGCAGGCAGTGGTCATCACCGGCGATCGCAGAGCTGCCGCAGAGGAGCAGGCCAGACGCTCACGGGGACACCTCAGCGTTGCGGACGCCCTGGCCACTCCGTTTCTCGCCCTCGGGACTCACGACGAGATCGCTGAGCACCTCGTCGCCTGCCGGGATCGCTGGGACGTCTCGTACTTCAGCGTTCGAGACCTCGATAACTTCGCTCCCGTCATTCAGCGGCTTCGAGGCGCCTAGGAAGCGACACAGCCCATCATCGATACTCCCGATCGGTCGCCCTTGTCTCGGGGCGATCAGATGCATTTCGGCTTCGGGCCGGGGAGATTTGGGCCCGGGCGCTGTTCTCGGAACCTCCTCGAAGCCGGCTCGGTCCCGACCTTTTCTCGCGCGTTCCCCCGTGAGTTATCTTGCTGTCCCGGGCCGCTAGCTCATCCGGAAGAGCAGGGGACTTTTAATCCCAAGGTGCCGGGATCGAGACCCGGGCGGCCCACAGAAAACGCCAGCGTAGGAGCTGTATCCAGTTGAGGTAGCGCATTCTTGCCTGAGACGTTGCTACTGAAAGGATCGCCGCTAGCCCGCGAGGTCTGTCTCGAGCAGAGTGATCGGCATCCCGAACACCGGTGCGAACTGCGCTTCCTGAAGCGTATAGCCGTCGCCACCCCGGCTCTGGTGGTACGTCAGCTCGGCTCCACGGCTCTGCATGCTCTCCGTCGCCGCGCCGATTGCTGCAGTGCGCACCACGACGGAATAGACGCCTTCCCCCTGTTCGTTGAGGAACGAACGCGCCTCACACACGGTCGCGTCGCTCGTCGTCGGTGAGACGATCTCGATCCCCCGCGTCCAGTCGAGAAGAACGCGTAATGAAACGTCGTCAAGCAGGATCTCGACGAACTCGAAGCCGAGCGTGCGCCAGACGTCCGCCGCTGCGTCTTGATTGTCGGGTTCTACGCAGAACACAACGTGATGGAGGCTTGGTGGAAGGTTCATGGCGTGCTGCTTTCACTCGGCGCTCAGCGGCGCTCGGCCCTGCAACGGCGGGTGGATAAAAGGTTCCCTGCTTGATTCGTAGGCCGCATAATCATAGATTGTCCAATGTAATAGAGAAGTTAATCATTTTGGAGGTCTGATGGGTTCACTCGACGGCAAGGTCGCGATAGTCACCGGGACGAGTCGCGGCGTGGGCGTCGGCATCGCCCGCGAGTTGCTGCTCGCAGGCGCGACGGTCGTGGGTTGCTCTCGGTCCGAGCTGCCCGGCCTTCCCGCGGCCGACACCGTGCCGGGCGGAGTTGGGAGATCCGAACAGTGGGTGTGTGATCAGGCCGACCACAAGGCAATCGACGCCTTCGTGCAGCGGGTCGTCGATACGTATGGCCGCCTCGATGTCCTCGTGAACAACGCGGGAGGTACCGTGCCGACCCCTAACGTCGAGGCGGTTCCGGAGTTTGTCCAGAAGATCCAGGGCACCCCGCGTAGTGACGACGAGTTCGAACGCACCATTTTGTTCCATGCCTTTGCGGTGCAGATGAATCTCATCAGTCCGTTGTGGTTCGCCATTCGCGCATACCGCCAGATGCGCGAACAGGACGGTACCGGAGCGATCATTAACATCTCGAGTGGCGCGGGCCATCCAGCTGGCAGCCCGACGCTTGTGTCGTACGGCGCGGCGAAGTCCGGGCTGAACCATTTGACGCGTTCGTTGGCGGAGGAATGGGGGCCGAAGGCTCGTGTCAACTGCCTCGCGCTCGGACCCACGATGACCGAGAACTTCCGAGCGTTCGTGCTGCCTCCCGACGACCCGACGGGCTCGGACTACTTCGAGCGCGTGCCGCTCGGTCGCGCCGGCGAGCCGAGTGAGGTCGGTCGGACTTGCGTCTTCCTCTGCAGTGGCCAGGCTGATTACATCAACGGCACGACGATCGAAATCGATGGTGGCATGCTGCCTGGCGTCCTTTACGAAGCCGGGCTCAAGACCATCACTGACTTGCTCTGAGGAAGGACGCTGTGACCCTGCGAGTTGTGCAGTTCTCTACCGGGCACGTCGGCCGGCACTCGCTGCGGGCCATCATCGAACGACCCGAGCTTGACCTCATCGGTGTGCATGCGGCGAGTCCCGCGAAGGTCGGCCGTGACGCGGCAGAGCTGTGCGGACTTGCGGAGCCCACCGGAGTGGTCGCAACTGACGAGCTCGCGGCACTTGTCGGACTGAGGGCGGACTGCGTTGTCTACACATCGCAGGCCGAGACGCGACCGGATGTGGCGCTCCAGGAGTTGACGGCGTTTCTGACGGCAGGCACCAATGTCGTCGGAACATCACTGGTGTGGCTCGTCTACCCCCCGCACGCCGACGCCTGGTTGCGTGATCCCCTCGAGCGCGCCTGCGCAGAGGGAAGCTCCACGATGTACATCAACGGCATAGATCCGGGATTCTCGGGCGATCTCCTGCCGCTGGCGGCGCTCAGCCTGGTGGAGCAGGCGGATCATGTCCTCGTCCAGGAGATCTTCGATTACGGCACGTATGACGACGCCGAGTTCACTGGCGTCAGCTTCGGATTCGGCACTCCGCCCGAGCACGTCCCGCCGCTCTTCCTTCCCGGCGTGCTGCGGTCGATCTGGGGCGGGCCCGTCCAGCTCTTGGCCGATGAGCTCGGGATACAGCTCGACGAGATTCGCGAACGGGTGGAGCAGTGGACGGCAACCGAGCCGATCGACTGCACCATGATGCACGTCGATCCAGGACGGGTCGCGGCAGTCCGGTTCGGTGTTGAAGGCGTTGTCGACGGTCGCACTGTGATCACGATGGAACACGTCAACCGCCTCACCCAGACCGCTGCGCCCGAATGGCCGTTCCCACCCGAGGGTCGCCCCGGCGTGCACCGGGTCGTCGTGGCCGGCCGACCCGGGATTGAGATCAACACCCATGTCGGTCTGGGTGGAACGGACCACAACGAGGCGGGCGTGATTGCCACCGCGATGAAAGCCGTCAACGCGATTCCGGTGGTGTGCGCTGCGCCACCCGGCCTCGTGTCGTTGCGCGACCTGCCAGTGTCGCAGGTACGCGGACTCATGCGATGACGACTCTCGACGTACGCCCGGCCCGTCGGACCGCTCCCACGCGACGAGCCGTCAAGGGCCAGATCCGAGGTGACCGCACCCGCCAGCTCATCATCGACGAGACGATCCGATGCGTTCGTGAAGAAGGCTTCGCGGCGATATCCGCCAGTCATATCGCTGAACGCGCCGGGGTGACCTGGGGTGTCATCCAGTATCACTTCGGCGATCGTAATGGCGTGCTCATGGCCGTGGTCGACCACGGCTACGACCTCCTCCGTGAAGCGATCGATGACGTGGAACTCCCGGTCGGTTCGACGCGTGAGCGTGTACAGGCCGTTGTCGACGCCGGCTGGAGCGCCTTCAGTAACCCGGCTTCGCTCGCAGCGTTCGAGATCCTCGTCGCCACAAGAGCCAGCCGCGAGCCACGGCTCGAACAGCACCTTGCCGACCTGGCGGACCAGTTGGCCCGCCTCGGACGTGCGCTTGATCCTCTCGGTCGAGGACGGAGACGCCAAGCGATCGGCAACCTCTTCTGGGCCGCGCTGCGCGGGCTCGCCTTGGCGCAGATGGTCGTCAGTGAACCACTCGAGTTCACGCACGAGCGACGCGCGCTCGTTGATCTGCTGACGATGCATCTCGAAAGCCGAGTCGCAGAATGAGATCTCCCCGCGCCGCGGTTAGTCATGTCGTCATTGCCAGGTCGGGAGGGCGAAGCGAAGGAGCGCATGATGATGGAGAACCCGGTCGATTCACCCGAGCGCAGGTATAAGGTCGTCGTCTGGGCGACTGGGCGTGTCGGCAAGTTGGCGATCAGAACCATCGCTGATCGACCGAACCTCGACCTTGTCGGCGTCTGGGTCCATTCCGAGGCGAAGGATGGTCAGGATGCCGGCACCCTGGCCGAGATTGATTCGCTCGGTGTGACTTCGACGCGCGACAAGGAGTTGATACTCCAAGGCGATGCGGACTGTGTCGTCTATACCGGACCTGCAACCAACCGGCCACGGGAGGCCATCGAAGACTTCTGCCGCATTCTCGAGGCCGGAAAGAATATCGTGACCACGTCGCTTCCCGGTCTGGTGTATCCGCGGGGATCGATGCGCGAGTCCGCCTTGACACGCCTCAGCGATTCTGCGAATCGAGGCAACAGCTCGATCTACTCCACCGGCATCGAGCCCGGTTTTGGCTGCGACCTCTTCGCTGTCGCGCTCACATCGATGTCGAGCCGCATCTATTCGATCCGCGGGCTCGAGATCACCGACTATTCGCGCGACAACTTGGTCTACGAGATGCGTGAACTCTTCGGCTTCGGTCAACCGCTCGATTACCAGGGTGGCGTGATGATGCCCGGTGTCATCACATTCGGTTGGGGCGCGGCTGTCACGATGGTGGGCGAAGCGCTCGGCATACAGCTGGACGAGATCCGTGAGTCCTGTCAGTTCGCTCCTGCCCCCCGTCGACTCGAGACGGCTTCCGGCGTGATCGAGCCGGGGACGGTGGGTGCGATCTGGTTCCGATGCATCGGTGTGGTCGGCGGGGAGGAAGCCATCACCATCGAACATATCGACCGGATGTGCGGCGACGTGGCGCCGGATTGGCCGAAAAGTCGTGCGGGAGGCATCGACGGTGTGTGGCGCGTCATCATCGAAGGTGAACCGAGCTTCGACGCCGAGTTCGAGGTCGGATTCAACGCCAACGAGGACTCGACCCCCCATGGCCTCCTTGCAACGGGGATGCGAGCCGTCAACGCCATCCCCTGGGTGTGCGCAGCTGAACCAGGAATCGTCGACGCGCTCCACCTTCCGAACACGCCGGCAATCGGAGCGCTACGACCGAAGCGCGACGG
Source organism: Acidimicrobiales bacterium (assembly GCA_052140165.1). Taxonomy (GTDB): domain Bacteria; phylum Actinomycetota; class Acidimicrobiia; order Acidimicrobiales; family RAAP-2; genus Bog-473. Next base: position 68,224 of record JBKQUM010000113.1, read on the forward strand.
TATCCCGACCTTCTGACCCGCCGATCCGGGCTAGCCCTTCCTCGTCAAGGAGGCCACGACCCGCTCATCGTGTTGTTCGGACCATAACGCTGGGCGTACTTGACGGAACTGTCACCTTTTTCGTAAATCCCAAAGACTTCTTCGGTCGTGAGTCCCTCGGAGTACAGATACTCGACGACCCCATTCCATCCCCAAGGTTGAAAAAGGAGTCAGTCCATGCACATGGCATCGGTGACCCAGACGTCATCCTGGCAACGCGTCACCGGGTTCCTCCTTAGCGATGACACCCAGACCCCCGTTCCGTTTCTCGCCCTCGGTGCTGGCCTTGCGTTGGCTATCGCCGTAATCCACCTACAGGACCAAGGTGGTCTTCTGGGAGACCAATCGCCCATGTGGTTGAAGTACGGCTACTACATGGTCGAGATCAGTAGCACGATAAGTGCCGCACTCATTATTCGTGGGAAGACCGTTGGTTGGTTGCTCGGACTGGCGTCAAGCATCGGGCCTATGACCGGACACATCCTGTCGCGAACCGTGGGCGTACCTGGAGATCCGGGTGACGTTGGTAACTGGGGCTACCTCCTCGGCAGCGTCAGCCTTATCGTCGAAGGGAGCTTTATGGTCCTGGCCGTGATCTGCCTTGCTCGAATTCGGAGGGCGGGGCAGCTTGATCCACAGATCGGAGAGCGTCGATCCCACGCAGACGCCTAAATCAGCCGATGGAACTAATCAGCGCGATGGTGCAAAAGCACGATCGTCGCCCGCCGTGGATCCACCTATGAAGTCGCCGGCCGGTCGACGCGTCGCAGAGCGGGCATCGCTAATCGTGGGCACTTTGCTCGTTCCGCCTGCTACTGAGTTGCTACTGAAATGCCCGGACGGGACGCCGTTCGGACGAACAGGATGGACAACTCACTGGACTCGACAAGCCCGAATGGACCAGCCAGGATCTACAAGACGAGTGGACCCCGACTTTTAATCCCAAGGTGCCGGGATCGAGACCCGGGCGGCCCACCACATCCAGCACGACGTGCTTCAGAATCCGATTTCCGGTCCCGGGCGTTCGATGGACCGAGAACGTTCGAGCACCTGGCGAAGAATGGGCAGTACGGCCCGGTCCTTCTCGCGACCAGCCGCCTCTTTTGATCGGATGACGTCGGCCAGGCTCGCTACATCGACCTGAAGGTCATCAGTCAGCTGCTCCCTCGTCGCGCCGCGCCGTAGATCGTCGTATCCTCGAGTCCCATCTGGGAGCAGCGCGATATCCAAATAGCCGTGGTCCGTCACAAAGGTCCAAGTAGTTCCCCAGGCAAAAGAGTGCTCGTCGAGTGGGAACTCGACTGGGCCTTCAACTCCAGGAATGCGCAGCGTCGCGTTGAGTTCTCGCAGCGCGGCCGCGAGCCGGCCCAGATTCGCCCGGTCTCGTGATGGTGTCACGTCGACATCTCGGGTGATGTACGGAGAACCGCGGAGCTCCGCTGCCAGTCCTCCAATCACGACGTAACGGACGCCATGCCTCTCGAGGACCTCGAGGAGGTCGTCTGGTCGATAGGGAACAGGTTCAGGCACCGCCAGATACCGACTCGCGGTCTTGCAACTGATCGTGGAAGCGAACCCTCTCCTGCAGATCGGCGAATCGCTCCGCTGGCGTCATCTTGAGATGCTCGTCGATGATCACTGGCGTCGACTCGTCCAGTGTAGAGAGGTGGAATGAGAGCTCGAGGCCGCAGCCTCGAATGGCCTGCCGAAGAGTCTCGAAGCTGGGGACAACAGCACCTCGCTCCCAACGGGCGACGACCGACTGTGGCTGGCCGATCCTCTCGCCCAGCTCGGTCTGCGTCAGGCCGGCTCGGAGCCTCGCTTCTCGGATCAGGTCTCCACTCACCATATGAGCCAGTATAGTACATATATGCTATAAGTATGGCAAGCGACCGTGCCGCCGAAGCCGACACCCCGGAGTTCGCTGGCGCGGTCACCAGCCGGCTGAACAATCTACGGTGGCGCGATGGGCGCCGTACCTGACCTTGATCTGCTCAAGATCCGGAAGTACTGCGAGGAGAAGACACCGCAGGAGTTCCGCAGCGAAATGCGGGTCGAGGTCGGGGTGCGCGGCAAATCGGTCACCGTCTTCGAAAGTCGTCCGCCGTGGGATAAGCAGGGGACGGAGTGGTCTCGACTTCCCATTGGGCAACTCCGCTACGACCCCGCAACCGCCCGGTGGACCCTGTTTTGGGCGGACCGCCATAGCCTCTGGCACCCTTACGACCTCATCGATCCCGGAACGGTCGAGGAGCTCCTCGGCGAGATCGACAAAGATGCCACCTGCATCTTCTGGGGCTAGTTCCTGGGGTCCAATCGAATCAAGTCCTGCTACTGAGTTGCTACTGAAACATGCGGACTGGATGCTGTTCGTTCTAACTGCCTGGACGTCACACCCAAAGTGACGAGGAACAATGGACGTAGCTGCACCGAACAGACGATCGGACCCGCTCTTTTAATCCCAAGGTGCCGGGATCGAGACCCGGGCGGCCCACACTAAAATCCCAGGCGGTGGCGTTACGGGTTGCCCGTATGCCAGGTGCTCCGATCGACCTCCATCGTCCGGACCCCCGACGCCCCGTATAGGGCCGACCTCGAGCACGCCAAACCGGTTCACCTACCACGTAGCACGCACGACCGGCACGAAGCGTTGACGCCAGGGTGCCGCGGTCATGTCTGATAGAACACGGGTCGGTCTGGAGCGGTGGGGGTCGGCAATCTTCGCACTTAGGACGTCGGGTTGGATGGCGGTGCTGGCCTTCGTGGCCGCAGTCTGCGGCGGCATAGGACCGGCCTCTGCCCTCGCCACGGCCTCTGGACCAGCTATGACGCTGCATGACGACGGTTCGATCGACGAGGCATGGCTCACCGGTGCGCATCCCGGCGACCGCATCACCCTCTTGCGACTGGGGCAACCGGTCGCCACCCCGGCCAATCCCGGGGTCGCCGACTCGCTGGGGTCGCTGATCATCCGGAACCTCCGCCCCGGCCGCGCTTACAGCTGGCTCGATGACAGCTCCGGACGGCGCACGCCGGCCTTCGCCGTACTCGCACCCGGCCAGAACCCGGGGACCGACTCCGCCCTCTACGCGCACCAACCCATGCACGAAGGGCTGAACTACATCGCGATGCGGGATGGCATCACCCTCGCAGCGACCGTTCGCTACCCCTACGGCCAGAGCTGTTCGGCGAGAAGTCCGTGCCCCACGGTCATCGAGTACTCCGGCTACAACGTCGCCGGCCCGACCGACCCCATCCCGCCGCTGATCGACGGCGCTTTGGGGGAACCGTGCAGTTCCTGCGGAAACCGGAACCTTCTTCCGGACTCCTCGACTGACGTCGGTGCGGTCCTCGCACGCGTCTCAGGGTTTGCCACGGTCAGCCTCCAGATGCGTGGAACCGGGTGCTCGGGCGGCGCGTTCGACCTCTTCGGATACCCGTCCGACTACGATGCCTACGACGCCATCGAGATCGTCGCCCACCAGGCCTGGGTCGCAAACCACAAGGTCGGAATGGTAGGGATCAGCTTCTCGGGGCTCTCGCAGTTCCCCGCTGCCGGGACCGATCCGCCCGGGCTCGCCGCCATCGCGCCACTGAGTCCGACGGATGATCTCTTCTCGACGGGGTATCCGGGTGGGATCTACAACAACGGGTTCGCTGCCGAGTGGGTCGACGCGCGCATCGACGACGCCAAGGCGGCCGCCGTGTCCCGGGACGGCAGCCTCCAGCCCCGCTCGACCACGCCGGTTACCAACGTCGGTCAGCCCTGGACCTACTACGAGATCGACGCAGAGCTCGAGGCCAGTCATGAGGCGTCGTCGACGTGCCTCGCCAACCAGGCATTACACGAGCAATCCGAGACCCTGGCCGGCCTGGTCGGGCCCAAGCTGGTTGCCCCGGGCGAGGGCCCCGGGCGAAGCCCTGCGCTCTTCGACCGCCGGTCTATGCTGGATTGGGCGAGGCACGTGCGCGTCCCGGTCTTCTTCTCCGAGGCGCTCCAGGACGAGCAGACCGGACCGCAGTCGGCGGCGCTCATCGACGCCATTCCCAAGACGACGCCCGTATTCGCCAATATGGTGAACGGAGGTCACATCGACTCGGCCGACCCTCAGACGATTAGCCGGTGGCTCGAGTTCCTCGACGTCTACGTGGCCGACAAGGTCCCTACGCAACCGAACGGTCTCGACGCCCTCGTGCTCGACGAGTTCGCGGCGACCGCGTCCTCGGTGTCGGCGGAGGCACCCTTGCCGCCCCTTCGCTTCACCCGCGCCGCCACCGCGACGGTCGCACGGGCGGAGTTCGCGGCACAGACGCCGCGGCTGGAGGTGCTCTTCGACTCCGGGGCCGGGACCGCCGGTCCGGGGAACCCCGACTCGACCTACAGCGCGGCCTTCTCCAGCTGGCCGCCAGCGGGCAACGTGACGACCCTCTCGTTCGGGATGGACGGGTCGTTGCGGTCCCGTCCATCCGCCCAACACGGCAGCGCCACGTTCACCTTGGACCCCGAGGCCCGACCACGGACGAGCCTCCCAGCCGGTGCGAACGCGTGGGCCGCCGATCCCGGTTGGGACTGGTTACCCGTCCCCGCAGGCGACGGGATCGCCTTTCAGACGCTGCCCTTCACGTCGCCGACCACCATCGTCGGACCCGTCACGATCGACCTGTGGGTCAAGGCTTCGGTACCGGTGGAGGACTTCCAGGCGACCGTCACGGAGGTGCGTCCCCAGGCCCGCCAGGAGGAGTACGTCACCTCGGGATTCCTGCGCAGCTCCAACCAGGTCGACGCCAAGGACTCGACCCCCCTCTTTACCGACCCGACGTACCTGGCGAGCGAGGCCCGGCGCCTGTCGCCAGACCACTTCACGTTGGTCAGGATTCCAATCGACCCGATCGCGCACACGTTCCGCGCGGGAACCGAATTGCGGGTCGTCATCTCCGCACCCGGAGGGGACCGGCCCATCTGGACGTTCGCGACGTTGGACCGCGGCCAGCACGCGACGGTCGGCTTCGGCGGCGTGACGCCGTCCTCGTTGACGGTCAACGAGGTTCAGGACGTGGACCCCACGTCGTCCCTGCCGGCGTGCGGGTCGCTGCGTGGTGAGCCGTGTCGGACCTACGTCCCCGAAGGGAACCAAGAAGGCTGACCAATATTTCGCGGCCGAGGTTGCTCCTGCCTTGCTACTCAAATCAGCGGACCAGGTTAATGTCAGCCGAACTGGGCGGACGACTCTCGTCACCCGAACTGGTTTTATGGACTCGGGCGGACTTTCTGGACAGTCGGTGTCGCTCCTTTGATCCCAGGGTGCCGGCATCGAGACCCGGGCGGCCCACCAGGAACGACAGATTGAATCCCGACTCGCTTCTCGCCGCGGACGCGGTCGATGCCGGTGCCGAGGAGCGGCGATGAAGTAGCCCTTTCGGACCCTTGGCCCTAGTGCAGGTGCGTGCCAACCTCCAGGCTGATGGCATGGTCTCGGCCGTCCGTCCTGCGCCAGATGAGCTGGATCTCGTCGGAGCCGCCGCGCTCTCGCCGGACGAAGTCCTCTCCGCCCTCGGTAGCCGCCGTGAAGGGCTCACATCCGAGGAGGTCGAGGAGCGACTGCGCCGGTTCGGGTCGAATGCGCTCGCCGTCCATCGGGTTCGCGCCTCGGCGGTCCTCTTTCGCCAGGTTCGGAACCCGATCCTGCTCCTTCTCCTCGGGGCGGCACTCGTGTCAGGGCTCACCGGCGGCGGCACCAATGCCGTGATCATCGCCGTGATCGTCTTCCTCAGCGTCGGCCTCGGCTTCTTCAACGAGTACCGCGCCGAGAGGGCCATGGCGTCTCTGCGGGCCCAGATCCGGCAGGAGGCCGAGGTCCGCAGGAATGGCCAGACGTGTCGAATGCCGGTCACGGAGCTCGTGCCCGGTGACGTGGTGGCGCTCCGTATCGGGGCGCTCGTACCGGCCGACCTGCGCTTGCTCGACGTCGACCAGTGTGAGTGCGACGAAGGCATCCTGACCGGGGAGTCGATGCCGGTGGTCAAGTCCGTGTCGGCTGTCGCCGGACATGAGTCACAGGACCAGCAGGGGTGTGCCTTCATGGGAACGATCGTCCACGAGGGATCGGCGCTCGGTGTGGTGGTGCAGACGGGGTCGCGCACCGCCTTCGGGCAGATCGCCGCAGGCTTGTCCGAACGCCAAGGCCAGACGGCCTTCGAAGTGGGCCTGTCGCGCTTCTCGCGGTTTCTCTTCGGGGTCGCCGCCCTCCTGACGGCGTTCATCTTCATCGTCAACGTGGCGCTTTCGCGGCCGCTCATCGAGGCGCTGCTCTTCTCCTTGGCAATCGCGGTCGGCATCGCGCCCGAGATGATGCCCGCCATCGTCACGGTCAGCCTGTCCTCGGGATCGAAGGCACTGGCTGCGAAGAAGGTTCTCGTGAAGCGGCTGGTGGCCATCGAGGACCTCGGCAACATCGAGATCCTCTTCACCGACAAGACGGGCACACTCACCGAGGGGCTGATCACCTACGAACGGGGCATCGATCCGGCAGGTCACGTGAGCGATGCCCCCCTCCTGCTCGGGCTTGTCTGCAACGAGTCCGCGGTGACGGAACATGGGCCGGTTGGAGGGAACACGCTGGACCAGGCACTCTGGTCTGCTCCCGGAGCCGCTGCGGCGGGTGATCTGGCCGTCAAGGCCTCGTCGTATGTCCGAAAGAGCATCCTGCCGTTCGACCACGCGCGGCAGCTGGCTTCGGTACTGGTCGAGGGACCAGATGGACGCGCGCTGGTGGTCACCAAGGGGGCACCAGAGGTGGTCCTGGACCGATGTCTCGGCGTCCCCGACAGTGCCCGGTCCGCCGTGGATGCGTTGTTCTCCGAAGGAGCCCGGGTGGTGGCGGTCGCCAGTCGTCCCGCCGAGGGCATGAGTGCGCTCACGCTGGCAGACGAGCAGGGACTGGAGTTGGCGGGGTTCTTGACGTTCGCCGATCGACCGAAGGCCGATGCCGGCGCATCCATCGCACAACTCGAACGGCTCGGGGTTGATGTCAAGATCATCACCGGGGACAACGGACTCGTCGCCGCCAAGGTATGTTTAGAGATCGGGCTTGATTGCGCCGGGGTGCTGAACGGCGAGGAGGTCGAGGCCCTGAGTGATGACCGGCTCGAGGCGGCGATCCTGACCACGACGGTCTTCGCCCGGATCAGTCCCGATCAGAAATCCCGAATCATCAAGGTGGCCCGTCGTACCGGGAAGGACGTGGCGTTCCTCGGCGATGGGGTCAATGACGCGGTGGCTTTGCATCATGCCGATGTCGGCATCTCGGTGGACTCGGGAACCGACGTCGCCAAGGACGCCGCTGACGTGGTGCTGCTCGACAAGGACCTCAGTGTGCTGGCGGAAGGCGTCATGGAGGGCCGCCGCATCTTCAACAACACCATGAAGTACGTCCTCATGGCAACCTCCTCGAACTTCGGCAACATGTTCAGTGCGGCGGGCGCCTCCGTCTTCCTGACGTTCCTCCCGATGCTGCCATCACAGATTCTCCTCAACAATCTGCTCTACAACACCGGACAGCTCGTGATCCCGACCGATCGGGTCGACCCCGAGGCATTGGCCCGTCCGGCGGCGTGGGACATGAAGTTCATCCGTCGCTTCATGTCGGTATTCGGCCCCGTGAGCTCCATCTTCGACTTCTTGACCTTCTGGGTCATGCTCTCGGTGCTCCACGCCGGTCGCGTCGAGTTCAGAACGGGCTGGTTCGTCGAGTCCATCGCCACGCAGACTCTGGTGATCTATGTGATCCGGACGAGGCGAGTTCCCTTCTTCAAGAGCCGTCCCAGCTGGCCGATGCTTGTGGTGCCAACCGGCGCAGCCCTTGTCGGAGCGGTCCTGCCGTACACCGGTCTCGCGCATCTCCTGGGCTTCACTCCGCTGCCGACGACGTTCTTCCTCTTGCTCTTCGGGATGGTCGTGGTCTACCTGCTGCTGGTCGAGCTGGCGAAGACCCGCTTCTACCGAAGCCCGCACGCGCAGTCGCCGCGAATGGCTACCACCCACACCGAACGACTGGAGCGGCGGATCCGACGTCGCGTCTCGCGGTTCGTACACTTCGTAAGCCCAGAGGAGCGCCCCCCAGGGGAGTCCGGTGTCGCACTGCCCTCCACGCGTGGAGCCGATAGCCAGACGCAAAGGTAATCCACCGGTAACCGGACCTCTCTTCTGGGCGTGTTCTCGTCACCGAGTGGAGATCCATCCCGACGCAGACCTGCGGTGCAGGAAATCTTCGGGAATGCGGCAGGTTTGCCCCCCGTTTGGAGACGTTGGAACCTGACAGTGAAGACGCCGATCACGAAGAGCAGGGTGAGACCGATGATCACGACAATCTGGGGAGCGAGAAGGATCGTACGGATCCTGCGCCAACCTTCTCGTCAAGGGTCAGAGCCAGTCTTATCCATGGGCCGCCACAATTGGCATCCACGGATCGCTCGAGCCGACATCGCGGGTTTCGATTCCGAGCTGCACCTTGGCCCGGGCGACGGGGAGACTTCTACTGCGTCCGCTACTCAAATCGGTAGACGCAACGATCTTGAGCTGTATCTGCTGGACGCCGGACCGGATCTGAGCTGGCCATATGGACTCCGTTGCATTGGCCGGAAGATCTGAATCGCTCTCTTGATCCCAAGGTGCCGGCATCACAACTCGGCGCTGTGTTCGGCCTCAGCCGTCCTCATCACCCGGATCGCTGCTTGCTGGCGCAAAGGTGAGCTCACCGAGGCCGAAGGCAAAGCTGTCTGCGCCGACCGTTTCAAGATCGATCCAAAGGTCCGGACCGCCCGTCGTCGCAACACCCCAGCCAAAGTCTTCAAGAACAGGATGGCGGGTCGAGGCAGAAAGGAGTCGGCCCAGAAGGTCGCTCCGGCCACCGACCCGCCAGGAAAAGAAGCTAGCGAAAATGTGGCTTGAAGGGCTTGACTACCGTTAGGAACTCACCCAGTTGAGTCTGGACGATGGATTGGTGGGCTGCGACTAGCCGCTTCATCCCAGGGCCACTTGTTGAGCCAGGATGAGGAAGCTGATCACCTCAGAAGAACCAAGAATCGTCAGAGGCGAAGTCTGCCAAGCGCCGTCCGCTCACCATCTTCGGAGTGATCACGACCCATATGTCGTGAACCCCCTTCTTCCAGGGTTGCGGCGGCGCGCCGTGGATCTGTCCTATCAGTTCGGACAAGCGCTCGAATTCGACTTCTTCAGCGGCACCACGAATCAGAACGCTCCATCCCGAGTGGCTGACCGAGTCTATGTGATCAACTTGAAAGGCGATATCCTGTTCATGCAAGCCGCGCACCTTCGAACCTGCCTCAGAACGGAAGACAATCGTATTTCCGGCAACGGCATAGTTGACCGGGACTGCGGCTAGTCCCAGTTTGTCTTGATAGACGAGGCGACCGACGGCCTGTTCTCTAAGCAACATGAAGCACTCATCCCATGAGAGTTCCTCGAGGATTCGCCTCGGCATGGTCAAAGCCTACGGGGCTTCAGCTATGAGGTTCAGAGTCCAAGGACCCTATTGCCCGGGGCTTCTTTGGCTCCCAGGTCTAGTCCCGTTGTGCCGCAGGGGGTCACCCCGTCCCGGCAGCGGATCGAACTGGGCTACTTGGTCAAGGTCCCTGAATTGCCCAACCGCTGGATCAGAAGCTGTCCAAGCCAGCCGTCTCGGTTGAACTGTTCGGTAGCAGTAAACCCTTGCGATTCGTAGTACCTGACGAGCCGCTGCTCGCCCCCAGCCCAGCAATCCACACGCAAAAGTTCCAACCCTCTGGTACGACAGTCCGCTCGGGCATGATTCAAAAGTGCTCTTCCGATCCCTTGCCCGATGAGTTGTCGGGATGTGAGGAGCATGTAGATGTAGAGATTGTTCTCATGAACTTGTGGAGCGTAAGACGGTGAGGATTCGCTGACTTCGAGAGCGCCAACTACCTGATCACCTACTTCGGCAATGGTCAGTTCGCTACTTCTGGCCAATCTAGATATTCGCTCACGCCGGTCCGGTCGCTCCGACCATGGCTGAGTACCCCACTGTCCACCGAGGCCCTTTCCGGCTAGCCAGCGAACTGCTTCATCGAACAGCTCCAGCAGAGAGCTCTCATCATCGACGGTTCCGGGTCGAAGGACCATTTCCACAGGAGAGCACGATAGATCTCGGGACCTCTCTGGGCTCTACGACACAAGTGCCAATCAGCTGCTCCCGGCGTAACGGGGGCAGGTGCCGCATACCGCGCATCCAGTCTTGATTCTCCGTCAGGCGCTGATGGGTACTCCGCGTCTTGCTGAGAGACACCCGCATAGATGGAACAGTCCGTCTATCAGCTCAGCTGGCTGCTGATGCGGTCGTCGGCGTCCCGCAGCTCTCGGCCTGGACGCCGACGACACCGACCGGAGCAGGTGCTTCACCGGCGGTCACGCCTGCGAAGCGATGCGCGATCCAGCCGACCATGTCGTTGGTGGAGACAGCGATGACCCCGTAGTGATCAAGACCCGGGTAGATCCACCGCTCGACGTTGGCGCCGAGGCTGCACAGGTGGGTGTAGAGGATTTGCGTGGTGAAGACAGGGATCTGCTCGTCGGCGCCCCCCTGAATGATCAGAAGCGGCACTGAGGGAACGCTCGAGAAGTCGGCGGGGTCGTTCTCCGCCAAGATCGGTGCGAACGAGGCGAGCTGGGTCGGGTTCTGCTTGATCAGCTGCGAGTATGTGTACTTGTCGAGGGTGTTCTCGAGGTAGGTGAAGCAGCCCTTCTGCAGCGTGGGGATCAGGCTGATCCCCTTCGCCGTCAAGATCTGCTGCAGCGGGACCGCCGCGTTGCCGTAGGCGGTGTTGTAGCCCACCGTCGCCATGTAGAGGTAGAAGCGGTACGGGCTCGTCTCGAGGAAGGCGTAGATCGAGGCGAACTGCGTCGGAGGAGCCCCGGCTACCGCTCCGAGCATAGTGAAGCCCTGCCGGGCTCCGTGGGTCGCTCCTGCGTCCCAGGCGAACATCGCTGTCTGGCCACCCTCTGAGTGGCCCCACACGACGTAGTGCTTCGACGTGTCGGCGGCGCTGAGCTGGTGGGCGGCGAGCACGATGTCGATCGTGTTGTCTCCCGAGATCCCCCCGACCAGATAGGGGAGCAGGTCCGGCGGCGTACCTTCTCCCTGGTAGTCGCTCGCCGTCACGACCCAGCCCTGGGCCAAGAGCGCGTTCAAACTGGCGTGCGGGACCGTCGTCAGGTCCTCATCGGTGTAGTCGGTCGACGGCGCGCAGATGTCGCCCATGCCGTTGGTGCCGTGCGACCAGGTGACCACGTCACGGCCGGACGTCGGCGCGGCAGTGGGCGGCACGAAGACCATGCCGGTCACGGCGACGTTCTTGCCACCGATCCCCGTCGAGACGTACATCACCCGGTAGGCGGTGGCATGCACCCCGGCAACGGTTGTCTTCTCGTATCTGAGCAGGGTGCCCGGTGCCTTCGAGCTCAACCCGGCGGGAACGACGTAGAACGCAGGAAGGCCGTGCGGTGCCGAGGAAGGCGTCGAGCCCGACGTTGAACCGCTGGCCGAAGCCACCAACACCGGGCTGAGCAGTACGCCCAACACCGCTGCTCTCGTCCTTGTTCTCATCACCGCACAGCACTCACCTGGTCTTCTCCTGGGAGCACAAGTGACATCAGGAGGGTTCTCGCGCATTCACCCGACGACCCAAACAGGTCGCGCCGTCTGTCTAACAGTCGCTCACGTGAGTAGCTAGGGCCGTTCGCCCCTAATGGGCACGAGCACCACTCCTTCGGTGGGCGGCAGCTCGTTACGGCACAATGCCGGAGACGGACGAAGGGTATGCGGCAGTGCCACACCGGTTACGGAGCGGGACGCTATTGGCTCCCAGGACTATCCCCATGGTGCGGGAGTGCCCCACCGTCCCGGCGTAGTGGGCTACCCAGGACCCCGCCCGGTATCGCCGATTGGGCCGGTCGGCTTCATGTAATGGCGCCTTTGAAAAAGTCGTCAGGTGGAACCGCAAACCGATCTAGAGACGTGGACTTGAGGTACTCGTAGCGTCCGTAGATTGCCTGAACTGCATCGGGCAAATGATCGTGCGTCCTCCTGGCAGCTTGGATTGCTCGGATGACCTCGCCGTCGAAGAGCAGGCTGTCGATCTCGTGCCATTCCTCATCCTCCTCGCCATCCACGGGTACAGGCATGCTCCACTCAGGAGGCGAGCGGGTGGCCGAACTGCCCCACCGTCCCGGCGTTCTCGGACTCACCCTGGTCAAAGCGCTCGGTCAACAACTGGGGGAACTGACGCGTGAAGAACGACGTGCGCGACTTAGCTTAGAAGAGCACCAGCACCACGAGCAACCCGAGGCAGGCAGCCAACACGCAGCTAGTGATCATGGTCCTCCGCAACAAAACGCCCAAAATGGGCCCTGGTTCTTCTGGTCCGGAGCGGTCGACCCTTACAAGATCCATCATCAGACGTGAGGTTTCGGCGCCGGGGTTGATACCCCCGAATAGTTTGAGCGGCCCTACAGGGGCCTGACAGACGATCCCTTGCCCAGCCCGAATTGCCAGAGTGCCGCACCTACCCGGCGGACGGGGGCAGGCACTTGATGTTGCCAACGAAGGGGTCATAGCGACGGCGACCTTCTGATTCACTTGGGAATAACAGTCCTCTTGAGGTCTCCCCGAGCATCAGCATCTCTGGGCCACCGTCATCGGGACCGTAGGCTGTGCAGGTGGGAGCGCTCCTAGCCACGGTGTTGCCGCTGGCATTGGGCGCAGCGGTCAGCCCGGCCCTCTTCGCACTAGAGGTTCTCGTACTTTCTGGTCGGCGCCATCCGATCAGCCGGGGTTGGGCCGTGGCGGGCGGTGCAGCCGCCATGCTGATCATCTACACGCTGCTTGGCTTGACCGTGCTCGAGCATGTCGTTCACCGTCGGAGCCACTCGGTGACCGATGCCGCGATTGACCTGGGAGCGGCCCTTCTCCTGGCACTATTGGCGATTCGGGCATTCCACCGGCGACCCACGGCGGCTGAGAGTCACAACCGTATGGCTTCGCGGATGCTCGATGCACCCACGGTCTCGTTCTGGGGTCTCGGGGCTTTCGCAATGTTGGTCAATTTCTCCACTCTGGTCCTCTTCCTTGCCGCCCTCCACCAGATCCCCCATTCGTCAGTCGATCTGGCGGAGAAGGCGGTGGTCGTTGTCATCCTGATACTCATCACGTTGCTTCCGGTCCTCGTACCTCTTCTGCTGGTAGTAGTACTCGGCCACAAAGCTGACCCGGTGTTGTCTGGACTCAACGAGTTTGTGAGTGGTCATGCACGCCAGATCACGGCCGGAATTGAGATTCTCTTCTGCCTGCTGCTCCTGTTCAAAGCAATCGGCGAACTGCCCTAGACGGAGGCGCCTCGCGGGAACGAACAACAACCAACAAGAACCGGCGAAGACGCGACGGAGGCGATCGCTGATTCGCCATGGTCTCGTCCCGGCGAACGGCGGCAGGTAGGTTTTCTTGCCTCGGCGACGGCGTAACCCTTGAAGTGTCAATCCAACGATCACGGAGTCCCGAGTTCGGACACTCCGACCCCCTGACGAGCCTTCACAATGGCGATGACCGCCACCAAGCAAAGCGTTATTCCGTTAGCCAGGTAGATGGGTGCGTCGTGTTGGAGGACGCCGTAAGTGAACCACGCGGCGATGCCGATTCCGAGCATTGCAAGGTAGAGCCAGTGGAAGTCTCCCGCTTCGCGGGTGCGCGTCGTCTTGATCAACTAGGGCAACCAGCACACGGTTGTCAGGATCGCGGCGACGGTGCCGATCAACGTGATCACAAGCGCCTCTCTTCCTTCGAATCGCCCGATCTTGGCTCTGGCCCATTCTGCAACGTAGACGGGACCCGACCCTGATCAACGCCGGCGTCGAAGTGCCCGCCGAACCGCCACCGACCCGGCGAAGTGTGGTGGGCCCAACCCGTAATGTGTTAGCCGCCGTTGCGCCCCGGCCTCGGTCCTCCCAGATGGTTGTCACGCAACATTTCCGCGACGTGGTGTGACGGAAGGGGCATACCGATTCCAATCGGAACTGCCGCCCCGCGGTCTCGCTGGCACTCTGCGCAACTCACGACCCATTGACCATCGTTGCGCCGTGAAATCTGGGGGTGATGCGATGGATTGTGCATCGCCGACTCCTGCCTTGATCCCCTTCGCCGATAAGATCACCATACCCAACCCAGCGGTTCGCTACGCCAGGCATTCCTCATTGTGGTGGGATGTTCACCAAGGCTTCAAGGTCAGGACACTTCCCGCCCACCGAACCGGCAGCGAGCTGGGGCAGTGGAGTTGGTCGTCAGGACCTCCGTCCCGGCTGGTCGAACGGCAGGCCCGGTTCACCCCACCAATCCTCGCGAGTCACGACTTCGTACTGACCGTCGAGGCATTGGCGAACTTCGTTTAGGAGCTGCTGACCTTCTGTTAGGTAGTGCTGATCTAGATAAGTCTCGACCGGAACGTCGGTTCTTATCGAGCACCGAAAGGGGCTTGTGCGTCTAGAAACTCAGGTGATGGCGACCCCTTGTGGATAGTGGCCGACCCCCACCGTCGTCACCACCGTGTTGGTGGAGGTGTTGATCACGCTCACGGCGTTGGCGAAGGTTACGTAGGCGTCGCTCCCGTTGGGGGTGATGGCGATCCAGTATGGCGCGGGACCGACCGCCACCGTCGCCACCACCGTGTTGGTGGAGATCTTGATGACGTTCACGGAGCCGGAGTTGAAGTTGGTCACGTAGGCGTCCCTCCCGTTGGGGGAGATGGCGACCCCGGCTAGTTGGCCGCCGACCTCCACCGTCTTCACCACCGTGTTGGTGGAGGTCTTGATCACGCTCACGGTGCCGCCGACGTTGGTCACGTAGGCGTCGCTCCCGTTGGGGGTAATGGCGACCCCCTCTGGTTGGCCGCCGACCGCCACCGTCTTCACCACCGTGTTGGTGGAGGTCTTGATGACGCTCACGGCGCTGGCGTAGTTTGGGGGAAAGTTGGTCACGTAGGCGTCGCCCCCGTTGGGGGTGATCGCGACCCATGATGGAGCGATGCCGACCCTCACCTTCTTCACCACTGTGTTGGTGGAGGTCTTGATGACGCTCACGGTGTTGGAGCCGGTGTTGACCACGTAGGCGTAGCCCCCGTTGGGGGTGATGGCGATCCCGTGTGGATAGATGCCGACCCTCACCGTCTTCACCACTGTGTTGGTGGAGGTCTTGATGACGCTCACGGTGTTGGAGCCGGAGTTGACCACGTAGGCGTAGCCCCCGTTGGGGGTGATGGCGACCCCTAATGGATACCGGCCGACCCCCACCGTCTTCACCACCGTGTTGGTGGAGGTCTTGATGACGCTCACGGTGTTGGAGTCGGAGTTGACCACGTAGGCGTAAGGGGGTGTCAAGGTGGACGCTGGTGGGACTCCCACGGGCGTCAATGAAAGGGCGACGGTAGCCAGTCCAACCACACCGACAGCAGTACCCGCCCTCATCGCAAACCGGGAGAATCGGGACCCAACACCCTGCGCCATGGCAACACTCCGGAGAAAAACGTTTGCTTCTGGATGTTAGGCCTTTGGAATTCGACGACTAGGGTCGAACGGCCTTACTCCAACGGGATGTCCAGCCTCATCGGCGCTCCCCCGACCGGAATCGCTCTGGGCCATCGTGTTGCCTCGGTCGCCCATAGCCAGTTATCCACACGCCCCGATGTGCCGATCGGCAACAGTTAGCGGACTGCAAGCACACCATCCTGGACTTCGCTCCGGATCCACAACACATTGTGAGTGGTGCACCAGGGCGGCTCGGCTCAGGCGTTGTAGATGTAAGCCGCCCCGGCGCCCGAGTTGGTTGCCGCGGCGCCGAGGACAGCGGTCGTCCCCGACACCGCCACCGAGACGCCGAACACGCCTCCGATTGCCCCGTCCGACAGCGTGGTAGTCGGTTTGGTCGGCCAGCCGGAAGCGCCCTTCACGTAGATGTAGGTCGCCCCGTGGTTCAACTTATACTGGGCGCCGATGAAGGCGGTCCTCCCCGACACTGCCACCGCCTCGCCGAAGTAGTCGCCACTGGTCGCCGCCGGGTCCGACAGCGTAGTCGTCGGTTTGGTCGGCCAGCCGGAAGCGCCCTTCACGTAGATGTAGGTCGCCCCGTGGTTATCCCCTTCGTCACACACGGGTGGTGACAGGGCGCCGACAACGGCGGTTTTCCCCGACACCGCTACCGACCATCCGAAGCAGTCGCTTGAGGTCGCTGCCGGGTCCTGCAGCGCTGTAGTCGGCGTGGTCGGCCAGCCGGAAGCGCCCTTTACGTAGATGTAGGCCGTTCCGGCAGACGAGCTAGTGCCGAAGGCGCCGATGACGGCGGTTTGCTCCGCTGTTTGCCCCGACACCGCTGCCGAAAAGCCGAAGTAGCCGCCACTGGTCGCCGCCGGGTCCGACAGCGTGGTAGCCGGCGTGGTCGGCCAGCCGAAAGCGCCCTTCACGTAGATGTAGGCCGCTCCGGCGTGCGACTTGGTGTTTGGGGCGCCGATTATTGCGGTTTTCCCCGACACCACCACTGGAGCGCCGAAGTAGTCGCCACTGGTTGCCGCCGGGTCCGACAGCGTGGTCGTCGGTTTGGTCGGCCAGCCGGAAGCGCCCTTCACGTAGATGTAGGCCGCCCCTTGGTT
>JBKQUM010000114.1:0-23448 GCA_052140165.1 Acidimicrobiales bacterium
CACGAGTGCCAGCAGCGTCAGTGGGTTGAGCACGGCCAGCACGAAGGCCGGGCCGGCGTCGCGACCGAACGAGCGGGCCAGCTTCGGGATGCAGTAGGCGATCAGCGCGATGCCGGCCACCGACTGCAGCCGCAGCAGCACGACGGTGATCAGCGCGTGGTGGAGGCTCAGCGAGGCGGACCATCCGGCCAGCATGAGGAACAGCGGCCCGTACGGGGCGGGCGTGTTCGCCCACAGCGGGTCGACCCCCGACACGTAGGGCCCGGAGCCCAGGGTGCCGGGCCCGTAGTGGTACGGGTTGATGTGGTGGCTCATCATCTCGCCCTGGGCGGCGTAGGAGAAGACGTCCCGGCTGAAGAGCGGCGCCACCGCCAGCAGCGGGAGAATCCAGAGGGCGAGCATGTACACCAGCGGGCGGATGGGCACGCCGGGCCTGGCCCGGAGCGTCTGGTACAGGCCGAACCACACGCGCACGAAGAGGACCATCCCGCCGTAGACGGCCACGACGCCGGGCAGCAGCAACGCGGTCGACGGCCAGTCGGCCTCACCGAAGAACCAGGTGCCACCCATCTCGAGCTTGAAGGGTGAGCTCGGCAGCGATGCGCCCACGCAGATGGAGACGACCGCGACGAATCCCAGGATCGCGGGCCGGCGCAGGAAGGACCAGTCGTTGGGTCCGCCGGACTCGGCCTCGACCCGCTGCGTCAGCGTGACGCGTGGAGTGACGCGCAGACGCACCGCGTCGGCCCGCATGGAGAGTCGGCGGAGGCACGTCCTGACCCGGTCCAGGACCGGTGGTGAAGGGGACATCGCGCTTTCGTCCACGGGGTGTCAGTCTCGCTTGTCGTTTCCGGGGGCTACGACCCGGGGGAGGGAGCGGTGCCCACGCCCCGGGGAGCATGCACCCGCAATCGATCTGCAACCGCATTGTAACGGCAAGCGGGGGGGAGGCAAGGGCCATCGGACCCGACTGTCCCTCCCCTGACTGGTTCTGCGTGGGCCGGGAAGGATTCGAACCTCCGTAGGTGTTAACCGACAGGTTTACAGCCTGTTTCCTTTGGCCACTCGGACACCGACCCGCAGCCGGCGAGGATAGTCGCGCCGGCCCCCGCAGAACGGCAGGTGGCGCCGGTACGCTGACGCCATGCCCACGTTTGACATCGTCTCGGAAGTCGACATGCAGGAGGTACGCAACGCTGTCGACCAGGCCAACCGGGAGGCCGCCACTCGCTTCGACTTCAAGAACACCGAATCGGCCATTGAGCTCAGCGACACCGAGCTCGTGCTGCGGTCCTCGACGGAGGACCGGCTGCGCGCCCTGCACCAGGTGCTGGACGAGAAGCTGGTCAGGCGCCAGGTCTCGCTGAAGGCGTTCGAGGACGGGAAGATCGAGGAGGCCCAGAAGGGCACCGCCCGCCAGAAGGTAGCCATCAAGGCGGGCATCTCCTCGGACCACGCCAAGCGGTTGAACAAGTTCATCAAGGACCTGGGTCTCAAGGGCGTGTCCTCTCAGACCCAGGGCGATCAGCTCCGGGTCACGGGCAAGAAGCGCGACGACCTCCAAGAGGTGATCGCGAAATGCAAGGCCGAGGACTTCGGGATACCCCTGCAGTTCGACAACTTCAGGGACTGACCGCGACCTCTCGCGCTGCGTGAGGCTCCGGCACGCGTCGGGGCGTCGGACGGTGCGGCCTATCGGTCTCCGTGGTGCTCGTCATACTCGACTCGGTCTCCGTGGTGCTCGTCGTACTCGACCGGGTCGACGTGGAACAGCTTGTTGTAGATCACGAACTTGACGATCCACAGGATGGCGAACGAGAAGAGATTCGCCGCGTTCACCAGGAGTGAAGTGGCGGCATGGCTCAATCCGTGATCGCGGGCGAAGTCGCCGGCGAGCCATACGGCGAGGCTCGAGAAGGCCAGCCCGATGAAGGAGAGCACCCAGAACGGCATGACCTCCCGCCAGAAGTGCGACTTGCCCCCCTTCCCCCACACCCAACGGCGGTTGAGCGTGTACGAGGGGATGGTCGCCAGGACATTGGCCAGGATGTTCGCCGGCACCTCGGACATCAGGCGGAACACGCCGAAGACGAGGAGCAGGGTGACCTGCGACACGATGGTCGAGATCACGGACACCCCGGCGTACTTGATCAGCTTGACGCTCGAGGGGTGAGCCATGATCTGGCGCAGCCGAACCACCAGCGGCTCATCGGAAGACCAGATATGAGCGATGGGGCGATGCCCGTCGGCGTCGAGCATGGGGCCCCCGCTGTCGCGGGCTGCGCCCTCCGAGGGCGGTACAGGCACGGGGCCACCCTAGCCCGGCGGCCATTTGGCCCCCTGTCAACCGGCTATGTACCGCCTGTGACGAGGCGGTTGGAGCGAGCGACCGTTCCGAACCAGTGGGCGCTCGGTTTGGGTCGTCGCTCAAAGGTGTCGGGGGCCACTGCGACCAAGCCGAACTTGGGGCCGTACCCGAGATGCCATTCGAAGTTGTCCAGCAGGCTCCACACGAAGTAGCCCCGCAGATCGATCCCCTCGGCAAGGCAGCGATGGGCGCTCCGGAGCGCGTCGGAGAGGAACGCGATGCGCTCTGCGTCGTCGGCCGTCGCGATCCCGTTCTCGGTCACCACCACCGGGCGCCCGCTGACCACCGCCGCACGCCGCACCGTGTGCTCCACCGCCTGTGGCCAAAGCTCATCGCCCATCTGGGTCACCGGCACATCGGGATCGTTGGGCGCCAGCCCCTCGGGGCCGAAGTGCATCCGTGTGTAGCACTGCACCCCCACGAAGTCGTCGCCGCCGGTCGCCCGCAGGAAGATGTTCTCGAGCATCTCCTCGGCCGCGTCGCGCAACGCCTCACCGCCGGGGTCGGCTGTGATCTCGGCCATGGAGAGCGTGAGCCCGACCGGGAAGTCGCCCGGGCCGGAGCGGAGGGCGTCGACGGCCAATCGATGGGCGCGGACCATCGCCTCGTTGACGGCGGCGTAGCGCCCGAAGTCCTCCTTGACTCCCGGGGGATACTCGCCCTGGAAATACCCCATGACGGCCACGACGTTCGGTTCGTTGATGGTGCAGGCCCATCCGATGAGATCTCCGAGGTACGCGGAGGCCCGGGCCACGAACCGGGCGAAGCACTCAGGGGCGTCGGGCGCCTCCCAGCCACCGCGCTCGGCCAGCCACCGCGGCGTCGTGAAGTGGTGAAAGGTGACGACGGGGATGATCCCGTGCCCGTGGCAGGCGGCGCACATGCGCCGGTAGTGCTCCAGCGCGGCCGTCGAGAACTCGCTCTCCGCGGGCTCGATGCGGCTCCACTCCAGCGAGAAGCGGTAGGCGCCGAGTCCCATGTCGGCCACGAGCTGCACGTCCTCGCGCCAGCGGTGGAACGAGTCACAGGCATCTCCGCTCGGCTCGAGGGTCCCCGACGCGGGGTCGTGCTCCCACGCCCACCAGTCGTTGTTGACGTTGCCTCCCTCGATCTGGTGCGCCGCCGTGGCGACGCCCCAGGTGAACCCGCTCGGGAAGACGATCTCGCCGAGTTCGCGGGCTGGGGACACCTGTGCCATGTCGCCGCAGGGTAGTGGGGGCCGCGGCCGCGTGCTCGTGCCGGGGCACGCCCCGACGCCTGCGAACATGGACGGATGAGCACGTCCCTGGAATTCCTCGTCGACCTGCTTGACCTCGAGCCCATCGAGGTCAACATCTTCCGGGGCATCCAGCCCAACGAGGAGCGCCAGCGTGTGTTCGGCGGGCAGGTGGCCGGGCAAGCCCTCATGGCGGCCGGGCGCACGGTCGAGCACGGTCGCGTCCACTCACTGCACTCGTACTTCCTGCGGCCCGGCGATCCGATGGTGCCCATCCTCTACGAGGTGGACAGGATCCGCGACGGAAGGTCGTTCACGACCCGGCGCGTCGTCGCCGTCCAGCACGGCCGGGCCATCTTCAACCTCGAGGCCTCCTTCCACGACCACGACGAGGGACCTCAGCACCAGTTCCCCATGCCCGAGGTGCCCGCGCCCGAAGCCCTGGCACCGCTCGCCGAGCGCCTCGAGCCGTGGAAGGACGAGCTGGCCGAGTGGTTCGACCGCCCCCATCCCATCGACCAGCGCCACATCGGCGAGCTGCCCTGGCACTCGCGGGGCGCCGGCGAACCCTGCCATCGGCTGTGGATCCGCGCCGACGGCGAGTTGCCCGACGATCCGCTCCTGCATGCCTGTGTGGCGACCTACGCCTCGGACATGTCCCTGATCGACACCATCCTCGCCCCGCACGAGGTGCGCTGGGGCGACGAGGGTTTCATGAGCGCCAGCCTTGACCACTGCATGTGGTTCCACCGGCCCTTCCGGGCCGACGAATGGCTGCTCTACGACACCGATTCACCCGTCGCCATCGGAGGGCGCGGCCTCGCCCGGGGCTTTCTCTTCGACCAGTCCGGCCACCTCTGCGTCTCCATGGTCCAGGAGGGGTTGACCCGCATCCTGCGACAAAAGACCGAAGGCGCGGTGAGCGGGCCCTAGCGCGATTCCATGGGGACGTAGTCGCGGCTCTCCGGGCCGATGTAGAGCTGGCGCGGGCGGGCGATCTTGGAGTCCTGGTCGAGCATCTCCTGCCAGTGGGCGAGCCATCCCGAGGTGCGCGGGATGGCGAAGAGGACGGGGAACATCTCGAGCGGGAACCCCATGGCCTGGTAGATGAGACCCGAGTAGAAGTCGACGTTCGGGTAGAGACGACGTGAGATGAAGTACTCGTCGCTGAGCGCGATCTCCTCGAGTTTCAGCGCGATGTCGAGCAGCGGGTTCTTACCCGTCACCTCGAAGACCTCGTCGGCGGTGCGCTTGATGATCTTGGCCCGGGGGTCGTAGCTCTTGTAGACGCGGTGCCCGAAGCCCTGGAGGCGCTGCCCGCTGGTTCCCGCCTTGACCGTCGCGATGAAGTCCGGCACGTTCTCAATGCTGCCGATGTCGGTCAACATGCGGATCACGGCCTCGTTGGCGCCACCGTGACGGGGACCATAGAGCGCTGCCGCGGCAGCGGCGGTGGCCGAGTAGGGATCCGAGTGCGACGAGCCGACCACGCGCATGGCCGTGGTCGAGCAGTTCTGCTCATGGTCGGCGTGCAGGATGAAGAGGACGTCGAGCGCACGGGCCAGGACGGGATCGGCCTCGAACCTCGGCTCGGCGACCTTCCAGAGCATGGAGAGGAAATTGGGGGCGAAGTCGAGCGAGTTGTCTGGATACACGAAGGGCATCCCCACGCTGAAGCGATGTGCCGCGGCGGCCAGCGTCGGCATCTTGGCGATGAGACGGATGATCTGCTTGTTCCGCGACTCCGGATCGAAGATGTCCTTGGCATCGAGGTAGAAGGTTGACAGCGCTGCGACGGCGGAGACCAGCATGCCCATGGGGTGGGCGTCGTAGTGGAATCCCTCCAGGAAGCGCTTGCGGACGTTCTCGTGGATGAACGTGTGGTACGTCACGTCGTGACGCCAGGCGGCGAACTGCTCCTCGTCGGGGAGTTCGCCGTTCAAGAGGAGATACGCCACCTCGAGGTACGTCGAACTCTCCGCCAGTTGCTCAATGGGGTACCCGCGGTAGCGCAGGATCCCGGCGTCACCGTCGAGATACGTGATGGCACTCTCGCAGGCCGCCGTGGACATGAAGCCGGGGTCGAAGAACCACACCCCTGGGAGGAGCTTTGCCCACTCCTCGGCCGAGACCCCGCCGTTGACCAGCGGAATCTCCATGGACTCGCCATTGCGATTGTCCGTGATCGTGATGCTCTCGGCCACGTGAAGAGCCCTCCAATTCCTGACTTCGGTGCGCTCCGATCCTATGGCCACGGCGTGCGTGCGGTCGACACGCGTCCCGGCGGGTCCCCCTGCGACTCAGGTGGCGGGTGCGACCTGCAGTGCCTGCTGCGTCACCGTGCCGACTGTCACGGCCTGGCCCGCCGGAGGGATCACCGCAACCGTGAGCTGGTAGGTGGACCCGGGCTTCACGTGGAAGGTGGCTGTCGGCAGTGCCACCGAGCCACCGAGGGCCAGCGCAGTGGTCTCGACCTTGGTCACGGTCGCCCCCGAGGACTGGTTCGCCAGTGTGATGCGGACCGATGCGTGCGGCTCCCCGGACGAGCCGTCGTTCCCGAGCACCACCGTCACGCCGAGCAGCGACGTGGGGCTCAGGACCGACACGGTGGATGGCGCGCCGGGCGGCGGGGGCAGGGCGGGAGGGCTCAGGCGAACGGTGCGCAGGAGGACATAATGCGTCGCCTCGAGCGTGGACGAGGTGGCAATCAGGTCGACCTGCGCCGCCACCGTTCCCACCTGCCACAGCTGTGGATCACTCACCCAGACCGACTTGGGCAGCCTGGCGTTGCCCGCCGCCGCCGCGAGGGAGCGCCGCACGGAGCGGTACACGCTGTCCGAGCGGGACAGCAACGCACCGGCGGCAGCGATGCGGTTCGTCGCCTGTGTCGCCGACAGGAGGGCGGTCTGGCTGACGACACTCTGGGAGGTGGCCGAGTCGGTGGCCGGGATTCCAGCGGAGGGAATCGGCTGCATACCGAGGAAACCGTCGAGCGCGTCCCGCAGCTCGCTCATGGACTGCGCCCGCTCGGCGAAGACGGCGGCGAACTCACCCGCGACCGAGCCCGACGGCGCCGACCCTGCGGCGAGGTCCGCCCGTGCCGACTGGCGGGCCGTCTCCTGCACTGCGGCATCGAGGGAGGCCTGCAATGCCTGTCGGTCCTGCGTCTGCAGGTTGTTCATCAGGCTGCGCACCTGCGACGCCGTCGTGTTGGACTGCTCGGCGATCACCGACCCTTGCGCGGCAAGCGACCGGTTCGAGTTGGCGTCGTAGCCCTGCGATTGCCGCGACACCTGGGTGAGCCCGCCCACGAGGAGCGCCAGCACGATCACCGCTGCAAGGAGCAGGATGACCGGGCGGGCCGGTGATCGACGGCGCGCGCGTCGGCGTGACCTGCGTGGCGACATCGCCACAGGAAACTACTGCCGCACGTGCAGACTTACACCGCGAGGAAGGAGGAGTCCGGGGTTTCGCCCGCTGTGGTCAGCGTGCTGGCGCTCGAACGCCACTGGACTGTGGGGGCGATGGCCCGCACGTCCACCCGGTCTCGATAGCGCTCCACCAGCTCGAGGATCTCGGAGATCACCTCGTCGGTCAGGAGGTGCGGCTGAAGGCCGAGGTCGAGGAGCTTCGTGTTGGCGGCGTTGAAGTAGTGCTCCTCGTTCTCGACCCGCGGATTGGCCAGGCCCTCTGCGATGTCGACCCGATTCGGGGCGACCTTCTTGACCATGAGCGCCATGTCGCGCACGGAGAAGGACTCGGTGAACTGGTTGAAGACCCGGAATTCGCCACGGTCGGCGGGGTTGTCGATCGCCAGCGTGACGCAGGCCAGGGTGTCGCGGATGTTGAGCATGCCCCGGGTCTGGCCACCGGCGCCGTAGACGGTCAGCGGGTGTCCCGTCACGGCCTGGACGCAGAAGCGGTTCAGCACCGTCCCGAAGACGCCGTCGTAGTCGAAGCGGGTGGCCAACACGGGATCGAGGTCGGTCTGCTCCGTCGACTGCCCGTAGACAATGCCCTGGTTGAGGTCGGTGGCACGCAGTCCCCAGATGCGGCAGCCGAACATGATGTTGTGGCTGTCGTGCACCTTGGACAGGTGGTAGAAGGAGCCCGGCTGCTTCGGATAGGGCAGCACGTCGGTCCGTCCCTTGTGGGTGATCTCGATGAACCCCTCTTCGATGTCGATATTGGGATACCCGTACTCCCCCATGGTCCCGAGCTTCACGAGGTGGATCTCGGGGTTCGTCTCCTGAATGGCGTACATGACGTTCAGGTTCCCGACAACGTTGTTGACCTGGGTGTAGACCGCGTGCTCCCGGTCGATCATGGAGTAGGGCGCCGAGCGCTGCTCTCCGAAGTGCACGATGGCGTCGGGCTTGGCTTCGATGACAACGCCGTAGGTGAAGGCAGCATCGGTGAGATTGCCGATCCGGACGTTGATCGCGTGCCCCGAGAGCTGCTCCCAGCGGTTGACACGATCCTGCAGCGGAGCGATGGGCACCAGGCTGTCAACGCCCATCTCCCGGTCGTATTCGCGGCGCACGAGGTTGTCGACGATCGTGATCTCGTGTCCCAGCGCCGACAGATGTAAGGCGGTTGGCCAACCGAGATAGCCGTCTCCTCCGAGAACCAGGATCTTCATCGTCACCTTTGTCTTCTCTCAGGCTCCGCCTTTGTTACGGAGTCATTGCAGTCTCATCATGGGTCAACACCCTGAATCCAACCTGTGTAGCGGCTGTTTTTGCGTTGAGACCAGGGATTTTCTTTGCGATGGGAGCATAAATAACGGGAAATCGGCAAACGGGGATGGTCAGACCGGGACTTCCACACCAAACGGGCGTCGGGGCGTCGTAGGCCGGCGTGCCGGGTCTTCGATGTGCGGTTCGCCGGTCGTTGACACCGCGTTGTCATTGACAGTGCGGCGGCATCACCGGCCGACGCCATCCGACGTCGCGGCGGGATCGTTCCCGACGCCCCACAGGGCATTCCGCAATCCCGACGCGCGCGCGATCGGCCTCGCGATGGCAGATCGGATCGACTCCTCGGGGCCGACGAGGAGGAGGCGCTCCTGGGCGCGGGTGACCGCCGTGTAGAGCAGCTCCCGAGTGAGGATCCGCGAGCCGGGCGCGGGCAGCACGAAAGCGACCACCTCGAACTGGGAGCCCTGGCTCTTGTGGACCGTCATGGCGTACACGGTGTCGACCGCGGCCAGCCGAGTGGGGCTGACCGTGACGATGTCGCCACCCCGCTCGAAGGCTGCCTCCATGGGCCTGTCGCGTCCTTTGACCACGACACCGATGTCGCCGTTGAAGAGCTGCAGGGCGTGGTCGTTCTCCGTCACGATGAGCGGACGCCCGACGTACCAATCGGCCCCCACGGCAAAGTCCTCGACCTCGGCCAGGAGCCATCTCTCTATGAGCTGGGTCCAGGTCGTGACGCCCTCGGGTCCTCGCCGATGCGCGCAGAGGAGGCGGAACCCCCCCAGCGCCTGGAGCGCCCCCCTGGCGTCACCGGACTTCGCCGCCTCAATGGCGTCACGGCCGCTGTGCACGGCAAGGGCGCGGATCGCGTCGACGCCCTCGGCCGCAGGTTGTGACGCCTCGAGGGGGATCCACTGGACGTTCGACTCGCCCGCGTCCAACGCTGCCAGTGCGGCGTCCTCATCACCGCGCTGTATCGCCCGGGCCAATTCGGCAATGGCTCCCCGGTGGCGGTGCACGTGACGCAGCGAGACCACGCCGTCCCCGATAGCCGAATGATGGGCGCCTGCGACCTCGGCCACGGGACACCGGGTGACCGACTCCAGGCGAACGCGCGCCGCGCTCCCCATGCACAGGCCCGCCGAGGCCGGTCCGACGATGTCGCCGAGCACTGCGCCGGCCTCCACCGAGGCCAGCTGCTCCGGGTCGCCAACGAGGATCAGGCGGGCGTCAGGGCGGATGGCTTCGAGCAGGCGCGCCATCGTCGAAAGGGCCACCATCGAGGTCTCGTCGACCACGACCACGTCGTGGCGGAGAGGGTTCGACCGGTTGTGGCGGAAGCGCGTCCGGTTGCCCGGATTGAAGCCGAGGAGTCGGTGGAGCGTCATGCCGCGCAAGCCACGAAGCCGTTGCTGCAGATCGTCGTCGAGACCCATCCGCGGCGCCTCGGCGCGTACCGCCTCTTCCAGGCGGGCTGCGGCCTTGCCCGTGGGGGCAGCCAATGCAATGAGGGGCGGGGGGCGGCCCTGCGCCATCGCCTGCTCCTGGAGCAACGCGAGGACACGGGCAACGGTGGTGGTCTTGCCCGTCCCCGGACCGCCGGCGATGACCGAGACTCTCCGGAGCACCGCGACCGCAGCAGCCAGGGTCTGGAGGTGAGCCGGGTCTGCGTCGGCGGAGCCGGCAGGGAACATCCGGGCCAGGCCCTTGGTCAGCAATGCCTCGTCGACTCCGTCCGCAGCTGGGGAGGCCAGCTCGAGGAGATCGGAGGCCACCTGGAGCTCGTCCACCCAGAGCCGGTTCAGATACAGGTTCGTTCCCGAGAGATGCAGCGGACGATCGTCCCCGACGAGAGGGCCGGCACGCATGGCGGCCAGCCAGGCATCCGGGTCCGGCCAGGGCAGGGCATCGACGTCGGTGTCCGCATCCGACTCGCTGCTCGCGGTGAGCCTGATCGCGCCAAGGTCGACGCACACGTGACCCAGACGCGGTGCCCTGGCGGCAAAGCCGACCCCGAGCCGCACGAGGTCATCGGTGACGCTGCTCAGCGCGGTCAACCTGTCCGCGACGTGGACATCCGAGGCAGCCAGCACGCCGGCCTCGTTGAATTCGCGCAGCAGCCCCTTCGCGCCCAGGGCCAGTGCGGGGTCAAAACGGTCCAGCTCCTCGGTCGGCATCACGGGTGAACGCCTCGGTCGAACAGATCGCTCAACGACTCCACCAACCCTGGCGGTGGCCGCCAGAACCAGACCCCGACGGGGTGCTCGCCGATCCGGGTGGGTTCCGATGCACTCATGCCACGCAGGAACAAGTACAGGACACCGCCGAGGTTCTGCGCCACGTCGTACCCGGGCAGGCGCCAGCGCAGGTACCGGTGCAGCGCCACGGAGTAGATGAGCGCCTGCAGGGGATAGTGAGCCTCCGCCATCTCGGACTCGATCGCCTCTGGACGGTAGTGCCAGGCCGTGAGCGTCTCGTCGGGCGGGGCCAGCCTGTTCGTCTTGTAGTCGGCCAGCACGAAGCGGTCGCCAGGCAGCCGGAACACGAGGTCGAGGCTCCCGTTCAGGTAGCCGCGGAGCACGCCGTCGAGCGCCTGGTCGCGCAGACGGTCCGCGTAAGCGCGTACCGGGTCACCGGGGCTCAGGTGCATCTCGAGCACGTCGGCGAGATCGGACACGTGGAGCTGCGCCGTGGGCACGTCGCCACCGACGAGCGGGATCTCGAATCCCAACTCGTCGAGTCGGTCGTCGCGGGCGATGTCACACAGCCGCACCTCACCAACTGAGGGGCCGAGCGGTGACTCGAGAGCCGCGCAGAGCCCGGCAACGGCAGCGTCCTTGTTCCCGAGATCCACACTTCGCCAGGCCAACTCGTGTTCGACTGCCTCTTCGACCTCTGTCACGAGGTCGGGCGAGGCGAAGTCGATCCTCTCCAGCGCGCTGTGGACGATGGTGCCGACGAGGGCGCCACCGGGCATACCGGCGAGCCCGAGTGCCGTGGACCGGAGCCAGTCCTCGTCCGATCCGGTTCCGACCGTGCCCCAGGGGGCGACTGGCGTCTCTTCGTCGGAGGTCAGCGGCTCCTCCGGCTCGCTGCCGATGAGCGGCTCTCCGTGCAGCGCTCGGGTGATGCTCGAGTACGACACGCGACGCCAGTCGACGTCGAGAGAGCGGTCGAAGAGGGCGGCCTCGAGGTCGGCGGCGGTGCCGACGTCCGGTTGCCACCGGACGTCGGGGGGCGGGGTCACGTGCTCGACGGATACCTCGGGGCCCAACGCGGAGAAGGCCTGCTCGACCGCGGAATCAGGCTGCGACTTCTTCCCGTGCGGCAGCACCTCACCGCCCGGCCCACGGGCGAACATCAGCCGCGACAAGGGTGAATTCTTGGTGTCCCTGCTGCCGGCCCACCAGATCACGGTCTGGTGTTGGGCACGCGTCAAAGCGACGTAGAGAAGGCGCAGATCTTCGCCCTGTCCTTCGATCTCCTCCAGCTTCCTGTGGGCGATCAGCTCCGGACCGGGGCATCCGACGTCGATGGTGCGCTCGTGGGCGTTCCCCGGGTCGTGGAACACCGGTACATCCGCCTTGTGGATGTACCCGTCCCAGGCGTAGGGGCACAGCACCACCGGGAACTCGAGCCCCTTGCTCCGATGGATCGTGATCACCTGGACCGCGTTGGCGTCCGACTCGAGGCGCCGCGTGCGCTCCTCGGTCTCCGCCTCGCGATCTGCCTCGACGATACGGCGACCGAGCCAATTGGCCAGTGTCGTCGGTCCCACCCCCTCGATCGCCCCTGCCTCGTGCAGCAGCTGCGCGAGGTGGCGCAGGTCGGTCATGAACCGCTCGCCATCGGGACGTGACAACACACGGGCCGGCAAGCCGGTGTGGCCGCTGATCGTCTCGTACAAAGAGGCGACACCCTGGTCGCGCAGGCACCGGGCCCAGTTGTGCAGGGACCAGTGGAGATCCTCCCATCGGCCCTCATCGGCGCGCGCCACCTCTTCGGCTGACCACCCGATGAATTGGGTCAGGGCCACCAGTGACGCGCGCTCCCGCGATGCGGGACGTTCGAGCGCTTCGAGCAACCGCAGCCATTCGCGGGCCGACTCGGAGACGAACACCGACCCGGCGCCGCCGATCACAGCGGGGACCCCGACCGCGCGCAGGGCATCACGCACCGTCACGGCGTGCTTGTTCGAGCGCACGAGGACAGCGACATCGCCGGGATGCAGCGGTCTGCGCGCCACCTCCGTGCCGTCGCGGCGGCGTGTGACGACCTCGGGCTCCGCCCTCAGCAGCTGGACCGTCTCGGCGGCGAGATCGCCGGCGATGAACTCGCGCGCATCCGGTGCCTTGAGTTGGCCCTGCTGCGTGCGCGCCACCAGGCGGTCCTCGGCTCGCACGATGCGGACCCGCAGCGGTGAAGCCAGCGGCGCGCCAACAAGCCGGGATGCCGCGTTGGCGTCTGCGGCATGGACGTTCCGGTACGAAATGCCCGCCTGTCCGAGCTGGGCACCGGCGAAGAGCGCATCGTACGCGCGCAGGAGGCCCGCATCACTGCGCCAGTTCACATCGAGCGTCCACTCGGACTGCACGTGGTGCTTGGCCCTGAGATAGGTGTCCACGTCGGCCCCGCGAAACGCGTAGATCGCTTGCTTGGGATCGCCGATCAGGACAAGGGTCGTCCCCTGATCACCGAACGCGCGGTGCATGATCTCCCACTGGACGGGATCGGTGTCCTGGAACTCGTCGACGAGAACGACGTCGTAGCGTTCACGCAGGCGAGCGCGCGCGACAGCACCGCGGGTCGGGTCGCGCAACGTGTCACGGAGGCGGATCAGGACATCGTCATAGGTCAGGATCTTCAGCGTCCGCTTCCGGCGATCCATCTCTTCGTGGACAGCCCGTGCGAACCGGCGCCGCGTGGAGGGCAGATCATCCGCATCGGACAAGCCCGGGACCACGGCGGCATCGGGTTGCTCCATCACCTTCCGTGCGATCTTGAGTGCGTCCTCGCGGGAGAAGCCGAGCTCGTTCGTGCGGTGGGCGAACTTGCGGAGATAGAGGTCGTCCACCACTTCCTCGAGAAGATCCCGCACGTCTTCGACCAGGGTGACCTCGCGATCGACGTCACCCGCCGTGCCGAGCCCGTACAGGACCTGGAGACAGAACCCGTGTGTCGTCTCGATCGTGGCCGCGTCGAAGTCGGCGATCGCCTTGGCCAGCCGATCGCGGCGCACCTCCTGCTCGGCAGGCGGAGCGTCGGCGAGGACGCGGACGATCTCGTCGTCAGCGTGCTCTTCCGTGGCAGCCATCACATCGACGAGTCCGTCGTGGGCACGTACAAGGCGCTCCCGCACCCGCTCACGGAGCTCCCCCGTGGCCATGCGCGTGAACGTGATGACGAGAAGACGATCGATCGGCAAGTTCGCCTCGGCCACGTACCGCGTCGTGAGTCCGGCGATGGTGAAGGTCTTCCCGGTCCCCGCACTCGCCTCGAGCAGGGTCGTACCGGCGGGGAGCGGGCCGCAGACGTTGAACGGCTGCGGATCTGTCGGCGCCGTCATTGGTTGGCGATCTTCTCGAACTCGAGCAGCCCGTCCCAGAGCCTGCGGGCATACAACCCGAACCGGCTGGATTCGCCCGACACCGCATCCTCGTCCGCCTGGTCATTGCCCGACGCTCCCGAGCGTGCCACCATCTCGACGAACGAGAGCTCCCCGCCGAGCACGAGGAGGTGCTCGTTCTCCCGGTTCTCCCGTTTGAAGTCCCTGTTCGACTCCCACTCGCCGAGTGCGGGCACGTCCGCGTCGTCGGCTCCGGCCCGGCGGGCCGCGGCGTAGGCCGCCGACGTCTTGCAGTACAGCGGCAGGGGCTCACGCATCCCCCGCCGGTAGAGGTCCACGAGATTGCGCAAGTGGACGTCGGCGACCAACTTCCGTGTCTGCGGATCAGGACCGAGCGGGCCGATCCTCGACAGACTCACGAGGCGCGACGATCTCCGTTCGGCTCGGGCGATCGTGACCGCCTCGAACGGACGGTCGGGTCGGGCTGCGCTCAGGGCGAGCAAGCGGACCCACGCGACCAGGCGCAGCGAGGGCTGCATCCTCCGGTAGGTGACGGTATGGACGACGTCGCCACGCACACCCGACACGGCGCCGAGCACCTCTGACAGGCCCGCCAGGTCGACCTGCACGTCGACAGCCGTCGGCGCTACGTCCACACCCTCGCGAGACGCCGCGACCAGCGCTTCAATCGAATAGGCCATCTCATTGAGCAGGGGATCGGCCAATGAGGACGGTGGCAGCGCGCCGCGCGCCTTCTCCGCGGCCTCGCACGTCGCCCAGTCGTCGCCCCCAAGTCGGGCCCGGAGGACGCGCTCGCCGATCTCCCACTCTGCCAACCCGTCCAGCTCGATCGGGATGGCGTCTTCGAAGTCACGGGTGCGGTCCCACAGCGAGACACCGAGCCGCTCGCGCAGGAACGCGCGGACCGGATGGCGTACGAAGCGGTCGAGGCGGTCGAGCTCGATCAGCCCCTCGTCGCCGACGGCGT
This sequence comes from Acidimicrobiales bacterium, assembly GCA_052140165.1. Classification (GTDB taxonomy): domain Bacteria; phylum Actinomycetota; class Acidimicrobiia; order Acidimicrobiales; family RAAP-2; genus Bog-473. Next base: position 14,839 of record JBKQUM010000114.1, read on the forward strand.
CGGGGAGCGGACGCTCCAGAAACTCGGGCGCATCGCGTCGCGGCGCGAGTGCGGCGCGGGCGCCGGCCAGATGCAACTCGTCGAAACTCCAGGGTCCGCCTGACACGAGCCGGCCCGGCTCGTAGTTCCGGCGGTCGAAGGGTTGCAACGGGTGCTTGACGATGACGGCCTGCGATGCCGGACCGTCATCGGTCTGCACTGTGCGGTCGACGACGTCGAGGAGCTCGCCCACGGGGACGGCGGGTGGACGGGGCAGGTTGGAACGCTCGTCGCGGCCCGTATAGGTGATCACCAGGTGCTCGCGGGCGGCCAGGAGTGCGTCGAGCAGGAGCTGCCGGTCCTCGCTCCTGACGTCACGGTCACCGACACGTGGGTCCTGCGCCGAGAGATCGTCTCCGTCGCGCTCGATGTGCCGCGGGAAGCTGCCGTCATCGAGTCCCAGCAGGCACACGACCCTGTGCGGGATGGAACGCATCGGGACCAGCGTGCACACGGTGATGTGCCCGGTCCGGAAGTTCGCGCGCGTCGGCCGGCCCTTCAGGCGGTCCGCCAGGATCGAGCGGACGTCGTCACGGCCGAGCAGCACAGAGCTGACCCGTTGCTCGTCCGTGGCCTCGCCGACGAGCTCCTCGAGGAGGGCTGTGAGCTGGGCCTGCTGCCATGCATCACGTGGTGTCGTCGCCGTCAGCGAATCCGAGATCCGGGCCAGCGTGCTCGCCCATTGGTCAACCGTACGGGTCTCGGCGAGTGCATCGATCGCGCAGCGGAGTCGCTCGATGAACTCGGTGAGGCGACCGGCCAGGTCGATGTCGCTGGTCTCGACGTCGTCGAGCGGCAGCACCCCCTCGAAGAGGCGCTGGCGTTCATCCGCCATTGCCACCCCAAGGAGCATCCGGTCGAGGCCGGACCGCCACGTGTTGGCTCCGATGGTGCCGAGCCCGAAAGCCTCTCGGTGTTCTTTGTCGAAACCCCAGCGCACCCGGGCTTCCCGGACCCACTGCTCCAATCGGGACAGATCGTCGTCGCTGAAGCGAAACCGGCGGCGGACCGGCTCGCGACCCGCGAGGTCGAGGATCTGCGTCGCGGTCACGCGTGCGGGGGCGAGCTCCAGAACCTCGGCGAGCACCCCCATCACCGGATTGGTCTGACGGAGCGAGCGGTCCGCCAGGCGGATCTCGAGCTGGTGGGCGGGGCGATCCAACCCGTCGACCTCGTCGTGCCCCCCGAACGTCGCCTCGATCAGTGGGGCAAAACCCTCGATGTCGGGACACATGACGATGACGTCACGCGTCTGGAGGGTCTCGTCCTGCTCCAGCAGGTGGAGCACGGCGTCGCGCAGGACCTCCACCTGCCGTCCGCGCCCGTGACACGAATGGACGCGGACGCTGGCGTCGTCGCCGTCCAGGAATGGTCGGTCCTCGTCCTCCGTCCCGCCCGCACCCCCCGGTGCGCGGTCGGCCCGGACGTCGTCCTGAATCAGCTGGAGCAGGGTCCTCGGACCGCCCGGGGACACCGGATCGGGTTCCTGCCCGTCGGGAACGGCCCCGGCGAGGACGAGCTGCATCTCTCTGGCATCCCTGCCCCACGACGCCAGCAGGGGGTTGCGGGGTGTTGTGGCCGTGGGGTCGTCCCGACGCAGCACATGCCGCGACGGGGGACCGACCTGGGGTTCCAGACGCCTCCACAGGGCCGGGGAGGGATGCAGGAGGAAGAGGTGCACGGCACGACATTCCGCCACGGCCTCGAGGACGTCGAGGTAGCTCGCCGGCAATCTGGTCAAACCGAACAGTGACAGCCGGGCCGGCACGTCGAGGAGCCCGGGTTCCTCCCCCAGTCGCCTCGTCGCGTCGAGCAGCCGCTCGGCCGGGCTGGGCCGCCCAATCCGCTCCCGCAGCCGCCGCCACAACTCGTACTGCCACAGCGTCTCGCCGTCTCGACGGTCTCCCCTCGCCCAGCGCTGGAGCATGTCCGGCCGGTGCACGGAGTAGCGATCGAAGAGGTCGGCCACATGACGGATGCTCCCGAAGCGCTCGTCGGTGGTCCCTGATTTGCTCATATGCACCGCAAGCGGGCCCACCCACTCCTCGTCGAAGTGGTCGTCGACCACCTCCATCAGAGGCCACACCGCACGTTGCGGCAACCAGGGGTCGGCATCGGGCTCGGCGCCCGCCGCGAGCGCCAACGCCCGGTTCACCAAGGCTCCGGGGAACGGAAAGTCGATGTTGGCGCACACCCCGTCCTGGCCGCCCGCGGTTGCGCCGAGCCGCGTGGAGAGGCGCTGGGTCAGCCAGCGCTCGATGCCCCGCGTCGGAACCGACACCACTTCGGACGTCATGGGGTCGTCGAGAGGCTCGGCGACCAGGTCGCACAGCATCGACACCAGGGCGTCGGCCTGCTCGGACCGGTGGACGTGCAGCACCCCCGCAGAGTACGTCGCCGCTGTTCGCTGCTGACCGGGTCGGAGGCGGCCCGGACGATCCGGCTCGGGGGCGTCGTCAGACGGGAGGCTTCCTAGGAGCCCGTCCCCGCGGTGGGACCGCTCTCGGGGAGCGCCAGGACGGTCGGCTCCGTGATCTCGGCGTCCTCGTCGTCGCTCCGTAGCTCCACCGCTTGGAGGTGGCGCGGCGCGGCCTCGATGGGCGACAGGGCGGCGATCTCCACCGACTCGCCCCCGACGACGCCAAGGCCCGGGAACTTACGAGCGGACACGAGGACACGGGTCTCGAGCGAGCCGACCGCCTTGTTGTACGCCTCCACGCTCGAGGTCAGGCTGCGCTGCAACGACTGCAGGTGGCCCGTCATGGAGCGCAACCGGTCGTAGAGCTCGGCCCCCAGCTGCTGGACCTGGCGGGCGTTGTCCGCCAGCGTCTCCTGCTGCCACCCGAACGCCACAGTGCGGAGAAGGGCGATCAGCATGGTCGGCGTCGTGAGCAGCACGCCGTTCGACATGGCGTACTCCTGCAGGGTGGGATCGGACTCGTAGGCTGCCGACAGCAGTTGGTCGCCCGGAATGAAGGCCACCACCTGCTGAGGGGACTCGAACTGCCTCCAGTACTCCTTCTTGGCGAGCTGGTCGACGTGCGAACGCAGTTGCCTGGAGTGCTGGACCTGGAAGAGGGACCGGGATTCGTCGTCGTCGGCCTCGACGAGCTTGAGGAAGGCATCGAGCGGGACCTTGGCGTCGACCACCATGTCCCGGCCTCCGGGCATGTGCACGATCATGTCCGGGCGCAGTCGACCGTCGTCGGTCGTGGTCGACACCTGCTCCTCGAAGTCACAGTGCTCGAGCATGCCGGCCATCTCAACCACGCGGCGCAGCTGGATCTCCCCCCACCGTCCCCGCGTCTGCGGCGAGCGCAGCGCAGTGACGAGGTTCCTGGTCTCCTTCTGGAGTTGCTCGTGCCCGAGGTGGAGCGCCGCCACCCGCTCGTTCAGGCTGGTGTAGGCACCCTTGCGCTCGACCTCGAGTTCCTGGAGGCCGCGCTGGTAGCGGGCGAGGGTCTCGCTCAGCGGGTCCAGCAACTGCGCGATCGACTGCTGCCGCTGGCTGAGATCGCCCTGGGCTGCGGTGCGCGCCTCCTTGAACTTCGTGTCGGCCAGCACGAGGAACTGCTCGTTGTTCCGGGCCAGGGCCTCGGCCGACAGCTCAGCGAACGCGCCGGTCAAGCGCACCCGCTCGTCCTCGGCGCGCGCCGTCGCCTCCGCCGCCGCCTTCCGCATCAACGCCAGCTCGTTGACGGCCACGGCGCGCTCCTTCTCCGCCTGCGCGGCCGCCTCGGTTGCGGTTCTGAGCTGTGCTGCCTGCTCGGACACCGCTGTCTGCGCGTCCGCCAGCCGGCCCTCGGCGAGGCGTGCCGCACCGGCCACCCGGGCGCTGCGCGCCAGGTGCCATGCGATGCCGATCGCCAGTCCGACGGCGAGGCCGAGCACCACTCCGATGACCATGGGGCCAATGTAACGATGGGGTGTGTCAACTTCGGGGACCGCCCGCCACCTGCCCCGCACCCCCGATCGGGATGCCACTGGGACCCCCGGAACTCGGGGTCGTCACGCTGCGACAGAGCGGATAGCGTGACCCGAATGCCGTTCAAACTCGGTGCCAGCACCAGGACCACTCCGGACCACGACCAGGGCGAGGAGAGCCCGCCGCCCCAGATCGGTCCCCTGGCCATGGAACAGCCCTTGTGGCCACGCACGATGCCGGAGCCTCACGAGGTCGACCGGCTCTTCGCCCAGGTCTTCGCGCTCGTCGGCGAGGGCATCGCGGGCGCCACGCATGCCCTGCTCGCCGGCGACCGGGACGCGGCCAAGGAGCTGGTCAAGCGCGACGAGGTCATCGACAAACTGATCGCCCAGATTTCGACCACCGTGCAGCACCAGCTCGTCCACGGCGAGACATCGGCCGACGAGCGCCGGGAATTCGTGGCGATCCTGCGCATGCTGCCCGACATGGAGCGCAACGGCGACCTGGCCGAACACATTGCCCGCCGGGCCGCCCGAGGATTGGGCGCCGAGATGTCGGCCCGAAGCCGCGGCCTGGTCGAGCGCATGGGTGAGGTCGCCACCACCATCTGGCGCGAGACGGCGGACGCCTTCGCGGAGCGGTCCGCCGGTGCTGCCTCGTCCATCGACGACCTCGACGACGAACTCGACGACCTCCACGTGACCCTGACCGCGGAGCTCGTCGCGGGCACCATGCCCCTGCCGGTCGCGATCGAACTGGCCATGGTCGCCCGTTTCTACGAGCGCTTCGGCGACCACGCCGTCAATCTGGCCCGCCGCATGTCCACCCTGGTGGTCGGCGGACCCGAGCCCGTGTCGTCCGGAGCGGACTGATCCCCGTCGAGATCAGCTGCGGAGAGCGACCAGCTCCTCCGCGATCTGCACCACGTTGAGCGCGGCACCCTTGCGCAGGTTGTCGCCGGAGACGAAGAGCGCCAGGGCGTCGGGTGCACCCTGGGCCCGCCGGATGCGGCCGACATAGGAGACGTCGCGGCCGGCCGCCATCAACGGCGTCGGAATCTCCGCCAGCTCCACGCCCGGCGCGGTGCGCAGCACCTCGGTGGCGCGCTCGGGCGTGATCGGCCGCTCGAACTCGCACACGATGGCGGCCGAGTGCCCGGTGAAGACGGGCACCCGGACACAGGTGGTGGTCACGGCCAGGTCGGGCAGCCCCAGGATCTTCCTGGCCTCGTTGCAGTACTTCTGCTCCTCGTCGGTCTCGAGCGAGCCGTCATCGACGATCTTGAATTGCAACGGGATCACGTTGTGGGCGATCGGCACCGGGTACACGCTGCGGGGCGGGTAGTCGACGGCCGAGCCGTCGAAGGTCAGGTCCGCCGCGCTCTCCACCGTCTTGGACAACTGCTCGGCCAGCTCGCGGACGGCGTCGACCCCGCCACCCGACACGGCCTGGTAGGTGGACACGATCAGACGTGTGAGGCCGGCTTCGTCGTGGAGCGGCTTGAGCACCGGGATGGCCACCATGGTGGTGCAGTTGGGGTTGGCCACGATGCCCTTGGGGATGGCGCGCAGCGCTTCGGCGTTGGCCTCGGGCACCACGAGCGGGACGTCGGGGTCCATGCGCCACGCCGAAGAGTTGTCGATGACGGTGGCGCCCGCCGCGGCCAGGCGGGGCGCCAGCGCCCGCGACACCGAGGCCGGCGCCGAGCACAGGGCCAGGTCGATGTCCGAGAGGTCGGCCGTCTCGGCATCCTCGACGACGATGTCGGCGTCACGCCAGGGAAGGGTCGAGCCGGCGGATCGCGCCGAGGCGAGGTAGCGCATGGAGTCCACCGGGAAGTTGCGCTCGGCCAGGATCGAGCGCAGCACGACGCCCACCTGCCCAGTCGCTCCTACGATGGCGATCCGCATCAGGCAATTCTACGGGACGTCCGGTCGGCGCGATTCCCGCCTGTTCAGACCTCGAGTGGGCGCCGCCCCTCGAGTGCCCTGCCGAGGGTCAGCTCGTCGGCGTACTCGAGGTCGCCACCGACCGGCAGTCCGCTGGCCAGACGGGAGACGGTGACCCCAAGCGGTGTGAGCTCTCGCGCAACGAGCATGGCGGTGGCCTCGCCCTCGATGGTGGGGTTGGTGCAGACGATCGCCTCGCGGATGACGCCCTGGTTGACGCGGTCGAGGAGCTCGTGTAGGCGGAGCTGCTCACGGCCGATCCCGTCGAGCGGGCTGAGGGCGCCCCCGAGGACGTGGTAGCGCCCCCTGAATCCGGTGCGCTCCACGGCGACGATGTCGCGCGGGTCCTCGACGACACAGATGACGTCCGGATCGCGCCGGTCGTCGCTGCAGACGGCGCACAGCGCTCCGGAGTCGGCCACGTTGAAGCAGATCTCGCAGAGGGTGGTGCGCTCCTTGACCGAGATGATGGCGTCGGCCAGCCGGCGCGCATCCTCGCCGGGCACCTTGAGGATGTGGAACGCGATGCGTTGGGCCGACTTCGGCCCGATGCCGGGCAGCCGGCCGAGCTCGTCGATGAGGGAGCGGAGAGGACCGGTGTACACCTAGCCGGTCACCTCGCTGGCTCCCGGGAAGGCATCGAGGAGGCGCGCCTCGGCCGCCGACTCCTGGTCGGCGCCGGCATCGGGTGCATGGTCGAGGAACTCAGCCGGGTCGACCTCTTCGACGTCCGAGTCGCGGCCCTCGTCTCCACCGCGCCGGGATGGCGTGGGCTGAGTCACCGCACCCCCGGCCGGCGCGGCGGCGTCGTCGACATCGAGGACCAGCGTCACCTGCGTGCCGAAGTGTGCGGCGAGCGCGGCCTCGACCGTCGGGATCAGTTCCGCACAGCGGTCACGGTGCGCGGCGTTGGGCAGCGCGAAGTGCGCGCCCGTGGCGTCCACGGCGACGAAGCGGCCGGCGCTGTAGAGCGCCTTGGCGCGGGCCGGGAGCGCCCGGAGAATCCCGTCGCCCCAGGCCTCGGTCAGGCTGTCGCGATCCACTGCGCCGACTGTGCGCGTCCCGGTGGCCGGAGCGGTCACGGCGGCGGCCGGCGCAGGCTCGGGCGAAGGGGGTTCGGCCGCCGGAGGGACCGGTGCAACCGCGGTAGGCGCGGTGCCAGCGGCCTGCTGGTTCCGCCGCACGGCACCGATGGAGGGACGCTTGCCCACATCGCCGGCCGGGCGGCCGGCCGCGGCCGGCTCCGATGCGGAGGGCGACGATCCGCGCGCGATGGGTGCTGCAGGAGCCGCGTGTTCGCCCGCAGCGTCCGGGCGGGGGAAGGCGGCGGCTCCCGAGCGGGAACGCTCCAGGACGCTCACCCGCTCGGACAATGCCTCCATGCCCGAGTCCAGGTCGGGCCGCACGGCTCGCACGACCGCGATCTCGAGCACGACCTGCGCGTCGGGCGCCTCACGCATGTCGACCAGCGCGTGGCCCAGGATCTCCATGCTGCGCACGACCCGGGCCAGTCCCATCGTCTCGGCCAACGACCTGAAGCGCTCCAACGACGATCCGGACACCGCGCACAGCTCGGGAGCCAGCGCGGCGAGGAAGACCTGACGCAGGTCGTCGATGAGCTCGGTCGCCAGCTGCTGGGGGCCCCAGCCGCCAGCCAGCAGCGCGCTGAGGGCGACCAACACCTGGCTCACGTCGCCGTCGGCCAGGGCGTTCAGCACCTCCGCCAACTCGGGCCGGGCGGCGTCGGCGGACCCCGCCGCGGCGACCTGGTCCAGGGCCGAAAGCGCGTCGCGGGCCGAACCCCGTCCGCGCCGGACGGCTGCCTCGAGCGCTTCCTCGTCGAGGTTGAGCCCTGCGTCGGCGTTGACCGACTCGAGCAAGCCGTGCAGCGTCTCGGAGCCCAGGAGCCGGAACTCGAGGTGCTGGGTCCGACTGCGGATCGTCGGCGGCACTTTCTGCGGATCGGTCGTGGCAAGGACGAACACGACGTGGCTCGGCGGCTCCTCCAAGGTCTTCAACAGCGCGTTGGCGGCCGCCGTCGACAGCATGTGCACCTCGTCGACGATGTAGACCTTCCAGCGCCCGGGCGTGCCCAGCGACGCATGGGCCACGAGATCGCGCATGGCGTCGACGCCGTTGTTCGAGGCCGCATCGAGCTCGTGCACGTTCAGGGAGTTCCCCTGGGTGATCTCGACGCACGAGGTGCAGGTGCCGCACGGCTCACCATCCACGGGGGCCTCACAGTTGAGCGCCTTGGCCAGGATGCGAGCCGAGGACGTCTTGCCGGTGCCGCGGGGCCCACTGAAGAGGTAGGCGTGCGACACCCGGTCGTCGCGCACGGCGCTGCGCAGGGCCCGCACGACATGATCCTGTCCCCTGATCTCGTCGAATCGCCCCGGCCGGAAGCGGCGGTAGAGCGAGACGAATGCGGTATCGGCCATGACGGCCGAGCCTACCCATGCGCTCAGACACGGCGGCCCTGACCGGCTCCCGGTGCTCGGTGCGGCGGCCAGGTTGGCTACGGCACCCGGCCATACCCGCTGAGAGCTGCTGCCTTCCGACCCTGACTCGATTCACGAGCGGCCGTTGCGCAGGACCCGGCCACCGCACCCAGCATCGGGACGGCGCGCGTCCAGGCTAGCGGCTCACCCGGGACCGACTCCCTACACGACCAGGACGGCGCGGGCCGCCCCGTCC
>JBKQUM010000115.1:0-27289 GCA_052140165.1 Acidimicrobiales bacterium
CTCCTCGTCACTCTCGGCATGGCCTTCCTCGCCGTCGTGGTGGCCGTGGACGACTGGAAGACCCATGGCGCACCGCCGTGGACCCAGTGGTGGCGCTACCCCTACGCTCTCGTCATGGCGATGCTGACGTGGCCGTGGATCATCATTCAAGGCATCCGGCACGATTGGAGAGACTGACATGACCAGTGTGTATCTTGGTGGCCCCATCAACGGTACTACGGACGAGGAGGCATCCGGCTGGCGAGAGGGGTTCAAGGCATCGCCACCCCTGACCCTGTGAAGAGAGGGGCTGTGGCACCGGTTTGGCAAACCGGCGTGTCTGCCATTTCCACCATCCGAGCGAGGAAAGGGACTCGGAGAGTCGGCCGTCGAAAGTTGGCTCTCCGGGTCCTGGACCATTTCAACCAGGGGCACCCTCCCCGAAGCGGTTGTAAGTGATGGACCGAGGGACACTGTCGGCTATCTCGTCCATGGAGTCCGACGGCGGCCTGGCTGCCTTGTATCTACCGGGCGTGGTTCGGACGATGTCGCCCGCCTTGTTGGCCTCCGCTACGGCCGCCCGCAGAGCGTTGGAGGGATCCTTTGCCTGAATGGGCGTACCCCGCTTTTGGTACTCGGCCAGGATTTCGTTCACGTTCCAGTCGCGGTCCTGCTCGTAGAGCAGTTGGAGCATCATCTGCTTGACGCTGAGACGGCCCGATGGGGGCACGACAACGGGGCGTGGGCTGGCCATCGGCGGCTGCGGGGCTCCGACCTCGCCGAGAGCCAGCAGGGCGCTGATCGCTTGGGTGAGGCGGTTCACCTCCCCCGTCAGGGCGTCTCGCTTCGCTTCCAGGGCAAGGATGGCGTCGTGGATCGGGTCGGTACTCATGGAGCCAATGATACCAGGCCAACATGAGAACTTCGCGCGGTTTTCTACTGTCTCCCTTAGAGCTAGACACAGCCTGTGGATAAACCCTAATGCGCTGTGGATAACGCCGTGAGTTACACCGATGGCGCCATAAGTGCGGCTCCGCCGTAGATCTCATTTATGAGCAGAACCGCCGCCTGCCCTTTTATTCGACCGAATCGGGGTTTTTATGGGCAAAGCCGGGTGCAGGTAGGGTGCCCTCCCGTGACGGCCCGCCTCAGACCGACCTGGGTGCCTCGCCTGGCCCGTCGCTACCGACGGCCCGGAGGGCCCTGGGACGTTCCGACCCTGGACGCGCTGATCTCCGCCCATGGCGGCGAGGTGGTCGACGGGGACACCCGCCTCTCGGCGACCCAGGCGGACGCATTGGTGGCCACCGTGGCGGGCGGGCTCAGGGAGCGTGGCGTCGCGCCGGGCGACGCCGTCGCCTGGCAGGTTCCCAACAGCCTCGCCGCGGCGGTGCTGACCCGGGCCTGCTGGCGTATCGGCGCCGTGGCGGCGCCGGTCCTCCATTCCTTCGGCCCGGCCGACGTCGCGGGGGCCCTCGGGCAGATCGACCCGGCGCTCGTGATCGAGCTGGAGGCCGCCACGATCTCCGACCCCGACGCCCTGGCCGACACCCTGGGTGGCGCACCCGTCGGGACCGGCGCGTGCCCCAGCCGGCCGGCCGACGTGGCGCTGGTCCTGTTCACCTCCGGCTCGACGGGTGTGCCGAAGGCGGTGCTGCACACGCAACGCGGTCTGAGCTGGAAGGCCACCTTGATGGCCGGCGTGCACGGCCTCGGGCCGGAGGACGCCGTGCTCATGCCGGCCCCGATGGCGCACATCTCCGGTCTGCTCAACGGGGTGCTGGTGCCCGGCGCGGCGGGCCTGCGATCGGTCCTGGTCCGCCGCTTCGACCCGGAGCAGGCGCTGGCGCTCGTGGCCCGCGAGAGGATCTCGTTCCTGGCCGGTCCCCCGACCTTCTTCATCGCCATGGCACGCGCCCTCGCCGAGGGACCCGGGACCGACGTCTCGTCGGTGCGGCTCGTCTCGAGCGGTGGCGCCTCGGTCACGCCGGCGTTCGTCGAGGACACCGCGCGTACGTTCGACTGCCGGGTGAAGCGCACCTACGGCTCCACCGAGGCGCCGACCGTCACCACGAGCACGGATGACGACTCCTTCGAGAAGGCGCGCGACACCGACGGCCGTGCCGTCGGCGAGGTGGAGCTGCGGGTCTCGGACCCGGAGACCGGCGCGCCGCTCGCGACCGGCACGGCCGGCGAGCTGTGGGTCCGCGGGCCCGAGATGTTCGCCGGCTACGCCGACGCCACCCAGACGGCGGCGGTCATCGCACGGGGCGGGTGGTTCCGGACCGGGGACCTGGCGACCGTCGACGAGGACGGATGGGTGCGGATCGTCGGCCGGCTCAAGGACGTCATCATCCGCGGCGGCGAGAACATCTCCGCCTCCGAGGTCGAGGCCGCGCTCGAGGCCCACCCCGACATCCGACACGCCGTGGCGGTCGGCTACCCCGACCCGCTCATGGGTGAGCGGGTGGCGGCGTTCGTCGAGTCGGCCGCCCCATTCGATCTCGAAGAGTGCCGGCGTTGGTTCGCCGGCCGCGGCATGGCGACCTACAAGACACCCGAGCGCGTGGAGCAGCTCGAACGCCTGCCTCTGCTCGGGTCGGGCAAGGCTGACCGCGCCGCGTTGCGACGCCGGGCCGCTGCCGGCTGACGGGCTGCGGCAGGAGGGCCACCACCGGCACGGAGTCCCCTTCGCCGGTGAGGTCCCGAACTAGCGTCTGCCGCGTGCCTCGCCGCGACCTGATCCCGTTCGCGCTCGTGGGCCTCCTCGGGCTGCTCACCGTGCTCTTCGCCGTGCTCGGCGCCTCGTCCGCGCCCAGTGGCGCCACCCTCGCCGTGCAGAGCGCCTCGAGCAGGACGTTCGGCTCCCCCACCGGCTCGACGTCCTTCGCGATGGACATCGTCAACACGCTCTCCACCGGCACGGGGACCGGGACGGTCACCCAGGTGCGCCAGGTCGGGTACGTCCCCCCGGACCGCATGGCGGTCTACCAGGTGGTCGGTACGCAGACGAAGCTCCTCGCGGTCCTCGATCAGGCTGCCGTCACCTGCGCGCTGAGCGCGTACACCGCCGTCGTGGGGGGCACCACGCCATGGACCGGGAACGGCACCACCTATACCCGGACCGAGAGCCTCGCCGCCTACACCGGCCGCATCCCGCGCACGACATCCGCGTCGTGCGCCCCGCAGGCGACATCGACCCAGGGCCAGGTCCTCGAGAAGGCGGTCATCAACTCGGGCTACCTCGTCGGCGTCCGCGTGACGGTGGTCGTCCCGGCGCAGCGCCTGAGCAGCGGGCAACAGGTCGCACACGGGGTCGAAGGGGAGGCGCTGGTGCTGCTGCAGATCGACGGCGTCGCCGTGCGCAACCTCGGCTCGTAGCGCCGTGGCCGAAGGCGCCCCGACGGCGCCGTCGGGGCCCTAGGCCAGCGCCTGGCCAGAGTCCAACCGCTCGCGCAGCATGGCTGCGATGCGGTCGCGGTGGAACGCGGCGTCACCGAAGCTGACCTGATCGAGCTGGGTCCGCTTCACGTAGAGGTGCATGTCGTGCTCCCAGGTGAAGCCGATGCCGCCATGAACCTGCAACCCGGTGCCCATGACCCGCCGCGACGCGTCCGAGCACCACGCCTTGGCCATGCTGGCGGACAGTGAGCGGTCGCGGTCGTCGGCGGCGGCGCACCACGCGGCGTAGTACACCGTCGAGCGCATGCCCTCGACATCGACGAGGGCGTCGGCCAGCATGTGCTTGACGGCCTGGAACGACCCGATGGGCTTGCCGAACTGGACACGGTCCTTGGCATACTCGACGGTCATCGTCAGCACGCGATCGGCGGCACCGAGCATCTCGGCGCCGGCGAGCGTGGCAGCCCTGTCCACCAGTAGCTCCGCCGCCGCGGCCCCGCCCAGGGAGCGGCCGGGTGTGCCGTCGAATTCCAGGACTCCCAGCTCGCGCGTGCGGTCCATCGCCGGCACGGGCACCGGGCGTCCCTCGGTGCGCAGGTCCACGGCGTAGACGCCCCCGCCGGCCGCGACCACCGCCACGTCGGCCGAGGGGGCGTAGGCCGTCGGAGTCGAACGCCCGCTGAGGCGGACGTCGCCGCCCGCACCTGTCGGGACGACCGAGATCCCGTCGGCGGGGGCAAGGACGACGCAGCCGACCGCGGCGCCCTCGCTCAGCGCCTCGCGCCACTCCTTGGTCCCGGCGTCGCCCCGCGCCTCGGGCGAGCACAGCGCGCCGAGGGCCACGACCGATGGCAGGAAGGGCGCGGCGACCAGGCGCCGCCCGATCTCCTCGCACAACACGGCCAGCTCCACCATGCCGAGGCCCAGGCCCCCCTCGTCGGCGGGCACCTCGATGGCGAGCCAGCCCTGCTCCGCCATGGCCGACCACACGCCGGTGTCGTAGCCCGCGGGGGCGTCCGCAGCGGCGCCCGGTCCCGAGCCCCCGTGGGAGGGCACCTCGCCGGTGCCCGCGCCGGGGATCCTGCCCACCACCGCACCGGCCCCCACCCGCGCCCTGAGCGCGTCGCGGCCCGCCATGCGGTCGAGCAGCGTGGCCGCTGCGTCGCGTAGGGCCTGCTGATCGGTCGAGAGGTCGAAGTCCACGGCGGCGCAGTCTACGGTGATGGCTGACACAGGTGTCACCCCTCGCGGCCGCTGTGCCATGCTGCGGCGGATGGATCTGCGCACCACCCCTGAGCAGGAGATGCTGCGCGAGGCCTTCCGGGCCTGGCTGATGGAGCACCTCCCCTGGCCCTACGGCGTCGGGTTGCCGCCCCGCTTCGACGACCTCGCCGAGACCGTCGCGTTCGGGCGGCGCTGGCAGGGCGACCTGGCCGCCGACGGCTGGGTCGGCATCACATGGCCCCAGGAGTACGGCGGCCGCGGCCTGGGTGCGCTGGAGAACTACGTCGTGATCGAGGAGCTGGCACGGGCGCGGGCGCCCGAGCTCGTCGGCCGCATCGGCATCAACCTGGTGGGGCCCACCCTCCTGGCGCACGGGACGGCCGAGCAGAAGGAGCGCTTCCTGCCCCGGATCCTCTCGGCCGGCGAGCTGTGGTGCCAGCTGTTCAGCGAGCCCGATGCCGGCAGCGATCTGGCGTCGCTGACCACCAGTGCCGTGCGCGACGAGGGTGGGTATCGCGTCACGGGCCGCAAGGTCTGGACCTCCTACGCGCAGTTCGCCGACTGGGGCCTGTGCCTGACCCGCACCGATCCCGATGCGCCGAAGCGCCAACAGGGCATCACCGCGCTCGTCATCGACATGCACGCCGACGGCGTGGGCGTGCACCCGCTCGTGCAGTCGACCGGCGAGGCCGAGTTCAACGAGGTCGAGCTGGACGACGTCTTCGTGCCCGACGAACGGCGGGTGGGCGCCGAGGGCGCGGGGTGGACCGTCGCCGGGTCCACGCTGGCGCACGAACGCGGGATCAACCCGCGCCAGCTCGTCATCCATTCGCAGCTCATCGAGGAGCTCCTGCGCCTGGCGAACGAGAACGGGAGCTTCGACGACTGGCGGCTACGCCAGCAGCTGGCGCAGGCGGCGACCGAGGTCCGGCTCTTCCAGCTGCACAACTGGCGCTCCCTGACCCGCCTCTCCAAGGGTGAGGCACCCGGCCCGGAGGGCAGCGCCCTCAAGCTGTACTGGAGCGAGATGTCGAAGCGGCTCCACCAGACGGCGCTCGACGTGCTCGGGCCCGCCTCGCCCCTCTGGGAGGGCGCGCCCGGGAACCCCGACGACGGCGCGTGGCAGCGCTCGTGGCTGTATTACCAGGCCTCCTCCATCTTCGCCGGCACCAACGAGATCCAGCGGACGCTGGTGGGCGAGCGCGTCCTCGGGCTACCCAGGGGTTGAGCGGCTCGATAGGCCGGGCGCCGGCGGGCGGCGTGTGGCGGCGCGGCGCGCCGGGATGAGCGACACAGGGAGAATGGGAGAGATGGCAGCGATGGCAGAGGGCTTCGAGACGATCCGCTACGAGACCGATGGTGCGGTGGCCACCATCACCATGAACCGGCCGGACGTCGCCAACGCGCAGAACTCCAGGCTCATCGACGAGATCGATGCCGCCTTCGACCTGGCCGACGCCGACGACGCCGTGCGGGTCGTGATCCTCGCCGGCGAGGGGAAGCACTTCTCCTCCGGGCACGACCTCAAGGCGCTTGTCGGTGGCGACGAGGACGACCCGTGGGTCGCGCTGCGCGACACCCCGGAGGGCAAGTTCCAGCACGAGAAGACGATGTACTTCGAGCGCTGCCTTCGCATCCACGACTTCCGCAAGCCGACCATCGCCGCCGTGCAGGGCAGCTGCGTCGCCGCCGGGCTCATGCTCGCCGCCATGTGCGACCTGATCGTCGCCGCAGACGACGCCGTCTTCTCCAACCCTGTGCTCCGACTCACCGGCGCCGGCGTGGAGCTCCTGGTCGAGCCGTGGGAGATCGGGATCCGCAAGGCGAAGGAATTCCTGTTCACCGGCGACACCATCGACGCCCAAGAGGCATGGCGCCTCGGCCTCGTCAACCGGGTCGTGCCGCGGGCGGAGCTCACGGCCAAGGTGCGCGAGCTGGCCGACCGGGTCGCGCTCGTCCCTCCGGTCACGGCCCAGACGGTGAAGGACACCATCAACCACACGGCCGACCTGATGGGCAAGCGCGACGCCCTCAAGTACCACTTCATGGCGCACCACTGGGTCCACAACTCGGCCACGGCCCTGGACGCTCTGGCGGCGCGCAAGGCGAAGGGGTCGATGCGGGCCGTCATGGCCGAGCGGGACAAGGGCATCGCCGAACCGGACGCATGAGCGGTCCGACCGAGGGACCCCTTCGCGGCATCAGGGTGGTCGACGTCGGCACGCGCATCTCCGCGCCCTTCTGCGCCGGGCTGCTCGGCGAGCTCGGAGCCGACGTGATCAAGGTCGAGCTGCCGGGGCAGGGAGACTTCATGCGCACCATGGGGCCCTTCGTCCCGGTGGACGACGGGCCCGACTACTCGTTGTCGTGGGCAGTCGAGGGCCGGGGGCGACGGGGCGTCACCTGTGACCTGCGTCGACCGGAAGGACGCGATCTCTTCAAGCGTCTCGTGGCGAACGCCGACGTCCTGTGCGAGAACTTCCGACCCGGCACCATGGAGCGCTGGGGCCTCGGCCCCGAGGACCTGCCCGACGCGCTCGTCTACGTGCGGATCAGCGTGTTCGGGCAGACCGGGCCCTACGCGCCCCGTCCCGGCCTCGACCGGCTGGGCATCGCGTTCGGCGGCCTCCTGCACCTCACCGGTGAACCCGACCGGCCCCCCGTGCGGCCCGGCGTGACCGTCTCGGACTATCTCACCGGCGTGTTCGCCGCGTTCGCCGCCGTGGCGGCGCTCTACGGGCGCGACGCCGGCGGGCGCGGCGCGGGTGGCAACGGCGACGGCAACGGCGACGGCAACGGCGAGGTCATCGACGCACCCCTGTACGCATCCATCCTGCGCATCATGGAGTGGACCCTTGCCGGCTACGACCGGCTGGGGATCGTGCGCCAGCGCGAGGGCAACCGGCTGTCGCACTCGGCCCCACTCGACAACTACCCGACGGCCGACGGATTCTTCGTGTGCATCGTCGCCGG
The DNA here is from genome assembly GCA_052140165.1 of Acidimicrobiales bacterium. GTDB lineage: Bacteria > Actinomycetota > Acidimicrobiia > Acidimicrobiales > RAAP-2 > Bog-473. The sequence continues at coordinate 7,579 of JBKQUM010000115.1, forward strand.
CTCCGACGCCAACTTCTCACGCCTCTGCGCCGCCATGGCCCGGCCGGACCTTGCCGCTGACCCGAGGTTCGCCACGCTGGCCGAACGGGCGGCGCGGGGTGACGAGATCAACGGGCTGGTCGGCGAATGGACCGCGTCGCTGACCGCGGAGGAGATCACGGCGCGCTGCGTCGAGCACGACGTGCCCGTGGGCACCGCTTACAGCGCGGCCGACATCTTCGCCGACCCCCACATGACCGCCCGCGGCGACCTCGTGTCGATCGACGACCCGGTCATCGGGCCGGTGCGCCAGCAGGCGCCCTACCCCCGCCTGTCGAGGCACCCGACACCGGTCCCCACCGGGGCACCGCGCCTCGGCGAGCACAACCACGAAGTCTGGTGCGACCTCGTCGGGCTGAGCGACGCCGAGTTGGCCGAGCTCAGCGAGCGCGGCGTCCTGTGACCGGGCGACCGGGGCCGGTGGCCCGGGAACGGGCTACCCGGCCGAGCTGACGAGCCGGCCCAGGTACGAGGCGCCGCCGAAGGTGAAGATCCCTCCGTCCGCCGCGGCCATCCAGTAGCCGTCGGTCGCGTTGTCCGGCGCCATGCCCACGACCGGGGCCACCAGCGCGAGGCTGCCCGTGGAACCCTCGAAGGGCGCCTGCCCGAACGTGAAGATGCCGCCGTCGGAGGCCACGAAGCGGTAGCCCTGCCCGTTGGGCGATGCCTCCATGCCCACGATCGGCTTGTTCAGGTGGATGGCGCCCGTGCTCCCGAGGAAGGGGGCGTTGTAGCTGAAGATGCCGCCGTCGGAGGCCACCTCCCAGTACCCACCGGTCGCCGGGTCGCCGGCGATCCCCACGATCGGCTCGTTGAGCGGCGAGCCGCCCATGGAACCGTAGAAGGGCGCATCCCCGAAGCTGAAGATCCCGCCGTCGGAAGCCACCATCCAGTAGCCCTTGCCGGAGGGGGTCGACGCCATGCCGACGATGGGCTTGTTGAGGCGCAGCGATCCGGTCGAGCCGTAGAAGGCGGCGTCACCGAAGCTGAAGATGCCGCCGTCCGCCGCCACCAGCCAGTACCCGTCCCCGTCGGGCGTCGCTGCGATGCCCACGACCGGCGAGTTGAGCCGGCCGCTGAGCGACCCGTAGTTCTGCGCGGCGCCGAAGGCGGCCACCGTGCCGTCCGCCTCAGCCTCCCAGTAGCCGGTCCCGTTGCCCAGTGGCGCGATGCCGACGGCCCGCGACGCGGACTGGACCGACGTTGCCACCTGGCCCCAGGACAGGGTGACGTCGCTCGGCGGTGCGCACGAGCTGACGAGGATGGCGGCGATGGAACCGGCGGCATACCCGGTGGTGGAGAACGCCGCGCCCATGGAGAGCACCGGCGGCCCCGTGGGGCAGCTGCCGTACTCGTGCAGGATGATGTCGCGGTGTCCCCAGCACTCCGACATCGTCGCCAGGCTGCAGGCGGCGTTGGTCGTGGCGGAGCCGGCGAAGCCGTCGTCGTACATCCAGTAGTAGTCGGCCTCGAGCACCGAGGAGAGGCCGCCGGCCCAGATGGACCCGCCGAAGGTGATCGGGTCGCCACCGGTGAGCGCGGAGGGGAACGAGGGATCGGTGCCCGCGTCCGCGCCCGACTGGGCGTAGGCGTCGAGCTGTGAGGTCATGTAGTCGATGGGCGGCAGGCCGCGGTCGACGCGCTCGTCGTTGACGACGGTGAAGACCTGCTCGGGGACCGGCAGCGCGGCGAGCGACGACTCCGAGACGTTCATGCCTCCCAAACCCTCCTGGCCGCGGGCCGAGTCGATGGAGGCGAGCCAGTCCGTGCTGTTCGGCGCGATGTTGGCGGGCGGGTTGGACGGCGGCAGGATCCCTGCCGCGCCGGCGGGTGCACTCGTCAGCCCAGCCGCAATGGAGCTCATGATCATGATGCCGATCGGCACCAACAACGTCGCGACGCGACGACGAGAGCAATAGCGCACGGAGTCCCTTCCCCCTCTGGATTCCCCCCTCAGGAGTCCAGGTCTTCAGTATCGGGGTCGCGGCGTGCGGGATGAATGGGACCTTTTGACTAGATTGCGAAGAAATGGGATCCGGTTGTGCACGTGTTGTCGCAGCACGGCTGTCAACCGGTTGCACCGGGCCCGGCGCGCTGCCTCGCCCGCGGTCTCAGCCGGTATGCGGGCCGGGGTCGCCGGCCCCGGATGTCACCGCCGGGGCAGTCCCAGCACCCGCTCGGCCACGATGTTCCGCTGGATCTCCGACGTCCCACCGGCGATGGTGCCGGCGAAGGAACGCAGGTACTGCACGGCCCAGGCGCCGTCGTAGAACGAGCTCATGGCGCTGATCTCCATGGGACTCGGCTCGAAGTTGGCCAGGTCCCACTCGGTGAACCGGTTGGGTCCCGGGCCGTCGAGGTCGAGGCCGTCGAGCCCGAGCGCATCCTGGGCGAACAGGCAGGCGCGCTGCTCGGCCTCGCTCGTGAAGAGCTTCAGGACGAGGTGCTCGGGCGACATCTCGCCCCGGGTCGACTTCTCGAAGCCCCGGTAGCCCAGACAGCGCATGGCGGCCGTGTCGGTGGCGAGCCGCCCGATCGCCTCCGCGAAGCGGGCGTCGTCGCCCAGCGTGCCACCGCGGCCGTCTGGTCGCCGCGCTATCCGCACGAGCGCCTTCAGCGTGCGCTCCATCTTGGCGACGTTCATGATCCATAGCATCCCCCGCTCGTGGCGCAGCGAACCCTGGCTCACCGCCCACCCGCCGTTCAGCTCGCCGAGAAGGTTCTCCTCGGGCACCTCCACGTCGGTGAAGAAGACCTCGTTGAAGTCGGCATGGTGCTGATCGGTCAGCTCGGGCAGCGGGCGGCACGTGATGCCCGGCGTGCGCATGTCGATGATGATCACGCTGATGCCGCGGTGCTTCGGCTCCTCGGGATCGGTGCGCACGTAGCACAGGCAGTAGTCGGCCTCGTGGGCTCCTGACGTCCACACCTTCTGTCCGTTCACCACGAAGTGGCCGTCCCGTCGTTCGGCCTTCGTGGTGAGCGAGGCCAGGTCGCTCCCCGCGTTGGGCTCGCTCATCCCGAGGCACCACGTGATCTCACCCTTCAGGGTGGGGAGGACGAAACGCTCCTTCTGGTCCTCGGTCCCGAACTCGACGATGGAGGCGGCGCAGATGGAGAGGCCCTGCGGGTTGAGCGAGCGCGGCACCATGCGCTCGGCGATCACCTCGAAGTAGACCATCTGCTCCTGGGGCGTCGCGTTGCGGCCGCCCAGCTCGGGTGGCCATCCCGGCACCAGGTAGCCCGCCTCGAACAGCTCCCGCTGGAAGGTGCGGGCCCACTCGGGCAGGTGGGCCGACGACCGCCTGAGGTTCGCCATGAGGTGTGCCGGCGGGAGGTGCTCGTCGAGCCAGGCCTCGAATTCGCGGCGGAACGAGAGGAGGGATTCGTCAGGGGCGAGCCGCATAGCCAACTATGACACGGGTGTCAGTCGACGGGCGAGCACACGCCCGCCCGCTCAGGCGCCCGGTTCGGGGTCACGGGGCTGCCCGAGGATGCGCTCCGCGATGACGTTGCGCTGCACCTCGCTCGTACCGCCCGCGATCGTCAGGCAGCGCGTGGAGAGGAAGCCCTCCTCCCACCGCTGCGCCTTGCCGCCGAGCACCGCGCCGTCCGCGCCGTAGAGGGCCATCCCCATCTCCTGGACCCGCTGCTCGTGCTCGACCCCGAGCAGCTTGCGCACGCTCGACCCGCTGCCGGGATCCACCCCCGAGAGCGTCCGCAGGGTGGCGCGGTGGCCGAGCAGCGCGACCGACTGCGCCTCGGCGATCAAGTGGCCCAGGCGTCCCTCCAGGCTCGGCGGGCACACCTCGCCGCACTCGCCCCGGTGCGCGACGGTCCGGATCAGCGACTCCACCCCGTTGCCGAAGGACGCGCCCGACGACATGGAGACGCGTTCGTTGGCCAGCGTCGTCCGGCCGATCCGCCATCCGTCACCGGGGACTCCGATCACCGCGTCGTCGGGGACGAACACGTCGTTGAAGAACACCTCGTTGAACATGGCGGCGCCGGTCAGTTCGCGCAGCGGCCGGATGTCGATGCCCTCGGCGTGCATGTCGACGATGAAGTACGTGATGCCTGCATGCTTGGCCGCGTCGGGGTCGGAGCGGGCGAGGCAGATGCCGAAGTCGGCCATCTGCGCCAGCGACGTCCACACCTTCTGGCCGTTGAGCACGTAGCCGCCCTCCACGCGCTCGGCCTTCGTGCTGAGCGCGGCCAGGTCGGAACCGGCACCGGGCTCGCTGAAGAGCTGGCACCAGCTGAGCCGCCCGAGGAGCGTCGGCCGCACCCAGCGCTCCTGCTGCTCCTCGGTCCCGTGCGCGATGAGCGTGGGCAACGCCCACGCCCCGACGGCGAGGTGCGGGCGGGGTACGCCGGCCGCGGCCAGCTCCTCGTCGATGACGAGCTGTTCCAGGGGCGAGGCGCCCCGGCCCCAGGGCCTGGGCCAGTGCGGCATGATGAGGCCCGCCTCGGCGATGGCCACGCGTTGGTCGTCCGCCGCGGCGATCTGCGCCACCACGGCGCGGATCTCGTCACGCAGCGACTCGGCCTCGGCCGGCAGGTCGGCGGCGAGGTTGCGGCGGGCGCCGGCGACGGCCATCGCCGTCACCTCGTGCTCGAGCGACCCGACGTCGCCCCCGGCGACCAGCTGCAGGTTGGCCACGGCGCGCTTCAGGTAGAGGTGCGCGTCGTGCTCCCAGGTGAAGCCGATGCCGCCGAGGATCTGGATGCACTGCTTGGCGCAGTGGGCCGCGGCCTCGAGTGCCACTGCGCCGGCGATGTGTGCGCTGAGGTCACGGCTGCCGCCGTCGTTGCCGCCGTCCTCGTCCTCGCTCCACGCCGCTGCAGCGTCCCACGCCACCGCGGCGCACTGCTCGACGGCGACCAGCATGTCGGCCAGCGCGTGCTTGACCGCCTGGAACTGGCCGATGGGCCGGCCGAACTGGACACGCACCTTGGCGTGCTCCGAGGCGGTCTCGAGGCACCAGCGGGCGATCCCCGCGCTCTCCGCGGCGGTCAGGACGAGGGCCAGGCTGCGCACCTCGGCGTCAGGCATCGAGACGTGGTGCTCCGTCGGGAGGACGATGCCGTCCCCCGCGATCTCGAACCTCCCGATGGGGCGGGTGCCGTCGAGCGCCGGCAGCGCCTCCACGGACACCCCGTCACCGAGGGCGTCGCGGTCGAGCACCCACCACTGCACCCCGTCGTCCCGGTCGAGCGGCACGAGCACGAGCCGCGCCGTGGGCAGCCCCAGCACGGGGCGCACCGCGCCGGAGATCGAGAGCGCGCCGTTCTCGGCGAGCTCCCACCGCAGGCCCGGCGCGCCGAGGGCCACGGCCGCGGTGACGGTGCCGTCCGCCAACCCCGGCAACAGCGCATCGAGGACTGCCGTGTCGTGGTGGCGGGCGAGGGCGGCCGACACGAGCAGCGTCGGCAGAGCGGGCCCGGGGAAGAGCGCGTGACCCATCTCCTCGAGCACCACGGCCACCTCGGCCAGCGTGAAGCCCTGGCCGCCGTACGCCTCGGGCAGGTGCAGCCCCAGCCACCCCTGCGCCGCCATCTTCTCCCACACGGCGGGCAGGTCCGCCCCCGGCTCGGGCGCCTCGGCCACCGACCGCGGTTCAGCCGGCGGGCAGTGCGTCTGGAGCCACCGCTCGGCGGTGCGGCGGAGCGATTCGTGCTCTTCCGTGACGGCGATGGGCACTAGGTCCCCTCCTCGAGCCGCACCTCGGTGCCGTCACGCCACAACGAGATCGCTCCCACCGGGCACCCCTGGGCGGCGGTGCGCAGGCGCTCCTCGTCCGTGGCGGCCGCGTCGACGACGACCGCATGGCCGTCGTCGCTCAGGTCGAACGTGTCCGGGGCCCAGAACACGCAGTTGCCCGACCCCATGCACAGGTCCCAGTCCACCTTGACGTCCAGTGGCTCATTCATGGCCGGTTCCGGTGCCGCGTTCGCTCACGATCGTGCTGACCATCACCCTCGACCTCACGCTCATCCTCGAGCTCATCCTCGACGCGCACCCGCCCATCTGCCTGAACCTACCCTGCCCCGGCGGGTGTCAACGAGCCTGGAACACCACCGGGAGGGACAGGGGTGAGCGGAAGGCCAGGCCTTCGATGTGCGGGGGCTCCGCATCAGGGTCCAGGGTGAAGGGACCGAGGCGATCGAAGAGAGTGTTGATGGCCACCCGCGACTCCATGCGGGCGAGATGCATCCCCAGGCAGACGTGGACGCCGAAACCGAACCCGACGTGCTGGCGCTGGGCGCGGAACATGTCGTACGTGTCGGGGTCGGTGTACTTGCGCTCGTCCCGGTTGGCGGCGCCGATCATCAGTGCGATGTCGGCCCCCTCCTCGATCGCGACACCGGCCAGCTCGGTGTCGCGGGTGGCCCGCCGCAGGATCACCGTGACCGGCGGCTCCCAGCGCAACGCCTCCTCGAACGCCTGGGTGTAGAGCGAGCGGTCACCGTAGAGGGCGTCGAATTGAGGCCGGTCGTTGAGCAGCGCGAACAGGAGGCTCCCCGAGGCTCGATACGTGGTCTCGACACCGGCCGGCAGCAGCAGGCGGAGGAAGGAGCAGATCTCCTCGTCGGTGAGGTGCTTTCCGTCCACTTCGGCCCGCACCAGCTCGCTGATGAGGTCGTCGCCCGGCGTCGCGCGCCGCTCGGCCATGACGTCCACGAAGTAGTCGCGCAGAGCGGCGGACGCCGCGAGGCCGCGCTCCCAGTTGGCGGTGACGCTCGTGATCTCGAGCGCCCAGCGCTGGAACCTCGGGTAGTCGGACCGCGGCAGCCCCAGGATGCGCGCGATGACCTGCACCGGGAAGTTGAACGTCACGTCGCGGACGAGGTCCGACCGGCCGCGTTCGGCGAACGAGTCGATCAGCTCGTTCACCACGAGCGCCACCAGCTCTTCCTCCCACCGCTCGAGCATCTTGGAGCGGAAGCTCCCGGCGACCAGCGCCCGGACACTGCGGTGCTCGGGCTCGTCCATCTGGAGGATGGTGCGTCCCATCACCATCCCCATCACGCCCTCGTAGACGGAGGAGGAGTAGGTCTCGTTGTCCCGCAGGACCGACACGACCTCGTCGAACCCGAGCACCGTCACCGGCGCGGGTGTGGTGGGGTCCCCAATGTCGGCCCCCTCGCCGAGATCGATCGGCCCCGTGTGCACCGGAGACTCCAGGAGCAGCTCCCGGAGCTTGGGGTACGGGTCGCGGATGTTCCCGCTCACCACGTCTTTCAGCTCGAAGGGATCGAAGGGCACCGCCTCGTCCTCGGTCGTCGAATTAATCCCTGGCATTTCCCGTCGGGACCCCCTATTTTGGGTGACACCCGGAGCCGAACCTGACTCCGCTGTCATATATAGCAAACGACCGTTGGGGTGTCGAGAGCGACGGGCTCTTGGTGCAGGCCGTCCCAGGTCGTCGCACACGGAGTTCACGGACAGAGCACGCAGGGAGGGGGCAGACCGGGACGCCCGTCATCTCCAGGTCGGAAGGCGGGGAAATGGGAACGAACATGACCGTCGAGCCTCAGACCAAGGGCAGGGGCCAGCCGGAGCCGGCGGGCGCCGAGAGCCCCGGTGAAGGGTCGGCGACGAGACGGCGGATCCTGAGGATCGCGCTGACGCTCATGTCGCAGCGGGGCGTCGACGGGACCAGCATGCGGGACCTGGCCTCGGCGGCCGGCCTCAACGTGGCGTCGCTGTACCACTACTTCCCGAGCAAGCGCGATCTCCTCGAGGCGGTCCTGGTCGAACAGGGTGTCCTCCCGCTCCAGGCACCCATGGCCCAGCTCGACGGCGTCCGGAACAGCGAGCCGAGCTTGGCCGAGCTCCTGACCGACATCCTCGTGTCGATGTTCGAGGTCGAGGACTTCGTCCGCCTCATGATCGGGGAGGCGATGCGCGGCGAGTCCACCGCCCGGGCGGTCGGCCTCGACCTCTTCACGTCGTTCCAGGACCACATCGAGGGATGGATCGCCAAGAACCGCCCCGATCTCGACGAGCGCGCCGGCGCCGGTGAGGTCGCCCGGCTCCTCAGCGCCATGGTCGTCGGGGTCTTCATCCTGAACTCGGCCGGAGTGATCAGCGGCTCGGTGGGTGACGTCACCGCCCTGTCCCTGCAGCGGGCCGGGGAGGCGGCCAACATCCTCCGCCCCCCCGACTAGAGGCTCGTGCTGTCCGGCAGGCCCTCGTCGCCCGGGCACCTCACGAGCCATCCCACCGGGCGCAAGGAGCTGGGCGGGCCGTCGATGGGTCGACGGCCTTCGCGAATCGAGTGAAGGACACCGGTTTCGCTGCACCGGTCCGCGCTCGCGCGGCGGCGCATGGCGACGGCGCGTGCCCGCGGTTCGACGTGACGCGTCGAGCCGGCCCGCCGGAGACGTCGTCGCTACAGTGAGCCGGTGACATCCACGCCGGAATTCGGTCCGGGCATGCTGGGCCCGGCGGCCCGCCCCGATGATCAGGAGCTGTGGGACCCGGCACACCAGGCGATGGACACGTCGAGACGGCGCGAGCTGCAGGACCGCCGCGTGCGCCATCTCGTCCGGCGGGCGCTCGAGACCCCCGTCCCCGTGTTCGCCGCCAAGCTGCTGGAGGCCGGCATCACGGCCGCTGACGACGTGAAGGGCGTCGACGACCTCGCCGGCATTCCGGCGACGGTGAAGCAGGACCTGCGCGACTCCGAGGCCGAGGCCCCGCCATGGGGCCGCTATCGCTTCACCGACCCTCGGCGCGCGGTCCGCCTGGGCACGTCGACCGGGACGACCGGTCAGCCGACGATCACGCTGTGGACGCGCAAGGACATCTGGATCGAGTACGAGTCGGGAGCGCGCAACTGGTGGAGGATGGGGCACCGGCCCGGTCAGATCATCACGCACGCCCATCCGGCGTACCTCTACGGCGGCGGCACCATGCTCCAGCAGTGCTACGAGTACTTCGGGATGCTCTCGGTGTGGGTGCCGCCGCCCGACACCGACGAGCTGGCCGAGCAGGCGGTGCGCTTCTGGACCCGCGTCCGCCCCGACCACCCCTTCATGGGGTTCGCCACCGGTCGCTTCGTCGAGGTGGCGACGAAGCTCGGGATCTCGCTGGAGGAGGCCGGGTTGACCGGCCTCAAGGCGCCGATCGGCTTCGGCCTCGGGCGGGGCGGCATGCCGCTCATGACGGCGGGGGCCGAGTGCTACTCGTTCGTCGGCGGCCCGTGCGGCGTCTCCCCCGGCGCCCACCTGCACGAGGACTGGGCGGTCGTGCAGGCCGTCGACCCCGCCACCGGGCTCGAGGTGCCCGACGGGGAGTGGGGCAACCTGACCGTGACGACGCTGGACCGCGACAACGGGCTGTTGCGGTACGACCTCGAGGAGGCGTGCGCCATCCTCCGCTCGCCCTGCCCGTGCGGCGAGACCTCCGCCCGCGGGCTGTGGGGTGGACGGTTCAAGGACCTGCTGTCGTGCCAAGGCACCCGCTTCCAACTGGCCGAGGTCGAGGGCGTGCTGCGTGGGGTGGCGGCGATGCGCGAGCCGTCGCTCGAGTACCAGGTCGTGCGTCCCGACGGCGGCGACGGTGACCTTGTCGTCAAGGTCGAGGTGGCATCGACTGACCCCGCTGTGCGTGAGGGGGCGCGCGCTGCTGCCGTCGCCGGCCTCCGCGAGTCGTTGGGCGTGCGCGCGCTGGTGGAGATCCTCGACCGGGACACCGTCCCGCGTGCGGGGTACAAGGCGATCCGGGTGATCGACCCCACCTAGCGATACCTCCCTCCGCCCATATCCGTCCCTGTCCTTTCGCCCTCCTTTCTCCGCTGCCCGCTCGGCGCAACGGCGCCGTTCTATCCCGTGCGCTCCATGGCCCCCTCCTCGTCCGCGCAGCCGCACGAGAGCGCCTGGCCTTCGCAGGCGGGGCACTGCTCGATGTCGCAGCCGTGGTGGTGGACGCAGCCCCGAGCGACGTTGCAGTCGCCGCACCGCGCTGTCCTGTCCCAGAACTCGTAGCCCGTCTCGTCGCCCCACCGGATGGGGTCGAACGCGATGCCTCGGATGCGCACAGGCTCCTCGGTGCAACCCGTGCCGTCCATCATCTCCTTGTTGCAGAACATGCAGATCGCCACAGTGAGCATCCTTCCCTCTTGTCGTGGGGAGAACGGTCGGCGAGACCTCGGTCATGTCGCGCTGTGTTTCGTGGCGCCGGCCGCGACGTGTCACGTCGGCCGCTCCCTGTCACAACCCTTTGCTTCGATGACGGCGTGGGAACCGATGCGCTCGCACAGGCCATCGACGAGCTGCTCGCCGAGGGGGCGTCGATGTACGGCGACGCCGAAGCCGTCCCGCGCCTGATCCGCGAGCTCTCCCGGTTGGAGTCCTTCACGACGTCCGCCGTGGCACAGTTCGACGCCTCGGGCGACTGGGCCCACGACGGCGCCAGGAACGCACCGGCATGGATCGCCACGATGTGCCGGATCCCGAGGGCGATGGCGCGACGCGTCGTCCGGCGCGGCCGGATGCTCCGCCACCTCCCCGTGGTCGCCGGAGCCTGGGAGGAGGGTTCCATCGGCGCGCCCCACGTCGACGTGATGATCGGCCTTGTCCGCGATTCGACGGCCGACGCGCTCGCCCGCGACGAGGCGATGCTGGTCTCCCAGGCCAAGGGGCTCCGCTTCAAGCACTTCGCCCAGACGGTGGCCTACTGGGACCAGCTCGCCGACCCCGACGGCACCGAAGAGGCGGCAGAGGCGAGGCGGGCCCGGCGAGACGTCTATCTCGAGGCGTCGATCGACGGGATGTATCTCGGCAAGATGACACTCGACCCGATCTCGGGGTCGATCGTCTCGGGGGAGCTCGAGCGGATCGAGCACGAGATGTTCGTCTCCGATTGGGCCAAGGCCAGGGAGGAGACCGGCGCCAGGCCCAAGGCCACCGACCTGAGCCGCACCCCGGCGCAGCGGCGGGCCGACGCGCTCGTCGAGATGGCGACCCGGTCCGCGCTCGTCGGCCCGGACGCGCCGCGTCCGGCCCCCCTCTTCTCCGTCCTGGTCGACTGGCCCACCCTCTCGGGTCGGGTCTGCGAGCTGGCCGAGGGGATCGTCCTGGCACCGGGCGACCTCGTCGATTGGTTGGGCTCGGCCGATCTCGAGCGCGCCGTCATGGGACCGAAGAGCCGTATCGAGGTCGGGACGACCCGGCGGCTCTTCAGCGGTGCCACCCGGCGGGCGGTGGAGCTACGCGACCGCGAATGCCGTCACCCCTTCTGCGACGTCACCGGCTGTCGGTGCCAGGCTGACCACATCGTGCCGTGGTCCGAAGGGGGCACCACGACCCAGGAGAACGGGCGGTTGCTGTGCGGCTTCCACAACCGCCTGCGGAACCAGCGGCCGCCACCTCAGCGCGAGTAGGGCCGGCCCGCTCGCTTCGCCCGCTGGGCGCGGAGCTTCGAGGAGCGAGCGGTTCGAGGGACCGAGGGCCCGGACGCTGGGAGGCGGCACTCGATGAGAGACCGATGTGGAAGGACGACCTCGCTTCGTCGCGCCCCGGCGCAGTTCGTCGCGTCCCGGGGCAGTTCGTCGCGGCTCAGTCGCTGTAGTGCGCGTCGGCGTCGGCCAGGCGCTCGGCAAGGCGGGCGAGCATCTTCACGCTGATGCCGGGCGTCGTCATCAGCATCGTCCGGAACTCCCGGGCGTCGAAGACCAGCAGCTCCATGTCCGTCTCGGCGACGACGTCGGCCGTGCGGACGCCCCCGTGCAAGAGAGCGAGCTCGCCGAAGTAGCCGCCCTTGGTGAACTGCGCCACCTGGCGCTTCCCGATGCGGCAGGTCGCCACCCCGGACAGCACGAGGAAGAACTCACGGCCCGACATGCCCCGGGCGATCAGGACCTCCCCCTTTTGGACCGTGACCGGCGTGCCGAGCTGGGCGATGGAGCGGAGCTCGCTCTGGGAGCAACTGGAGAAGAGGGGGACGGCACCCAGGAGCTCGATCTGATGCTTGGGGATGCGAGCACGCATACGACCACCCTTGTCCGGCTTGAACTCCTTGGGTACCCCGGCCGGAGCGTACCTCCCCCAACCCCCGTGTGCCGGATCCGTCCGCAGGTGCCGGCGCTGGGGCGTCACCGGCCGGCCCGAAGCTGCTCACGCAGCACGAACTTCTGCACCTTGCCCGACGCCGTCCGGGGCAGTTCGTCCACGACCCGCAGCTCCTCCGGCCACTTCTGCCGGGCCAGGCCGGCCGCGGCCAGGTGCGCGCGCACCGCCTCGAGGTCGGGCGCCTCGCACCCGGGCTGCATGCGGAAGAAGGCGCACCCGTGCTCCCCCAGGCGCTCGTCGGGGGCCGCCACGAGGGCCACCTCCGCCACACCCTTCATGTGCGCGAGCAACTGCTCCACCTCGGCGGCGCTGACGTTCTCGCCGCCACGGATGATGATGTCCTTGACCCGGTCGGTGATCGTCAGGTAGCCCTCCGCGTCGAGCACCCCGATGTCACCGGTGCGGAACCACCCCTCCTCGTCGACGGCCTCCGCCGTCAGGGCGGGGTCCGTGTAGCCGGCGAAGCGGTCCGGCCCGCGGGTGAGGATCTCGCCCGGCCGGCCCACCCCCACGTCGTGACCCTCCTCGTCGACCGTGCGCACCTCGACCCACTCGAGCGGGCACCCGTCGGTGTGGATGCGCTTCTCCCTCGGGTCGGAGTGCTGGGAGCCGGTGACGGAGGGATGCTCGGTGCTGCCGTACGAGCGCACCAGCGAGATCCCGAGCTCGTCCGCCCGCTCCGACACCGCGTTGGGGATCGGCGAGCCCCCGAGGCCGATGTAGCGCATGAGCTCGACGTGCTCGGGCCCGAACCCGGGGCAGTCGAGCAGGCTGGTGAAGAAGTAGGTCGATCCGCTCCCGGCGGAGATCTGCTCTTCCACCATGGCGTTGAGCACCGTCGGCGGGTCCCACCCGTCGATCAGGTAGAGGGGGCGGCCGTTGACGAGCGGGCACATCAAGCCGCCCAGCATCCCGATGGCGTGACCGACCGGCGCACCCGTCAGGCTGGCCCGGTCGCGCAGGGACTGGTGGCCCGCGAGCTGGCGCACCTCGCAGCCGATCGTCCGGTGCGTGTGCACCACTCCCTTGGGGTCCGCCGTCGTCCCCGACGTGTACGCGATCAGGGCGGCGCCGTCGGGATCGACCGCCACCGGGCCGTCGATGGGCTCGGCGGTGCGCAGGTCGTCGAACGGGATGAGGCCTTCGCCGTCAGCGGCGTGCTCCCCCACGACGATCACACGCTCCAGGTCCGACAGCCCGTCACGGATCGTCGCCAACTCCGCCAGGAAGTCGCGCTGTCCCATGCGGGACACGATGATGAGCACCCGGGCCCGGCTCTGGCGGAGGATGAAGCCGACCTCCTTGGGCCCGTAGAAGTGCACGATCGGGACGAGCGTCACGCCGAGCATGGCGCAGGCGTAGAACGTGATCGCCGCCTCCACCCAGTTGGGCAGCTGGAAGGCGACGACGTCGCCCGGGCCCAGCCCGAGGGCGCGCAGCCCGCCGGCCACCCGGAGCGCCTCGTCGTAGACGTCGCCCACCGTCCCGAGGTAGGGGTGCGTCGGCGACCAGATGCGGAAGCGGCGGGTCGGGTCCTCGAGCAGCGAGTCGCTCAGGAACTGCCCGAGCGTGCGGTCGTCCCAGGCGCCCTCGGCGCGGTAGCGCTCGGCCAGGGGGCCCTGCAGCGGGCGCAGCTCGAACTGCATCAGGCCGACTCGACGAAGAGCGCGGCCAGCCGGTGGCGCTGCGCTCCCGCGCCGCCGGAGAGGATCTCGTTCTGCTTCACCCGCTTGAAGAGGAAGTGGGCGTCGTTGGCCCACGTGAAGCCGACCCCTCCGTGGAGCTGGATGTCGTCGCCCGTGACCCGCACGCCCGCCTCGGCGGCGTAGCTCGACGCCATGGCGGCGGACTGGGCCCGCTCGGGCGACTCGGTGTCCGATGCCCACGCGGCGAACTGGAACCCGGCCCGCGCCATCTCCACCTGCTGGAACATCTCGACCAGCCGGTGGCGCACGGTCTGGTACGTCGCGACCGGCTTGTCGAAGACGATCCGCTCCGACGTGTAGGCGATCGCTTCGCTCAGCGCCCGGTCGGCGGCGCCCACCGTCTCGGCTGCCAGGCCGACGGCCATGTCGTCCTCGATCCGCTGCCACAGGCCGAGCTGGTTGCCCGGTGGCCCCAGCGGCGTGACCGGCGTCTCCGCGAACTCCAGCCGCGCCAATTTGCGCGTCGGGTCCAGCGACGGGACGAGCTCGCCCCCCGGCGACTCGAGCAGGTAGGAGCGCACGCCCTCCTCGCTGCGCGCCACGACGATGGCCCAGTCCGCCGTGTGCCCGTCCATCACGAACTGTTTCTCGCCGTTGAGGACCCAGTGGTTCCCCTTGCGCCGGGCCCGGGTGCGCACGGTGCCCACCGGCTCGCCGTGCCCCTGCTCCCCCAGCGCGACCGTCCCCCGCCGTGCGCCCGAGGCCAGGTCGGCCAGCAGCTCGGTCGCGCCCAGCGCCCGGGCGGCCAGTGTGGCCGCCACGGCGGAGGAGAAGAACGGCCCGGGCAGCGGGATCCGCCCCATCTGCTCCAGGACGACGCAGGTCTCGAGCAGGCCGGTGCCGGTGCCGCCGTGCTCATCGGGCACCAGGAGGCCGGTCCACCCGAGGTCGACCAGCGTCGACCACAGGGCGGGCGTCGTCCCCACCGGGTCCTCGGCCAGCTCGCGCAGCAGCTGCGGCCCGCACTCGCGCCCCAGCGCGGCCTGCGCCACGTCCTGGAGTGCGAGCTGCTCGTCGTCGTACGTGAAGTCCACGGCCTCCCCCTACGTCCTACGTCCTACGTCCTACGTCCTACGTCCTACGTCCTACGTCCTACGTCCTACGTCCTACGTCCTACGTCCTACGTCCTACGTCCTACTCCGCCGGCGTCGCGCTATTCCCTGACACCGGCGTCACAGTACACGGCGGTCGGATACCCTTCCCCAGTGGATTTTGCCCTGGCACCCGAGGACGAGAAGTTCCGCGACGAGCTCCGGGCGTGGCTGGACGAGAACCTGCCGCCCTTCTTGGAGGCCGAGTCCCTCGGGGACGGTGCAAGCCTGAGCGGCGAGGCGAGCCAGCGGCGGCGGCAGAAGTGGCAGCGCAAGCTGCACGAGGGCGGGTGGGCCGCCATCCACTGGGGCCCCGAGTACGCCCACGGGCGGACGATCAACGCCATGCAGCGCCTCCTCTACTCCGAGGTGATGGCCGAGTACCGCACCCCGGGCATGTTCAACACGAACGGGATCTGGCAGATCGGGCCGATGATCATCGCCTGGGGCACCGAGGAGCAGAAGGCGCAGTGGCTGCCGTCGATCCTCGAGGCCGAGGAGCACTGGTGCCAGGGGTTCAGCGAGCCGATGGCGGGCAACGACCTGGCCAACCTGCGCACGACGGCGATCTACGACCCCGACACCGACGAGTACGTGATCAACGGGTCGAAGATCTGGATCTCGTCCGCCCACCTCGCCACCTGGGGGCTGTTCCTGCTGCGGACGGACCCGACCGCGATCGAGCGCGGCAAGAAGCACGAGGGGATCACGGCCTTCGTCCTCAACCTCAAGACGCCGGGGATCGACGTGCGGCCGATCCGCGACATGGCCGGCGAGGAGCTCTTCAACGAGATCTTCTTCACCGACGTGCGCATCCCGGCCAAGTGGCGCCTCGGCGACGAGGGCGCCGGCTGGATGGTCGCCATGGGCACCCTCGGCTACGAGCGCGTCGGCATCGCCTCGCAGATCGCCATCCTCTCCGCCGACCTGCGCGCCGTGGTCGTCGCGGCCAAGTCGGTCAACCCCGAGGCCCTCGAGGACCCGTCGCTGCGTGACCGCATCGCGAAGGTGTGGACGGAGATCGAGCTGGCGCGCCTGTTGTCGCTGCGGGCGCTCTCCAAGATCATGAAGGGCGAGCGGAACTGGCCCGAGGTGCCCTTCGCCAAGCTCTCGTGGTCGTCCATGGCACAGACGCTGGCCGAGCTCGCCGTCGACCTGCTCGGCCCGGCCGGTGCGCTCGCCCGCGGCGGCCCCGACGCGGTCGACCGGGGCAAGTGGACCCGCCTGTACGCCTTCCAGCGCTACTCGACGATCGGCGGCGGCTCCACCGAGATCCAGAAGAACATCATCGCCGACCGGGCCATCGCCATGCCCGGCAAATCGCGTTCCTGACAATGCTGCGTTTGAAGGCCGAACGTTGAGCACCGCGCAATGAGCACCGCGCAATGAGCACCGCCGCCGACCCCCGCGCCACCTGCATCATCGGCGCCGCGCGCCACACCTGGCACCCCTTCGACGTCGGCATCGCGAGCGAGCCTGCGCCCGAGCCGCTGGACATGTGGGAGCGGACGGCCCGGGACGCGGCGGACGACGCCGGCGCCGGCGACGCGACCGCCATTCTCCACGGCCTCGAGAGCATCGACGTCGTCTACTCGCAGTCGTGGCAGTACGACGACGCCGTGGCGCGGCTGGCCCAGCGGCTGGGCGCGGCGCCCCGGCGCCGGCACTACACGGGCATCGGCGGGTCGGTGCCCCACGTGCGCGTCACCGAGGCAGCACGGGAGATCAGGGCAGGCGGCCTCGACCTCGCACTGATCACCGGCGCGGAGGCACTGGCCACCGTCCGCCGCCTCAAGAAGGCCGGCGAGCGTCCGCAGTGGTCGTTCAAGCCGGCGGAGAAGCGGCCCTTCCCGATGGACATGGACTTCGACCCCTCCGAGATCAGCCACGCGGTCTTCGAGGCCTACCTCACCTTCGCTCTGTTCGACAGCGCCCGCCGGGCCCACGGCGGCTGGGCGCTCGACGACCACCGCGCCGCGCTGGGACGGGTCATGGCGCCCATGACCGAGGTCGCCGCACGGAGCCCGCACGCGTGGTTCCCCGTGGCGCGTGGCGCGGACGAGATCGTGACGCCGACCCCTGACAACCGCATGGTCGCCTACCCGTACACGAAGCTGATGACCGCGATCATGGACGTGGACATGGCGGCCGCCCTGGTGCTGGCGAGCACGGAGAAGGCGGACGCGCTGGGGGTGCCCGAGGAGCGGCGGGTCTACCTGCGCGGCTGGGGCTATGCCGAGGACCCGTCGCACGTGGCCGGGCACCCCGAGCTGTGGCGCTCCCCCGCCATGGCCGCCGCCGCCTCCGCTGCGCTGACCGGCGCCGGCATCGGCACCGACGACGTCGCCCATCTCGACCTCTACTCCTGCTTCGCCAGCTCCGTCTGCTTCGCGCTCGACGCCCTCGGGATCGGTCCCGACGACGCCCGCGCCGGCGCGGTGACCCAGACCGGCGGCCTGCCCTACCACGGCGGCCCGGGCTCGAACTACATGACCCACTCGCTGGCGGCCATGGCCGAGACCCTGCGCGACGACCCCGGCTCCTACGGCGTCGTGAGCGGCGTGGGCATGCACATGCAGAAGCATGCGTACGGGGTCTGGTCGACGGCGCCGGCCCCCGCGCCGGGGCCGGCCACGCCCGATGCGCCGCCCTACGTCGAGGCCGCCGAGCCGTTGGGGATCGTCGCCTCGCCGGAGGGCGACGCCACCGTCGCCACCTACTCGGTGCTGCACGGGCGCGACGGCGAGCCGGAGCGGGCGCTGCTCGTCTGCGACCTTCCCGGCGGCGGGCGCTGCTACGCCGTGCTGGACGGGGGACCCGACGTGCTGCGCTCGGTCGAGGTGGAGGAGCTGATCGGGCGGCACGTGACGCTCACGCCGCAGGACCAGCTCAACGTGGCCCGGCTGTCCTGAGGAGGCCGTGACCAGTCGGGTCGTGGGCGGCCTCGACGGCTGCGCCGCGGGCTGGGTGCTCGCCACCGCCCCCGCAGACGGGCCCGGGGCCGGGGCGCTCGACGTCGCGGTGATCACCAGCCTCGACCCGGTCCTGGCCGCCCTGGAGTCGGGCCGCATGGCCGCCGCGGCCATCGACATCCCGATCGGCCTCCCGCCGCGCGGGCCGCGGGCCTGCGACACGGAGGCCCGACGGCTGCTCGGCCCCCGGCGCAGCTCCGTCTTCCCCGCGCCGGCGCGCCGCGTGCTCGGCGCGTCGACGTACGGCGATGCCTGTGTCCTCTCCCGCCTCGCCTGCGGCCGGGCGGTCTCGAAGCAGCTCTTCAACATCTTGCCCAAGGTCCGCGAGGTCGACCGGCTGCAGTCACCCCGGCTCCAGGCCCGGCTGTTCGAGATGCACCCCGAGCTCAGCTTCGCGGTCCTCGCCGGCGCCCCGATGCGGTCGAACAAGCGCGCCCCTGAGGGCCGGGCCGAGCGGGTGTCCGCGCTGCGGTCCGCCTTCGGCGATGTCGACCGCCTCGTCCTCGCCCCACCGCCGGCCGGAGCGAGGCGGGACGACGTGCTCGATGCGATGGTGGGCGCCTGGACGGCCCGCCGCTACGTGGCCGGTGCCCACCTCACGCTCGGCGGCGAGCTCGACGAGCGTGACCTACGGATGGAGATCATCGCCTGACGCACTACCCGGCGCGGCGGAAGTCCAGGAACTCGGACACCCGAAGGAGGCGCAGCACGGCGCGGGCCGGCAGCGGGACGTGCTGGCGGTGCTCGTCGGTGACGACCTCGGGATCGGTCAGCTCATAGACCTTGCGCCGGGTGACCAGCCGTACGGCGCCGTGGGCCAGGGCGTTCTGCACCCACTCGGAGTCCCGGCCGTAGATGAGCGCGATCCGGAACCCGTCCTTGGTCGGGAACACGTTGACCGGCGTCCGGTACACATTCCTCGTCCGGCGCCCGACGTGGATGACGATCCCCATGCCCGGCAGCACCCCCGCCAGGTGGATGGACACCTTGTTCGTCACCGCCCGGTTGAAGCGCGCCACGCGGCGACCGAGGCGCGGCGGGTGCTGCGCAAGGCGCGGGCCGGACCGCGGCTTCGCTGAATGGGCGCTCATACCAGCGTCAACCCCCCGTCGACGGCCAGCACCTGCCCGGTGATGTAGCTCGCCTCGTCGGAGAGCAGGAACACCGCCGCGGCCGCCACCTCCCAGGCGGTGCCCTGGCGGCCGAGCGGCACCGGCGAGCGCGTGCGCGACGGCCGGCCGGCGGACGCGGCGCGGCCGAGCGGCGTGTCGATCAGCCCGGGGGCGAGCACGTTGGCCCGGATGCCGCGGCGGGCGCCCTCCACGGCCACATGGCGACTGAGTCCGATGAGGCCCGCCTTGGAGGCGTCGTAGGCCGGGATGCGGCTGCCGGGCCGGAGGCCGGCCACCGAGCCCATGAACACGATGGACGCGTCGTCGGGGAGCGTGACGAGGGCGCGGCGCACCAGCATGAAGTGGGAGCGCAGGTTGATGGCGAAGGTCCGGTCCCACTCGTCGGGCGACGTCCCGGCGACGCCCATGCCGAATCCGGTGCCCACGTTGAGCACGAGCCCGTCGGGCGTCAGGCCGGGCTCCTCGGACACCGCCAGGCGGCACCCCTCCTCGGCCGTCACGTCGGCGACCACGATCGCCGCCTTGCCGCCCTCCTCGGTGATGATGCGCCAGGTCGCCTCGGCCGCCGCCTCGTCACGGTCCACGCAGACGACCGACGCACCCTCCCGGGCGGCGCGCACGGCGATGGCCCGGCCGTTGCCGACGGGCGCGTCGGGGTCGCGTGAGGGCTGGGTGCCGGCGCCGACGAC
>JBKQUM010000116.1:0-3425 GCA_052140165.1 Acidimicrobiales bacterium
GCGACTCGGTCGACTTTCCCGAGCGGCGCAGGATCGCCTCGACCCTGGCGACGAGCTCCTCGACGCTGAAGGGCTTGGTGAGGTAGTCATCGCCCCCAATGCTCAAGCCGCGGACTCGGTCCTCGACCGTCTCGGAAGCGGTGAGGAAGATCACCGGGATATCAGAGCGGTCGAATCGCAGGCGTCGACATACTTCGAATCCATCGAGATCGGGCAGCATGACGTCGAGAACGATCAGGTCGAAGGCCTCTTCGGCACAGACCACTTGGAGCGCGTCTCGTCCACTGGTCGTCTCGACCGTCGCGTAGCCGGCCAGGCGTAGAGCGGTGCGAACCACAAAGGCGACGTTCTCCTCGTCTTCGACCACCAGGATCCGTGGGCGCATCGCTGCAGTGTGGCCTGAGGAGATTACGGTTTCCTGAAGGATTCCTGTGGGTCCGATGAACGCGCGTCGGGCCCGTCGACATGGGCGAACGACTTCCACGCCCAACGAAAGTCCGTGTGGATACCCGATGCCCGAACGGGCCGCCCGCTATCCGGCGGATGGCAATTGCCCAGATGCCTTCAGGAAACCCGCGGGATTCCTGGATCGGCGTCACAGGTCCACCTGTCACACTCGCTCCCTATGAACACCACTCGCCCCATCCTTCGCGGCACACCAGCCCGAGGGCTGCGCCTAGGCGCGCTCTTCGGACTCTGCGCCCTCGCCCTCGTCTTCACCCTCGCCCTCACGGCCTCGACCAGCGGAACCAGCGGTGCGGCAACGCTGCGAACGGTCGCCAAGCAGAGCGCCAAGCACAAGCCATCGAGCGCAAAGTCGTTGTCGGCCTTCCAAGCGTGCCTGTCCAAGCACGGGCTGAAGTTGCCCGCCCGAGGAGGATCGAGCGGCGGTCCGCCGTCGAGCTTCTCCGGTGGCACGCCGCCGAGTTTTGGTGGCTCCGGCGGCTTCGGCGGCAATTCGAAAGCCCAAGCCGCGCTCAAGCAATGCGCCAGCCTGCAGCCAAAGGGAGGGTTCCCGGGAGGCCCGGGAGGAGCCGGTGGATCCTCCAGCACGGCGTTCGCCTCCTATCGCAACTGCATGAAGCTCCATGGTGTCACCGTGCCATCGGTCACCCCGGGTTCGAACACGTCGACCCCGAGCACCGTCGACACCTCCTCGCCCACCTATCAGGCCGCCCAGGCCGCCTGCAAGGCCTTGCTCCCGACGGGAACGGGCACCACGTCGGGGGGTTCGGGCTGAGGGCTCACGCCTGGCCAACCCCCTCTCGACTCTCTGACTCATTGAAAGGACACCCATGTCTGACGACCGCGGCCCCCGCTCACGTCGCACGATCATCGGCTACGCAGGTCTGGCCCTGGCGGTAACCGTCGTGGCCAGTGTCGCGCTGTACTCGATCTACGGCACGTCATCGGCAGCCCCGGGCGTGGCGCGAACAGTCACGGTGACGAGAGGCACTGTCCAAGAGAGCGTGTCCGCGTCGGGCAATACCTCGGCGGTCACGACGGCAAACGACAACTTCGACTCGAGCGGGACCCTCACCTCGGTCAACGTCTCGGTCGGCGACCAGGTCAACGCGGGCGAGGTGCTGGCAACCATCGATCCGGCTCAGGCCCAGGCCAATCTCAAGTCTGCGGAGGCCTCCTTGGCCAGTGCACAGACCACGCTGGCTCACGACCAGGCGGGAGGCACCCCGGCGCAGCAAGCCCAGAACCAGGCCACCTTGGTCTCCTCGCAGCAACAATTGACCACCGACCAGAACCAATTGACGGCCGACCAGAAGAGCCTGACGACCGCACAGTCCGCCCTCAGCTCTGACCAGGCCCTGGGATGTCCCGCCTCGAGTACCTCGTCAGCTGCGACGGGTACTACTGGGACGGGGACTACTGGGACGGGGACTACTGGGACCGGAGGTGGGGGCACCACGTCGACCACGAACGCTGCGGCCATCCCCGCAGACTCCTCCGTCTCTGCCCCGTCGGTGAGCACCGGATCGGCCAGCGCGATCGGCACGACGACGGCGACGCTCAGCGGCACCGTGACGCCCAACGGCGGCTCGACCACCTACTCCTTCTCCTATGGCACGTCGACCTCGTTCGGCTCGTCAACCTCCTCGACGAGCGCTGGCTCTGGAACGAGCCCGACGAACGTGTCGGCGGTGGTGACGGGGCTCAGCCCCAACACGACCTACCTCTTCGAGCTCGTCGCAACCAACTCGGCCGGGACCACCACGGGCGTCAGCGTGTCCTTCAGCACCGCCCAGAGCTCGTGTGTGACCGACCAGGACAACATCACCACCTACCAGCAGGCCGTAGCCAAAGATCAATCGACCATTGCGGCCCAACAGCTCACGGTCCAGTCGAATCAGGCGAACATGGTGGTCACGTCGGCGACGATCTCACAGGACGAGGCCACGGTCGCCCAGGACCAGGTGACCGTCACCGCGGACACCAAGGCGCTGGCCAACACCACCTTGCGGGCTTCGATCAGTGGAACCGTCACGGTCGTGAGCGGATCGGTCGGCCAGGCGGTCGGCGGATCGGGGTCGACGACCACGGGGTCGACGGGCAGCTCGGGTTCGACGGGCTCATCGAGCACCGGCTCGGGTTCGACCGGCTCCTCATCGACGGGCAGCACCGGCTCGGGCTCGACGGGCTCATCGTCCACCGGCTCGGGCTCGACGGGCTCATCGTCCACCGGTTCGAGCTCGAGCTCGTCGTCGACCTTCATCACCATCGAGAGCCTGGGCAGCCTCGAAGTGGTGGCCAACTTCGCCGAAGCCGACGCCACGAAGATCGCGGTGGGCCAGCCGGCGACGATCACGCTGTCGGCCCTCTCGAGCACCGAGGTCAGTGGGGTCGTCACCGCCGTGTCACCGACGTCGTCGGTCGTGAGCAACGTGGTCACCTATCCGGTCACCGTGGCGCTCACCGACCCCCCCTCGACGGTCAAAGAGGGCATGACCGCCCAGGTCGCCGTCATCGTCCAGACCGCCAACAACGTCCTCCAGCTGCCGAGCGCCGCCATCACCACGACGGGCAGCATCTCGACGGTCAAGGTCCTCTCAAAGGGCGTCCAGACGGTCACCCGTGTCACCCTCGGGCTCGTGGGCAGCACCTACACCGAGATCACGAGCGGCTTGCACGAAGGTCAGACGGTGGTCGAGCCAACGGCGAGCGTGAGTGCAAGCTCGAGCGGGTCGAGCTTGACGGGCGGCGGCGGGTTCCCCAGCGGCGGCTTCGGTGGAGGGGCCCCGTAGTGGCGAGGGACACCCGCATGGGTCCGGACGGGTCGCCAAAAAGGTGGCCGGTCATCGCGCTGTCCAACATCGTCAAGCGCTATGTCATGGGCGGCAACGACGTGTACGCGACGCGAGGCGTTTCGCTGCGTGTCTCACGCGGAGAGTTCGTCGCCATCATGGGGGCGT
>JBKQUM010000117.1:0-84311 GCA_052140165.1 Acidimicrobiales bacterium
TCGTCTCGGCCCTGGCGTTTGGGATGAGTGACGCCATTCCCGCTCAAGGCCCCGCTGCCGACAGCGTCCCGGACCCCAGCCGCCGGATCTGGCGCGGGTGGATTCGGCGCCTCTTCCTCCGGTCGCCGGTGACGAGCGACCCGCATCTTCGGCTGCTCAAGTAGGCCCTCGCCGAGCCGGTGGTGCCCGGCGGAGGCGTCGTGTGGGCGGCAGGCGGACGCCATCACGGGGTGATCAGGGCCGAAAGCCCCTACCTTGGTGCCGAGAGCCATGGTCAGACTTTGACAGTTCTCCGGTGAGCGCTCCGAAAGCGAGGAACGATGATTGACATGACGAACTCGTCGGCTGCCGGGCCATCCGCCTGGGCGCGCGACCTTCATGCCCACTTGACGAGCCATGTGGAGATTGAACGTGGAATGCTCGAGGAGTATCGCTCGGCGGCGGAGGACGGCTCGTCGAAGGCTTTCGGATATCTCGTCAACCTGTTGATCGAAGACGAGATCCGTCACCACCAGATCTTTTTGGAGCTCGCGGACTCACTGGAGACGATGTCGCTGAGGCCTCGAGAGGAGCCGCAGGTCCCCTACCTCGATTTCAATCGGGGCGACACACAGGCGGTCTTGGATCTCACGGAGAAGCTCCTCGCGAAGGAGCAGCAGGATGCTCTGGAGTTGAAGCGCTTCCAACGTGAGCTGCGCGACGTGAAGGACACGAGCATCTGGGGCCTTTTGGTCGACCTGATGGAACGTGACACCCAGAAGCACATCGCGATCCTCAAGTTCGTGAAGAAGCACACCAAGCGTCGGTAGTCGCACTTCGGCCTCCGACGCGGTGCCGACGTGGTCGGCCCGCCGTCAGCCGCGAGAGAGGCGCTGCTGCAGTTCGGCGACGGTGCACCCTTCCATGGCGTTGCCGCAGTGCGGCTCAGCCAGATCGAGCGCGGCCGGGAGCGTCTCGCCACGGAACAGCCCCGCCGCCGGCGTGGTGCTCGACAGTGCATCGGCCGCGAGCACCATGGCCGCGAACGTGTAGGTGGTCCGCTCGTGCTTGGGGAAGGTCTCCTCGTCCGGGTAGACCATCCCGGTCCAGTACGACCCGTCGGGCAACCGCAGGTTCTGGCCCGCCGTGAAGAGGTCCAGGGCCGAGCCGCGCATGCCGAGCGCGTCGAGCGTCAGCACGCACTCCGCCGTCTCCGCCGCGGTGACCCAGTCACCCGTGGAGACGCACCGCACCCCGAGGCCCTCCATGACGAAGGTCGACCATCCCTCGGCCAGGCGGAGGCGTCCCGCCTCGCCCTCCAGCGCGCCCGACAACATCGGGTAGTACCAGTCCATGGCGAACTCCACCTTGGGGGCGAATGCCCCGGGATGGTGCGCCACGGCGTGACCGAGCCTCCCCGCCGCCAGCTCCCAGTCCGGACGGTCCTTGGCCAGGCACTCCGCGATGGCCACCGCGCAGCGCATGGAGTGGTAGATGGACGACGACCCGGTGAGCAGCGCGTACCCCTCGGGCCGCCCTGCTGAGTCCAGTGACCACAGCACCGAGCCGTCCGGCTGCTGCCAGCGCAGAATGAAGTCGATGCCCTTCTCAATCGTCTGCCACAGCTCGCCGAGGAACTCCACGTCACCGGTGATCAGGTGGTGGTGCCAGGCACCGGCAGCCAAATACGCGCAGACGTTGGTGTCGAGACGAGGGTCCTTGACGGTGTCGCCCTGGTAGTAGTTGAACCAGCTGCCGTCCGAGTGCTGGCGGCCCGCCAGCCAGCGGTACGCGTCCACCGCTTCGTCCACGAGGCCGCACACGGTGAGTGCCATGGCGGCCTCGACGTGGTTCCACGGATCGCTGTGGCCACCGACGAACCACGGGATCATCCCGTCATGGCGCTGCACCTCTGCGATGGCATGGCCGGTGGCCAGCACGTCCGAGCTCGTGAGGATCCCGGGGACCTCGGGGATGGTGGTCTTCGTGAAACGGATCTCTTCGGTCGTCATGCCGCAGCCCCTTGGGTCGGAGTGGTGGGCCCACGCCGCCCTGGGACGCCGCGGGGCAGGATGGGCCGGGCGTCGGGCAGACCCGAGAGCGCGGCATCGGGCTTGGTCAGGTAGAGGACCAGGCTCTTGCCGATGATCGGGCTGAGCACCCGGTCGGCCGTGCGCGTGAGGAGCGGCGCCTTGACGATGTCCCACACGAGCACCTTGTGGTACGCCTCCACGGCCGGATGCGTGTCGTTGGAGGGCCCGACGAGGCAGCGCAACCACCAATAAGGAGAGTGCAGCCCGTGCGCGTGGTGGTGCCCGGTCGGCACGAGCCCGGCGGAGCCCAGCCGCCGCTCCAGCGTCGAACGCCTGTAGATGCGGACGTGGCCGCCGGGCGTGTCGTGGTACTCGTCCGAGAGCGCCCAATTGACGGCCTCAGGGCCGCAGCGCGGCACCGTCACCGCCATGGCGCCGCCGGGGCGCAGGACCCGCGCCAGCTCGCGCATGGCCGCGGTGTCGTCCGGGATGTGCTCGAGCACCTCAGAGGCGATCACGCGGTCGAACGTCCCGTCGGCGAAGGGGAGGGCGAGCGCGTCGCCCTGGACCGCCGTGGCGGGGTGGTCGGCGGCGAGCTCGCCCGCCTCGATCATGGCGCCCAACGTGGCGCGCACCTGGGCCACCTCGTCCGGGCCCGCGTCGAGGGCCACCACCGAGGCGCCACGGCGGGCCGCCTCGAAGGCATGGCGACCGAACCCGCAACCGAGGTCGAGCACCAGGTCCCCCGGGCCGACCCCGAGCCGGTCGTAGTCGACGGTCAGCATCAGGCCGCTCCCCGTTCGAGGATCTCGTGCA
Source organism: Acidimicrobiales bacterium (assembly GCA_052140165.1). Lineage (GTDB taxonomy): Bacteria > Actinomycetota > Acidimicrobiia > Acidimicrobiales > RAAP-2 > Bog-473. The sequence goes on from JBKQUM010000117.1 coordinate 2,829, forward strand.
CGTGTCCCGGGACGGCCGACGGCGCACCGGGAAGGGGCCGCCCTTCGAGCAGGGCCTGGTAGCAGGCGGCCGTGCCGGCGGCCGTCACCTGCCAGGTGAAGCGGCTCACGACGCGTTCGCGGCCGGCAGCCCCGAGCCGGGCACGGAGCGCCGGGTCGTCGAGCAGACGGGCGATGGCGGCGGCGAGCGCGCCGGGGTCGTCGGGCGGGACGAGCACTCCGGTCTCCCCGTCGGTGCCCACGACCTCGGGGAGGGCGCCCCCCGTCGTCGCCACCACGGCGACACCGCAGGACATCGCCTCGATCGCCGGGAGCGAGAAACCTTCGTAGAGAGATGGCACCACCGCCACCTGCGCCTCGCCGTAGAGGCGGGCGAGCGCGTCGTCGCTGATGCCGCTCACGCAGCGCACGGCGTCGGACAGCCCGAGACGGGTGATCGCCCGGTCGACCCGCCCGCCATCGGTGGGGCGGCCGATGACTGTCAGCTCCACGTCGCGCTCGGTGCGGAGCTTGGCGATCGCCTCGAGGAGCGGCACCAGGCCCTTCATGGGGACGTCACTGCTCGAGGTGACCATGATGCGGCCCGGGACCGGCGTCACGTCGTCGAAGGGCCTGAAGACCGTGTGGTCCACTCCCACGGGCACAACGGTCATCCGTTCGGGGGCGACCTCCATCTGTGCCGCGATGTCCAGGCGGGAGTTCTGCGACACCGTCAACACGGCCGGGAGGGCCCGCGCGACGCGCACTTGCATGCCGAGGAACCCGAACCAGCGGCGGGTGGTGAACCGCTGCCAGGGGTTCGTCGTGTGGGAGAGCGCCAGTTGGCGGTCGACCGTGATCGGATGGTGCAGCGTCGTGAGCAGGGGCCACCCGTCTTCGACCATGCCGAGCATGCCGGTGCCGAGGCACTGGTTGTCGTGCACGACGTCGAACTCCTTGCGGCGCTCCGCCAACATCTGGCGGGCCCGCAGCGAGTAGGCCAGCGGCTCCCCGAAGCCGGCGGTGCACATGATGCCGAACTCGATCCAGTCCTCACGGGACGAGAACTCCCGACGGTGCGGGATCCGGAACGGGTCGGGGTGGCGGTAGAGGTCGAGGCCGGCCACGGGCGTGAAGCCGACGCCGGGGTCGAGCTCGGGCCAGGGCGGGCCCGAGAAGACCTCGACCGAGTGGCCCAGGGCGACCAGTTCCCTGGTCAGATGGCGGGTGTAGACCCCCTGGCCGCCACAGCGCGGGTTCCCCCGGTAGAGGAGGAAGGCGACGCGCAGGCCCCCGGGCAGAGGGGCGGCGGCAGGAACCGGGGCGGGCACCTCAACGTGGCGCGAGCGCTCCCAGGACTCCTTGGTTTCGATCCACTTCTGGCGGGGCGTTTTAGGCAATGGATGTCCCGACGCGCTCCTCCATGGCCGCATAGCCTCCCCGAACCCCCTGTCCCGGCGCAAACGGCGCCTCCCTGGGTGGTCCCGGAGCCCACCCGGTCGTCAGCAGGATCAGGATCGGGAACGGTGTCACGGGGGTGACGACCGGCTCGAGGACCTGGGTGTTCAGGAACAGGGTGACCAGGTTCCCCGGGACCGGCAGGACGGCGGCCCCGGTCGCCCCGCGTGCGACGGGCCGTGCCGCCGGATCGCAGCGCGCCGGCGAGGCCGGGTACCGTGCTTCCATGGACCTCGAGTACCCACCAGAAGCCGAGGACTTCCGGCTCGAGATCGCCGGGTGGCTCAAGGAGAACCTCCCGGACGGCTGGGGCGACCCAGGCTTCTCCCTGACGCCGCAGGAGCGCAAGGCCTTCAACGAGGAGTGGACGGCCAAGCTCTACGCCGGAGGCTGGATCTGCGCGAGCTGGCCGACGGAGTACGGGGGCAAGGGGTTGAGCCTGCTGCAACAGGTGGTGCTCAACGAGGAGTTCGCGCGGGCGGGTGCGCCACTGCGGGCCGATTTCTTCGGCGACACCCTCGTGGGCCCCACCATCCTGCAATGGGGCACCGAGGAGCAGAAGCAGCAGTTCATTCCCGGCATCCTGCGGGGGGAGATCTCGTGGTGCCAGGGATTCAGCGAGCCGGACGCCGGATCGGACCTGGCCGGGCTCAAGACCAAGGCGGAGCTCGACGGCGACGAGTGGGTGATCAACGGCCAGAAGGTGTGGACGACCCAGGCCCACTACGCCGACTACATCTTCCTCCTGGCGCGGACCGACCCCGACGCGCCGAAGCATGCCGGTATCTCCTACCTCCTCGTCCCCATGAAGCAGCCCGGGGTGGAGGTCCGCCCGATCGAGCAGATCGACGGCTCCGCTGAGTTCAACGAGGTGTTCTTCACCAACGTCCGCTGCCCGAAGGAGAACGTCATCGGTGGCGTGAACGACGGCTGGAAGGTTGCCATGACGACGCTCGGGTTCGAGCGCGGCAACTCGTCGACGACGGGGCACCGTCGCTTCCAGAAGGAATTCGACGAGATCCTGGCGGTGGCTCGGCGCAAGGGTCGTGACAGCGATCCCCTCATACGCCAGCGACTCGCCCGGTCGTGGTCGAACATCAAGATCATGCAGATCAACGGCTACCGGACGCTGACCGACGTCCTGAACGGTACGCACACGACTGCGGCACTGGGGGCGTGCAACAAGATGTTCTGGTCCGAGGCCCACCAGGAGACGATGCTGCTCGGGATGGACATCCTGGGCATGGAGGGGCAGCTCCTGCGGGGCGACGACGGCGCGGACACGCTCCTGCCGGGAGCGCGCCGGGCCAAGGCGGGCTATGCAGTCGACAACCTGCAGTCGCTCTTCTTCTTCTCGCGATCGGAGACGATCTGGGGCGGCACGGCGGAGATCCAGCGCAACATCGTCGGTGAGCGGGTGCTCGGACTGCCCAAGGAGCCCAAGCCGCAGTAGCCGCCTCCGGGCTCAGCGACGGTCGGGAAGGAGCACGCGGAACGCGGCACCCCCGCCCGAGGCGTCCTCGACCCACGCCCGCCCGCCCTGGATCTCGGCGAACCGGCGCACGACGAACAGCCCGAGCCCGAGGCCTCCGACGGTGCTCTTCGCCCGGCGCTGAAAGGCCTCGAACACGGCCTCTTTCTCGGCGTCGGGTATCCCCGGACCGGAGTCGTCGATGCCCAGGAGGACGCCGTCGCTGCTGCGGGACAGCGTGACGTGCACACTGGTGCCCTCCGGGGTGTGGCGCACGGCATTGCTGACGAGGTTGTCGACGATCCGGGCCGTCAGCTCCGGGTCCAGCTCGACAATGGTCTCCGTGGTGGGGAGCGTGATCTTCTGGTCCGCCGTGCTGACGGTGCGGGCGCGTTCGGCGACCAGCCGGGCCAGGTCGACGCGCCGCCTGTGCGCCGCCACATAGCCACCGATGACACGCTCGGAGTCGAGCAGGTTCGTGAGGATGGCCCTCAGCTCGGCTCCGGTCGCCGCCAGGCCCTCCGCCATCCTCTTGATGTCGCCCTCGGGGAGCTCGGGATGGCGGACGAGCAGATCGGCGAGGCCGGCGACGGCGGCGATCGGCGTGTTGAACTCGTGCGACGCTGCGAGCAGGAGTGCGTTCTTGGCCGCGTCGGCGTCCCGCAGGGCTGCCGCCGCCATCTGCTCACGCGTCAGCGCCTCTTGCAGCGCGACCCGGGCCTCTTCGCGCTCCCGGACGTCACGCAGCGCGTACTGCAGTCCGAAGGCGCGGTCCGCGGGGTTGCGGAACGGAGCCACCCGGGCCTCCACCGGGACGTAGCTCCCGTTGCCGCACGAAAAACGGCACACCGCCTCCACGTCGCGCCGGCCGAGGAGCACGTCCTCCTGCAACGACGACAGCGCGGCCCTGTCGTCGGGGTGGACGAGGTCGGCGATCGCCCGGCCCTCGACTTCCACCGGATCGAGGGAGAACGTCCGCTGGATAGAGGGGGAGGCGAAGGTGACGCGGCCCACCGCGTCGGTCGCGATGACGACGTCGGCTGCGCTCTCCGCGATGAGCCGGTAGCGTGTCTCGCTCGCGACGAGCGCTCGCTCGGCCTCGAGGCGGCGGCTGACGTCGCGGACGAGCCAGCGCACGCGCGGGTCGGCGGGGTCGGCTGCGCCGCCGACGGTGAGGTGCACCGATGCGGGGAACGACTCGTGGTTGGGCGGGGCGAACCGGGCCTCGAACTCGACGACCGGGCCGTGACGACGGGCCACCGCATCGTGCAGATGGTTCAGGACCAGGCGCCGGTCGGCTGCGTCCACGAAGACCACGACCGGCTTCTGGTCCAGGAAGTGCCCCGGGGTGCCGAGCAGCTCGCTCGCCGCCCGGTTCGCTTCGAGGATGATCCCCAGGGTGTTGGTGACGAGGTAGCCGTCGGGCGCCAGGTCGAACAGCTCGCGGTAGCGGGCGGACTCGAGGTCCAGCTGCTTCTTGGCCTCGGCCAGCGCCTCGTTCTGCGCGTGGATCTCCTCGGTGCTGACCTCGAGCTCCTCGACCGCCGCCGACAGCTCCTCGAGCATCTCCGCCACCAGGGGCAGTGCCGGTGTCTCGCTGGCACCGAGCACCCGGTCCGACAGCGACTCCAAGCGGCGGATGAGCGCGTCGGCCTGGCGTTCGAATCCCGGGTCCCCCGCGTAGCCGGACGCCTGGGTCACGGGGCGGTGTCCCCCACCGCGTCCATCACGAGCATGGCCGAGGTCTCGGGCTCGTGACCCGAGACGGGCAACACCCGTACGCGGCACCTGAAGCTGCGCCCTGACGCGTCCTTCGCATCGAGCTCGAGGCTCGAGGGCACGGCTCCGGAGCTCCGGCACGCCCGGACCGGTTCCTGGAGCGGTCCGAGGGCCAGGCCGAAGTCCAGTCCGAAGAACGGCTCCCCGACGACGCCCTCCTCCCGCAGGCCCCACATCTCGGCGGCCGCGAGATTCCACTCCTCGACGAGCAGCTGCGCGTTGAGCACGACCACCGCCGCGGGGAAGTGGTCCATCACCTGTCGATGCAGGCCGCTGAAACGCCGGAGCTCCAGGTTCGCCTCGACCAACGTCTCGTTCAGTCGCTCGACGGCCTCGCTGGTCGACTTGAGCTCGAGGTACGTCGTCTCCAGCTCCTCGTTGGATGCCCGGAGCTCCTCGTTCGTCGTCTCGAGCTCCTCGTTCGACGACTGGAGCTCCTCGTTCCCCGTCTCGAGCTCCTCGTAGCTCGACTGGAGCTCCTCGTTGCTCGTCACCAGCTCCTCGTTGGTCGACTGCAGCTCTTCGTACGCCGTCTCGAGCTCCTCGTGCACGTGGCGGAAGCTCTCGCGCAGCTGCATCGTGCTGCCGACGTCCGCGAACGTGACCGCGGCGCCGAGGATCGTGTCGTGCTCGGTGAACAGCGGGAGCACCCAGATCTCCAACTCGATCGTCCCGCCATCCGGCGTCTGGTACCGCGTCCCGCCCACCAGATGCGAGACCCGCTCCACGAGGGCACGACGGACGTGTGACTCCAGTTCGAGCGGCTCGAAGGCGAACCGGAGCTCGCCCAGCGGCCGTGCCATGTCGCGCGGCTCGATGCCGAACAGCTCGCGGGCGGAGTCGTTGGACCCGGTCAGCAGTCCCTCGGCGTCGACCAGCAGCTCCGCGACCACCGACTCGGCCGGCTCCGTCGCCTCCAGTGGCGTCGCGACGCCCATTTCGAGCGGTGACACGTCCAGGAGGCCGACGTCGAACGCTCGGCGGCGAACCGGCGCGGTGGGGCCAGGTTCGGAGACCTGCGGGTCGACCGGCTGCGCCACGAAGATGCGGTTCCGCATGCTCACCGGCAGAAACCGGCCGGCGCCACCCCGCAACACCATCTCGGCTCGCCCGAGAAAGAGGAAGCCGCTCTCGCCGAGCGCGTAGTGCAGGCGCGGGATGACGAACCCCTGCGTCTCCGCGTTGAGGTACATCAGTGTGTTCCGGCAGGCCACCAGGTCCACACGGGAGATCGGGGGATCCCGGGTCAGGTCCAGGCGGCCGAAGACGACGGTCCGGCGCAGCGGCGGCGTCACCACCCAGCCGTGACCATGGATGTCGGGCTCGAAGTAGGTGGCCCGCAGCTCCGCAGGGACGTCGTGCACCGACTTCTCGTCGTACACCGCCGCCCGGGCCTGCACGAGGGCGTCGAGGTCGATGTCGGTCGCGTAGATCTTGACGCGCCGCGCCGTCTCGTCGATCCCCAGGTGGTTCGCCATGATCATGGCGAGCGTGTAGGGCTCCTCACCGGTCGCGCAGCCCGCGCTCCACAGTCGGATGGGCTCGTCGCCTTCGTGCCGCGAGATGATCTCCGGGACGATCTCGCGTTCGAGGTACCTCCACGCGGCGGGATCACGGAAGAACCCGGTGAGGTTGATCAGGATGGTGTTGAAGAGCGCCGTGAACTCGTCGACGTCGGCCTCGAGCACGTCGTGGTACTCGGCGAGGGAGCCGATGCCGAGCTCGTCGGCCCGGCGGCGAACGCGCCGCCCAATGGAGGCGCGCTTGTAGCCGGTGAAGTCGAATCCCCGGGCGTCCCTGATGAACCGCAGGAGGGCCTCCAGCTCCTCGTCGAGGTCGTCCCCGGGGGACGGGGCGGGGCCCGGCCCCCAGTCCCGAGCCGGGCCCTCGGTGGCGCTCACCGGGTCATCGCCCCCTTCATCGGCGCTCCCCCGGCGCGACGAGCTCGAGCAGGGTGGGTCCGATCTCGTCCAGGGGCAGCACGAGGTCGACGCCGCCCGTCGCGATGGCGGCCTGCGGCATCCCGGCGAACTCGGCCGTCTCGGGATCCTGGGCGATCACGGTGCCGCCGCTCCTCTGGAGCGCACGCACACCCATGTTGGCGTCGCTGCCCGTCCCGGTGAGCACGACCCCGACGACGCGGCCTCGATAGGACTCCGCCGCGGACTCGAACAGGAGGTCCGCCGAGGGCCGCACGAAATGCACAGGGTCCGCGTGCGACAGGTCCAGGCGGCCGTCCGGGCCGACCAGGAGATGCTCGTCGGGCGGCGCGATGTAGACGGTGGCCGGCTCGATCCGGGTCCCCGTGCGGGCTTCCTCCACCTGGAGCGGCGTCCTGCGGCGCAGGATCTCCGCCATGAGGCTCCCGTGGCGGGGGTCCAGGTGCTGGACGATCAGCACGGGAACCGGGAAATCGGCCGGTAGGGCGCCCAGGACGGCGCTGATGGCCGCCAGCCCACCGGCGGAAGCGGCCACGAGGACGACGTCGACGTCGGTGGTGGGCGCCACGTCGCCCTCCTGTGACAGATCCCGTCGGGGCACGGCGATCCTCTCAACCACCACGGGGGTTTGGGGCCCTACGGAACGAATCTCTCATTGGCAACACCGTTATGGTCGCATATCGTGCATGAAGATGGGTAAGGATGTGCACGAAGAGGCCCCGGGGGTGTGATGCGGTGAGGGCAGGCGGGTCGGTGAGCGTGATGGTCGTGGACGACCACCCGGTGTTTGCCGAGGCCCTGGCGATGGCCATCGACTCGACGGAGGAACTGACGTGCGTCGGGACGGCGCTCGACATCGCCCAGGCCGCCGCCCTCGCCGACGAGTTCGAGCCCGACGTCGCGGTCGTCGATGTCCAGCTCGACGGCACGGACGGGGTGTCGGGGACGAGGCTCCTCCGGGATCAGCACCCGCAGATGCAGGTGCTCGTGCTCACGGGCCGGCCTCTGGACCGCTCGCTGGTGCGTGACGTCGCCGATTCGGGTGCCTCGGGCCTGCTCCCGAAGTCGGCCAGCCTCGGCGAGGTCGTGGAGACCATCCCCGTCCTGCGGGACCACAGCTTCGCCGTCGAGCGCCGCAGCCTGGTCTCGCTGTGCGAGACCGACGGGGGGGTCGAGATGCCCCGGCGGAGCCGCGGGTCCGATCTCTTGACCAAGCGCGAGCACGACATCCTCTCCCTGCTCGTGAGCGGCGTCGACCTGCAGAGCGCGGCGGGGCGCCTCGGGATCACCGTCAACACGGCGCGGGGCTACGTCAAGAACCTGTACCGGAAGCTCGGGGTCCACAACCAGCTCGAGCTCCTGGCGGTCGTCCGAGAGCGCGGCCTCCTCGAGAACGCGCGCTGACCGCGGCGACCGCACCCGTGCACTGACCTCCGCCGTACCCCCCGTTCGAGGCACCCATTATCGGGTGGGACCCCCCAGATGGGGACCCTGGGTTGAGCTATCTCGGCTTCATCGACGGGGCGTAGCGTCGCACCCGGGTGGGGAACCCCACAGCCAGGGAGGTTTGGGCACGCATGATCGTCCCGACGGACGAACCACCCCGCGTTCGCCGGGAAGCGCGCCTCGAGTCCACGTGGCCATCGGCGCGGGGCGCGCTTGACCGGTGGGGTGACGTACTCGATTCCCTCCCCGACGCCGTCTGGGTGCTCGATCCCTCGACGCTGTGCGTGACCTACGCCAACCGCAGCCTCTCGAGCCTGCTGGGGTACTTCACCGACCAGCTGGTCGGCAGTCCCGTCGGCACGTTCGCCCCCGAGCTGGCCGGCCTCCTCTTCCACCCGGCCGCCGGCGGCCTCGGCGCCGACCCGGCGCACTCCGTGCTGCACCGCACCTGCCTGCGCGACGTCGAGTACGCCAACGTCCCGGTGGAAGTCCGGACGCACGCGCTCCCCGGTGACCCCGACCCCTTCGAGCCCGGCGCCTACGTGAGCGTCGCCCGCGCCCTGCGCGAGCCGGCCGAGGCGGACGGAGGGCGGCGCGCCGAGATCGACGCCGCCCTCCGAGACGACCGCGATCGCATTGCCTGCGACCTCCACGACAGCGTGATCCAGAGGATCTTTGCGTCGGCGATGGCTCTCCACGCGTTGCGATCCCGGGTCGCCGACGCGGACCTGGACGCCGGCCTGGCCCACGTCGTCGACGACCTCGACCGTTCCATGGTGGAGATCCGCAGCTTGATCTACCGCATCGTCCCCGACGAGCCCGCGGCCGGCCGCTTCCGGACGGAGATGATCACCGTGCTCGAGGAGGAGCGTGCCGCGCTCGGGCTCTGCCCGACGATCCGCCTCACCGGCGATCTCGATGGCATCACGGGCGAGTGGCGGCATCACATCCTCGCCATCTTCCGCGAACTGCTGTCCAACATCGCCCAGCACGCACGCGCCTCGTCCGTCGACATCGAGGTCGACGTCGGCGAGGTCATCGTCGTGCGCGTCGGCGACGACGGCATCGGTTTCGATCCTGCCCGCATGCGTTGCGGACGGGGTGTCCGCAACGTGACCCGGCGTGCCGAGGCACTGGGCGGGTCGCTGTTGATCCGTCCCCGACCCGGCGGCGGCACCCAGGTGGAGTGCATCCTGCCCCTGCCGCCGTCGCACCCTCCACTCCGGGCGTAGCGCGCCCGCGGCCGCCGCTGACGGGTCCTCAGGCGGAGATGGACCAATTCCCCTACTCTGGTCCCGGCATGCGGGCGATGATGCGGGTGACGAGCCGGCCGGCCGAGCAGCGCGAACGGGGTGAGCAGACATGCTGGTGAGAGAGTGCCTGAGGAGTGCGCCGGTGACCGTCCCTCCGACCTGCACGCTCGCGGAGGCCGGCGGGCTGATGGGGAGCCATGGCGTCGGGTCGCTCCTCGTCGTCGACGGCGACCGCCTCGTGGGCATCGTCACGGATCGGGACGTCACGGTGCACGGGATCGGCCAGGGCAAGCCGCCAACCGCCGACGTGGGGTCGGTCATGACGGCGGACCCGGTGACGATCCAGGGCTCCGCCGACGTCTTCGAGGCCTTCAAGATCTTCAAGACCGCCAGCGCCCGCCGCCTTCCCGTGCTCGAGGACGAGGACCTGGCCGGCATCATCTCGGTCGACGACCTGCTCGTCTCGCTCGTGGTCGAGTTCGGTGCCGTGATGTCCCCGGTCGCCCAGGAGCTGGTCCACCCGGCCTGACGCCTAACTGCTGCGGCGCTCCCGTCGTTCGTAGCCGGCCTCCATGACCGGGAGGAGCACCACGTTCGTCAGAGCCGCCGCGCCGGGCACCCCCGTCGGCGGCTCGACCTCGGCGGATCCCGCGACCAGCCCCTCGGTGCCGCTCCTCCGCTGGCGTGCCCCCAACACGAACAGCGGGATGCTGGCCAGCAGAGTCGCCACACCACCGATGGCGAGCGCCAGGCGCGGGCTGGTGGCGTCGCTCACGAAGCCCAGGAGGAGCGCGCCGATCGGCGTGCTGCCGAGGAAGGCAATGGCGTTCAGCGACATGACCCGGCCCCGCATGGACGGGTCGGCCCGCAGCTGCAGAGTGGCGTTGTTCGTGGCCACGAAGGAGATGCTGGCCGCGCCCATCGGGATGAGAAGGGCGATCGCCCACGCCTGGCTCGGCGACAGCGCGACCGCCAGGATGGCGACGGCGAAGACCACTCCGATGAAGGCCAGCAGCCGGGTGGACGGCCGGCTCCGGAACGCGGTGACCAGGCCACCGACGACCGCCCCCGCACCCATCGCCACCAGGAACCCGCTGTAGAGCCCGGCCCCTCCGTGGAACGTGAACTTGGCCAGCAGGGGCAGCGTCACCGTGAAGTTGAACGCGAAGACGCCGACGATCGCCATGGAGATGAGCGGCACTCGCAGGTCCGGCGTGGACCAGACGTAACGCAGTCCCTCGCGCACCTGCCCCTTGGCCCGCACCACGCCGGGCCGGCGGTAGAGCTCCGACGCGCGCATCATGGAGAGCGCCACGATCACCGCGGCGAACGAGGCTGCGTTGAGGAAGAAGCACGTGGCCACACCCACGGTGATGATCAGCACGCCGCCGATGGCGGGCCCGATCACCCGGGCCGAGTTCATCAGCACGCTGTTCAGGCTGACGGCGTTGGGCAGGAGCTCCATCCCGACCATCTCGGAGACGAAGGTCTGCCGTGCGGGGTTGTCGAACAGGTTGACGAACCCCAGGCCCGCCGCGAGCGCGTAGACCTGCCACAGGGTCTCCGAGTGGGTCACGACCAGCAGACCCAGGATGAGCGCAAGGATCCCCGCCGTCCCCTGGGTCGCGTAGAGCACCTTCCGCTTGTCGAGCCGGTCGGCGATGAGGCCGCCGAAGGGGCCGAGCAGCAGCATGGGGAGGAACTGGAGGCTGGTGGCGATGGCCACGTCCAGCCCGGTGCCGTGCAGCGGGAAGAGGATGAGATAGGCCTGCGAGACGGTCTGCATCCACGTGCCGGACACCGAGATGACCTGGCCGGTGAAGTAGAGCCGGTAGTTGCGCACCGAGATGGCGCGGAACGTGCGGCGCCCGGCCTCTCTCATCCGGCGCCTCACGGCTCCTCCAGGAGGTGCTCGAGGAGCTCCACCAGCTCGGCGGCATGCCGGTGCTCGTCGCGCCCGAGCTCGCCCAGGCGACGCAGCAGGAAGGCGTTCTTGCGGGTACGCATCAGCTCGAGTGCCCTCTCCCCCGAGGGCGTCGGGCGCACCCGCGCGCTGCGACGGTCGTTGGCGTCGGCCACGCGGGTCACCATGCCCGCCTCGGCGAGGCTGGCCACGATCCTGGTCATCGTGGGCGGCTGCACCTGCTCCATGGCCGCCAGCTCGCCCAGCGTCGGGCTCCCGTGCCGGTGCACCGAGCCCAGCGCCGATGCCTGGGCGGGCGAGAGTCCCCCGAGGGACTCCTGGCGCAGGCGGCGCTGCAGGCGGTTGACCGCGATGCGCAGGCGGCCCGCCACCTCTTCGTCGGTCAACTGGACGGGCGGGGGGTGCATGCCGCCCATTATAGTTAGTTGGCCTAACTAATCAATCGCCGACGGGTGCGGGCGACCCGGGCGCTGCTGCCGTGCGAGCGGCGCCGAAGGCGCCCTCAGAGACTGGGGACGTAGCCGCCGGAGCCCAGCGAGGCGCTCTCGTCCAAGCTCAACGAGTCGTCGAGGCCACCGATGACCTCGGTCACCCAGGGCAGGCGATCGCGGAGGATCCGCTCGACCCCGCCCGAGAGCGTGGCGGAGCTCACGGCGCAGGAGCTGCACGCTCCCTGGAGCTGGACCTCGACCACGCCCGTCTCGACGTCGGCCCGCACGAGCACGAGGTCGCCACCGTCGGCCTGCACGGCAGGCCGCATCAGGTCGATGATCGCCTGCAGCTTCTGCAGGCGGTCGGCCCTCTCGGCGTCGCCGAGATCGGACTGGATGTCGGTCACCCCCCTATTCTGCCGTGCGCGACGCAGCGCGTGACCACCGGGTGAACCACGGCCGCTCGGATGGCACGGGGGTTAGTATCCGGACGCCAGTGGCAGGTGATCCGGTCGCGGCCGGCAGAACGGAGGAGGGCGATCCATGAGCGGCAAGGTTCTCGGGGTGTTCAGGGCGGCGACCGACACGAGAGACGTGCCCGCGGGGACGGTCATCTTCGAGGAGGGCTCCACCGGGGAGGAGATGTTCGGCGTCGTGGAGGGGAAGGTCGAGCTCCGTCTCCCTGACGGGCGTGCGATCACGATCGGCCCCGACGACACGTTCGGCGAGATGGCACTGGTCGACGCGTCCGGCCGGAGCGCGACCGCCGTCGCCGTGGAGGACTCCAAGCTGGCCGTGATCGACAAGCGTCGCTTCCTCTTCCTGGTGCACGAGACACCGACGTTCGCCCTCCAGGTCATGTCGAGCTTGGCCGAGCGCCTGCGCGCCCTGCAGGGCTGAGGGGGCGCACAGCCGGCGGCCCGCCGCCGAATCAGTCGAGCCCGACCGGCTCCGGCCGGCTCCCCTGGACCACCGGGTTCGACAACTCGCCGATCCCCTCGACCGCGATCCGCACCGTGTCCCCGCCGGACAGGAACCGGGGCGGGTCCAGCCCGGCCCCGACCCCGGCGGGCGTCCCGGTCGCGATGACCGTGCCCGGTTCGAGCGGGAACGCCGTGGTGAGGTACTCGATCATGGCGGCACAGCCGAAGATCAAGTCGGCCGTCGTCGAGTCCTGGCGCAGCTCGTCGTTGACCCAGGTGCGGATGGTCAAGGCTCCGGGGTCTCCGAGCTCGTCGCCCGTCACCAGCTCGGGGCCGCAGGGTGCATGAGTGTCGAACGACTTGCCCACGGTGAACGTGGGGGTGCGCCATTGCCAGTCGCGGGCGCTGACGTCGTTGATGACCGTGAACCCCGCCACCACCTCGAGCGCCCGGGCGGCCGGGACGTGCTGGCACCGGCGGCCGATCACCATGGCCAGCTCGCCCTCGTAGTCGACCATGTCCGACACGGTAGGCAGCACGATGTCGTCGCCGGGCCCGGCGATGGCCGTGCGCTGCTTGTTGAACCAGTACTGCCACTCGGGTGGCTCCCGTCCCAACTCGGCCACGTGGGCCCGGTAGTTCATCCCGATGGCCAGGATGGCGGGCGGGTCGGGCACCGGTGCGTGACGCCGTAGCTCCGCCAGCGCGTGACGCGCCGCGCCGGTGGCCGCGGCCCCACGCGCCTGGTCCAGCGCCTCCGGCCCGAGCGCCAGCAGCTCCCGCATGGTCGACGGCAACCCGATCGCCGGGTCGCTCAGGTCGACGACCTCGTCGGCCACCACGAGGCCGGGCCGCGCCGGCCCGCCGCCAAGGGAGAAACTGACGAGCCGCACCCGCTACGCCAACCGTCTCAGCGCAGCTGTGCCTTGTAGGCGTCCCAGTTCTTGGTGGCGTGGCGAGCCGAGAACGCACCGACGATCTCCACCGCACCGAAGACGATCGCGAGGATCCCGATGAGGACGACCAGCGCCGTCAGCGGAGCGCCGGGGTGACGGATGCACAGGAATCCGATGGCCACGGCGATGAAGCCCCGGATGAGGTACAGCCACCAGTAGGGCAGGTGGTGATGCCGGGCGGACTCGACGATGTCGAAGATGCCGAGCACCAGGAACGCCCACCCGATGATCACGGCGGAGATGAAGATCGTGATGTGGGGCCACACGAAGCCGACGATGCCGGCACCGACCCAGATCAACCCGAAGACCAGGTGCAGCCATCGCTGCCGCGCCATCCTCACCGACCCGAAGATCTCGAAGACGCCGACGGCGATGAAGAAACCACTGGCCAGGTAGACGATCGCGTACACGCTGGCGTGCCGGTAGCTGATGACGAAGAAACCGAAGATGATCGAGAGGATGCCGAAGGCGAGGTACCAGCCCCACATCTTCTCGAGTGCAACGCTGACGACATCGCCCACGGCGATGTCGTCGTCGGTGAGTACATAGGTCATGACGTCCCCCTTGGCGAGTAGGAGTTGTACTGCGTGTTTGCGCAGCGTACCGCCGCCGCCCCCGCGATCAGGGGATGCAGGAGCGCAACGCGTCGAGGGCCCGGCTGCCCCACGTCTCACCCGTGCCCGCCCAGCGGCCGGGCTCCTCGAGCACGTCGTCCGCCTCGGCCCACAGTTCGTCCTCGACGGGTTGGAGCGCCTCGCGCACCGCCGGCAACGCAGCCGGTTCGCCCTCGACCAGCCGGCGGACAGCGTCGGCTGCGTGCCACAGGTCCTCGCCCGAGAGCTCCAGCGGGATCCACGGCGGCGGGCCGGCGGCCGTGCGGGGGAAGGCCGGGACGTAGATGCTGGCACATGGACTCCCCGGCGCCACGTAGGCGCGCAGCGGCGCGCCGTCCCCGATGCCGAGCGGGAGCTCGGCGATCATGGAGGCCGCGGTCACGCTGAGGCCGCGCACGTGCATGCAGATGCTGACACCGCTGAAGTCCTCGCCGATCCGCGCCGGCGGCAGGTGGACCGGGCCGCCCCCTCCAGGGGAACCCCAGGGGCCGGTCCCGTGGTCACGCAGGTGGGCTGCGGTGGCGGCCGCCGTGAGCCCGCCGGGAGGAGCCGCCTCGAGGAAGCGGCGGCTGGCCGCCAGGCGGACGTCGGCGTAGGCGGTGTTCTCCCGGACGTCGCGGAAGCGCCCGAAGTCCTCCCCGGGTGCGAGGGCACCCGAGGCACGGCTCCACTCCGTGCCCAGGCTGATGCGGTTGGAGATGGCGGTGCCGGCGGGGAACGGGGCGACCGCGTAGTCGGAGCCCGCGGTGTCGAGGACGAAGGCGTGGGTCGGGTCGGCGACGAGGAACGAGGAGTCGTACGCCTCCTGGTGCGCGGCGTCGGCCATGCCGCCCTGGCCGCACGACTCGAGGAGCCCGGTCATGACGTCGACCGCCTCCGCTGCACTCCGGGCGCGCTCGAGGCCCAGGCGGACGAGATCCATGCCGATCAGGGCCGGCTTCGCCGCGCCGGCATCGTGTGTCGTGCTGACACGCTCGTTTCCGACGGCGACGCCGTGCTCGTTGACACCGTGCTCGGCGCCCCCCAACCAGTGCTTTGACACCCTGAAGAATATCCTGCTCAGAGACTCGGATCTACGTGGGTCTCATGGCGTCTACCAACCGGTGGAGCATCCGGTTCACGGCCAATGGCAGTTAGAGAGGGTCGGGAACCACGTTCCCGGTGCCGGACATAGTTAGGTGTGGGATCAGATCAGCCACCCGACGGCGACTTATGGCGGAGAGCCATCTCCCACGATCCCCGAGCCTTTGGCGATCTCTTCGACCGTCATGCGAGGAGCGTCTACAACCACTGCTTTCGGCGGACCGCCGATTGGTCACTCGCTGAGGACCTGACCAGTGTCGTCTTTTTAGAGGCATGGAGAAAACGCAAGCACGTACGCATGCACGAAGATTCCGTTCTTCCGTGGCTGCTGGCGGTAGCAAACAACTGTCTCCGAAATGCGGAACGTTCCCGTCGTCGATACCACCGTCTTCTGGCCAAGCTGCCCAAGCCCGAAGATCAAGCCGATTTCGATACCGAGGTAAGTGAACGAGCGGACGATGAGGAGACCATGCGTCGCCTTCTCGGCCTCCTGAGCCATCTCAGCACGGAGGATCAGGAGGTTATTGCGCTATGCGACTGGTCGGGACTCACGAATGAGGAGGCCGCAACTGCATTGGACATTCCGATTGGCACAGTCAAGTCGAGGCTTTCTCGTGCCCATACACGGCTCCGGAACATCGTCGAAACGGAAGGTAGCGGGAAAGGTCAGTACTCGACCGACCAAGGAAGGGTGGATTCATGATGACAGATTCCTTCAGCCCACCCCCTGACCGACCATTCCCGCTCGGCAGACAAGTCGCCGCCCGCAAGCAGTTGGAAACACTCACGACGAAAAGATCCTGGAGGTTCCTCGGACGCTGGCGTCAGACGGGACTTGTCGTCGGACTGGGTGTTGGACTCTCAGTCGGGGGTGGCGTTGCGTTGGCCCATGGCCTCTTCTCTCCGCTACCCGGTAGCCCACGAGATACAACGCTGGCCAGGACCATAACTGTTACCCGTACCGGCACTTCCACCGTCGAACTAGGCCCGACGCCACGCAGAGCTAATGCCATCTCGCTCACGTTGACGGGCCTGAGTGTGGGCACGTTTCGATTCGCAGATGGAAATGGTTCGAACTCTCTCGGTTGTGCCGACAGCGATATCAGCCATCCCGGTCCTGACGGCTGTACGACCAGCAGCGTTGTGTCCCTTCAGCCGGGCCAACACAGCGTGACGATCATCACAGACCCAACCTCCAGGTGGACGCTGCATGCCATGTACATCAACCAAGTGATCACGGCTTGGAAGACGAACGCTCATGGCGAAACCTACGGAGTTCCCACCAAGAAGGGCTTTCCCGACCTCATTGCAGTTGATGTCGAAAAGGATGGCCACCAGGGCTACGAGAAATCCTCGGACCTCAACTGCGCTCAGGAGAACGCCCAGAATCGAAACGTCTCGATCCCTGTCTACGAGAGTGACGGAACGACCAAGATCGGGAACTTCATCGTGGGCGATCGGACGCCGGGGACTCCAACCGTGCCCTTGTCCTCACTCACATGCACCGGACCCAACCCGTACCAGAGCCATGGTTGATCAGTGGGCACCCTTACCAGAGGGCTAAGCGGCGTCGGCCAGTCGGTCGAGAACACGTTTTACCGCCATCGGCTGCCAACTCGTCCTTCCACGCTTCGTCCGGTGGCCTTCTGCTTCGAGGCTGGCGCAGATCCCACGAAGGACGCACAAGAGGTGAAGATCCCCGACAAGAATCACTGCAACGCTGGGCGATCTCAGGACATCTAGATCTTGGTGGACGCCGAATCACGATTTCGCATGCTGTTTCGGGAGGCGTATCCCGTCCTGAAGCGATACGTGTCGTACCGGGGGGTCTCGAAGGCCGATGCAGATGACCTGGTGGCAGCGACGATGGAGATCGCCTGGCGCCGCATCGACCAGGTCCCCGTCGAGGATCCGCTGCCGTGGCTCTATGGGGTGGCCCGCAACCTTCTCCGCAACCATCGCCGCTCCATTCGTCGGGCCTTGACGCTGGCGTCTCGTATGCCGATCTCGCCCCCGGTCACTGCTCCGGGCGAGGAAGAGGTGTCTGTGGGCGATCTTCTCGCTGCCTTGGGGCGGCTGGGCGAAGACGATCAGGAGATCCTCCTGCTCATCGCCTGGGATGGTCTCAGCCCCTCGCAGGCCGCAGTGGTTCTCGGCTGCACACCGGTGGCCGCTCGCTCTCGCCTTCATCGAGCAAGACGCCGCCTCGCTTCGGAGCTTGGCTTGACGACGAACCTGCAACGTTCAGGCTCCGACGGACATGAGAAGGGGTGCGGAGAGCAGACAGAAGCGGAGGTACCCAATGACTGAATATCCCCTCGACGACGATCTCCTCGTTGCCTTGCGAAGTGCCCGCCCGGATCTTGGTGTCAACGACAGTGATGCCGATGACCCAGAAGCCCTCGATCTGTTGGAGAGGATCCTCTCTTCGGATACTCACGAGAATCGAGCGTTCGGTGCACCGGACTCGTCACGAGTCCGAAGCCATGGGCGGTTTGCTCGGTCCCGGGTGCGGCTCATAGCGGCCGTCGCAGCTCTCGTTCTCGTGGCGTTGGTCGTGCCGTTGGTGATTACCTCAACCCAAAATCCAAGCTCGACAGGGCTCGGCACTCATCCAGCTTGGCGTTTGGTCGGGAACATCACGCAGCCTGGGTGGCAACTGGAAAGCACGCCTTCATCGGATTCTGAGAGCGTCGCCTGCCCAACGGTGTCCACTTGTTACGCCGTGGGTATTTCGGCCCATCCAGTATCACCGGGGTCAGCCCTGACCCCCGCTCAAACCGTTATTGAGGTCACCCGTGATGGAGGTGCCACCTGGAGTCCGTCCGTGCCAGCTCCTGGCGTTGAACTCGGCACAAGCCTGTCGTGCCCAGGACCCACTACCTGCATGATCGCTGGCGCTCCCGCAAGTCCCTCGGCGACCGACCACCTGTACATCACCATCGATGGTGGTCAGAGCTGGACCTCGAACCCCATGCCAACAGAGAGCGAGGGCGACGTCCAGTTGTCCTGCACCAGCGCCACGGCTTGTGTAGCCGAGGAGAGCCGTGCGGCGGAAGGGGGCCATACCGTTGGGTCGGATGCAGTCAGCACGACCAATGGTGGGCGCACCTGGACAACGTCAGCACTGCCCAACGATTTCATCTCATTTTCCTTGCAATGTTCTGTTGACGGCCGTTGTGTGATTGGAGGGGATACTGCTATCTCATCAGACCTCCCCACGCCCATGGTGCTCTACAGCACCAATGGAGGGGTCACGTGGTCCCCGTCTACGCTCCCGCCCGACAATGGTGCCCATTTGTTGGTTAGCTCCATATCGTGTGGGGACTCTCAACACTGCTTGGCGGTGGAGCCGTTTGACGTTGCGCACAACAGCACGAACCGCCAGGTACTGGTAAGTGACAACGGCGGCGTGACCTGGACAGTCTCGCCCTACAGCAGCCCGACTCCTATCGATCTCTACGCCATTTCGTGTCCCACCATCACTGATTGCTGGGCTACGGGGGTGGAGTTCGAGGCAGGCTCCACGGCCCAACATGAAATCGGGCAGGGGTACATCATGACGACCGACGACGGAGGATCCACTTGGACTCCGCAAGCCGTTCCCGCTGTCCACGGTGCGATCCCAAGCTTCGTTGGCTCCATTAGCTGTGCTGCAGCCAATGCATGCTCTGCCGTGGCTCAAGCGCCTGACCCGGGCGACTGGACCTTGATATCCAATGAGGCGCCCTAATGCCAGTACCTAGACCTTCGTGAGGTGCCGGTACACGGTCTTGCGACTTACGCCGATCGTCTTGGCGATCTCCTCGACGGTTAGTTCCTGAGCGTCATAGAGCTGCCTCGCTACCTTGACCTTCTCAGCAGTCATTACGGGTGGCCGACCTCCCACCCGACCTCGGGCACGAGCAGCGGTCAGTCCTGCAACGGTCCGCTCACGAATGAGGGACCGCTCGAACTCGGCCAATGCGCCGAAGATTGAGAAGATCAGTTTCCCGCCAGCCGTCGTGGTGTCCATACCTTCCGTGAGCGACCGGAATCCCACGCCCCTCTCATCGAGATCCTCGATCAGTTGGATGAGGTGCTTCAAGGATCGGCCAAGGCGGTCGAGCCGCCACACGACGATGGTGTCGCCGGGACGAAGCTGGTCCAAGAGCCGGTCAAGCTGAGGACGGCGGTCGAGGGATCCAGACGCCTTGTCTTGGAATACCTTGATGCAGCCAGCGGCCTTGAGGGCATCGAGCTGTAGCGATGCGTCCTGGTCTTGCGTCGAGACCCGTGCGTAGCCGAGGAGATCTCCCATTGCCCGATTGTGTCATAAACGACGGAAGCGATCTATATGACACGTAGATATTGCGCAAGGATTGTGACACACGAGGTCAGGCACGATGCCACGGTGCGTCGGGAGTGGGTCACAACCGAACGTTTCTGCCCCTACTACCGGGTCCTCCAAAACCGGCAGCTTCAGTGCTGCAACCGGAACAGAGGGTGGATTCCACGATGATCGAGTTCGAGGTTACGCACGTGCCTTCTGGCGAGCGATTCCATGCTCGACCCCGCTAGGGACCCGAGGCGTGTCGAGACTGGCCTGCCCGATCAGAGCTTGGCTGGACTCCAATGACGGCCCCCATCGGTGGTGACTGTGAGCACCTGGCCGCAGTAGGCCGCCTGGCTCACGGCTGATGGAGTCGGACAGCTCGGCTGTATGCCTAGTGCGATGCCATCGTTCGGCGACGAGAACGTGATTGCCATGACATTGCCGACCCTGACGGTTGGCATTGGCTTCACAGTGGTCCAGATCACCCCGCCATCATTGGTCTCGTAAAGCTGAGAGCCAACATCGATCTTCCAGTTCAGCAGCCCGACGGCCGCAAAACGGGTAGCGACTTCTCCGGGTGAGAACTGTGAGCCCAAGAACGCTGGAAGAGCGTGGCTCGTCCATGTCGTGCCGCCGTTCTCGGTGACGTAGACGGTAGGGCTCGATTCAGACACCTTCGTCGCAAAGGTGACAGCTGACTCGGTACTGAAGAACTCAGGGACCGTGTACTGCTGTCCGGTCGGGAGGCCAGGAACCGGAGACCACGAGAGCCCGCCATTGGTTGTGCGGTAGATGATGCCGCCCGGGACCGGGGAGTTGTCGGAAGGATCGAACGTCGTTGCGGGGACAGCCCAGCCGTCGAGTTCGCTGGTGAACAGCAGCTGCGACTGCTCGATGGCCCCACTGACCTCGACACCGTTGAGGTTCGGCAAGGTGGAGACCTGAATCCAGGTCGCACCCCCATCGTGTGTCGAGAATACAAGACCCCTGGCACCGTCGAACCCATCGGTAATGGCGTAGCCGACTTGAGCGTCGACCATGCTCAACGAAAGAGGACCGCAGTTCTGCAGACACCCGGGCAAGGCGACAAACTTCCACGACTTTCCACCGTCGGTCGATTCGTCGATGCCTTCACCCCGGCTCGACCCATTATTGGGATAAGGCACGAACCCGGGTACATCGGTGATGACAACCCAGATGTCGTCGGTTCCGATTGCGTCCACTGCGGTGACATCTTCGGAGACGGTGACTCCCTGCAGGTTTGGTGGCGTAATCGTCTGCCATGTGCTTCCCCCGTCGAGTGTGATTTCCAACGTGTCGCCCGTGGTCACCCAACTGAGCGAACTGTCGGCCAGACCCATTGACTGAGCGGGTGAGTATTGGAGCGGCACGCCGCTGACGCCGTTCTGTCGGGATCTATTGAGAGGCGGGGGCGATTCAGGATGGTGAAGGGTCGTCACCGAGGGTGGCCCTTTCGAGTCACTGCCTCTGCTCAAGACCCATCCGGCGATGCAGGCACCGACCAGCAGGAGCACGACCCCCACGAGGGCCGATCGCCGTCGGCGTCGACGCCTACGGGCCTCTCGGAACAGCGCCTCGGTAGGGTCGTCAGGTACCGGAAGCTCAGTGTTGCCCGTGCCAGATTCGACTCTCAACTTGGTCGCCGACTTGCTCACGGCAGCGATGCGATCATGTCAATGATCTCGTCTCGTCGGTAGCCGTGTTGGCGAGCGAAATCGACTAGTTCCTGTACCCGACCCACCACAGCGCTTCGCTGCGGTGTTCCTGTCACCGTTATGCCCTTTCCTCTACCGAACTCGACGAGTCCCTCATCTCTCAAGATGTGCATCGCTCGGAGCACCGTGTTCTTGTTCACTTCGAGCACGGCGGCAATGTCCTTGGCTAATGGGAGCCGCTCGCCCGGTCCAGCTTCGCCTTCTGCGATGGCCCGACGGATCTCGGCAGCCACCTGATCGTGCAGTGGCACGGCTTCTGATCGGTCGATGTTGACAGAGATCATGGTCCTAGCCATAGTAGCTCTATGACGGGCACCGAGGTTGAGGTCAAAGGCCAGGTAACCAATGGGCCGCCAGAGCGTCCGTGCGACCCCGAGGCGCTCTTCGAGGAGGCTCGGCGACGGCGTCATCGGCGTTGGCTCGTCGGCTTCATTGTGGTCTTGGTGGCTCTCGTTTGCGTGGCTGCCGTAGTTCTTCGTGGGGGTGGAGGAAGGGTGCCGGTGAAGGGACCGGCGCAGCATGAGGATTCCCCCGTCACCACCTCTCAACCATTGGAACCAACCCCTACGGCGGGCGTCCTACTCAATCGTCCCCAAGCGATGGCCATTGCCTCCAACGGCAATGTGCTCATCTCCAACGAAGGATCGGACCAGGTCATCGAACGCCTCCCCAACGGCAGTCTCACCTCTGTGGCTGGCAATGGGGAGGCTGGGTTCGGCGGTGATGGCGGACCTGCCAGTGCCGCTGAGCTTGACGACCCTCAAGGACTCGCAGTCTCGTCCGGCGGAACGATCTATGTGGCAGATTCGGGCAACAATCGGATCCGAACGATTACTCCAACCGGAACGATCTCGACACTCGCTCAGGTTCAGGACCCGACTGCCCTCGCCATCGGACCGTCAAACGACCTGTACGTGGTCGATGCAGCCGGAGTGCAATCTGTCGCTCCGAGCGGAGCGGTGGCTACGCTCATTCCCGCCACGAGCGGAGGGGATGGCAGAGTCGTGAATGAACTGTCGGTGGGCGGAACATCATTCGCCTTCTTTCCGAGCGCCATTGCAGTCTCGGCGTCGGGTGTCATCTATATCGCCAACTCATCACCCAAACTGCTCTTGGCGGACTCAGACGGAACTGTGAGCCTCGTTGGGCAGTCTTCCGTGCTCCAAGGTGGGACCTATGTAACGGTCGCTGGGCTTGCAGCGGTCCCGGATGGTGGTATCTACGTAGGCGACTACGGCGGCTTCTCAATCGACCGAGTGCAGGGCAGCTCGCTCACACCGCTCGTGATCTTCAAGGCGAACTCCGTAGCTGGACTTGATGGCTTCAGACCCTCTGGCGTTGCTGTCGGGACTGGCGGAGAGATATACACCGATACAGACGGGGTAAACGGAGGGTCGAACAGACCTGCCCTCGTGAGTATCGACCCCGACGGTCATGTGCACCTGCTCGATGTGGGCACGGCCAGCCCTTGATGGACTGAGGTTCACGGAACTGGGGTGTCTCAGTTTCGCCGGAGCAGGGTGCAGTTCGGCGGTCCGCCCGATACGATGGCGGGCGCTAATCAAGACAGGACGAGGGACTTGGCCCGATGACTCCTGACCAACCTTCCCGCAAGGGCAATCGGTGGTACTGCCAAGTACGATTGGAGGGCAAATGTCAGATCCCTATGAGGGTGTCACGACGCCCGACCCTGAGCGGGACAGGCTGGCTCGGAGTGTTTTCCACCCCTCCTCACTTGAGGAAGTCGCCGAGGCGGTCTCAGCGGCGACCGAGAAGTTCCATGACATCTACGTTGAGCGACGAGGCGATCAGTACCGCTGGAGCTTCGCCACCAAGGGCGGCCCGTATCCGTTGTTGCGCATCACAGCTCGGTTCCTTCGAATGGACCCTTACTCCCTACGGGGCGTTGGTTCACGAGTCGTTGGCGACGGCTGGTGCGCCCAGATCGTCGATGAGGACGAAACCGGCACGGAGCCGTATGCTTCGGTCGTACTCAGGTTCGATGAACGGACGACCGTTGACCAGGTTGCACTGCGGGTCAGGACTGGGCTGCAAGAGGATAGATTGCGGCTCGAATCCGACGAGCGTGCCTGATCGACCGGGACGGGTTGAAACCAACCTCATCGACTTCTGAGTGGGCGCTATAGCGCTGTCAGAACCTCTCAATCTTCGCCGTTGACGTCTGACCCCTTCTCAGCACTTCGACGCCCTACAGCGAGTCGGGATCATTCAATATTCTTCTACCGGCGGCGGCTCTCAACCCACTCGTCAATCTCGGTGGGAGTCATCGAACTCCATGCTCGCCCCGAACCTCCGATGACGTGGGCGAAGTCGGTGAAGGTACTGGTGCCTTGGATCGGCATTCCGTAATGGGTTCCCGCAGGGACATCGAACACGATTTCGAGCCGCCAGTCCCTGGTGACTGAATCCCACGATTGACCGTTGACCGTTCCAGTTCCATGGCGACAATCGGGTCCTGGTTTGCGGCTCGTTACAAGGGCCTCGACCCGAGTTCCTATCGACGGCAGATTGGTACGAGGTGGTGGCAGCCGTCCCTCGTTGCAGACCTGCTCCCGAGCCGCATTGAGGAAGGCCGCAATCGAGGCCCGCTCCTCTTCGGTACGTTCTAACCATTCCCGGTCCACGAACGTCAACATCTCGGTGCTCAGGTCGTGAACGGGACACGCCGAGAGTTGGTCGAGGTCATCCGGAGTGCCGACGATCACTGTTCCGTCCGGCTGGACCGTCAATCGGGGAAGGTGCGCTCTCGACATGTGCTCCTCCATCGAACTCGGCGTTGCAATACCGTGCTGGTCGCTGTTCTTCATTCGAACTCCTCCTGGGCTTTCAACAACGACCAGTTCGGGGGAGGCGTCGCCCTCGAATCTGGCCGTAGGACATGGAGGGGAAGGGTCTTTCCGGAGGGATGGGGATTCCCGCTACCGGGTGAGTAGGTATGCGAGCCACTTGAGGTGCGGGGCGAACCGGGAAATGGGGAACTTGGTCGTCAGGCCGTAGCGATATAAGTTCCAGCTCGAACTGTTGGTAGTAGTAGCGGATCCCTCGGAATCTAGATGATCGGATTCGGCCTCCTGCTTCGGGTCGCACATTGCCCAGTGCAATGTCTGCGACTTGACGTTTGGTCAGCCCGAGCTGCTTCCCGACCTCATCTTCATCGTGGCTCAGCGTGACGAGCAATCGAATCCTGCGGATCTCGCTGTCGGGTAGTTGTCGCACTCGCCCCCTGGTTGCCTGCCGAGGCTTCGGCTTCCATCGTTCGGTTGGCTTGGCCCACCAGTGAGAAGCTTTGCAGCAGAGCTTGTTGCCGCAGAGGTTGCGAAGGTACCGAGGGAGTTCGCCGGTGGCCACGTAGTAAGCGACACGGTGCGCCAGTACGTACTTGTCGTCGCCGCCATCCTCGGATCTCCACAAGTAACGTCCATGTCCGCTGCTGTGTCGGGGTCCCTTCCACGGCCAACACCCGTTCCCGGACTGATCCACGAGCAAGAGAAACCGCCCTCGGAAGTTGGCCTGCGCCCTCTTATCCAGGCTCACATCCGCAACCTTCACGGGACTAAGCCTCTGCAAGTTCTTGTGCAGGGGTGCAACTTCCTAGGTGCGAGCTGTCCATTGTCCATTGGTGAGTCGTGTGGCATGTGGTTAGGTCCTCCACCTTGAGAAGGGACTCGCACATCCGGACCAGCTCTGCTCTCAACAGGGCCTGACCGAAGTCCGTGCTTAGGAGTAGCTCTGCGCCTTCGAGCCAGTAGGCCCTCCCCCCGGCAGGAGGCTGACGGTTGAGAGTGCGTCGTCCATCGGTATAGAGCTTCTCTTCGTACCAACGCTGTTCGGCTTCGATGCGGTCTGCGTGGTTCCCTTCGCCCTTCTCAAGAACGGACCATGAGAACTCGACGCCCTGCTTGGCCAACTTCCCTACAGGGCTGTCTTTGGAGGAGAGGTGCTGAGCGAAGCGCACTGGCGTCGTTCGGGTGGTGCATCCGACGTACCAGTAATGATCGCTCTCGATGAAGTACACCTCGAACGGCGTAGATTCTTCTGACTTCGTAGTATGCGACGGCTTCGACTTGAGCATCGAGCGACAACCCCTTGCGTCTTGGCGGAGCACGACGGAGTTGTGCTCTCACCTCTTACGCAAGGACTTGCGCCCAATATGACAGCGTGGATGAGAGGCGTGGCAGCCGGTGCGACGTGGCGAAGGCCATTGGTCGCATGGAAGGCAGGCAAGTCGTCTGAACGTGGGCCGCTCGGCTGTACGTCCGAAGCCTCAGAGAGTCGTGAGACGGCCCTAAATGCCCCCCAGACCCGTTCAATCTGCGCTCAGGCACCACGGGTGCCCTGCACTCGCAAATCGCATCCTGGAGCCCCGTTTTCGAGATTCTTCAATCTCCCGCCGAGTAACGCTCCTCCAGCCATTGGTCGATTTCATTCGGCGTCAACGAGGAGAAGTTCACTCCGGCCCGCTGATCACATGCACGAGTGCAGAAAGTCCAAGCGCCCAAGAACCGTCTCTCGTAGCGACCTCTGGTGGACCACTCGCCCGGCTCTTGGCGATGGGACACGGCCGTCGGTGTCGGCGGGGCTCTCGTCAGAGGCGCTCAGAGCCGCCGAAGGCATGTCGGGGTAGATCCGTACATGCGGCATTTAGAAAGGCCGAGACGCAATCCTGGGGGCGCTGTGGGGCCGTGTGGCGAGACGGCGGCGGCGCACCTCGCCGTTCGCCGGGCATTCCGCACGTCGTGCATCCCTGCTCGTCTCTTGGAGGAGCTACCCCTCGACGATGGGAGTCGGTGGAACGAACCCAGGCTTCGAGTACTGCTCGACCGTGCTCTCACTGCTTGTCCCTGGTTCTGCTTCTGAGATCTCCCTGCTCACCACTACCGTGGTACTCCCACTAACATGTGTGGTGTTGGTGGGGGTTGAACCTATAGAACGATCAATGGTGAACGAACCAGCCAACAGGGGTAACTCACCTAAGTCCTCATGAGTGGGAACACACGGGTCGGTGGTGTCCAAACGAGGATTCTTCCGAGACTCGGGTGGAAGTAGTCGGTAGATGTAGGGGTCGTCGTTGTTGCGATCCGGTTCGGGGACGACTTCGATCCAGCCGAGGGTGAGCAACCCTAGGAAGGCCCGCCACACGGTCATCTTGCTAAGCCCGGTGACCTCGGCGATCTCGGTCTTGACGCAGATCGGCTCGGTGCTCGCCTGCCGCACGGCACTGTCGAGGATGACGTGAAGAACTTGTCTCATCGACTCAGCCGAAGCCCGATTACCTGGTCCACCCTTGCCGAACTCACTCCGGGTCCACTCGTAGCAGTCGATTTCGGCTCGGATCTCCTCGATGGTCATGACCTGAGCGACGAGGTAGCGATGCGCATAGAACAAGTTGCGGTCGAACCATGCTCGACCGTGGTCCCGTAGACCATCTTCGAGCGGGCTGTTGAGCATACGGATGTACAGCGCATCGGGGTCGAACCGCACCGAGGCGGCTCCGAGGATGGCTCGCCACATGGCATGGCTACGGTCTTCGTCGTCCGGGTCTCCGTTGGCCAGCAGCAACAACGTGTCCCGACCGAGTAGGGCATCCGGATCGACGTTGGCCATTCGTTCGTGGGCCATGCGGTCGAGTGTGTTGGGGTCTCCGACTGCAAAGAGCCGAGGTGCTGACTTGCTCTTGCGAGCGGGGCGCTCGGGATCAGTAAGTGTGAGAGGTTCTGGCGTCTGGCACCATGCCAGGGGCAGTTCGGCAATCTCGGCGTCCGGATCTTCCCAGCGGTAGGGCGTTCCGTTCGGGTGGATGCTCGGCGGCAGGACGACTAATCCACTGTTCCTGGTGTCGATCACTCCACCAGAGTCGGCCTCTGGGTGCGAGCGCAACCACTCTGCGACCACTGGCAAGCGGTCCCCGAACGGCCCGTAGCCCGGTGGGAGGCGGAAGAACAACTGGCGTCCACCGCCGCCAGTCAGATTCGTGAGTGTCGGTGGGAGCATGCCGTGCAACTCTTCGAGGCTTGCCAGTGCCTCGCTGCCGCTCATCTTGCCGGGCTTCTCGTCTACGTCGAGTACGAGGAGGTCTCCGCCTGTTTGTATGCCGATGTTCAGGTTCGGCTCGGCTGCGAACCAGCTTCGGATCTCGGCTTCCGTTGCGGCGGGACGCTCCTTGTAACCCTTCTTTAGCCGATGCCATGGCCTTTTGAGCCGAGGTTCTACCGGGACAGTGAACCAGCCTCTATGTGTTGCGTAGTCGAGGGCCGCATTGAGGGTGCTGGTCGTGAGGATAGGAGGTGAGCTACCGCTGGCCGCCAGGAAGTCGGGCCATTCGTTGGAAGCCAACATGGGGACGCCTCTGTTCTTGGACGCCTTGCTGTGAAGGAATCCCGATGGCGACTCGGAGGCGTCCAAGCGAACAAGCCGCCACCGGGGATACTTCCAGTGTGACAGATGAACTCGTCTTGCTTTTGCAAGGGCCGACCAGGGGTTATGCCCGGCGAGGCAAGCTCATTCGTCTTCCTCTTCGTCGGGCGGATGAGTGCGTGGTAACGCATGATCCCGGCTTCGGTCGAGGGCTTCTTCGTTCTCGACTGGGGTGTTAGAGCATTCAAGTTGCTCGCTACGAGCGGTCTGTTCGCTTGCTTACGAGGCCCGTGAAGATGTCGGATCGCTTGGCGACTTCGGAATGGGCCGACCCTTCCTTTTCTTCCTCTTGATCTCGTCGGGAGTCAAGAGACGGTCACGGAGGATGGTCTCAGGCAAGGGTTGTTCGGGATCCGTGCTGAACAAGATCGTCGGAACTCGCCATGCGCCATCGGCACCCCGATACATCCTGACCATCTTCTGGATTGCCGCCGTGCGGTAGGCCACCTTGACCCGATCCGGATCGAAGTTGTGGCTACCAAGGTTCGTAGCCTTGCCGACCTCGATACGATCCACGAGGCTCAGGATGATCGCCCGCTTGTCTTCGGCAGACATGTCTTGCCATCCGGACTGGACATCGCCTCCTAGTCTGCTGAGAGCCGTTCTGCCACGAAGGCTCGCCAACTCAGTATCCCGGCCCTCGATCCGCTCCCGAAGCCGTAGGGATTGCTTCTGGTAGTTCTTACGGTCTATCTCGCCGTCACCGAGCATGTCTGACAGGTCCGAGAGAATCTTGTCGTCCTCGGCGTTGGCCAGTACCAACTGACGAGCCTTCTCGGCACCGCCTTCCTCTTCGCCCCGGAGCACGTCTCGAAGATCAGGTGAGTCGGCCATGGGCAAGATCAGGTCGAAGACGAACCGCTCGAACTGGTCAGCATTGATCGAGACGCCACCACAGCCGATGTTCCCTTCCTTCCGGCACCTGTAGCGCCTACCGTCACTCCGGGGGTTGGCGTGCAGGAACTGGCCGCAAAGCGCACACTTGGCGATTCCCCGGAGCGGATAGCTCTGACTAGCTCTCGGCTGCCGACGAGCAGGGTCTTGGAGGATGGTGCACACCTGCTGCCACTTAGCCTCGTCCAGGATCGGCTTCCACATCGCTTTGCCGATGATCTCGCCTTGGTGCTCACGAAGACCAGCCACACGAGGCGATGTGAGGATCGACTTGACCTGAGTGTCGTAGAAGACGTTCCCCTTGGTCGAACGAATGCCCCGGTCATTCCAGTCCTTGGTCACGGCTCGAAGACTGATACCTTCAAGAATCCGCTCGGCAGCTTCCCGGATTAGGACTGCCTCCGGCTTGTTGATGGTGACCTTGTCCTTCTCGTATCCGAAAGCACGGCTACCACCAGTCGGCAAACCCTTCCTGGCACGAGCCAACATCGCCTTCTTCGTCCTGTCGCTGATTCGGTCGGTCTCGTACTTGGCGTCGTTGACCTCGTCCCGTAGATCCTTGCGGTCTCGGGAATCGTTCAGGTTGTACTCGTTGTGCCGCCGATCAGTGCGAACACGGATCATGCCAGCGGCTCTGGCCGCCTTCATGAAGTCCTCAAGCTCAGACGGCTCACGGTGCAGTCGGTCGGAGATCGACACAACAACCACGTCGATCTTCCCTGCACGTATGTCGGCCATCATGGCGTCGTAGGCCGGTCGTGGCTTGTTGGGATCAGCCGCCGTCGTGTCGTTGTCCTCGTAGGGACCGACGATCTGCCAGCCTTCTCGCTCGCAGATGTCTCGACAGTCTTCGAGTTGCCGGTCCACTCCTAGCCTGCGTTGTCTGGGGTCCGAGGAGATCCGAACGTATACTGCCGCATTGGTCCTGGTCCTAGGCTTGGCAGCCATACTGCGAGCTTAGTTCATCATGGTGGCAATCACATTACTGAGGCCCCAGAGCCAGGTGGGGCACGACAAGAAGGTGGCGTGCGCTCCGGTGTCGCCGATCGAGAGGTACTGCGTGCGCAGCGTGCAGCCGGCCGAGCTGCGCCGGCCGAAGGGCCAGGCGACCTGCACCTCGCCCGGTGGGCGGTCCGAGTTCTTGGCGAACACCATGCCGGCCGGCCCCGGGGCGCACAGCGTGTCGCACATGGTCGCAGTGTAGGGAGGGTGGCTATCGTTGGACGACGTGGAACCGCGCGCCGTCCTCGCCCCCGACGAGATCGACCTCTCCGACATGGAGTTCTGGGCCCGCCCCTGGGACGAACGCGAGGGAGCGTTCCAGACGCTGCGGCGCGAGCGCCCCATGCCCTTCTTCAAGGAGCCCGAGATCCCCGAGGCACTCACCTATGTGATCCCCAAGGGCCCCGGCTACTACGCGCTGACGCGCCACGCCCACATTTCCGAGGCGAGCCGCCACCCCGAGATCTTCCAGTCCGGGCAGGGCGCCACGTCCATGATGGACATGCCGGCGGAGATGCTCGACTTCTTCGGATCGATGATCAACATGGACAACCCGCGCCACGCCCGCCTCCGCCGCATCGTGTCGGCCGCGTTCAACCCCCGCATGATCAAGTCCATCGAGGACCGTATCGATTTCGTCGCCAGCGACGTCATCGACCGTGTGGCCCCGTTGGGTGGGTGCGACTTCGTGACCGAAGTCGCGGCGCGGCTCCCGCTCGAGATCATCTGCGACATGATGGGTGTCGCCGCAGCGGACTACGACACCGTCTTCCACGCCTCGAACGTCATCCTCTCCAACGGCGACCCCGAATACGTGGAGGAGGGCGCGGACCCGATGGTCGCCTTCATGACCGCGGCCCAGCAGCTCAACATCCTCATGACCGATCTCGCCGGCTTCCGCCGAGAGCACCCGACCGAGGACGTCACTTCCGCGCTCGTCAACACGAACGTCGACGGGGAGGCCCTCACCGACACCGAGCTGGCCTCGTTCTTCATCCTGCTCGTGGTCGCCGGCAACGAGACGACCCGCAACGCCATCAGCCACGGCCTGCTGGCGATGAGCCAGTACCCCGACCAGCGGGCACTGTGGCAGGCCGACCCGGCCGGGATCGCCGCCACCGGCGTCGACGAGATCGTGCGCTGGGGCTCGCCGGTGATCTGGATGCGCCGCACGGTGGGCGCGGACACCGTGCTCGGCTCGGTCGAGCTCCACCGAGGCGACAAGGTCATCATGTTCTACAACTCGGCCAACCGCGACGAGGACGTCTTCGAGGACCCGTACACCTTCGACGTGCGGCGCAACCCGAACCCCCACATCGGGTTCGGGGCGGCGGGGCCGCACTTCTGCCTGGGCGCGCACCTGGCCCGCCAGGAGATCGACGTGATGTTCCGCCGCCTCTTCGAGCGCCTGCCCGACATCGAGAGCGTGGGCGAGCCGGACCGGCTGCTCTCGCCGTTCATCAACGGGATCAAGCACCTCGACTGCACCTTCACCCCGGCCGGCTGAGCCGGGCGCGGGACCGGCCGCACTCCCCCGGCGCCGGCCCGCGGCGCGTCACCCCCGGCGGTACCCCCCGAGGTGTTCGACGATGCGCGCCTGGATGACCTCGGCGGTCGGGTCGGTCCAGACGCTGAGATGGGTCCCCCGCTCCACGCGCAGGATCTCGGACCCGGCGATCCCGGCGAGGGCCCGTTCGGAGTGCTCGGGCCCGACGTCGCTGTCGGCGGTGCCGTGGACGAGCAGCGTGGGCGACACCACGGAGCCGAGCGGGACGTCGAGGCCGGGGAAGCGGTGCTCGTCGTTCTTCAGCCCGGCGCGGCGGCCCGAGAGCGTGGCGCTGAGGTCGAGGACGAAGTCCCGCGTCTCCTCGTGGTCCCAGATGTGCTCGGTCAGCTCCTCGACCTCCGCGTCGGTCAGGTGCCCCTCCTCCTTGACGGTCGAGGCCACGAGGGACTTCGGCGCGTGCTCGGCCAGGGCACGGAGGACGTGGTGGCCCAGCCCGCTCGACATCAGGCTCCGCTCGATGCGGGCGACCCCGGTGGCGAACGTGTACGGACCGCTGACGGCGGCACAGGCGACGAGCGACCGCACGCGTTCGGGGTGCGCCGCGGCCAGCTGGTAGGCCGAGGGACCCCCACCCGACCAGCACATCACCGCGAACGAGTCGACCCCCAGGCCGTCCATCAGCCCCCGCAGCAACTCGGCGGTGCCCTCCGCGCCGCCATTGGCCTCGGTGAGCGGCGTGCCCGGATAGCCGGGCCTCGAAGGGGCGACGACCCGGAACCCGGCATCGACGAGGAAGCGGCCCATCAGCGCACCCTGGTCCGAGCCGCCCGGTGACCCGTGCACGAAGAGGACCGGGCTGCCGTCCCCGTGGTCGACGAAGCCGACGGCACCTGAGGGGGTCTCGAGGACGAGGTCGCCCATGGCAGCCCCTACCCGCCGAAGAATTCCTGGAACGCCGCCAGCGCCCGCGGCCCCCAGACCGTGCCGGGACCGCCGTTCATGGAGATGGCGACGCCGATCATCTCGGCGACCTCCCCACTGCTGGCGCCGCGCCGGGCGGCGCCGCGGGCGTGCGCGGCCACGCAGCCGTCGCACTCGCGCGTGATGGCGATGGCCAGGGCGATCAGCTCCTTGGTCTTGGCCGGCAGGGCGCCGTCCGCCATGGCGGCCGTGCTGAGGGCGCCGTAGGCGGACATCACCCCCGGGATGGCGAGGCGGAGCGCGTCGTAGGGCTCGCGGAGGTCCTCCTGGACATGGTGAAAGTGCTCGGGTTCCATGGGCGCATGCTCGCGCGCTCGGGAAGGTCAGGGCGCCGGTGCGTGCTCGATGGCACGCGTCACGGCCACGGCGAGCGTGTCCTGCAGCAGCTGGAAGTCGGCATCGAGCTGCCGGGGCGAGTGGGCGGCGAACCTCCCGCCTGCCTCGCTCGCCGCGAAGCCGAGGACGGCGGTGGCGAGGATCCGCTCGAGCTGGACGGCGTCGTGATCATCGACGCCGGCGTCGTGCAGGGCCTCGTAGACGGCGTCACGGGTCCGTCGGGCCCCCGGAGTCGCCGCCGGCCGCTGCAGGAGCAGCG
The DNA here is from genome assembly GCA_052140165.1 of Acidimicrobiales bacterium. Taxonomy (GTDB): domain Bacteria; phylum Actinomycetota; class Acidimicrobiia; order Acidimicrobiales; family RAAP-2; genus Bog-473. Next base: position 35,550 of record JBKQUM010000117.1, read on the forward strand.
GAAAGACCTGGGGGTGGCGGAGTGCCGCGGCGCGGGTCCCCCGCGCCAGCGCGGCGAGGCGGTCCGGCCAGGGCTCGGACGGGTCGGGCAGCGGGACCTCCCACAGGATCCGCTCGACGAGCCCGTCGAGCAGGTCCGCCTTGTTGGCGACGTGGCGGTACAGCGCCATGGGCGTGACACCCAGGCGGTCGGCCACGGCCTGCATCGTCACGGCCGGCAGGCCCTGCTCGTCGGCCAGCTCCAGGCTGGCGGCCAGCACGGCGCTGCGATCGATCTGGGCGGGCCGTCCCATGCCGGCCAGTATCGCCCAGCCGCCGCCGACCGCCGTGGACGCGCTCAGCCGCCGGTGCCGGTGCTCCTCGGGCCGCGGTTGCGGACCTCCTCCACGGCGGACATGGCGTCGCGCAGCTCACGGATCCAGTCCGCCTCGTGCTGGGCCACCAGGCGCACGCACCAGGCCAGGGCCTCGCTGCGGCTGCGGGCCACGCCCGCGTCGATCAGCGTGTCGAGCACGCGGCGGTCGCCCATGCGCAGGCGGGTCATCACCGGCACGCCGGCCGTGGTGAAGAGGGCCTTGGACCCGCCGCACTCCGCACCCCACGAGACGGTGCGCCGGAAGGCCGGCTGGGCCTCCTCCGCGATGCGCATGCGGGCACTCCGGCTCTCCTCGCGGAACCCGCTGATGCGGGCCTGCTCGGCCACCCTGACCTCGTCCTCGCCGGCGCCCTCGGGGAGCTGCGGCGGCGCCAGGGTGCCGACCACCTGGACTTCGTCGCCGTCGATCTCGATCGTCGGACTGCCCTCGAACCACCTGTCGGGCACCCGGCCGGCGAACCAGGCACCGATCAGCCGCTCCTGCTCCGGGCCCGACGGGGGCGGAGCGGCCGAGCGCCGCCGTCCGCGGGGGGCGCCCCTTCTCATCTCATTGGCTTCATCGTTCATATTATACAATTACATAATTACATACCTGGTTTCAAGGGCTCAGAGGTGGGCCTTCATTTGTCTGTGTCATACGTTTACCTTATATACTTAGTCCCATGAGAGTCCTGCTCACCGAGGGCTCGGGGCTGGCGTCCCGGCAGATCGCCACCCGGCTCGACCAGCTGGGCCACGAGGTCTCGGCGGCCGTGAGCGACCCGCTCTGCCTGGCCCGCTTCACCCGGCACGTGCGCCACCTCGTACGGGTCCCCCCGTTCGGGCCGGATCCGTTCGCCTGGCTCGATGCGGTGCTCGAGCGAGCCGTCGCCCTCGGCGTGGAGGTCGTCTTCCCCACCCAGGAGCAGGTGACGGTCCTCTCCCACCAGCTGCCGCGCCTGGCCGCCGCCGGCCTGGTCACGGCGGTGCCGCCCTTCGCAGCGCTGCGGTGCGTCCAGGACAAGGTGTCGGCCCACGCGACGCTGGCGGAAGCGGGCGTCGCCCAGCCGCGCTCGCTCGTGGTGCGAGACCCGTCCTCCCTCGGATCGTGGACGGCCTTCCCGGCGTACGTCAAGGTGCCGGTGGGCACCGCGTCGTCAGGGGTCCGCCGCGTCGGCGACCCGCACCAGCTGGCAGTGGCGGCGCAGTCGCTGCTCGCAGCACCCGACCGCGCCGTGCTGGTGCAGGAGGGCGCGGACGGGAGGCTGGTGATGGCGCAGAGCGTCTTCGACCGCGGCGCCATGGTGGCCTTCCACGCCAACGAACGGGTCCGCGAGGGGGTGAACGGCAGCGCGTCGGTGAAGCGCAGCACGGACCTCCCCGAGCTGCGGGGGGCTCTCGAACGCCTCGGCAGTGGGTTGGTATGGCACGGCGCCCTCTCGGTCGACGCCATCGCGACCGCCGACGGGCCGCTGGTGATCGACGTGAACCCGCGCCTGGTCGAACCCGCCAACGCCGTGGCCGCGGGCACCGACCTCGTCGCGGCGCTGCTGGCCGTGGCGACGGGCACCACGCCTGCCGCGGACCGGGGTTCCCGCGTCGGGGTGACGACGCATCAGCTCCTGATGGCGGTCCTCGGCGCGGCGCAGGGCGGCGGCCGGCGCGCCGTGGCGGCCGAGGTCGCCGCAGGAATGACCCACCGGGGCGTCTACGCCGGGTCGCGGGAGGAGCTGCTGCCTCTGCGCGGCGACTGGCGCACCGTGTCGCTCCCGCTGCTGGCCACCGCGGCCACGCTGGTCCACCCCGCGTCCTACCGATGGTTCACCGAGGGCGCCGTTGCCGGCTACGCACTCAGCCCCGAGGGATGGCGCATGCTGTGCGACACGGCTCCGGCCGGCGAGGTCAGCCCAGGGGCATTTTGAACCCGACGTGGGAGGGCGCGAACCCCAGGGCCACGTAGAACCGGTGCGCGTCCTCGCGCACCGCGTTGGACGTGAGCTGCACGCGGTAGCAGCCGAGGGCGCGCGCCCTGTCGACGGCGTCGCCGACGAGCGCCCGGCCGATGCCGGTCCCCCGATGGTCAGGGTGCACGTGCACCGACTCGAGCTCGGCGCAGCGCCCACCCCTCGCCTGCAGGTGGCGGAACACGATGAGCTGGCAGACGCCGACCACCTCGTCGTGCAGCACGGCCACGAGGACCGTCCCGGCCGTGGCGTCGACGTCGTGCAGCGCGGCCGCATAGGGCTCGAGATCCCCGGGATCCTCGGTCCGCCGGGGCCCACCGGGCACCGCGCCGAGCACCAGCAGCTCGACGGCGCGACCGAGATCGTCCTCGGTGGCCTCCCGGATCACCAGCCCGTCGGGAGTCGATGGTCGTGCCGTCGGTCTCACGCCGCCATTGTGGCGCCGTCGGTGGCGCTCAGCGACCGCCCTTGCGCTCCCGCAGCGTGATGGCGCGGCGGGGGCAGTCGCGTGCGGCCCGCCGCGCCGTGTCCACGAGCTCGGGTGGGAGCGGCTTGCCGTCGACGACGGGATAGCCCCATTCGTCGAGCGTGATCGCCTCGGGCAGCAGCTCCGCGCAGTACCCGTACGCGTCACAGGCGACCGGGTCGACGAGGATCCGGATCATCGTCAGGCCGCCCTCGTCGTTTGAGGAAACCGCAGCTGCGAAGGGCGGCTGCCGCGCCCGCAGGGCGCACCGCCGACGTGGTCGGCCACGTCGGCGGCGAACACGCCGAGCGCGCTGCGGACGAGGTTGACCGCACCGTCGGGATGCCGACAGGCGCCCCGGCCGTCGACCTCGCGGAGCCGGCGCCCCAACCGCGCCATGAGGCCGGAGTCGACATGGCCACGGGCGAGACGCGTCATGTCGTCGGCGATGGCGGGCAGCCCGTAGACGCACGGGCCGCACTGCCCGGCGCTCTGGCCCGCCATGTAATGGGCGACACGCGCCGACTCCATCAGCCCGCAGGCGTCCTGTCCGAGCACGATCACGATGCCCACGCCCGCGGTCGCCCCGATGGCACGCAGCGACAGCGACGCGTACGGCGTCGTGAAATGCACCGGATCGACCCACGAACCCCCGTAGCCGCCGACGAGGAGCGCCTGGGGCGTTCCGATCGGGGTGGCTCGGTTGGCGATGTCGATCAGTGGCGTGCCCCGATCGACCTCCACGACGCCCGGGTGCTCGACCGCTCCGGAGATCGTCACGAGCGAGGTGCCGGGATCCTCGACGAGGCCGTGCGCACGGAACGCGTCCGGCCCCGTCCGGGCGATCATGGCGATGTGAGCCAACGTCTCGGCGTTGTGCACCAGCGCCCCCTTGCGCCCGATGCGCAACGGCGTGCCCTTGTCGGGTCGGAACGACGGGAGTGACTGACCCGACTCGACCCACCGGACGAGCGCCGACTCCTCGCCGGCGACGAACCGGTCGGGTGGTCGGACCATCACCTCCTGCACCGGCGCGCAGCCGGCTGCGGCGCGCTCGGCCATCGCCAACGAGACTGCGGACGCGACCTGCTCGCGTCCGGCGGGCACGCACACCGTGACCCGCTGGGCACTGGTCGCCGCCGCCAACAGCTGCGCGCCGTCCAGGACGAGGTGGGGAGACCGGATGAGGAGCAGCTTGTCCTTGTCGCTGGCCGGCTCTCCCTCCATCGCGTTGACGACGATGGTGCCGCCCCTGCCGGCGGCGTGCGCCACGGCGAGCTTGATGGCGGAGGGGAACCCGGCCCCGCCGCGACCCGCGAGCCCGGAGGCCTCGAGCACCGAGACGAACGCCTCGTGCCAGCCCCGGGCGCTCCCCGAGCGGAGCGGCGCGGGGCCCAGCGTGGCCACGTGACCAGCCAGGTCGGTCGGGTGACCGAGCAGCCGGTAGCGGCCGGTGGTGGGGACGGCCTCGCTGACGCTATGCACGACGCGACCCCGCTCGACTCCGTGTGGTGAGGGCGAGGTGCTTGGGCGGCACGCCGGCGACCGACGCGTGCGCCGTCCTTGCGGAGGCCTGACGGGAGACCTCGCGGAGCCGCCACGCCAGGGCGGCCGCGACCGAGGCGACGCACACGATGCCGAGCACGATGACCCAACCCTCGCGCGAGTCGGTGCCCATGCCGAAGGTGTGGGCCAGCGCCACGGGCCAAGAGAGATAGGCGAGCCAGTGGAGGGCGCGCCAGGTCCCGGGCCGCATGCGGGCCCGCAGCAGGCTGGTGACGAACACCGCGATCATCAGGTCGAGGGCGATCGCACCCACGCCGACCCAGAACGTCCCGTAGCTCGAGGTGAACGGGATGACCACTGCAGCCCAGCTGATGTTGACGAAGGTGTCGAGCACGCTGGTCACCACGTGGATCCCGAGGAACACGACGGCGATCATGGAGATGCGGCGGTGCATCTCCTGCTGCGCGAACCCGGGCCAGTTGCGGGCGCGGGCGCGGGTGGTGGTCGTGATGCCCAGCACCATGGTCAAGGTGAGCAGGATGAGGGCCATGAGGCCACTGGCCCGGGTGGCGTACCAGAGGTCGGTCGAGCTCACGTCGCCGGCTCCAGGGGCCACCCGTTCACCGAGAACACCTTGCCGTCGAAGCGGACGAGCCGCACGGACTGGTCGAACCCGGCGAGCCGGCCCAGGGCCCGCTCGCCCCACACGATGGAGGCGGTGGTCACGACGTTGGCCTCGAGGCAGCTGGCGCCGGTCGCGGAGACCAGGACCCAGTACGGCGCCACGCTGTCCCCGGTGCGGGGGTCGACGATGTGGTGGACCTGACGGTCCCCCAGCTTCCACGCCCTCACGGAGGTCGCCGAGCTCGCCAGCCCGCCGTGTGTGATCGCGACGACCTGGTCGACGAGACCGGCCGGCGTCGACGACTCTCGGGCGATCCCCACCGCCCAGCCGCCGGTGGGGGCCGGGCCGGCGACCGCGACGTCACCGCCGAGGCTCACCAGGGTGCCGCCGCCGATCTCGCCGGCAATGCGGGCGGCGGCGCGATCGGCCGCCAGCGCCTTCGCGGTCGAGCCGAGGTCGAGTCGGACACCGCGCGGGATACGGACCGTGCGGGTGTGGGGATCGAGCTGCACGTGCTCGTAGCCTGCCACGGCGCCGAGCGCCTGGGGTGGTGTGGCGGGCCGCGCCCGCACCTCGTCGAGGTCGGCGTCGTAGCCGAGCGCGGCGATCGCGTTGCCGATCGTCGGGTCGACCGCCCCACCGGTCCGCTCGGCCGCGGTGAGGGCAACGTCGAGCGCCTCGAAGAGCAGATCGCCCACGGCGACGGTCCGCCCGGCGTTGGCGTGCACCATCTGGAGCTCCGAGTCCTCGCGGAAGCGGCTGCAGGCCAGGTCGATCGCCTCGAGCTCGAGGACGAGCGTGTGCTCGGCCGCGTCGGCCGCGGCCGGGTCCTGCACGACGACGGTTGCCGTCGTGCCGATGGCGTGGAAGGAGCGGGCGGCGAGCACCGGCTCCCGCGTGTCGGCCGAGCAGGTCATCTCGACGACCCTCCCGACGTGACGGTCGGCGACGACTGGCTGACCGAGGGGGCCGACGACGAGGTGCCGGTGTTGCCCGTGGTGCCGGTGGTGCCGGTGCTGCCGGTGCTGCCGGTCGACGAGCTGCCGGAGGTCGCGGACGATCCTCCGTTGGTCGTGGCAGCGCCGGAGCCCGACGACGTGCCCCTCGTGGCGCTGCTGCCCGAGGTGGCGGACCCCGGGTGGTCGCGAGACACGACGACGCCGATGACCACGGTGGCCCCGGCGGCCGCGACGACCACGCCACGCGTGAGGTTGCGCAGCCGGGACCGCGCTTTCTCCCTGTTCTCGGGTGTGTTGGGCTGGTCGATGGATGACATGCGGTCGGATGTACCTCTGCCTGGGGGGACGCCCTCATCCCACCATCGGTGAATCGACACCGTCGCAGTACCCGCTGTGGGTCTGCTGTGACATTCTGCCCCGGCGACACCGCGAGTACTCCGCGGGCCCCGCTACGATCGGCCGCGCCGGACCCAGGGCGGACGCGGCAAGGGGAGACGATGTCCCAGGTCAACACGGTGCGAGGGCCGGTCGACGGAGGCCTCCTGGGCCGCACGCTCATGCACGAGCACATCTTCGTCCTGAGCCCCGAAATCGAGAAGACGGCCGACGAATGGGACGAATCGGCCCAGCGCGCTCGGGCCGTGTCCAAGCTGCGGGAGCTCAAGCAGCACGGCATCGACACCCTCGTCGACCTCACGGTCGTGGGCCTGGGCCGCTACCTCCCTCGCATCGCCGCCATCGCCGCGGAGGTCCCGGAGATACATGTCGTGGTGGCGACCGGCGTCTACACGTACAACGAGGTCCCGATGTACTTCCACTTCAGGGGACCGGGAACCGTTCTCGGCGGACCCGAGCCCATGGTGGACCTCTTCGTCCGGGAGATCATGGAGGGGATCGGGGGCACGGGGGTGCGGGCCGGCATCCTGAAGTGCGCCTCGGACCGCCCCGGCATCACGCCGGGGGTGGAACGCGTCCTGCGTGCCGTGGCGCAGGCCCACCGGGCGACCGGAGTGCCGATCACGACCCACACGCCGACTCCCCCGGAACCGTGGGGACTCGAACAGCAACGGATCTTCAGGGAGGAAGGGGTCGACCTCTCCCGCGTGGTCATCGGCCACAGCGGTGGGACCGTGAACACCGACTACCACCTGAGCCTGATCGACAACGGGTCGTACCTCGGCTTCGACCATTTCGGCCTGCCCGGCATCACGCTCGAGGAGCGGGTCGACGCCGTCGGGCGGCTCTGCGAGCGGGGCTACGCCGCGAGGATCGTCCTCTCCCACGACGCGATGTGCTTCGTGGACTGGTTCCCGCGCTCCGTGATGGACGCGTCGCAGAACTGGCGGTGGACCTACATCTCCGACGTGGTGCTCCCCGCCATGCGCGAGCGCGGCATCAGCGACACCGACATCGCGACGATGCTCGTCGACAACCCGCGCACGATCCTCGAGGGCGGCGCCCCCTACTGATGGCCCCGTTGATCCGTCGGGCATGACGCTGCTGCAGTCGGAGCTGCTGGCCGGGCTGTCCCGTGCGTTCCCCGACGGCGTGGCGTGGAAGAACCTCGCCGACGGTTCCGCGCTGACCCTCGGTGCGTGGCACCGGCGCTCCAACGGCCTGGCGCGGGGGCTGAGGGAGCACGGGGTCGACCGCGGCGACCGGGTGGGCCTCGTCATCGGCAACGACGAGCCGCTCGAATGGCTGGTGTCGTACATGGCCATCCACAGGGCTGGGGCGGTCGCCGTGCCACTCCTGGCCCGGCTGGGCCCCGGCGAGCAGGCGCGCATTCTGCGCCATGCGGGAGCGTCGGTGGTGCTGTGCAGCCAGGTGTGCGACGAGCTCGTCGCAGCGGTGCCGACGGTCGTCGGCACCGCGGGCGGCGGGTGGTCGGACCTCGTCTCCCCCGACGACAGCGACCTGGAGCAGGCGCCCATACCCGACGACGTCGCCGACATCATGTACACCTCGGGGACCACCGGCGAACCCAAAGGCGTCATCGTGCACCACGGCGGGCTCTCGACGATCGACAGGGTGCCGGCGGCCTGGCTCGGGCTGGGGTTCCTCTCCTCCTCCCCCTTCGCGACGACCAGCGGTTCTCTGCTGGTGTGCGGGCCCATGCGCGGCGGGCTCAGCGGGTCGTTCCTCCCCCGCTTCGACCCGGAGGGTTGGATCGACGCAGTCGAACGCGACCACCCCGTGGCGGCGTTCCTGGTGCCCGCCATGGTCGAGCTCCTCGTCGGAGTCCCCCGATTCGGGGCGGCCGACCTCTCGAGCCTCGCCGTCGTCAACATCGGCAGCGCGCCCATCGCATCGGCCACGCTGCGCCGCTTCGGCGCCGGCCTGCCCGGCACGGAGATCCTGTGCGGGTACGGGATGACCGAATTCGGCGCCGTGACGGCCGTGCCGCTGGGCGACCAGGGGCGGCACCTCGGATCCGTCGGACTGCCGCTGCCCGGAGTGGAGGTGCGGATCCTCGACCCCCAGGGCACGACCCTCCCGCCCGGCGAGGTCGGGCAGGTGGCGATCGGAGGGACTCGGCGCCCCCGGGCGTATCTCGGAGACCCCGACGGCACCGAGCGGACGTGGGTGTCCGGCTGGCTGCTGAGCGGGGACCTGGGCCACCTCGATGCCGACGGCCACCTCTGGATCTCGGGACGGGAGAAGGAGCTCATCATCCGGGGCGGCCACAACGTGGTGCCCGGTGAGGTGGAGGCCGCCCTCTTCGAGCACCCGGCGGTGGCGGAGGCGGCCGTGGCCGGCGTGGCGCACCCGGTCCTCGGCGAGGACGTCGCGGCCTGGGTGGTCCTGCGGGCGCCCGTCTCCACCGACGAGCTGCGCTCGTTCCTCCTGGCCCGGCTGGCCGACTACAAGGTTCCCCGCCGCATTACCGTGGTCGACGCCCTCCCGCGCAACGAGAGCGGCAAGGTCCTCAAGTCCCATCTCGTACCCGGCGACGAACCGAGGAGCCCAACGTGACGGCGAGCTTCACCACCTTGACGGTCGAGGAGATCGGACGCGTGCGCCGTCTCACGCTCAACCGGCCCGATCACCACAACCCGCTCACGCCGCGCTGCATCCGTGAGATCCTGCAGGCGGTCGACGTGGCAGAGGCCGACGCGGGGGCCAGTGTCATCATCATCCGCAGCACGGGACGCTCGTTCTCTTCCGGGTACGGCTTCATCGCCGAGGACACCGACCCGGACGACTTCCCCCGCCACGAGGCGATGGAGGGCGACGTGTCCGCCATGCTGGCACTGGCGGACGGCTGGGGACGCGTCTGGGACTGCGCCATCCCGATCATCGCCCAGGTGCAGGGGAATTGCCTGGCGGGTGGAACGGACCTCGCGCTGCACTGCGACCTCGTCGTGGCCGCCACCGACGCCCGCATCGGGTTCCCTGCGGTCCGCTCCATGGGTGTCCCGCCGACCAACATGTGGTTGTACAACCTCGGCCCGCAGTGGACCAAGCGCCTGCTCCTGACGGGCGACACGCTCTCGGGGACCGAAGCGCACGACCTCGGCCTCGTCGTCGCGACGGCTCCGCCCGATGCGCTCGACGAGGTCGTGCTCGGGCTGGCCGAGCGCATGGCCCTCGTCGGACGGGATCTGCTCGTCGCCAACAAGCGGGTCGTCAACATGGGCGTGGAGCTGATGGGACGCTCGCAGCTGCAGCGCTTCGCCGCCCTCAACGACGCCATCGGCCACCGCTCCCCCGCGGCGCGGGCGTTCTCCGAGCGCATCGCCGAGCTGGGGCTGCGCCAGGCCGTCCGAGAGCGAGATTCGGCGTTCGACACCCCGGGGCACGCATAATCGGGGAATGGCGCCGGCCCGCTTCACCTTCGATTCGGTGCGCTCGTGCGTCTGGGTGAGCGGTCGCTCCAGCTTGCATCCGATCAACACCGAGACGCGCGGCATCACCGGCTGGTTCGAAACCTCGGTGCGCAGCGACGGCAGCCTCGATCTCGATCTCCCGGTGACCGGCGAGCTCGAGCTCGCCGTGGAGAGGCTCACCTCGGGCAACCAGCTCTACGACCATGAGCTACGCCGGCGCATGGACGCCCGGCGCTACCCGACCATTGCCGGCCGCGTCACCAAGATCACGGCGGGTGGTACGCACCCCCACTACGTCGTGACCGGAGACATCGCCTTTCACGGGAAGACACGCACCTTCGAGCACGAGATGCACATCGAGGTCGAGGAAGAGGCCGTCTCGTTGATCGGTGACTACGTGTTCGACATCCGCGAGTTCGGCATGAAGCCTCCCAGCATGCTCATGATCCGCGTCTATCCCGAGATCAGCGTCCGGGTCGAACTGCACGGCACGCGCGACTCGTAGGGGCGCGTGCACCGCGCCGCATTCCCGCGGACACTGTCGCACGGAGTTTACGGCCGTTGCGGTTGGGCATCGCCGGAACATCCGCGCACCCGACTGCGAGCAATTCGGAACGAGGGAGGGAGAACATCTTGGGAGTGATACTCCTCGTACCCTCTGGCGCTGCTGCTCGGGGGACTCGGGTTTGGGCGCACATCCTCTGGATGATCGCCGCGATCGTCTTCGTCTTCTGGCTGGTCGGCTTCGCCCTCGGACGCGGGCACACCCAGGCAGCCCGGGCTGGTACCGCTGGTAGCCGTCTCCGGGTAGAACGGGGAGGCACGAACCGATACCCGAGCAAGGGGTGATGTGAGCAAGAGGTGATGTGATGGCCGAGACGACCGCCAAGCCGACGACAACCGACGCCGGGATCCCGGTGGCGAGCGACGAGCACTCGCTGACCGTGGGACCCGACGGGCCGGTCCTGCTCCAGGACCACTACCTGATTGAGCAGATGGCGAACTTCAACCGGGAGCGGATCCCGGAGCGCCAGCCCCACGCCAAGGGAGGTGGCGCCTTCGGGCACTTCGAGGTCCTGGCCGACGTCGGCCAGTACACCAAGGCCGCGGTGTTCCAACCCGGCACGACGACCGATACGCTCATCCGCTTCTCGACGGTGGCCGGTGAACGTGGGAGCCCCGACACCTGGCGCGACCCGCGGGGCTTCGCATTGAAGTTCTACACGTCCGAGGGCAACTACGACATGGTCAGGAACAACACCCCGGTGTTCTTCCTGCGCGATCCGATGAAGTTCCAGCACTTCATCCGCTCGCAGAAGCGGCGCGCCGACTCGGATCTGCGCGACAACGACATGCAGTGGGACTTCTGGACCCTCTCGCCCGAGTCGGCACACCAGGTGACCATCCTCATGGGCGACCGCGGCATCCCCAAGTCGTGGCGTCATATGAACGGCTACTCCAGCCACACCTACCTGTGGGTCAACGCCAAGGCCGAGCGCTACTGGGTCAAGTACCACTTCAAGACGGACCAGGGCATTGAGTTCCTGACCCAGGCCGACGGCGACCGGCTCGCCGGCGAGGACGGCGACTACCACCGCCGCGACCTGTTCGACGCGATCGGGCGCGGCGACTACCCGACCTGGACGTTGCGCGTGCAGCTCATGCCCTTCGAGGAGGCCAGGTCCTACCGGTTCAACCCCTTCGACCTCACCAAGGTCTGGCCGCACGGGGACTACCCGCTGCACGAGGTGGGCCGGCTCACGCTGGACCGCAATCCCAGCGACTTCCACACCGAGATTGAGCAGGCCGCCTTCGAGCCGAACAACCTCGTGCCGGGCATCGGGGTGAGCCCCGACAAGATGCTGCTCGCCCGGGTCTTCTCCTACGCCGACGCCCACCGGGCCCGCATGGGAGTGAACTACAAGCAGATCCCGGTCAACGCGCCCAAGGCACCCGTGCACAGCTACAGCAAGGACGGCGCGATGCGGGTCCATCCGGTCGCTGACCCCGTCTACGCACCCAACTCGAAGGGTGGCCCGGCGGCCGACCCCCAGCGGTACCCCTACGTGGAGCGATGGGCGGCCGACGGCGAGTTCACCCATGCCGCCTACACCCTTCGCCGCGACGATGACGACTGGGGCCAGGCCGGCACCCTGGTGCGCGACGTCATGGACGACGCACAGCGAGACCGCCTGATCTCCAACGTGGTGGGGCACCTCAGCAAGGGCGTGTCCGATCCGGTCCTCGAGCGCGCGATCGGGTACTGGCGCAACATCGACAAGGAGACCGGCGACCGGATCGCCGAAGGCCTGAAGGGCTCCTGAGGACCGAGCCCCGCTGGCGGGCATGGCACCGTCGGCGGTGGGCTTCGATCGACGACCCGGTGGGTCTCGTTCAGGCGGGCTCGCCCCTCAAGGCGCCGATCCCGAGCGTACCGTCGCCTGCGGTATCCCAGACGACTTCTTGCGCGCCCGCCGGCTCCCCTCCCCCGGAGGTGGTCGCGCCATCGGCGTCGCCCGGCAACGGAGGAGGGTCGTCGAGGAAGTCGGCGGTGGGCACGAAGAAGAGGGAGCCGGTCACCGCGGTGGAGAAGTCGAGGATCCGGTCGTAGTTGCCGGGCGGGTCACCGAGGAACATGTGCTGGAGCATGAGCTCGGTGACTGCGGGGGTCGCGGCGTAGCCGATGAAGTACGTCCCGAACTCCCCGGCGCCCAGCGACCCGAAGGGCATGTTCTCCCGCAGGATCTGGCGCTGGGTGCCATCGGGCTCGACGATGGTGTTCAGCGCCACGTGCGAGTTGGACGGCTTGACGTCGTCGTCCATCTCGACGTTGGAGAGCTTCGCCCGCCCGATCACGCGCTCCTGCTCCTCGACCGTGAGGGAGTCCCAGGCGGCCATGTCGTGCAGGTACTTCTGGACGATGAGGTAGCTGCCGCCGGCGAACGGCGGATCCTCGGCCCCGATGGTCACCGCCACCTCGGCTGCCTGGCCGGTCGGATTCTCGGTCCCGTCGACGAAGCCGAGCAGGTCCCGCTCGTCGAAGTACTTGAACCCGTGGACCTCGTCGACCACCGCCGCGGCCCCGGCCAGCCGGCCGACGACCAGGGAGGCCAGCTCCCAGCACAGGTCCATCGTTGCCGCCCGGATGTGGAACAGGAGATCCCCCGGGGTGGCCACTGCCTGATGCCGACCGCCGTCGAGCGCCCGCATCGGGTGGAGCTCGGCCGGCCGAGGTCCGGTGAAGAGACGATCCCACGCCGACGATCCCACCCCCGCCACCACGGCCAGCCCACCGTCAGGTGAACGGAAGCCGACCGTCCGGGCCAGTCCGGAAAGGTCGGCGAGCAGGTCTTGGACCGCCGACTCGCCGCCGCCCTCAATCGTCAGGACGAGGATGACGGCGCTGGCGGTGAGCGGGGTCAGCACCGGCTGCGCGACCGGGGGCCCGGCGACGGCCACGGGGCTCTGTGAGACGTTTGCCATCGACGTTCTTCTCCATCTCCTCGCCGGTGTGCTCGGAGCCGACGGCGCCGTCGCAGTCCGGGTTCCCTTTCCCGACGAGCGTAGCGGTGGGGCTCTTCGGCTACTCCGCCTGCTGCTCCCCGTCTCCACTCTGACGCTCCCGGCGACCCCGCAGGCCGAGTTTGCTACTGGTTCGGCTCGACGCTCGGCGGTGTGGCGGTACAACCGACGCACGGCCCCTGGCCCTGGAACCAGGTGGGGATGGAGGGTGAGTCGGTCGGCGGATTGGTCGGCAACAGGACCGGTGCGCGCGGAGCCTGGTCGAAGTCGAAGTCGTTGGCCATGTTGCCCAGGATCTTCTCGTCCTCTCGCACGTCGGGTCGGGGATCCGGGCGCCCATCGGTCTCGGGGTTCAGCCTGGCTCCGCCGAGGAAGTCGTCCTCGATGAACTTCAGATAGGCGTCGCTGCTCAACGTCTGGTGGTCGATGTAGCCCGCCTTGGCGTAGGGCGAGATCACCATGGCCGGCACGCGCAGGCCGTACCCGTTCTGGTCGACGGGGGGCGGCACGACGTGGTCGTAGAAGCCACCCCAGTCGTCCCACTGCAAGAAGATGGCGGTCGAGTCCCAGTCGGGGCTCTTCATGGCCGCGTTGATCACCGCGGTGACGTAGGCCTGGCCCTGATGGACGCTCGCCGGCGGGTGCTCGCTGTCGGCCTGGGACGGCGTGACCCACATGACCGAGGGCAGCGTCCCCTTCTTGGCCTCGGCGAAGTAGTTGTTCAGCGGCTGGATGTTGCGGATCTGGTGGTCCCTCTGGACGTCCTCGAAGACGGGCAGAGGGTTCCAGATGCCGGGAGTGAGGTAGCTCTGCGCCACAGGAGGGCACGCCACGGCCGAGTCGTTGTCGCAGTCGGGTTGATCCCCGGTTTGCACGTAATAGGCCCACGAGACGTGCTTGTTGAAGAGGAGCCATGTGATGTCCGTCCAAGCGTCGGTGATGTCCGCTGTGCCGGTGTCGAGGGCCTGGTCCACGTACCGCTGCATCTGCGCCGGCGTGTAGGGGCCCTGGATCTCGTTGACACAGCTGTTCGGGTTCGGGTCCGAGCACTTGGCCGACCAGCCCGACACGAGGTAGAGGTGATCGGGCAGCGACCACGAGGCGACCGGCTCGAACATGTGGTCGTCGAGCGTGAAGTCCTCGGCGTAGGTCCAGTAGTTCGGGATCTCCGCCGACGTGTGGTAGCCCATCACGTCGGGCGTCGCCGCATTGGAGCAGGCGGGGTTGTCGAGGTTCGCACCGCAGCCTTTCTTGGCCCCCGATGCCGAGGCGATGAAGCCGTCCATCTTCCCGCCGTCGACATCGCGCTTGGCGTTCGCTGCGCCGTGAGGCCCGCCCCCGTTGACATCGGCCGTGTCGTGGTAGGGCTTCTGGCACCCTCCGCTCGGTACGGGCACGCAGACCGTCGGCTGACCGTCGCTCACGGGTATGCCGTCAGCGCCCGGATACGTGCCGAAATAGCTGTCGAAGGACCGGTTCTCCTGCTCGATGACGATGACGTGCTTGATCTTGTGGATCCCGCTCGCCACGGTGTAGTGACCCGTGGGGCCACCGGGTACAACTTCGGGCTTTGGCGGCGGCGAACTGCTGCAGGCGGCGAGCACGACGGACAGCATCGCCACGCCGAGGGCGCCGGCCACGCCGGGGACGAGAGCCGAGCACCGGCGGACCAGCCCGCCTCGGTGCGAGTGTGGGGTCGAGCTCATCTGAAGCCTCTTCCGCGACGCTACCCAGCCGGGCCGATCATGCTTGGGGCTCGCCTCCTTCTTCCTCGAGTGCCCACGTCACGACCGTAAGGTCATGCTCCCCGAGCCCACGCTCGACGACCTCTTGCCATTCATCGGCCAGGCAGGCCAACGCCCGGTAACGGTCGTCGGCAGCTGCCTGAAGGGCGAGGTGCACGTCCTTGAGCGCAAGCGACAGTGCGAACTGGACCGAATAATCACCCTGGCCGATTCGTTGCAGCTTGGCTGCCTGCCATGGGGACACCAGGGGGCTGCCGGCCAAAGCGTTGACGACCGTCTCCGTCTGGAGACCCAGCCGGCGGGCCAACGCCACCGAAGTGTTCACCGCCTCGGCGGCCAAGGCGAGCCACGCATTGGCGACGAGCTTCAGTCGGGATCCCGACCCAACCGGTCCCACCCAGATCGTCCGCTGGCCCAGCGCTTCAAAAAGGGGGTCGAGACGCGGGCGGACCTCGTCTGGACCTGACGCGAAGATCGTGAGCTGACCCTGTTCTGCGGGGACCTTGCTGCCAGACACCGGGGCGTCTATGAGGGTGACGTCAGGACGCTCGGCATCCGCCAGCGCTTGGACGCGCTCGATCCCAGCGACGCCGATCGTGCTCATCTGCACCCAGATGGCGCCGGGGGCGAGTGCGGCGAGCATGCCCTGGTCCTTGGCGATCGACACGACAACGTCCGCGTCCGTCACCATCGTGACGACAATGGTGGCGCGTCGCGCTGCATCGCCGGGTGTTTCGGCCACCTCCGCGCCAAGGTCGGCAAGGTCTTCGGTTCTCCCTGGGTCGCGGTTCCAGACGACAGTCGGGATGCCTGCACGCAACGCGCTGCTCGCCATGGCGTGTCCCATCGTGCCGATGCCCAGAAACGCAACCGGCTCCTTCGCTGGGGTCATAGTTCTCCCCTCTCGATATCGCTCCGTACACGGACGATGACCAGCATCGCGCTGCACGTTCACCGACGCACCCTCCCGTCATCAGCAGGGCGGTCGGCCCATCCCGTACGCGCCGGGTGCCACCTGTCTGGCGGCACGCATTTGCCGGCCTGCCCTTCTCCACGACCCCTGCGGAACGCGGTCGTGAACGGCCCCCTGTCACGACCGGCTCCCACCTTCCGGAGCAGGCGGCAAGTCCTGCCGGGCGCGAAGTCCACCCATTGCAGAGGGGCTATCCGCCTTCCGAGGTTACGGCGGCGGCGGATCCTGACACCGACGGCGTGCGCAACAAGTCGGCGGCCCGCATCGCCAGTTCGGTGAGCGCTGCCACCACCTCGCCGACGATCCCTTCCGGTCGCGGCACCAGGGTCTCGCCGAAATCGCCGATTCCGCGCAGGCCCGGCGGCAGCTCGATCTGGACACCGTGCGCCGACGGAAGATTGACAGGGTTATCGGGATGAAAGCCGAGCCGCACCCGCTCGGGTGCGACGTGGTAGCCGGCGAAGCGCTCGTGGAGCAGTTCGCGCGCCGCATCGAGGAGCGGCGCGTGCAGCCCTCCCACGATGATCCCTCGCAACGGCCCGGTCTGCTTGCCCAAGACTGCGGGCCCGTACGGCTCGACGACGAGGCCGCGATCGTGATCGAACCAGAGGGCGAAGCCGTCGCGTCCGAACCCGTGCACTGAGATGGCCACGTCCACGTGCTCCAAGAAAGCCCGTAACCGCGCCGAATGGCCGGGATCGTGCAGCCGTGAGGTGAGATGGACCCGCAGCCCCGAAGGGTGGACGATGGCGTAGTAGGACGCACCGGCCTGCTGGGCGGCCCGCCTGGCGATCTGCTCGGTGCCCCGGTCCTGCGATCCGCCGTGCAGGGCCATGAAACCGACGTTGGAGCGCAGGATGCACTCCTCTCTGATCCCGGGCATCGTCAGCAGTTCGGCCAGGTCCATCTCCTCAGGTTTGCACGCGGCCCGGAGACTGGTGGGACGACTCGGGGAAGTGGCCGTCGACGTCGAGCGTCGTGACGGCGTTTGTGTGACCGGAAGGATCATGAACGTTGTGCTCCAGGTGAACTCTCCGATATCGGCCGCCGCAAGCACTCCGGAGTACTTCTTGGTCACAGGAGCGGTCGCCGGGTCAGTCACTGCGTCGAGATAGCCCTTCACGGCTGCCCAGACGTTCTGCCCGTACTTCGCCGAGTACGGGATCGGGTCCACTGTCGAGAGCGCTCCTTGCGCGCTTTCGGCGATGTCAGCGATGTACGCCTGGTGAAGTTCGATGTCCTCTCGTTTCCCAAGCCTTCCCAGGTGTCCACCGATGTACGTCTTCCACGGATACGTGAGCGCCGTGGCCGGTGCGTCGATGTATCCAGGAATGTCCTCGCTGAGATTGCCGATCGTTGAGACGCTGCCAACCCCGACTTCCTTCACGGCCGGGTCGGCGCGAGACTTGCTCCATGACGACCGCTTCTGCGCGCGCCGCGCTTGACGGCTGGCGCCGCGCCTTCCCCACCGACCCCTTCGCCGACGACACCGGCCTGCAGGCGATCCTGGACAGCCATCTCACCGGCGGCCGGCTCGAGGCGTTGCGCGCGTCGGCCCGTGCGTTCGCCCACGATGTGGTCGCCGTCGTCGGCCCGGCCGCGAGCCGCTACGAGCAGCGAGCGCACCTGCCCGAGCTCGCCCGCTGGGACGGGCTCGGTCACCGCACCGAGGAGGTGTCGTTCGACCCGAGCTACCACGAGGCCGGCCGTGCGGTCTGGCGGTCTGGCCTCGTGGCGCTGTCGGGCGAGCCGGGCCGGGCGTACGAGCAGGCGGTCCTCCTCTACCTCCTTTCGCTCGAGGGTGAGGCCGGCCATGCTTGCCCTGCGACCTGCACGATCGGGCTCGCCCGAGCGCTCCGGCGCGTCGCGGACGACGACGTGCGTGAGCGGTTCCTCCCGGCGCTCATCGACCCCGACTACGACGCCGCCGAGCGCGGCTCGCAGTTCCTCACCGAGGTCCAGGGCGGGAGCGATGTCGGGGCAAACGTGTGCGAGGCCGTGCCGATGGGCGACGGGCGCACGTGGCGCGTGACTGGCGAGAAGTGGTTCTGCTCGGTCGCCGACGCCGGCCAATTCTTCCTGACGGCCCGGGTGTCGGGCGGCCCGGCGGGGACACGCGGGCTCGGCAGCTTCGTCGTGCCGCGGCTCGTCGACGGCGAGCCGAACGGCTTCTCGCTGCGGCGCCTCAAGGACAAGCTCGGCACGCGTGGGTTGGCGTCCGGCGAGATCGATTTCGATGACGCGCTTGCGTGGCCCGTCGGCCCGGTCGCCGACGGCTTCAAGACCGCCGTCGGGATAGTGCTGAACACGAGCCGATGGATGACCGCCCTCGGCGACACCGGCATGATGCGCCGCGCCGTCCTCGAGGCCCGCGCCTATGCTCGCCACCGCGAGGCCTTCGGTCAGCCGATCGAGGCCTTTCCGGCCGTACGGCAGCGCATCGTCGACATGTCGACGAGTCAGATCGCAGCGCTACACCTCTGCTTCGAGCTCACCCGGCTCGAGGACTTGATCGACGGCGGCCAGGCGAGCGAGACCGACGTCCTGCTCCACCGCTTCTGTGTGAACGTCGCAAAGTACGTCGTTAGCCTGCAGGCGACCGAAGTCGTGCACTCGGCGATCGAAGTGCTCGGCGGCAACGGCGCGATCGAGGAGTTCTCGGTCCTCCCTCGCCTGTACCGCGACGCGATCGTCTACGAGTCCTGGGAAGGCGCGCACAACGTGCTCGTCGCTCAGGTTCTCAACGACTGCCGTCGCCTGCCCATCTTGAACGTCGTAGGCGACCGCCTTGACGCGCTTGCGTCGGGAGCGGGCGAGCTCGGCACCGAGATCGCAGGGATCACGGCCCGTTCGCTTGACGACGCTCGGCGTGCCGTGGACGATCTCGAGTTCGGGGCGTGGCACTTCCGCGGCATCGTCGATCGCCTCGGCCTCGCCTACGAGGCGGCGCTCCTAGCCTCGTCCGGGGAGACCGACCTCGCAACACACCTCGTGCAACGGAACCTCGCGCTCTCGGCGACCGACGATGTCGACACGTCGCTTCCAGAGCGCGTCGACGCGATCTGGAAGCAGCTCGCGTAGCGCACACTGTGCGGCAACGTCACCAGACAACCGTCGTCCGTGCGCTCCGACGCGAAGGCGACTCGCTCGGAACCGGCCCTGGCGACCTACACCTTCACCGTCACGCTCGGACCGGCGGCGATAGCTGGAACCGCTGTCGCCGCGACCATCGGCGGGGCGCGCCTCCGACGGGCGTGACCCATGGACGCGGTCGAATTCCAGCTGGGCTGTTAGAACCCATACTGCCAATGACCGATGGCAGTCGAAGACAGAAGGATCAGGCATGTCAGGAACTGATGATCATCCGAATCCCGAAGACCGGATCAGCGAGCTGAAAGCGTCAATCGGCAAGTACCTCAGCGGAGCGGAGGAGCCAACCGGAGAAGCGCTCGCTGAGGTGACGAGAGCGCTCCACGAGCTGGCCGACCACGTAGAGGAGCTTGATAGACGATTCGAGAGGGTCGAGGCATCAATTCCCGAGTGGACTACGGAGGGGTGGCTGCCACCTCCCGGAAGTGACGCCGCCGAGGACCGCTGACAGCCGTTGCTGCCGAGCCAGAGAACACTGAGAGCAGTCGCTCAATGTGGGTCGGGTGAGGATCACTCCCCAGTGGAGGCGCTGGCCAAGGACACCGACCGAGCCGTGAAGGATCCGGTCGTCCATGTCGGTCACGACGCGGTGAACTCCGCCCTGCTGTCGATTCTCAACCCCAACCGCTGGCAAGAGCCAGCGCGGTCCCCTATTCGACCGGATGTTTGAACGCCCTCCGGCGAGTTGGCGGCACGTGGAGCGCCCTGATGTCGGCCAGAGCCAGTGACTTATGCGACGCCGAGTACGGGCGAGGTCATCGCAGACCGGGCGAACTCGAGAAACGGCTACCGGCCCCGGCGTTGGGACACCAGGGCCGGCACGATCCACCCGGTATGAAGTGACGCAGACGCAGCCTCTGATCTCGTCTTTCTTGGGCGCCCCCGGAAGGATTCGAACCTTCGCGCACGGTTTAGGAATCTGACTGAGCCTGTCCAGGCAGATCGGTGCTGTCGCATTTTGGCCGTCAGAGCGGGTGGCGGAGTCCATGAGGTATCCCCTCATCCGTACAATTTGGGACGTTTGATTCCCAAGGGATTCCCAAGGCGCCCTCCGGACGCAAAGCGCTGGAGGCCGGTCATGAGACCTACTTCGATCGTTCTTGCTGTCTTGGCGAGTTTGCCCCCGTACGGGGTTTTCAGCGCTCTGCCTCGGATAGCGGAGCCCCACTCACTCCTGCAAGGCAGGAGGCTTCTGGCACTCTGATCCGGTTCCATCGGAATTTGCGGGACTCACAGACCTTCGGGCAGTCACTTCTTTGAGACTTGCAGGTCGCGCGGCCATGCCGACGACCGTCGAATCTGACGGAAGTGCCTGACGAGGAAGCATCTCTGTGACCTTGGACCCTGGTCCTGCACGTACGTGAGAATCACGGTTGAGGTGGATGGCTATGTGAAGGCTGAGGGGTCATCGCAGAGCCCAAACAACAACAGAAGGTGCCAGATGGAGGAGCAGAACGACAGCGAGGAGTTTGCTCTGAGACCAGATCCAGCGGGTCGGGCGTGCCTGGGCGCCTGCGTGATTCCGCGAGAACAATCAGCGGCCGTCTCCGTGTGCATTCCTGTGGCGTTCCCAACTCTCTCGGCCTGCCGGCTAGACCGCTTTGCACCCGCCCGCTATCGATTGACCAAAGACCAACGGTTGACCACGGGTCTACACCGATGAAACAGACGATCCGAATTGGAAGCTTTGACGGGATCGAGGTCGGCGCGCACTGGAGCGTGGCGGTGATTCTCGCCTATTTCGCGTGGGGTGTCGGCGCCTATGTGCTCCCCACCCATTCCGGGCACCCCGATGTGGCCGACTGGGTCGCCGGCGTGATCGCCGCCGTGCTGCTGTTGGGCTGTCTCCTGGCCCACGAGATGTCGCATTGTCTCGTGGCCCGGCACAATGACGTACAGGTGCGCTCAATCACTTTGTTCGCGTTCGGCGGCATCTCCCAGCTCGAGGGCGAGGCGCACACCGCGGGGGCCGACTTTCGCATTGCGGCGGTCGGCCCATCTGTCAGCCTCGCGTTGGCGGTGCTGTTCGGGGCCACACAGGCGGTGGTGGTCGCGGCGGGCGGCCACGGGCTCCTCGTCGGCGTGCTGTCCTGGCTGTGGGAGATCAATCTCCTGCTTGGGGTCTTCAACTTGATCCCGGCTGCTCCGCTCGACGGTGGTCGGGTCCTAAGAGCGGCGCTCTGGCAACGTTCCCACGACCGCTTCCGTGCCTCTATGACCGCGTCACGCGCCGGCCGCGTCTTTGCCGTCGTGCTCATCGTGCTCGGAGTGTTGGCTTTTGGATCCACCGGCAGCATCATCGCCATTTGGCCGCTCTTGATCGGGCTCTTCATCTACTTCGCTGCCCGAGGAGAAGAGCAGTACGCCTTGGTGCAATCTGCCATGGCAACTCTGACCGCAGGGCAGGTGATGACGACCGCTCTGCCATCCGCGCCGAACCGCACGACCGTCGCGGACGTCGCCACGTTGCTACGGCTCTACCGCGGCGATGTCGTTGCCGTCGTGGACGACTGCGGCCGACTGACCGGGATAGTGACCGCGCAGGCGGTCAACGCCGTCCCTCTCGAACGACGACCTGCGACCACCGCCGACGAGATCGCTATTCCTCTCAGTGCTGTTACCTTGGCGCGGCCTGAGGAGCCGATGAGCGCGTTGCTCGAGCGTATTGCATCCAAGCAGGCACAGCCCGCACTGGTTCTTGACGCCAACGGCCGCGTGTGCGGCACCATCAGCTCATCCGATATACAACGGGCTGTCGCCTTGGGCGCGGGTCCTCGCTCGGATTCGCCGAGTTTCCCTTGATCCGCTCGTGATGATGTAGCCCCAGCGGTAGCCGACGTGCGAGATGCTGACCGCTCGAGAACGTCCTCCTCCAGAACCTCGACTGCCGCTGCCGGCAGTCTCTCGGTTCGAGAGGACCCGCTGCTCCAGACTCATCTCTACGGCGAGGTCTGGCTCTACGCGAGGTCTGGCTCTCCGCACTCACGGAGGATAAAGGCGCGAGCCTCGCGCTCGAGCTGCATCGCACCCAACCAACCGGACTCGACCGGATGAATCGGGTCCCCGATGACGACGGTGACCGAGCCGCGGCGAAGGAACTTGTGCCCTGGACGCAGCATCGACCGGGTGCCACGGATGGCCACCGGCAGGATCGGGCGGTTGGCCTCTGCAGCTGCGACGAACGCCCCGAGGTGGAATGGGCGCAGACCGGGCGCTCGGGTCAGACCCCCCTCGGGGAAGAACACCAGCGAGGCGGTCTGGGCCAAATGGCCAAGACGCTCAGTGTCCGCGACGCCTTGGCCTGCGTCGTAACGCTCGACGAACTCGGTACCGATCCGCCGCAGCAGAAATCCGGCGACATGCTGGCGGCCCATCACCTCCCCGGCGACGAAGACAAAGTCTGAAGGCAGCCACGCGGTCAGAACGAGGGAGTCGAGCCAACTGGCATGGTTCGCTGCGACCACAAGGGTCGTGTCGGCCGGAGCGGTGATTGCACCTTGAATGTGCAAGTGGGTTCCCGAGAGCCTGACAAGGCTGCGGATGGCGGACCGGACCACACGGCGACGCGAGGCACGTCCCGGCACGATTGCCACAAGCACGAGCGTTGGCAGCCCTATGACGATGAACAGGAGCCAGACATACACGGCATAGGTGAGAGCGGACAGTGTTCGACGACGCCGCCGGAAAGCGGGCGGCACACCGCGCCAACTGAAACGGACCAACTGCCACCATGTTGACCGCGGATGGACACCGATGGCGCCCTTCCGATACAGGTCGGCACATGCCGCCCGCCGGATCTTGCCGCTCGAAGTCTTGGGGACGGTTCCCTTGGGGGCAAGCACCACTTCGTCGGGCGGAGTCCCGAGGAGATCGACGGTAGTTGCCGCGATCGTGGCGCGGAGCTCCTCTCGCACCGACTCAGCCGTTTCGGTGGTCTCGGCGACCACGACCAACCTCTCCGTCGCGCTTTCAGCATCCTGAGTGGCGAACGCGGCCACACAGCCCTTGCGGACGTCGGGCAGCTGCCCGACGGCGGCCTCGAGATCCTCAGGGTGGAGGTTTCGTCCCGCCCGGATGATGAGGTCCTTCGAACGGCCGGTGATGAACACATCCCCACCGGCCACGTAGCCGAGGTCTCCGGTCCTGAGCCACCCGTCGTGGAACAGGGCGGCTGTAGCCTTTGAATTTCGCTGGTAACCAGCTGTCGCCGATGGGCCACGAAACTCGATCTGACCCTCGGTGCGGTCTGGCAATTCCCGAGCCGAATCGTCGACGACTCGGATCTCATAGCCGGGCAGGGGTTGGCCGGACGCCACGATGCGGAGTGTGTCGGCACCTTCCGGGAGTGCCGGAACGGCCTTCCCGTCACGGCGCAAGCACTCGGCATCGACCGCGTCGATGAGCACCCCCCGGCCGGGAGGAGGGAAGGCAAGACCCACGGCGGCCTCCGCCAGTCCGTAGACGGGAGCGAGTGCATCGGGGCGGAGTCCGCACCGGGCAAAGCGCTGGGCGAACCGCTCCATGGTGCTGGCAGCCACGGGCTCGGCACCGTTCAACGCCATCCGCAGTGTGGAAAGGTCCAGTGTCTGCAGCTCGGAGTCTGAGACCTTTCGCAGGCAGAGCTCATAGGCGAAGTTGGGCGCCGCTGTGATCGTGCCGCGGTAGGCATCGATTGCGGCGAGCCAGCGCGCCGGGCGAGCCAGGAATGCCAGCGGGGACATGATGACAACCGGCATGCCGAGGCACATGCTTCCGAGCCAAGCGCCGATGAGCCCCATGTCGTGGTACAGCGGAAGCCAGCTCACAAAAACATCCCTGGGCGTCACCTCGGCCGCCTGACCCATGGCGCGGATGTTTGCCAGCACGTTGGCGTGAGAGAGAACAACGCCCTTAGGGTCGCCGGTCGACCCCGACGTGTACTGAATGAGAGCGGTGTCGTCGGGGCTGGCCCGGGGCATCGATTCGTGCGCATCGGAGCAGGCCAATTCGGTCGCGGTGGTCACGTGCCGCATGGTCTCGACGGAGGACCGCAGGAGCCGTGCCACTCCCCGTGCTTCGGGCACCGTCACGAGCATCGTCGCCCGCGCGTTGGACAGAATCAGCGCGTGCCGGCGCAGGTGTTCCTCAATTTGCGAGGGTCGCCCAGGCGGGTAGATGGGAACCGGCACCCCTCCCGCGAGCAGTATGCCGAGAAATGCCTCGAAATACTCTCGGCCGGTCGGCAACATGAGCGCGACGGATTCCCCGGGGACGAGATCGGCCGCCATGAGACCCTGTGCCACCGCGTTCCCGCCGTGCTTGAGATCAGCGTAGGTGAGTGCATCGTGGGAACCGTCCTCATCGAGGAGGTAAATGTGGACTTGGTCTGGATGACTCTCACAATGCCAATCGAGCACGTCGAGCAGCGTTCCGGCCCCTACGGGTAGCGCTTCGGTGCCGGTGTGGGACTGGTCGTACGTGCGTAGTGGTGTGGGCGTCGCTCTTGTTACGCCGACACCCACCGCCCGGAGCAGGTCCTCGGGTGTCTCGGCCGTGCCGAGGAGGCTCGAAGGCATGCTGGCACCGAATGCGCTCTCGAGGCGGGCCAGGAGTTCGGCCATGGCGAGGCTGTCAAGACCCAAATCGCGGTCAAGACGGGTGCGCAACGACGATGGAGGAGGAGCGCGACGCGGGTGGAGCTCGGCGGCGAGCTCGTCGACGATCCGCAGCACCGTGGTGCGCGCGTCCCCTGGTCGCTCGTTATCCACGTCCAGCCTCACGCGCCGACGGCGGGGAACGGCCCGACGACAGCGCCCTCCACACCCTCGACGATCCGGGTGATCTCGTCGCCGTCGAGGGTCTCGCGGGCCATCAGGGCCGTGGCGAGCGCGTCGAGTGCCGCCCGGTGCTCGCTGAGCACGCGCCGGGCCCGATCTGCCTGCTCACCGAGGATCCGCGAGACCTCCTCGTCGATGAGCCGGGCCGTCTCGTCGGAGAACTCTCGTGTGTGGATCAGGTCCTCGCCTAGGAAGACGGGCCCCTGGGGACCCCACGACATCTCGCCGATCGCGTCGGACATCCCCCACTCGCGCACCATGCGCCCGGCCAGCTCCGTCGCCGCGGCGAGATCGTTCTGGGCGCCGGTCGACGGAACGCCGAACACAAGTTCCTCGGAGGCCCGGCCGCCCAGGAGTACAGCGAGCGCGTCGTCGAGGGACGGGCGCTGCTGGAGCTGACGCTCCTCGGGCAGCTGCTGGGTGGCGCCGAGTGCCATACCGCTCGGGAGGATCGTCACCTTGTGGACGGGGTCGGCGTTGGGCAGCAAATGCGCCACCAGCGTGTGGCCCGATTCGTGGAAGGCCACGATCCGCTTCTCGTCCGGGCTGAGCACCATCGAGGTGCGCTTCAAGCCCAGCAGCACGCGGTCGAGCGCCGCCTCCAGGTCGGGCATCTCCACCCGGACGCTGCCCCGCCGCACCGCGATCAGGGCCGCCTCGTTGACCAGGTTCTCCAGGTCGGCTCCGCTCATGCCGGGCGTGCTCTTGGCGATCGTCTCGATGTTGGCATCGGGCGATACCCGCTTGCCCTTGCAGTGCACCTGGAGGATCGCCACACGTTCCTCCAGGGTCGGCAGCGGCACCACGATCTGGCGGTCGAAGCGACCGGCCCGGAGCAGGGCCGGATCGAGCACGTCGGGTCGATTGGTGGCAGCCATGACGATGATCCCCTCCGCTGGCTCGAAGCCGTCCATCTCGGAGAGGATCTGGTTCAGCGTCTGCTCGCGCTCGTCGTGACCGCCTCCCAGGCCCGTGCCCCGCTTCCTGCCGATGGCGTCGATCTCGTCGATGAAGATGATGGAGGGCTTGTCCTGGCGCGCCGTTTTGAAGAGGTCACGCACCCGGGCCGCGCCGACGCCGACGAACATCTCCATGAACTCCGAGCCAGTGATGGAGAGGAACGGCACCTGCGCCTCGCCGGCGATGGCTCGGGCGATCAACGTCTTCCCGGTGCCAGGCGGCCCGACCAGCAGCACGCCCTTCGGGATACGGGCGCCGATCCCCTGGAAGCGCTCCGGCTCCCGCAGGAAGTCCACCAGCTCGGAGATCTCCTGTTTGACGCCGTCATAGCCGGCGATGTCCGCGAAGCTGGTCGAGGGCCGATCCGTCACGTGCACCTTGGCGCCGCTCTTTCCCCAGCTGGTGACGCCCGCCATCTGGGCGCGGCTGCGTCGTCCGATCCAGATCCAGAACACGACGAAGAGCCCGATCAGGATCCCCCAGGTGATGATCGTGGGCCAGATGCTCGTTCCGGTGGCGACGTAGTTGCGTGCGACGTGGTGCTCGTTGAGGAGCGTGATGTCGGCGCCGGGCAACCCCCCGGTTGGGCCCTGGGCCGTGAAGGACTTGCCGTCCTCGAACGTGCCGTCGATCACGCCGCTGCTCTGGTTGATCTGGACGCTCTTGACGGAGTTGGCCGAGACCTTCGACAGCATGGCCGAGTAGGAGACGGACTCCGGGGAGGAGGTCGTCGTCGAGTGGGAGCTCAGCAAGAGGACGATGAACACCAGGAGTGCCCCGGCCCAGAGCGCGATCAGGATCGCCCGCGACTGATTCGAGCGGCCCGGCTGCTGGCCCTGCCCCTGCCCCTGGCCCTGGCCCTGGCCCGGAGCGTTCCACCGTGCCTGCTGTCCGGGCGGCAGCGTGCTCATGTCTTCCCGCTGACCACCGGGTGCTCGGGGCGCGCCGCCGCCGGGCTCGAGGCCGGCCCGGGCATGGGGACCGTCACCGGGCGTCCCGTCCCCGGGACGCACCAGCAAATGCAGCGCAGACTTGAATCCCACCCCTCGATCCTTAAGCACGCCTGCTCGTCGTACCAGGGACTTCTGTCACTCTCGCGAGGAATCTACGACCTGACCGTAGGGCCAAAGGTCCCTGGCGCCTCCGGCGTGATCACCGCTCAATAGCCCCGAGGCGGGGCGGCTCACCGTGACGGAGCGACGCAGGGTCGGCTCTGTGACGTTGTTGCCCTGGCCGCCGGTCAGCCCGGGACGCACCGTCACGAACCCTGATCGTCCTGCGGGAGCGCATCCCGCGGCCACTGGAGCTCGATCTCTTGTGAGAGCGGCATCAGCCGCGGGGTTGAATCGCACGGCTGGCGGATGTCGGCTCGGTGCTCGATGCGCGGAGGTCCCGAGAGAGCGTTTGCCACCAGGGATAG
Source organism: Acidimicrobiales bacterium (assembly GCA_052140165.1). Classification (GTDB taxonomy): domain Bacteria; phylum Actinomycetota; class Acidimicrobiia; order Acidimicrobiales; family RAAP-2; genus Bog-473. Next base: position 62,840 of record JBKQUM010000117.1, read on the forward strand.
CTCCAAGGCTCGGCATAGCGGGCCAATGTGACCTCGGACCCTGGGCAGGTCGTCGCCTCGACATCAGGGTCGGACCATGAGTAGAACTCCCGCGCCGTCGAGCCTCAAAGGGAGTCGTTCCATCGACAGGACAAGGCGCACCGCTCTGACTCTGGCGACGGTGGTGCTGGGAACGTTGCTGTTGTCCGCGTGCGCCAGCACGTCGAGCACCTCGCGCACCGCTCCGCAGACCAACCTCCCTCCTCCGACGACGACCTCGAGCACTTCGGTCTCCACTGCGCCAGCCACGAGTACGCCGGCGACCAGTTCGACGACGACCACCACCACCACGACCACACCTGCCAACCTCGGGCCGGGGGCAAGCGGGCCGGCTGTCCTGGCCCTGCAGCAGCACTTGAGCTCGCTCGGCTATTGGCTCGGCACACCCGATGGCACGTTCGGCAACACCACCGAACAGGCCGTCTACGCGCTCCAGAAGGCCGCGGGCATCACCCGGGACGGCATCGTCGGGCCGGTGACAGAGCACGCCCTGGCCGAGGGGGTCGTCCCGCATCCTCGCAGTACGTCAGGAAACGTGATCGAAGTGGATCTGGAGGATGACCTTCTGATGTTCGTAAGAGACGGGCAACTCTTGTATACGCTCAACACCTCTACGGGCGGTGGTTACACCTACACCGACGACGGCGTGACGGCCGTCGCCGACACCCCGGTGGGACTGTTCCACGTCTACCGCCAGGTCTTCGGCATGGTGGTGGACTCGCTCGGGCAGCTGTGGTTGCCGAAGTTCTTCGATGAGGGGTTCGCGATCCACGGCGACACCGACGTGCCGCCGTACCCGGTCTCCCACGGATGTGTCAGGGTGAGCAACGAGGCGATCGAATGGATATGGTCGAGCAACCTCGCACCAATTGGCACTTCTGTCTGGGTGTACTAACTGAACATCGCCCGATTGCCGGTGTAGGCGGCAGCAAGGAAAGGACGGTGGTGCTGAACGTTTTTCCGTTGAGAAAGCCCCGGATGGGACAGGCGGAACTCCGTATCCTTACCGGGCGAACCTACTCAGGTGCACCGAGTTGGGTTACGGGTTCCCGTGCATCATCCCGCTGAACTCACATGCTTCTCCTAGCCGTGGATTCGCGCAGCAACCGTGCGCGGCCTTTCAGCGGGGCTCGCGTCCGGGGACGACCAGTATGGGGCACGAGGTGAACTCGAGAACCTGCTGGGTGACACTACCGACGTAGGGCGACCGGACCCCCCGCTCGTCGGACACGGCCATCACCACCATATCGGCCGGCCAGTCTCTCGCCTCCTCGAGTATCCGACGGAAGGGGTTGCCGACCTGCGTGCGGATCTCGACGTCTCCCTCGGGGACACCGAACTCGCAGACCTCCCGTCGGACGTGTTCCGCCAGGTGCTGGGCTCCCTGCTCGCGTCGCTGGCGCGACTCAGGGCCCGCGACCCGCTCGATCTCGCTCGCCACCACGCTGTCCTCCACAACCGTGAGGACCCGTATGCGAGCCCCGAGGTGCCCGGCGAGCTCGGCGGCCACGCGGGCAGCTTTGAGGCTCTCAGGAGAGTCGTCGACGGTGACCAGGATGCGTTGCAACGTCATCCCGGGACTGCTCCGCGCCGACGCTTGGCCCATCGGGCGATCAGGCGTTCCTCGCGCTCGAGTTCGTCGAGTCGCAGAACGAGGTCGTGCAGCTGCACTTGGAGGGCGGGCAGTCGATGGTGCTCAATGGCGCGCAGCCGTCGTTGCGTAGAGGCCAGCTCAAATTCCACCTCTCGCAGGGCCGCGCTGGCCACGGCGTGCTGAGCAGCGGCCCGCAAGGCCTGCCCGTGGGCGGTGGCGGCCGGCGCGATGGCCGCATTCGACGACGCGGCGGCGGCGGGACGCAGAGCCGGGAGCTCGCATCGAGCTTCGTCGGGATGACGCGTCCCCATTGTGTTGCGCCAGGAAATCGAGACGGTTCCCCGGCCGACGACATCGCCCGCCGCAAGGCGGACCGCCGTGCTGCCGCCCAGAGCACAGGCCCGGCTGCCCCAACGCTCGGCGTCTTCCGCGGCACGGGCCCAGGCTGCACCGGACTGCTCAGCCATCAGAGAGAGCCGCCTCTGCTCACGGCGCAGCACCTGCCGCTTCTGGCGCAGCAGCTCCACCCCGCGCGTTGCGGTCTCGATCCGCCCCACAAGCCACAACCGCCCGGCGCGGCCCGGCGGGACATGCTCAGCCATAGGGGACCTCCCCCTCAGGCTCGGTGGCCGGCTGGTCGGACGCGGGACTCCGTGGGGCGCCGCTGACGGGCTCGTGCTGCTCGCGACCGAGATGGTCGCCGAGGTAGTAGGTCGCGATGTCCGCCGCGGGCACCATGGTCAGCTCACGCTCGGGCAGGATCGAGAGGACCTGCCACGCCCGGTCGAGCGTGTCCTTCAGGGTGCGGGATTCGTCCATGTCTTGGTTGACAAGGTCATGCGAGAACGCGTCGTTGAAGGCCAGGTATTGGCGGTCTGTCTCGGTCAGTGCCTCCATGCCGATCAAGTCGGCCAGCTCTTGGGCCGCCCTGGCCAGGGCCAGGGCGGCGACGAGCTGCCCGGCCAAAGCAAGATGATCTCCCCGGGTGCGCCCGGGGCCGGCCCCCTTGCGCATGAGCCTCGAGAGCGACGAGAGCACGTCGACCGGCGGGTAGACCCCCTCGGCATGGCGCTCGGGAGACAGCACGATCTGGCCCTCGGTGATGTAGCCGGTCAGGTCCGGCACGGGGTGGGTGATGTCCCCGCCCGGCATGGTCAAGACCGGCACCTGGGTGATGGAGCCCGGTCGACCCCGCACCCGCCCGCACCGCTCGTAAATGGACGCGAGGTCGCTATAGAGATACCCGGGGTAGGCACGCCGGCCCGGTATCTCCCCCCGGGCTGCCGAGACCTCGCGGACAGCCTCGCAATAGCTGGTCATATCCGCCAGCACGACCAGGACGTGATGCTGACGCTCGAACGCCAGATGTTCGGCAATGGTGAGGGCGACCCTGGGCGTGAGGATCCGCTGAACCACCGGGTCGTCTGCGGTGTCGAGCACGAGGACGAGGTCACCGGCCGCGCTGCGGGTCTCGAGAGCCTGCACGATGGCCGCGGCATCGGCGTGCGTCAGACCCATCGCGGCCACCACCACTTTGAAGCTCTCACCGCCGGCGTTGGCTTGGGCGGCGATCTGGGCGGCCAGTTCCAGGTGCGGCAGGCCGGCCGATGAGAACACCGGCAGCTTTTGACCCCGGACGAGGGTCATCAGGGCGTCGATGACCGAGATGCCCGTAAAAACGGGGTCGGAGGGGACGTCGCGCTCGGTGGGATTGAGCGGGGCACCCGCCACCGCCCTCCGCTCGCCTGAAAGCATCGGTGGGCCACCGTCGAGCGGCTCCCCCATGCCGTTCCACACGCGCCCGAGCCAACCTTCCCCGACGGGAATGTCGAAGGGGCGCCCCTCGAAGGCCACCGATGCCCGCTCGGGGTCGATGCCACCGGTACCTTGGAGGACTTCGACGACGGCGACGTCGTGGTGCACCTCCAGGACGAGGCCGGCGCGGACCTCCCCTGAGGGCAGACGGACGCGGGCGATCTCGTCCCAGCCCACGCCCTCGACGCCTCTGACAGCCAGGAGGGGTCCCTCCACCCATGCCGCACCGCTGAACGCGACCGGGATGGGCACGGTGCCGGCGGCCGAAGGGCTCAGCGGCTCGCCGGCACCGGCACGGACCCTTCCGGGGCCTTGCGAACCGGGGGCCTGCGTCACGCCAGGCCCTCCAGCCCGGCCATCACCTCGCCACGGAGCTGGAGCACCGCCTGGGCGTCGTCAGGTCCGGTGGCGTCTCGGGCCCTGGTCACCGGGGCGAAATCAAACTCCTCTACGGCGGACACCGGGAGCCCCGCCTCGATCAGTCCGAGGCACCGGTCGCAGACACCCAGCACCAGTTCGAGCAAGGCGCTCTGCTTGTCGGGTCCGCAGTAGGCGTCGTTCTCGCTGAGGGCACTCTGCTGGAGAACCCCCTCCCGCAGCAGTCGCCCTGTGAGCAGCACGATGCGCTCCCGACCGGGGAGAGCGCTCAGGCCGATGAGCTCGACCACCGAAGCCAGTCGGTCCGCCTCGGCCAGGAGGGCGACCGCCCGGGCGCGGGTGGCGGCCCACCCGACGCGCCCCTCGGTCGCGTGCCAGGCTGCAACGGCCTGGGCGTCCCGGGAAAAAGACCGACGCCACGTCACTGCTGGGTAGTGCCGGGCATAGGCGAGCTCCCGGTCGAGAGACCACAGACACCGCACGAACCGCTCCGTGTGAGCCGTCACCGGCTCGGTCATGTCTCCGCCGGGTGGCGACACCGCGCCGATGATCGTCACGGAACCCTCGGCGCCACCGAGCGTGGTGGCCCGAGCCGCCCGCTCGTAGAAGGCGGCCAGGGCGGACGCCAAGCCAGCGGGATAGCCCTCCTCGGCCGGGAGTTCGCCGCTCCGGGATGAGAACTCCCGCAGGGCCTCCGCCCACCTCGACGTCGAGTCGGCGAGCAGCACGGCGTGATAACCCATGTCGCGGTAGTACTCAGCAACCGTCATGCCGGTGTAGATGCTCGCTTCGCGGGCCATGACGGGCATGTTCGAGGTATTGGCGATCACGACGGTGCGCTCGAGCAGGCTGCGGCCTGATCTCGGATCGGTGAGCGCAGCGAGATCAGCCAGGGCGTCGGCGAGCTCGTTGCCGCGCTCCCCACATCCAACGAAGACGATGACGTCAGCGTCGCACCACTTGACGATCTGCTGCAGTAGGACCGTCTTGCCGGTACCGAAACCCCCTGGCACTGCGGCTGTCCCGCCGCGGGCAATCGGGAACAGCAGGTCGATGACCCGCTGGCCGCTCACGAGCGGCACGAACGGCCGCAGCCGCTCACCGAGGGGCCGTGGTCGGCGTACCGGCCACTCCTCGACCATGGTGACGGATTGATCACCCACCGTGGCGATTGGCTCCTCCTCGTCGACCTCGCCGCGGCCGGCGAGCCAACGAAGCGGGCCGGCGGCACCGGGCGGCACCAGGACGCGGTGTTCAAAGTCGCCGACGGCCACGCAACCGAGGCGCGTACCCGCTGCCACCTCGGTGCCGATGCGCACCGGCGCCGGCTCGAACGTCCAGTGGGCGGAGGCCTGCGGGCGCTGCAGCGAACCGGGGGCCAGCCAAACGGGCCGGTCGGCGAGCGGGCGGAGCAGTCCGTCGAAGATGGATCCGAGCAGGCTCGGACCGAGGCGCGCGGAGAGAGGTTGCCCCCGCCCCGCCACCGGATCGCCGACCCGCAGTCCGCCGGTGTACTCGAAGGCCTCAGCGGTGAGCGAGCCCTCGTGGATCGCGACCACCTCGGCGGGGAGTCGCCGGTCACCGACCTCCACGATGTCGAGGGCAGCCACGTCGGCCAGGCCCTCGACTTCCACAAGGGGACCGTTCACGCGGACCACGCGGCCGCCTACGCTGGCCCCCTCGCTGACGGCGGCGCTCACGCCCAAAGCCCCTCGAGCACGTCACCGATCGTCTGCAGTTCGAGTTCGACCAGGACCGGTGCGCTCAAATCGAGCACGACACCGTCGCGCACGGCCACGATGCCGGGACGGCCCCGGTCGGGCTGGCGCACCTCGGCCTGATCACCTAGACGCGCCCGAGCAACGTCCCCGAGGCGCGCCATGAGAGCGGTTGTCTCGGGGGAGCCTTCCTGGCTCGCGAGCTGCTCCAGCGCGCCCTGGCGCACCGCCTCGTAGAGGGCACGCTGTGCCTCGAGCACGGTGTGGCGGGCCTCTTGCCGCGCGTCGGCAAGCTGAGCTGCGGCCAACCGCTGTGCGGTGGCCGTGCCCTCGGCCCGGGCGGCTTGGAGGAGCCGCTCGCCCTCGGCGCGAGCTGCCTCGAGCATTGCCGCACTGTCGGCGTCAGCCTGGGCCAAGACGAGCGCCGACTGACGGCGGGCGTCCTCCTCCAGGGCTTCTGTCACGGCACGGAGGCTTGTCCCGAGTCCTGGTCGTGCTGACCCAGGCACTTCCGGGGGCCTGCTCGCGCTCGGGGGTGAGTCGGTGACGGTCATGCCGGCATGGTCACGATCAGGGTGTCGCCGCGCTCGGCCACGACGGCCTGGCCCAGCGCTCGGGCGGCAGCGGGCGTCAGCACCACGAGGGACGTGTCCGAAGGGAGCAACGCCCAGGTACGTGCCACCTCCTCACCCTCGGCCTCCATCGTCACTGCACCCGCCAGCGCATACCCCATGACCCTTGCGGACTCGCCGAGCACCACCACCTGGCCCATGAGCCCGTTACGCCTTCCCGATGAGGATGATGGCGACGACCAACCCGTAGATGGCGATGCCCTCGGCCAGGCCCACGAAGACCATGGCACGTCCGAACATCTCGGGGCGCTCGCTGATGGCTGCCAGTGCGGCAGATCCGGTGTACGCGACCGCGATGGCGGCGCCGATCGACGACCCTGCCACAGCAATGGCCGCGCCGATCAGCGCTTGGCCGGCATAAGGCTTCGCCGCGGCGGCGGTCCCGGTCGCCGCAGCGCTCGGAGACGCTGAAGCGGCGAGAATGACAAGCACCCCCGCGCCCAGTAGGAGCAGGAGGTTGAGGACCTTGACGGCTCTGATGCAGCCTCGGGGATGTCTGCGCAGCTCGACGACGATCCCGGCAGATACCGCAGCCAGGACGGGGAGTGCGATGAGCCAGGTGATCATGGGGCCTCCTTCTTCATTGACGGACTGCTACCTGCCAGGGGTGGAACTCGCGGCCCTCGCCGGTGAACACGCGGGAGAACATCTCGTAGTACTCGAGCCTGAGGGCCTGCACACCTGCCACCAGCGCCTCCAGCGCGAAGGTCACGGCGTTCCCGACCAAGAACAGCAGGATCGCAGTCACCACGCCGAGCAGGCCGCCGACCCGCCACAGGTCCACGGTGCCCTCCCACACCAGAGCACCCAAGGCCGCGTGGGTCAGGCCGAAGGCCGCGAGCCGAGCGAAGGAGACGGTGTTTGTGCCCAGCCGAATGACCGAGTCGAAGAGCTCGATCCCCGCCTGCAATGCCCCGCCGGCGCGGCCGCCCGCTTCGGCGAACAGCCCGACGAATCCAAGGGCCAGGCCGGTGAGCGCCACGGCGGTGCCGGCGAGGGCGAGCGTCGAACTGTGCTCGTACCAGCCGGCAAAGACGAGGGCCAGACCGAAATAGAGGCTCCCTCCGGCCAACCCCGACAGTGCCACCAGCAAGCGAACTGGGCCGCCCTCCCGGAAGCGGTTGACCGAGCCGAGCACATATGAGCATGCCAGGAAGGCAGCCCCGACAGCGATCGAGACGGCGAGCAGCGTCGTGGCGTTGTCGAGCGGACGGAGCCAAAGCGTCGGCGCCAAACCGGTGGGGCCGAAGGCCTCGCCGTAGGCGAACCCGAAGGCGATGCTCGCCAGCGCGGCTCCGATCACGAACGGTGCGGCCCAGTGGAACCGGCTGAGTGATGCCGCCTTGCCGGTCCTCGCGCGCCAGACGGCGATGCCAAGACCGAGCAGCAGCAGGCCCTGCCCTACGTCACCGAACATCATCCCGAACATCACGACGTACGCGAGCCCGGCCAGTACCGAGGGGTTCACATCTGCGTAGGGCACCGTGCCGTAGGTGTTCACAAGAGGCTGGAACGCCCCGGTCGGACCGCCACCCCGCAGGGAGGTGGGCGGCTGCACCCCCGGTGGCCGGCGGAGGCGAACGACGCTCGCCCCCAGGGGGGCGAGGCGGGCGGCGAGTTCATCGACGGCACCCGCGGGACTCCAGCCGGCCAGCGCTGTGACCGCGCCTTCTTGCACCATGCTGCTCCCGACCTGCTCCAACTCTGCCTCGCCAGCCAGCCCGTCGATATCACCGCGGCCTGCGAGCGATGCCACGTCCGCGGGTTCGACGATCAACACTGGCCTTGGCGGACGGCCTCGTGTCCCGCGCTGGAGGCGCTGCAGGGCGACGGTCGCCGGCCCCGGAGGGGCGTTGTCGAGGCGCTCGGGTTCCACCGTGCCCTCTGCGGCCACGGCGACGAGGACCGATCGGACGCGGCTGACCGGGGAAACCACTGCGACCCGCTCCATGCGTGCGGGGGCAAGCGCGTCAGGCCACGCCATCGAGCACCTCCGCGCCCCGCCCCTGGCGAGCGGCCACCTCCAGGGCAGCCCGCACACGCCACGCGTCCGCCGCGAGGGCCGCCACTGCGCCGACGGTCGCCGCCGGTTCGGGACGGCCCCGCATGACCAGGACCAGCCCCTCGCGCCAGAGCCGGTGCCACCAACCGGCCTCTGCTGCCCAGAGATCCTCGGGGCCCGAGACGTCGACCAGCAACCACGTGCTCTGGCGCGGCAGGCCCTCAGCAAGCTCGCGCAGGGAACGCGCCCGGGCCAGGCGCTCACCCAGCACGGCCCTGGCGTGCGTCGCTGTCGGACTCCCGGGCTCGAGCGACACGCCCGACGCCAGGCACCGGGCAAACACCAGTGCGGCGTACGTCGTGGCCCATCCGGCGGCCTCGGGCACGTCCTCGGCGACCCGGTGGGCCAGGGCCAACTCGAGCCCCAGCACGAGAGCACTGCGTTCACTCGCTCCCGGGTCGCCCCACGGCGACGCGGCCAGCGCACTCCGAAGGTCGCCGACCGTTGTCACCGACGAGAGACGCGGAACCGTGGCGAAGGAGCCGAGTTCGTAGGGGTGCGGCGCCTCGTGGCCCTCCAGTCGCGCCAACTCGCCTCGCAGGTTGGCAAGCTCAAAGGCACCAGCCAGGACCCTGAGCCGCGACGCGCCCAGTGGTGGGCTCCAGCCGGCGAGCACACGAAGGTTCCACAGGACCGAGCCGGCCACTGCACGCCCGGCACTCGCCAGATCGAGGTCAGGGCGAAGCTGCTTCGCGTAGGCGGTGGTGCCGAGCACATCGAGCGCGACCCGGAGTGATCCGGCTTCAGCCAGCTGGCGGGTCCGGTCCGGGCCGAGGCAATGCTGCACCAGACCCCGGCTCCGGACCTGCGCGGCGACCCACCCGGTGCTCATGATGCAGGCCCTGCAGTCGTGCCAATCGCCAGCACTCTTCGCACGAGCTCATCTACCGCTGGTTGTAAGCCGCGCTCGGCACTGTCGCTGATGGCGCTGGCACGTCGCCTTCCATCGTTGAGGAGATCTCGACACTCGTCGGCGGTTCGAGCCAGCAGGACGGCCGCAGCCTCCGCTCTGGCGTCTCTGGCCATGCTGTGCGCCATAGCGATGATCTCGGATGCTTCTTCGGCTGCACGGGTTCGGCGAGCCTGCGCTCCTGCTTCGGCGCGAGCCACCGTCATCGCGGTGTCCTCGTTGACATCCCGGAGCGCGGCGAAGACCGGCTCGAGCTCCTTCCGAAGTGCCTCACTGCGGTCTGCCGGAACCGTGGCGATAGCCGCAGGGCCAGGCACTGCCATGAGGCGGAATCGGCGCAACAACTCACCCGGCGTGGGCACGACGTTGCCTCCTCTTCCACCTTGACGGTGCGATCATACGAGTCCACCTGGGCCGAGAGCATGGTCGAGCGGATTCACGCCGGGTCGCCACCGTCGGTATCGGCGGCCATATGCGATTGTCGCGCACGGTCGACCCTCGGCCGGTCGGCTCGCGTCGTCGCGCTTCACGCGTGTGCAACCAGGTAGTCGGCACACTTCTCAACGGTTGACAGCTGTGGGTAGTCCAGCTCGGGTATCTCGATGCCCGTCCGCTCGTACAGGCCGATCATGAAACTCAAGAAGTCCATGGAGTCGAGGTCGAGCGCCTCGGCCATGGACTCCCCCTCCCCGACCTCTTCAAGATCCGCTTCGGGCGCCACATGATGAAGCACGTCACGCATGATGGCGAGGGCATCGTCTCGGGTCACAGTTCCTCCGGTGTTTGCAAGAGATGGTCGATCGCGGAGAGGAAGAGTCCGCCCCGGTGGCCATCACTCACCCGGTGGTCCGCAGCGAGTGTGGCCGTGACGGTGGGCCGAACGCCGAGCAGGCCGTTCTCAGCCCAGGGTCGTTCGGCGACCTTGCCGAAGCCGACGAGGGCCACCTGGGGTGGATAGATCACCCCGAAGACCTGATCGACGCCGAGATCCCCGAGGTTCGTGACGGTGATGGTCGGATCACTCATCTCCGAACTCCGCAGCCGACCAGCGCGGGCCCTCGCGACGAGATCACGCAGCGCCATCATGAGACTATCGAGTCCCAGGGTGGCTGTGTCGTGGATGGCTGGCGCGATGACCCCTCCGCCGCGCAGTGAGATGGCCACGCCGACCTGCACTGCCGCGCTCGCCTCGAAGCTCCCGTCGATCATGAAGCCATTCATCTCGGGGACAGTCGCTACGGCACGAGCTGTCGCCTTGAGCAGCAGCACGGGCATGACAAGACGGTCCCTGATGGAACGACTGGTGTTCACACGCTCCAGCCACTCCGATGCCGCCCGCATGTCAATGTTCGTCGAGAGGTAGTAGTGGGGTATCTCCCGCTTGGAGCGGGCCATGAGGGCGCCGATGGCCCGTCGCATTGCGGCTTGTTTCGCCGCGGCATCGCTCGTCGGGCCGGTGCTCGCAGGAGGCTCAGCGGCGGCCGCGACGGCTGGCTCACTCGGCGCCGCGGCCGGTCGAAAACTGGGTACGGCGACCTTGTGGACATCCGCCCCCGTCACCGCCCCCCTTGGCCCGGTCCCCTGGACGGAGCTCAGGTCGACGCCAAGCTCGGCTGCCACCCGGCGGGCCCATGGTGAGGCCCGCACCCGAACAGTCGGAGGCTGTCGCGCGGCAAGAGCCCGCTCGACATCGTGACGAGTGATCACGCCACCCTCGCCGGTGCCGGTGACTGTCGCGAGGTCGATGCCCGACTCGGCGGCCAAGTGGCGCACCACAGGTGAGCGCACCACGGGTCCCGCTGTCGTGGCCGACTCCCGCCCAGCCGGGGGTGTGGGCTCGGCCGGGAGAATCGATCCGCTCGAGGCGGCCACGGGGCCGCGTGCCTCGGGGGAGCCCGACGCGCCGCTCCGGACCCGGGCCAGCACCGTGCCGACCGGAACCTCGTCGCCCGCGGGCACCACGATCGCCTCGATCACGCCCGACTCGAAGATCTCCACCTCGATCGTCGACTTCTCCGTCTCGACGACGGCCACGATGTCGCCGCGCTTGACCTCGTCGCCGGCCTTGACGAGCCACTCGGTGACACGACCCGACTCCATGTCGGCGCCGAGCGAGGGCATGCGGAAATCCCCCATCAGCCCCCCAGACGGTGCACCGCAGCCACAACATCGGATACCTGTGGCAACGCCGCGTCCTCGAGATGCTTGGCATAGGGGATCGGGACCTCGGCCGTGCACACACGGGCGACCGGCGCGTCGAGGTCGTAGAAGCAGTCCTCGCCGATCCGGCTCGCTACCTCGGCGGCAAGGCTCCCCGTACGCCAGCCTTCGTCCAGCACGACAACGCGGTGGGTCTTCGCCACCGAAGCAGCCACGGTCGCAGAGTCGAGAGGCCGCAGGCAGCGCAGGTCCACGACCTCCGCCGAGACACCCGCTGCTGCAAGCTCCTCCGCTGCGCCGAGCGCGACGCGGAGGGTCCCCCCGTAGGCGACCAGCGTGACGTCCTGACCCTCCCGCCGAGCTACCGCGCCCTCTATGGCCACCGGCCCGGCGCCACCGGGAAGGTCTCCCTTGTCGTTGTACAAGCCGGCATGTTCGAAGATGATGACGGGATCCGGGTCGTCGAGCGCGGGCTGGAGCATACCGCGGGCATCCTCGATGGTCGCCGGAGCCAGCACTCGAAGACCCGGGATATGCGCGTACCAACCCTCGAGGCTGTGCGAATGTTGCGCGGCCACCTGGCGCCCCGCACCGGTCGCCATGCGGATCACCAGTGGCACGCTGAGCTGACCGCCGGACATGTAGCGCAGTGTCGCCGCGTTGTTCAGGATCTGGTCGAGGGCGAGCAAGCTGAAATTGACAGTCATCACTTCGACGATCGGCCGCAGTCCCCCGAGCGCCGCTCCGATCCCGGCTCCGACGAACGCGGACTCCGACAACGGTGTGTCACGGATGCGCTCGGGCCCGAATTCCTCGAGCAAGCCCAAGGTGACGGCATAGCATCCGCCGTAGTGGCCGATGTCCTCGCCCATGCAAAAGACTCGCTCGTCGGCGAGCATGGCCTGCCGAATCGCCTCACGGACAGCCTCTCGATAGGTGCAAGAACTCATCGCTCGGTCTCCATCGTCGTGACGAAACGCTCCAAGTCCTCCGCGGGCTCCAGCGCGGAGGCTGCCGCAAACTCGACGGCGTCGTCGATCTCGCCGACGATGTCGCCCTCCATCGTCTCCAGTGCAATGTCATCGAGGTCACCGGATGCCCGAAGCTGATCGCCGAGGAGCGTGATCGGATCACGGTGCCGCCATGCCTCGATCTCCGTCTTGTCACGATATCGGTCTGGGTCGTACATGGAGTGGGCACGAAACCGGTACGTCCGCAGTTCCAAGAAGTGCGGCCCTCCCCCGGCTCGCACGGCCGCGGCGGCCTCTTCTGCAGCCTGTGCCACAGCCACCACGTCCATGCCGTCCACCTCCCAGGACGGCATGCGGTACGCGGCGGCCTTGAGCGAGAGGTCCGTCTCGGACTCGGTGAGCGAGAGGGAGGTTCCCATCGCGTACAGATTGTTCTCGCAGCAGAACAGGACGGGCAGGTGCCAGAGTGCCGCCAGGTTCATCGACTCGTGGAACTCCCCCTCGGCCACCGCTCCGTCCCCGAAAAAGCAGGCGGTCACCCGCTGGCGCCCGGTGAGGTGATCGGCAAGCGCCAGACCGACGGCGAGCGGTAGCCCGCCTGCCACGATGGCGTTGCCACCGTAGAAGCGGGCATCCACGTCGAACAGGTGCATCGAGCCCCCGCGGCCCCGGCTGCAGCCGTCGACCTTGCCTTCGAGCTCCGCCATGATCGAACGCATGGACAGGCCCCGGGCGAGGGCATGCCCGTGCTCGCGGTAGGTGGAAACGATGGCGTCCTCTGCCCCGAGGGCCTGCATGACGCCGACCGCGCACGCCTCTTCCCCGATGCTCAGATGGAGGAACCCTCGGATCTCCGTTGCGCTGTAGAGCTCAACGCATCGTTCCTCGAAGCGGCGAATTCGGAGCATCTCGGTGAGGAGGTGGCGCCTCGCGTCCACCTCGACGTCGCCGGGCGGTCTTGACAGGGTCACGGAGTGGCCTCCAGCGTCGACGTGTCACCCTCGGGCAGGCCCAAGGCACGCTGCTTAAGCACCCTTCGAACGATCTTTCCGCTCTGGGTGTGCGGCAGGTGCGCAACGAACGCTATGTCCCGAGGGGCGATGGCTGCTCCGAGACGCTTCCTGGCGAACCCGATCAGCTCGAGGCGGAGGTCATCGCTCGAGTCGACACCTTGGTGCAGCACGACGTAGGCCTTCACGACCTCGCCCGCGACCACGTCGGGAATTCCTATCACGCCCGCTTCGACAACGGCCGGGTGCTCCATGAGCACCGACTCGACCTCGAACGGGCCGATGAGATGCCCGGCCGACTTGATGACGTCATCACCACGCCCAACAAACCAGAAATAGCCATCCTCATCACGGCGAGCCAGGTCTCCGCTGACGTACCAACCGGCGGTGAAACAGGCCTCGTAACGCTCTGGTTCCCCGAGATAACCCCGGAACATCGATGGCCATCCCGGCCGAAGGGCGAGTACGCCGTCAGCGCCGTCGGGCACCTCGACCGCCGCACCGTCAGGATCAAGGACGATCTTCTCCTCATCGTTGCGCTGAAGGATTACCGCCTCCACACCTGGCATCGGCTTCCCCATGGAGCCAGGGCGGATCGTCATTGCTGCGAAGTTGGCGATCATGATCCCACCGGTCTCGGTCTGCCACCAGTTGTCGTGGGCGGGGACGCCGAGATTCTCATTGGTCCAATTGACCACCTCAGGGTTGAGGGGCTCTCCCACGCTGGCAATGAAACGAAGCGCTGAGAGATCGTGCGCCCGTGGGGGCTCGGCACCTGCGGCCATCAGCATCCGGAGGGCCGTCGGCGCGGTGTACCACACCGTGACACGCTGCTCCGCCAGCGTCGCGTACCAGCGCTCAACCTCAAACTCACCCTCATCGATGATGCTCGTCACACCATGGGTCAGTGGGGAGATGATCCCGTACGAGGTCCCCGTTACCCAACCTGGGTCGGCGGTGCACCAGAAGACATCGTTGGCATGGAGATCGAGTGCAAGTGACCCGGTGGCGTGGTGCTGGACCACAGCCTCGTGGACGTGGACGGCGCCTTTGGGAGTCCCGGTGGTCCCACTTGTGAAGTGGAGGAGCGCCATCGTTTCGGGGTCGGTGGAACCGATTTCGTAGGTCCCCGGCATTTTGGCCAGAAGGTCTGGAAGGAAGATCGTGCCCTCGGGGGCGGGGTCATCGATGATGAGCACGTGCTCGAGGCCGCGGAGGGCGTCCCGTTGCGGGGCCACTCGCCGTCGGAAAAGACCCGATGTCGTGACCAGTACCCGGCCGTCGCCGATCTCGAGACGCTGGCGTATCGGCTGCGGCCCGAAGGCCGAGAAAAGGGGGCACAGGACGCTGCGGTGCTTGAGCGTGCCGAGCGCCGCGACGTAGAGCTCGGGGACCCGGGGCAGAAGTACGAAGACCCGGTCCCCGTCGCCAACCCCAAGGCTGTCGAGCGCCTGCGCAAAGCGGCTCGTCAGCTCCGAGAGCTCTCCATAGGTGATGTCCCGTACGCCGCCGTGTCTGTGGAGACACCGCAGTGCGACCTTGTCTCGAGCCACACCGAACGCGTGGCGGTCGACGGCCTCATGGGCGATGTTGACCCCGCCCCCCGGAAGACCGTCGAGCTCCCCCCGGGCAGACTCCCAGCTGAAGCCGGTGTACGCCTCGTCGTAGTCGACGAGGTTGGGCGGGGGCGCCCCGGGCGCCCGGGAACGCGCAGCGATCGGGGCCCACTTCACTGCCGCACCACCGCAGTCGGCGCTACCACGAACAATGCGATAGTTCCCTGCAGCGCACAGAAGCGCTGGCGACCGTCTTGGCAGGTTGTGCAGCGCATAAGTGTCACCGTACTCCGCTGCCACCTTGGAGCCCCGTGTCGCCAGGCGGCACTGGGAGCGCGTGCCGGGTGTCCGCGCTCTGAGGGTGCCCACGTACGGGAGTATCTTTCGCCAGTCGCTCCAGAACCCCCACGACAACAGTGTCACTCATGCCGAGCGGAATCGTCGAGACTGCATCGTCGAGGTGTCGCCCTCCGGATGGGAGCTCGACGCAGATGGGCACCGACGGGTGGATTCGCCTGTGGGCTTCGAGGAGGGATCGTCCGGGTTCATCCGGAACCGCGTCGATGATGACGTCGGCACCGGCCGCCAGAGGACACGGCTGGCCGCGCAGAGCCGGGCATTGCGACCAGCCGAGTATGGGTCCCGGGCAAGCCAGCACCTGGAACCCCGCTGCTCGAGCTGCCTCTTCGGCATGCCAACGCCCGCCGGGTACCTCGACGAGCAGTTTGGGAGGCTCGCCAGTCCCCGGCCATGAGGGCATACGCCGCGTGGTGCCGATCGCGACTCGAACGATCGCAGGGTCGTGATCCATCACGGCGTAGCCCCTGGCTCGCAACATGGTGAGCATCCGACGATTGCCGACCAGCACATCAGCTTCGAGGTTGGGCACTCCCCGGACGGCAGCTTCCGTAACGAGCGCATCGAGCAAGTACGGTCCAAGCCATCCCCTTGACGCTTCAGCGACCGTAATACCAAGTTCTCCGTCGCCGTTGGGAAGGAGCTCGTACGTGGCCTCTCCAACGATCTTGTTGGTCCCGTCCTGTTCCTCCATGAGGGCGATCAACCCGAACCCTCCACGTTCGGCGACATGCGTCATCTTCTCGACGAAATCCTCGGGCGGGGCATGGCCACTGAAGAAGCGCAAGTAGGTGTCATTCTCCTTGAGGCCGGCGTAGAGCGCGACCAGCCCTGCAGTGTCCGAAGGTCTCAGGGGACGGATCGAGAGCGTGCGAGCTCCGGGGAGTGTGACTCGACGGGGCCAACGATCATCCGGGGTATCTTGTCGCGGAACTGTCATCAGATCACCCGCGACGGACAGACGACGGTCGTGCGTCCAACACGTGGACGAGGGCGGCAAGACCGTTCACGTGGTCGTCAGGTTCGATACACCTGGAAGCGAGGAGACGGCTATGGAACTGAGCGCATACCCCATCGAGAAACCGGACGGTATGAACGTCATCGTGGGTCAAGCACATTTCGTGAAGTCGATCGAGGACCTGCATGAGGCGCTCGCAGGAGCGAGCCCACAACTGCGTTTCGGGATCGCGTTCTCTGAGGCTTCCGGTCCCTGTCTCATCCGCTGCTCGGGAAACGAAGCAGATCTCATAGACCTGGCGGCCCGAAATGCCGAAGGAATCGGCGCTGGTCACTCGTTCATCATCTTCCTTCGCGAAGGGTTTCCGGTAAACGTCTTGAACGCTGTCAAGACTGTCTCGGAGGTGTGCACCGTCTTCTGCGCGACCGCGAACCCGGTCGAAGTACTTGTCGCGCAAACAGAGTTCGGCCGAGGAATCATCGGTGTCATAGACGGCCTCCCGCCTGCCGGGATCGAGACCGATGCAGACGTGGCCGATCGCAAGGCTCTCTTGCGGAAATTGGGCTACAAGCTCTAGGCCGAAGAATGACCATCTGAGCCTCAGGCATGGGACGAAAGGCCTGCGGTGACCTGATCCGTGAGCGTCCGCAGTCGCTCGGACAACGCCACCGGAGGGCAGGTCGGTGCGTGCAGGTCCACCGCGCTCGGGAACAACCCGTCAAGGTGCCGTTCGAGCCGCTGCCGGGCGGCCGCAATGGTGTCGAGTACCTGAGGAGCTATTACGGGGCAAGGCTCGACGACTCTGATGTCGTGCGATAAGGACCGCCACGGTGGCCCAGTATGCCGGCGGGTGTGAGGCGTGCACGGGAGCTTCCGGGTCGTGCTCACGCACCTGACCTACATGAGTACGGCGAAGTCCGAGGGGAGAACCGAGATCAGGTGACCCATGGTGCCTTCACCCAGCTCGACCCAGCACACGGACATTACGGCCCGGGCAGCCTCCTCGGCTTCGCTCGTTCCCTTGAGCCCGGCCTCCTTCTCCACCCGAGCCAGGAATTCGGCGAGCGACATGCGCATCGGCGTCTTCGCCGGGTCCCAGCCCTCGTAGAAGATCCCCCGGACCAGCAATGGCAGCTGCGCTGCGACATGTGCCGCGACATTGGGCTCCAACCGGTCGCGCAGGGCGTGGAGCACTGCTCGGAGCACGTGATAGGCCTGGTGCACGTCGTCGAACTCGTCTCGCTCGGCCACCTTGTGGAGCCACTCGTAGGTCTTAGCAACGGTGCGATCGATGACGTCGAGCTGATCCATGCTGCCAGTGTTCGCCTTTAGTCCCGACTCTCACCAGGGGCGAAGGTCCCATCGCGGAGCCAACAGCCACGTTGGCATTCGAGATCAGCGTCGCGCTGCTTCCCAAATGCAGACGGGACGGCGCTCTCAACCAACAGTCTCTGCAGAGGGCGCCAGATGGGAAAGGAACCAGTCGCCTGCCAGGCGAGACACTTCCTCCAGGGCTCCCGGCTCCTCGAAGAGATGGGTGGCACCAGCCACCACCTCCAACTGGCTCTGGCAGCGCAGTTGCATCTGTGCCTGACGGTTGAGCTCGAGCACGACCTCGTCACGGCCACCCACGATGAGCAACGTCGCTGCTCGCACCTGGTCGAGCCTCGAACCGGCAAGATCAGGACGTCCTCCCCGCGAGACGACTGCGGCGATCGATGAGTCGGGCTCGGCGGCCGCCCACAGAGCTGCGCCCGCCCCGGTGCTGGCGCCGAAGTAGCCGATACGCAGTCCCTTTGCTTCGGGTTGTGCTTCGAGCCACCGAGTCCCCACCCCCAGTCGCTCCGCCAAGAGCCCTATGTCGAATACCGCTGCACGGTTGAACTCCTCGTCGGGGGTGAGCAGATCGAACAGGAGGGTGCCGAGCCCGGCAGAGTTCAGGACGGCCGCCACAAACCGATTGCGCGGACTGTGACGACTGCTTCCGCTGCCGTGGGCGAAGACGACCAGTCCGGCACACTCCTCCGGAATCGTGAGGTGCCCGACAAGCCGGACAGCGCCTATCTCAACGACCACGTCTTCGTCACGAATCGGCGGGTCGGCGCTTACCGCCACTGGTGGAGCAGGTGTCCGAGTGGCTGCGCGCTTGAGAAGCCCCACCACCTCCTCGTCCGAGGTCTGCGAGAAGTCACGATAGAACTGGCCAACGGCGTAGAACGGTTCGGGGGTCGCGAGGCAGACCACCTCGTCGGCCACCTCCGCCAGCAAACCGAGCGAAGACCACGGAGCGACAGGCACCGCCAGGACTACCCGTGACGCGCCGTGAGCCCGTGCGACCTGACAGGCAGCCCTGGCCGTTGCCCCCGTGGCGATGCCGTCGTCGACCACGACCGCGGTCCGACCGGCGAGTGGCGTACGCGGACGGCTACCCCGAAAACGTATGGCCCGCCGCTCGAGCTCGGCCCGCTCCGATCGCTCCACGGCTGCCACCTCGTCCTCGCCGACCCTAGCCATGGCGAGCACCTCACGGTTCAGGATACGCACGCCGTCCTCGCCGATCGCGCCCATGCCGAGCTCCGGCTGATACGGCACACCGAGCTTGCGAACGACGATCACGTCGAGCGGCGCATCCAGCTCTCGGGCGACCTCGAACGCAACCGGAACCCCACCTCTGGGCAACCCGAGAACCACCACATCCTCCCCGCCCACGCGCCGCTTCAACTCTTCGGCCAGTTCCCGCCCGGCGTCTACCCTGTCCCGAAACTCGACCATCGATCCACTGTCCACCCATGCCCGCCGGCTCGCCAGGGCCGATGGTCCCTGTGTCGATAAGCCGCCAGATCGGGATCGCTCGAAGAGACCGCAGAGGAGGGAGGCCGACTTGGGGTCGAGAAGGTCAGGTCGAAACCAGGCACTCGCCCAGCCTGGGCACCCCCAACGGCGGTCAGGATCTGCCGTGGGGAGAAGTGCCGGCAAGGACGGCACTGAGGTCCTGAGGCGCCACCTCGCCGCTGAATCCGAGGAGCGGAGCACCCTCGCCCAGCCAATAGCCGGGAACTCGCCCGCCGGCACGACGCACGACGCCTTGTTGTGGTGCGCTCCCCGCTCGACTTTCTGGACGAAGTAGATCCTCCCGAGCTCGGGGTCGACCTGGCGGGCCGTGTTCGTTGATTGCACCAGCTGGCGGCGGAGCCAGTTGACCCCGGCCTTGGACGTCGCCCTCCCCTTGGCGTCGGACTCCCCTGTCTCTGAGGCACTGGGTGTCAGCCCGGTGTAGCGCCGGAAGCTGGCGGCCCGCGGAAACGTCTCGGCCGGCCCATGGCGGCCACCAGCGCCGGGCCCCGACGATGCCGAACACCCAAGGAGCGGTCGAGCGGCGGGTGATCTGTTCCCTCGGCGTTCGCAGACGCGCACGCCGAGGGAACATTTACGGCCGTGGTATGTCTCAGCTGAGTCATGCCTTTTCACATACCGTCGAGCTTTAGGTGAAACGCCCGATTCCCTTGTTATTGAGGGACGGGCGTTTTCGTTTGAGAGGGTCGCCAGACCTGACGGCGCTCAAGAAACAGCGCGAACATTCGTCGGCTTCAGCAGCAAGAGGCAAACGTCCTCTGGGGCCGGGTTTGCATCACCCGCCTCACACAAGGGGGGTCAGGGCAAGGAGTCCGCTTCGATCAAGCCACTTCCCCCCACGGGAAGCAGCAAAATAGGAAGTTTCACGGCGCCGAGTATCTGGCGGACGGCGTGTGCCTTTCCGGCCGCACTGTCCTGTGACCAGCTCAGCACGATGAGGTCCGTACCGTACTCGTCGCATACCTCAGCGACCCGAGTACCCACTGGGCCGTGACGGAGTTCGATGCGGGCTTCATGTTGGGGGAGGTGGCGGGAAAGAAATTCCCTACCCAGGATCTCGAGGTCGCGCCAGGGGTGGTCGAGCATCGCTGGCACGGTCGACTCGGTGAAGACATGAATGACGATGAGTTCCACGTCGGCCGCCAGGAAGGGGAGCAACCCCTTGAGCACGGGCTGGGTGGAAGCTTCCGTCCCCTCCAGGGGAATGAGGAGCCGGCGGAAGAAACCAGGAGAGACGAAGTCGGGGGGCACGATGACGACCGGCTTGGAGCTTCGTTCGATGATGTGCCTGGCACTCGTCCCGAGAAGACGTTGGTCAGCCGGTGCCGTCTTGGTGCCGATGACTGCTGCGACCACTTCCGGTGCATCGACCGCGTTGAGCAGAGCGGGTTCGAGCGGTCCTGGCAGCAGGTGCAACGGTACGTGAGCACGCTCGGTGAAGGCCTTGACGGATTCGTCATCGGCTATGGTGATGTGGACTGCCTCGACATCGGTATTGGTCAACTCTCCGATCCTCATCGCGACGTCGAGCACGGGTTGCGCGGTCGGCCCAGCGTCGAGGGCGGCGAGGACGATACTCATGGTTGTTCCTTTGGACGTGTGGCAGCGATCGCGAACGTGCGCCACGGGCCCTCGCACAGCACCGTGTCCTGATGACCGATGCGCACATTGATCGGACCGTCACATCGGACGGCGACCGAATCGTGCTCGGCCCGTATGCGGACTCGCCTGCCACGGAACCTGAAGCGAAGCTCCAATGCCGACCACTCCTCGGGGAGGGCAGGGTCGACCAAGAGCGTTTCTCCTTGTGCCCGCAACCCGAGGAACCCGTACGCCAGTGCTTGCCAGACGCCGCCCATGGTTGCCAGGTGCAGACCCCCCGCGCTGGTGCCGGTCAGATCGGCCAGGTCGAGCCGCGCCGCCAACCGGAACAGTTCCAGGGCACGGTCGGGCTCTCCGGCGCGCGCGAGCAGCGCGGCCGAGATTGCCGGCGAAAGCGAGCTGCCATGCGCAGTGCGAGGTTCGTAGAAGGCGAGCGACGCTGCCAGGGAGCCCGGGACCACCTCCTCGGGGAGAAGGTGGTAGAGCATGAGCACGTCGGCCTGCTTGATGAGCTGGGACCCGGTGACCCGATCGCTGCCCAGCACCAGGTCGACGGCGAGCGGCGGCGGCCCTATCTGGTTCATGAGCAGAGGCTCCAGATCGAAGTAGCCGGCGAACTGCTCGTAGAGGCCTCGCTCGGGGTCCCACCCGTCGACCAGGCGGTCTGCCAGCGCTCGCCACGTTTCCGCTTCCTCTGGCTGCCCACGCGTCCGGGTCAGGACTTCGGCACCCCGGCGAAGGTTCCAGCGCGCCATCACGTTGGTGTAGGCGTTGTCGTCGACGAGCTGGTGGTACTCGTCAGGTCCCATGAGCTGGTCCAGGTGTCCGCGGCCTGCAGCATCGGATCGAATTCGGCT
>JBKQUM010000118.1:0-8221 GCA_052140165.1 Acidimicrobiales bacterium
GGTAGAGCACTTCACTTGTAATGAAGATGTCGCGGGTTCGATTCCTGCCTCGGGCTCTCTCACTGCCTCGGGCTCTTCGGGCGCCGACCCGTGCGGGAACGGGCGCGGAAGCTGGCGCGACACCGCGAGCTGGGAGGTCCCGATGCTCTCGGATTTCAAGAAGTTCGTCCTGCTTGGCAACGACGGAGGTGGCTGCCGCCTGAGGTGCCGGCGGCCCGCCTAGCGGGCGGGACGTCCGCCGGACGCCGCGGCGCGCTGGCGGGCGACCTCGAAGCAGGCCACCGCGCCGGCCACGCCGACGTTGAGGGACGGCAGGGCGCCGTGCTGGGGGATGGCGACGACCGCATCGCAGCGCCGGCGCACCAGCGGCGCCAGCCCCTTCTCCTCGCTGCCGACCACCAGCGCGACGGGACCCTCGCCGAGCGGGAGGTCGTAGAGCGACTGCTCGGCCTCCCCCGCCAGCCCGATGGACCACACGCCGAGCTCGCGCAGCTCGCTGAGCGCCGTCGGCACGCCTCCCACGACCGCGAAGGGCAGGTGCTCGATCGCCCCGGCCGCCGTCTTGGCGACCGTCGGCGACAGCCGGGCC
This sequence comes from Acidimicrobiales bacterium, assembly GCA_052140165.1. GTDB lineage: Bacteria > Actinomycetota > Acidimicrobiia > Acidimicrobiales > RAAP-2 > Bog-473. The sequence goes on from JBKQUM010000118.1 coordinate 590, forward strand.
GAGCGGTGGCGCGGCAGCACGACGCCGGTGACGCCGGCGCACTCGGCGCTACGCAGCAGCGCGCCCAGGTTCCGGGGGTCCGTGATGCCGGCGGCCACGAGCAGGAAGGGCGCCGTGCCGTGCCGATCGGGCCTCGACAGGTCCTCGAGGGGTACCGGGTCGAGCGGGCGGGCCAGGGCCAGCACGCCCTGGGGTGCCTCCGTGCGGGCCTGGGCGTCGAGCCGGGCCCGCGGCACGGTCTCGACGGGGACCCGCAGGCGTGCCGCCAGCTCCTCAATCCGGTCCAGCTGCGGTGAGGGGTCCTGGTCCTCGGCCAGCATGATCCGGCGCACCGTGCGGCGCCCGACCGACAGCAGCTCGAGCACGGCGCGGCGGCCCTCGACCTGGTCCCCGCCGAGCTCGCTCAGCGCCTGGGGTCGGGGTCCGGGCCGCCGGCCCTCGGCCTGGCCCTGGCCTTCGCCCCGGCCCCGGCCGCGGCGAGGCGCGGGGCGCCGGTCTCCCGCAGGCGTGCGCCCGCGCGGCGTGCGGTTCTTCGGGCTCACGCCGGCTCCATCAGCACCACGGCGAGGCAGGCGATCCCCTCGGCGCGGCCGAGCGCGCCCAGCCCCTCCGCCCGGGTCGCCTTGACCGACACCGGAGCGCCGAGCACCGCGCTCAGCAGCTCCGACATGGCCGACGTATGGGGGGCGAGGCGGGGTGTGTCGGCGATGATCGTGCAGTCCGCGTTGGCGCAGATGTACTCCTCCCGGGCCGCCATGCGGACCACCTCGGTCAGGAGCGCCACGCTGTCTGCGCCCTCCCAGACCGGGTCGGTGTCGGGGAAGTGCCGGCCGAGGTCACCGAGGCCGAGCGCGCCCAGGACGGCGTCGGCCAGCGCGTGGCAGACGGCGTCGGCGTCGCTGTGCCCGCCCAGCCCGCGCGCCCCTTCGATCTCGATGCCGCCGAGGACGAGCGGGCGGTGAGGGTCCTCGGAGAACGGATGGACGTCGATCCCCTGGCCGATGCGCACGGTCAGCCCTCCCGCGACGCCAGCAGGCGCTCGGCGGTGGCCAGGTCGTCGGGGGCGGTGATCTTGAGGTTGGCCGGCTCGCCGGGCACCACCTGCACGCGCCCACCGAGGGCCTCGACGAGCACGGCGTCGTCGGTGGCGCCGGGGCCGGCGTGGCTGTGGGCCCGCCGCAGGACGCCCGCCCGGAACGCCTGGGGCGTCTGCACGGCGACCAGGGTGGTGCGATCGAGCGTGCCCGTCACGTTGCCGGCGCCGTCCACCGCCTTGATGGTGTCACTCGGGGGGACGCCGGGCACGGCTCCGTCCGCGCCGCCCCGGGCCACGGCGTCGACGACGGCCTCGAAGAGCGCCGGCGACGCCAGCGGACGAGCCGCGTCGTGCACGACGATCACCTCCGCGCTGTCGGGGACCACGGTCAGCCCGCAGCGCACCGAGTCGGCACGGGTGGGCCCGCCGGCCACGGTGGCATCGGCGCCGTGGCGGTCGGGGTCGTCCATCCCATCGGGGAGCACGAGGACCACGCCGGCGGAACACGGCCGGCACGCCTCGACGGCCCATTCGAGCACCGGGCGGCCGCCCAGCATGGAGAACTGCTTCTGGTCGCCGAAGCGCCGCCCCGAGCCGCCGGCGACGACGATCGACCACACCGAGCCCACCGGGGGACCGGGCCGGGCGATCAGGTCAGCGCGTCGTTCAGACGCTCTTCGGCCGTCTCCTCGTCCACGTTGAGGGCGAAGGTGAGCTCGGAGACCAGGATCTGGCGGGCCCGCTGCAGCATGCGCTTCTCGCCGGCGGACAGCCCCTTGTCCTTGTCCCGGATGGAGAGGTTCCGCACCACCTCGGCCACCTGGTAGATGTCGCCCGAGCGCAGCTTCTCGGAGTGGTTCTTGTAGCGCCGGGACCAGTTGGTCGGCATGCGCGCTTCCTTCTTGCGCAGCACGGCGAAGACCTCTTCGACCTCTTCGTCGTTGATCACCTCGCGCAGGCCGACGCCCTCGGTGTTGTCGGCCGGGACGTTCAGGATCAGGTCCCCGTAGGCCAGCCGGAGGACGAGGTACTCCCGCTTCTCCCCGAAGGCGACCTTGGTCTCGCGCTTCTCGATGACGGCCGCCCCGTGGTGGGGGTAGACGACTTTGTCTCCGACCTTGAAGGACACAGGACTCACGACTCCTTGGATGGACCGGGTCCGCCAGCGCGGGCACACAGAGGTACGGGCGCTGCTTTCGAGAGGTTGCCGAGACGGACCCGAACCGTTCGACGATGGCCAACCATTTTACCAGACCCCCCGGTCATTCGTAGCGCTCGAAGATGCTCGCCTCCACCAGGCGGGCCAGGCCGTCACGGACGTGGCGGGCCGTGGCGGCCCCGATCCCGTCGACCGACTCGAGCTCGGCCGCGGAGGCGGAGAGGATTTCGGGCAGCGAGCCGAAGCGCTGGACCAGGCGCTCAATGATCGTCTCGGAGAGCGGCTGGGGCAGGCGGTGCAGGAGGCGGTAGCCGTGAGGGGCCAGCGCGGCGTGCAGCTGCTCGTCCGAGCCGGGGAGGTTGAGAGCGGTGACGACCTTGGGCAGGTCCATGAGGGCGTCGGCCGAGAGCGACCGCAGGTGGGCGATGCCCTTCTCGTCCGAGTAGTCGTGCAGCACCAGCATGAGGCTCTCCCCGACGCCGGCGCTCAGCTCCTCGGTCTGGAGGTGGATGAGGCGGCCGTCGGACCCGAGCTCGACGAGGTGGCCCTCGATCTCCTCGGCGATCCGGCGGACCATCTCGCCGGGCTGGAGCACGGAGACGACGTCACGCACCGAGACGGTGTCCTCCATCTCGAGACGGGAGAGCGTCGAGAGCGCGTCGTCGTAGCGCGCCCGGAACCGCTGCAGCGTGGACAGCGCCTGGCTCGAGCGGTCGATCAGCCAGCCGGCCGACTGGGTGGTGTGCTTGCGGTCGTTGCGGTAGACGGCAATGGTGGCCATGGCCTCGGAGACGGCGATGACCGGCACGTCGATGGAGCGCGCCACCCGTTCTGCCGTGCGGTGGCGGGTGCCCGTCTCCGAGGTGGTGATGGTGGCCTTGGGCATCAGGTGCACGTTGGCGCGCGCGATGCGGGAGGCGTCGCCGGCGAGGATGATGGCCCCGTCCATCTTGGCGAGCTCGGACAGGCGCTGGGGGGTGTACTCGGCATCGAGCAGGAAGCCACCCGTGCACACCGACAGGACGGCCGGGTCGTCGCCCACGATGATCAGGGCCCCGTGCTTCGCCTGCAGGATCCGATCGAGCCCCTCGCGCAATGCGGTCCCGGGCGCGATCAGCGCCAGCGCGTCGTTCAGCGGTTGGCTGCCGCCCGCACCGTCGACCACCCCGGCATCGTACCCGGCCTGATCTGCGGGCCGCCCTCCGTGCCAGCCAGCTCGAGCGCCTCCGCCAGCGTGCGCACCCCGTGGACCACCAGGCCCGCGGGGGCTGCCGCCGCCGTGGCCGTTGCGTCGCCGAGGGCAGAGGCGGGCACCAGCGCCCTCGTGAATCCGGCGCGGTGGGCCTCGGCCAGCCGGCGGTCGGCGCCGGGGACACTGCGCACCTCCCCGGCCAGGCCGAGCTCCCCGAACACCACGAGGTCCGCCGGCACCGGGCGCTGGCCGACGACCGACGCCATGGCCAGCGCCACGGCCAGGTCCGCCGCGGGCTCGCTGACCGTGATGCCGCCGACCGCGGCGACGAAGAACTCGGCGGGCACCGGCACGTCCACCGCGGTGCGGCAGGCGAGCACGGCCACGAGAAGGTTCGCCCGGGCGGCGTCGATGCCCAGCGTGTGCGGCCGCGAGGCCACGCCCGCACCGCCGGTGCCGGGCCCCAGCAGGGCCTGCACCTCGACCAGGAGCGGTCGCCTGCCCTGCAGGACCGGCACGACCACGCTGCCGGGCACGCCCGCCATGCGGTCCCCCAACATGAGCGGACCCGGGTCGGGGACGGCACGCAGCCCGTCGTCGCGCATCTCGAAGATGCCGACCTCGCCGGTCGGCCCGAAGCGGTGCTTGACCGAGGTCAGGACACGCAGCGCGTGATGGCGGTCCCCGTCGAAGGAGAGGACCGTGTCCACGAGGTGCTCCACGGCGCGCGGGCCGGCCAGGTCGCCGTCCTTGGTCACGTGCCCGACCAGGAGGAGCGGGACGCCGCTCGACTTCGCCAGGCGCGTCAGGCGCTCCACGCAGGCGCGCACCTGGGCCAGGCTGCCCGCCGGCTGTGCGAGGTCGGGGTCGGAGACGGACTGGAGCGAGTCGACCACGACGAGGGCCGGCCGGTGGCGCCCGACGGCGGCCTCGATCGCCTCGACGTCGGGCCCCTCCAATGCGAGGAGGTGCCGGGGCACCGGGCCCATCCGCGCCGCCCGGCCGCTCACCTGGGTGAGCGACTCCTCGGCCGAGGCGAGCATGACGTCGACGCCACCGGCGGCGACCGACGAGAGCACCTGGAACAGGAGCGTGGACTTGCCGATGCCCGGCGGTCCGAACAAGAGGGTGACGGAGCCCCCGACCACGCCGCCCCCCATGACCCGGTCGAGCTCGCTCACGCCGGTGGGCAGCGGGCGGGCTCCCTCGGTCGAGACGTCGCGCAGCTCGACGGCGGGCGTGGGGTCGACGGCGGGCGCCCGGCCCGGCCGGTGCACACGGACGGACGCCGGTCCGAGCGTGTTCCACTCGCCGCAGTTCCCGCAGCGGCCGACCCAGCGGAGCGACGTGGTGCCGCACGCAGTGCAGACATAGGGGACGTCGGAACGGGCGCGCGGGGTCGTGGCCATGCCGGCACGCTACGGAACGGCTGTCACAGCTCCTCGGCCGACCGGCACGGGTGATGACAGGCTCAAGGGGTGGACACACCGACTCGGGCCGACCGCGAGCACTGGGCACGCCGGCTCGGCGACCACGACCTCCATCGCCGGCTGCTGGAGGACCTGCCGTGCCTCCATCAGCTCGACCAGTGCCACGCCGGCCCCGGGCAACCCCTGTCGGGCTGGGTACGGGTGGCCGCGTGGAACGTCCAGCGCGGGCGCCGACCGGTCGAGCTGGCCGGACGGCTGCGCTCGTGCGGCGCCCGCCTCTGCCTGCTCTCCGAGGTCGACGTGGGCATGGCCCGGACCCACAACCTGGACACCGCCGACGCGATCGCCACCCACACCGGGTCCGACCACGCCTTCGGTGTCGAGTTCGTCGAACTCGGCCTGGGCGACGAGCTCGAGCAGCGCGAGGCCGCCGGCGCCGCCAACGAGCGGGGTCTGCACGGCAACGCCATCGCGTCGGTGGCGATGCTCGAGACGCCGTCGGTCGTCCGGCTCCCCGATGTGGGTCCGGGCTGGTTCGCCGCCGACTCACCGCAGCCCCGGGTCGGCGGACGGATGGCTGTCCTGGCGACCGTCCCCATCGACGGCACCCCCGTGCTGGTGGCCTCGACACATCTCGAGAACCGCTGCGACCCCGGGGACCGGGCCGAGCAGACGGAGGTGCTGCTGCGCGCGGTCGAGGCGCGGTCGGACGGTGGTCCTGCCGTCGTGGGTGGAGACTTCAACACGCTGGGCGCCCCGTACACCGAGTTGTTCGACGGCGCCCTGGTGCGGCGCATGCGCGCCGCGGAGCCCACGCGCTTCAGCTGGCCCGTCGCCCACGAACCCCTCTTCGAGGTGGCACGGTCGTACGGCTTCGAGTGGATTGACGCCAACGTCGCCGCGCCGACGACGGAGCACGACGGTGGTGGGCTGCCCGACCACGTGCCGCTCAAGCTGGACTGGCTGCTCGTACGCGGGCTGATCCCCCGGCGGCCCGCCGTCCTCCCCGCCGGAGGACTGTCGGACCACCACCTCGTGACGGTCGGCGTGCGCGTGCCATGACGACCGTCCGGCCCTCGCGTCCCGACGACGCCGCGGGGATCCTGGCCGTGGTCTCCGACGCCTTCACCGACGACACCCGCGACGCGACCGAGGAGCTCGAGATCGTGCGCCGCACCTGGCGCGCCTGCGCGCAGCCGAACCGGATCGAGCTCGTTGCCGTCGCCGACGGGGCCGTTGCGGGGCACGTGCTGGCCGCGCCGGGCCGAGTGGACGGTCGCGCCTCGGCGATCGCCGGTGTCGCCCCGGTCTGCGTGGCGCCCGCGCACCAGAACGGCGGCACGGGGTCGGCACTGGTGCGGGAGCTGATCCGGTGCGCCGAGGATCGGGACTGGCCCCTCCTCGTGCTCCTGGGTGACCCGGCCTACTACGGCCGGTTCGGCTTCACGCCGGCAGACCGGCTCGGGCTCGGCTGGGCACCGGTCGGGGCCGGGAACCCCCACTTCCAGGCGCTCGCACTCCGCGACGCCACCACCGTGGGGCGCGGGACGTTCAGCTACTGCTGGGAGTGACGGCTACTCGGCGTCCGCGCCGGCACCGGCCAGCTCGAGCGGCGGGGGCTGGATGCCCTCGATCGCCGTGAAGCTGAGCTGGGGCCCCTCGCCGTCGATGGGCGACTCCTCGACGTCCACGACGATCGTCTCGCCGACCCGGAACTCCTTCCACAGGATGCGCTCCGACAGCGGGTCCTCGACCAGCTGTTGGATCGCCCGGCGGAGCGGGCGTGCACCCAGCTGCGGGTCGTAGCCCTTCTCGGCCAGCAGCGTGCGGGCGGCCGGCGTCAGCTCCAGGCCGATGCCCTGGTCCGACAGCTGCTTGACGGTGCGGGACATGAGGAGGTCGACGATCTCGGTGACCTCGGCCCGCGAGAGCTCGTGGAACACGATGACCTCGTCGATCCGGTTGAGGAACTCGGGGCGGAAGTGGCTCTTGAGCGCCTCGTCGACCTTGGCCTTCATGCGCTCGTACGTCACCGCCTCGGACGTCTTGGCGAAGCCCATGGACGACTTGCGGAGGTCCGCCGTGCCGAGGTTCGAGGTCATGATCAGCACCGTGTTCTTGAAGTCCACCGAGCGGCCCTGGGCGTCGGTCAGGCGACAGTCCTCCAGGATCTGCAGCAGCGTGTTGAACACGTCGGGGTGCGCCTTCTCGACCTCGTCGAACAGCACGACCGAGAACGGCTTGCGCCGCACGGCCTCGGTGAGCTGACCGCCCTCCTCGTACCCGACGTAGCCCGGGGGCGAGCCGACGAGCCGGCTGACCGTGTGCTTCTCCATGTACTCGGACATGTCGAGCTGGATGAGCGCGTCCTCGTCGTCGAAGAGGAACTCCGCCAGCGTCTTGGCCAGCTCGGTCTTCCCGACGCCCGTGGGGCCGAGGAAGATGAACGAGCCGCTCGGGCGCTTGGGGTCCTTCAGGCCGGCGCGGGTGCGCCGGATGGCACGGGAGAGCGCCTTGAGCGCCTCCTCCTGCCCGATGACCCGCTTGTGCAGCTCCTCCTCCATGCGCAGGAGCTTGGCGGTCTCCTCCTCGGTGAGCCGGTAGACCGGGATGCCGGTCCAGGCGGCGAGCACCTCGGCGATGACCTCCTCGTCCACGACGTCGAAGAGGTCGACACCCTCGGCGCGCAGCTCGGCCTCCTGGCTCTCCTTGCGGTCGAGGCGCTCCTTCTCCTGCTCGGCCAGCTTCTTGGCCTGCTCGAAGGCGCCCTTCTCTATGGCGGCCTCCTTGTCGGCGCGCAGGCGCGCGATCTCCT
>JBKQUM010000119.1:0-11317 GCA_052140165.1 Acidimicrobiales bacterium
GTGCCGGAGTGGGCGGGTTAGCGCGGCGTTAGCAGTTGGACCCGCCACGCAACTCTCAACGCCCCCAAGAGGATCCGCAAGTGAACGTATGCCGGCCCGCCGGCGAGATCAGCTACCTGGTGTTCGGCGGCCTCGATCGCGAGCTCCCCGATGCCGACGACCTCGGGCGCTCCGGTTGTGGCCACAAGCTCCCGGGCTTTCTCGTTGTCCGGCTTACCGCGTCCGCCGAGCACCCTCCCCCAGGAGAGCCCTGCATCGACATTTCGTCGCGCTCTGAATCCGGGATCTTTCTCGCGCTGATGGATGGTTGTCCGTCAAGATCTGCAAGGCATGTCCGAGACAAACCTGTGGGATCTCTCCGTCGTCAACGCTCTGACTTGCTAGTGAGCCTGAGTATTCGCGTTCCCGAGGACGGCCGCGGATAACGCTAACGTGGTGAGACAGAACCCGGAGACCGCGTGAACATCGGACACGACGGTAGCGCAGTGCCCTCGAAACCACCGGCTGAAGGCGAACAAGATGACCGGCTACTGAGCGACGTGAACGTATCGGACACAAGGGCCCTCTGTCCGCGCCTCGTCATTGCCGGTACCGGAGCAGATGTTGGCAAGACCACGATCGCCACCGGGATCATGGCCGCACTTCGCGCACGAGGTCGCCGTGTTGCCTCCGCGAAGGTGGGGCCCGACTACATCGACCCGGGATATCACCGCGTCGCCACCGGTCGCCCGGGTCGAAATTTGGACGTCCGCATATCAGGAGTCGACATAGTCCCCCGTCTGGCGGCACGGGCGGGCGACGGAGCCGACCTCCTTGTCATCGAGGGGACGATGGGACTCTTCGATGGCGTGGGCGCAACGGATGAGGCGAGTACGGCCCAAGTCGCTTCGCTGCTCGACGCTCCGGTGGTGCTCGTCGTCGACGCGTCGAATATGAGCGGATCGGTGGCTGCGGTTATCCATGGTTTCAATGGGGTGCTGCAGAAAAAATTTGGGAGCAGGTTGGCCGGAGTCATCCTGAACCGTGTCGGGAGCGATACGCATGAGGCGATTCTGAAGGAGGCACTCCGGGAGACCAGGGTGAAAGTCCTCGGTGTATTCCGACGCAGTCAGGAGATGAACTGGCGGGAACGACACCTCGGTCTCATTCCCGTCGTGGAGCAATTCGAACATGTTGAGAGTTCGGTGAAGGTGCTTGCAGATCTTGCGGCAAAGCATGCGGACCTCCGCAGCCTCGAGATCATCGCGGAACAGGCACCGCCATTGCGTGCAGCGCCGCCTGATGCCGCACACACCGCGTCGTCTTCTCGTATCCCAATTGCGGTCGCAGGTGGGCCGGCGTTCAGCTTTGCGTATGAGGACAATCTCGAACAGCTCGAAGCCGCCGGTGCAAAACTCGTGGTTTTCGATCCGCGCACGGCATCGTCATTGCCGCAGGGGGTGAAGGGGCTGTACGCGGGCGGCGGATTTCCCGAGAAGTACGTCAAGGAGATCTCGGCGAACTCGACGCTTTTGTCCGATGTGTACAAGAAGGTGACCGACGGTCTCGTGACCTGGGCTGAATGTGGCGGTCTTCTCTGGCTCTGCAGATCGCTCGATGGCACGGCGATGTGCGGGGTGGTGTCCGCCGACGCATCGATGACAGATCGCGTGACGGTCGGGTACCGGACGGCGACGCTTCGCAACCGCTGTCCCATCGCGCCGGCAGGTGCAGTTCTCGTCGGGCACGAATATCACTATTCCGAGGTGTCGCCGATGGGTAGCGCATTGCGTCTGAGTGGGAATGGAGGCAGCTCGAGAGGGGGTTGGGCTACGCAAACGTTGTTCGCTTCGTACCTTCACCTCCACCTCGGGGCCGACCCATCCAAGGCGGAGTGGTTTGTCGCGACCGCCGCTGGCGTGCCGGCACCCGCAATGCGGGAAAGGTTGCCCGATACCGGGGTCGAAGGAGGGGCCGGCGCAATCAATGTGGAGCGACCACGCGACGGAAACGGGAAAAATGGGAACACGCGGCGCCGTGGTGGGAGAGGCTCCCCCTCAGAGCGCAAACGTGGCGGGGGTCGCGGGGACTCGGAAGGTTCGGCGGATGCACAAGGCAGGCTGCCCCCACGACACCCAGGTACCGGTCGAGAGTCACCCAGGGGCTCGGGATCGCGCAGGCGTCCCCGTCCTCCGCGTTCGGATGGGCATGCAGGGTGAGAGAGCACCAGGCCGCGCACGCGTCGTGTGCCACCGGGTCCGGGATGCAGACAAGCTGCAGCTCTCTTCGGACCCATGGCGCATGAACCGATTGCTGGATAGAAAGTGAGCCTGGTTCGGGTGTGGATACGGACACATGCAGGAAGGAGTCTCCGAGGTGCCAAAGGTGTTCTGGAATCGTGAGCTACTCAAACGCTTGGCTCGGTGATGGGAGGGACAATGTCGAACAGGGTTGCAATCGTTACGGGCGCCTCGGCCGGCATAGGGCTGAGCGTGGCCTCTCGGCTCCACGGACGAGGGTGGGTGGTCGTCGGATCGAGCCGCCGAGGCACAGGCTCGAACGGATGGACGTCCGTGGTGATGGATGTCGATGATGACCAATCAGTGACCGCCGGGGTGCAGGGAGTGGTTGTCGAGCACGGGCGCATCGATGCCGTGGTGGCCAGCGCTGGCTGGGGATTGGCCGGGGCGGTTGAGCAGACTCCGATAGCAGAGGCGAAGGCTCAGCTGGAGACGAACTTTTGGGGCGCTGTGCGGGTCGTGCAGGCCGTGCTGCCGACGATGCGTCGCCAGGGATCTGGTCGGATCGTCCTCATCAGCTCCATCGGTGGTGTCATCGGCCTCCCATTCCAGGCGTTCTACAGCGCCAGCAAGTTCGCGCTGGAGGGCTTTGGCGAGGCGTTGGCCTACGAGGTCGCAACGTTCGGCATCCAGGTGAGCCTGGTGGAACCCGGCAACGTCCGGACGGATTTCACTCAGAGCAGGCGTCAGGTCAGCGCGCCCGCGGATGATGATCTCTACGGCAATGCCGTCGCCAAGGCGATCGGCGTGATGGAGCACGATGAGGCCAACGGGGTTCCACCAGACAAGGTGGCCGTCGTCGTTGAGAAACTCCTGAACTCGGCTCGACCTCGCCGGCGCGTCTCCGTTGGCAAGGTGGGGGAACGGGTGGGTCTCCCAGCCAAGCGCCTATTGCCGTATCGGGTGTTCGAAGGGGCGGCCAAGTCCAGCCTCGGCGTGTAGTCCAACGACTATCCCCATGCCGGTAGGTGGCAGGGTGAGGGCCGCCGCCACGGAGCCCAGAAAGGACCCGCTTCCGGGCAGCGCTGGGTCTCCGAGGGTGAGGAGGATCGGCACTCCCAGAGTGCCTTGAAATATTGTCGGTACTCGAACGCTCCTTGGGTGCGACCGTTCCCCAGCGTGCTTGCCACCATCGCCTCGGCGACGCTCAAGGGCGCCGTCGGCCGTCCGGACTCCGTCGAGGTCCACGTCTCCAACGGGGTCCCCGGCTTCACCATCGTCGGTCTGCCCGATGCCTCCGTGCGCGAGGCGCGGGACCGGGTCCGAGCCGCCATCCTCTCCAGTGGTCTCAGCTGGCCGCTCCGCAGGTTGACCATCAACCTCGCCCGTCCAGATTCTGATTTGGCAAGTAGATCCACCTAGGACAGCAATCCCGTCGTGGGACTAGACCCAGGTCGAGTGGGAAAGCTCCTCATGGGGTTCGAGGGCCACTTCCGAAATGTCTTCGGATGAGCTGTCGTCCCCCGCATCACCCTTCTTGGTCTCCCGGTCCTGATGCGGTGTAGTCCGTGGCGAGCCGTCACGCTGGCCCCGAGCCTCCATCCAGTCGCCAAACTCCTGCCAGCTCACCTTGCGGGGGTTCCGCGCCTTTGCCGGGGTCCAGTCGATGGTGGTCTGGGTGACCTCGAGCTTGCCGAGGAGCTTGCCGCCCCTCCGCACCTCGAACTCGACGCCGACGTTGCCGACGGTCAGCGGGTGCTCTACCTTCAATTTGACCGAGTGCGCTGCCATTTGCGCAGCCTAAGCGACCGTTGCAGAGGCCGCTCGAGTGGCGCGCTTCCGGGCATGTCCCACCCCGCGGGCGCGCGACCGTTCACCCACATGCTCGCCGCGGTCGCCTCCGCCACGCTGAGCGGCGCCGTCGGCCGCGCCGTCTCGGTCGAGGTCCACGTCTCCAACGGACTGCCCGGCTTCACCATCGTGGGCCTGCCCGACGCTGCGGTGCGCGAGGCACGCGACCGCGTCCGGGCCGCCGTCCTCTCCAGCGGTCTGCCCTGGCCCCTGCGCAGGGTCACCGTCAACCTGGCGCCCTCGGGCATCCGCAAGGGGGGCGCCGGCCTCGACCTGCCGATCGCCGTGGGGCTGCTCGTCGCCGCCGGGGAGCTCAGCCCCACCTGCACCGAGGGCCTGGCCTTCTGCGGCGAGCTCGGGCTGAACGGCTCACTGCGGCACGTTCCCGGCATGATCGCCCTGGCCGACGCCATGGCGCCGCTCGGGCTGGTGGTCCCTCTGGGCGACGTGCGGGAGGCGGCGCTCGTTCGCGGCAGCGACGTGCACGGTGCGGCGACGCTGGGCGAGCTGGCCCGTGTGCTGCGCGGCCAGGGGGACTGGCCCGACCCGCCGGCCCCGTCCCCCTCGGCTGACCACGGGGCACACGGCGCCCCCGACCTGGCCGAGGTGCGCGGCCAGGCGGTCGGTCGGCGGGCGCTCGAGGTCGTGGCCGCCGGGCGTCACCACCTCCTCATGGTCGGACCGCCCGGGTCGGGCAAGACCATGCTGGCCGAGCGCCTACCGGGCCTGCTCCCGCCGCTGACGCCCGGGGAGGCGCTGACGGTGACCCGCGTCCACTCGGCGGCCGGGTGCGCCTTGCCCGACGGCGCCCTGTTCGACCAGCCGCCCTTCCGCGCCCCGCACCACCGGGCTTCCATCGTGGCCCTGGTGGGGGGCGGCTCCTGGTCGCTGCGGCCGGGTGAAATCAGTTTGGCCACCCACGGCGTCCTCTTCCTGGACGAGCTCGGCGAGTTCCCCGTCGCCGCGCTCGAGGCGCTGCGCCAGCCGCTCGAAGAGGGGGTGATCCGGGTGAGCCGCGCCGGTGGGACCGTCGCCTTCCCGGCGGCCTTCCTCCTCGTGGCGGCCATGAACCCCTGCCCCTGTGGCGAGGGCGTGTACGAGGGCGCCTGCACGTGCAGCCCCGCCTCCCGCGCCCGCTACCGCCGTCGCATCTCGGCGCCGCTGCTCGATCGCTTCGACCTGGTCGTCCCACTGAGCCGGCCGGACCCCGACGAGCTGCTCGCGGGGACCCCGGGCGAGCCCTCCGCTGCGGTGGCCGCCCGTGTGGCGGCCGCTCGGGGCCGCGCGGCAGAGCGAGCCCAGTCCGCGTCCGGTGCCGGGGAGGGACCGGAGCTGGCCGCCGACGCCGAGTCGTTGCTCGCCGCGAAGCTCCGATCGGGCGACCTGAGTGCCCGGGGCCTGCACAAGGTTTCGCGGGTGGCCCGGACCGTCGCCGACCTGGCCGGCGAGGACCAGGTGTCGTTCGCCCACGTCTCCGAGGCGCTGTCCCTGCGCGCCGGGCGGGCGGCGGTGGCGGCGTGACGCCCGGGCACCTGCCCGAGGAGGCCTATGCCGCCGCCCTGGCATCGGTGCCGGCCATCGGTCCCGCCACGCTGCGCGGCCTGCTGGCGTCGGACCCGCCCTCGGTGGCCTGGGCGCGCAGCCGCGGCGCGACGGAAGGATCGGTGCGTGACGTGGCACGCATCTGGGCGCGCCACACCGACGCCGGCATCGCGGTGCTGGTGCCCGGGCACGCGTCGTGGCCGGCGCGTCTGGCCGGGGATCCACAGGCGCCTGCCGTCCTCTTCTGCCGGGGGGACCCCGCGGCACTGGATGCGGCTCCGACGGTGGCACTGGTGGGGACGCGTGCACCGACCCGCTACGGGATCGGTGTCGCCGCGCAGTTGGGTGCAGACCTGTCGGGATCCGGCGTGAGCGTCGTGTCGGGACTGGCGTTGGGGATCGACGGGGCGGCGCACGAGGGCGCGTGTGGCGCGGGCGCGTCGCCGATCGCCGTCGTGGCCGGCGGCCTCGACGACCCCTACCCCCGGCGCCACTCCAGGCTCTGGGAACGGGTGGCCGAATGCGGTGCCGTCGTGTCGGAATCGCCGGCCGGCGTGCGCACGGAGAAGTGGCGGTTCCCGGTGCGCAACCGGCTCCTCGCCGCCCTGAGCGACGTGGTCGTGGTCGTCGAGAGCCGGCACCACGGGGGCTCCCGCCACACGGTCGATGCAGCCGCCGCCCGGGGCATCCCGGTCGGGGCCGTGCCGGGCTCCATCCGCAGCGCGACCTCGGAGGGCCCCAACGCGCTCCTCGCCGACGGTGCCTTCCCGGTGTGCTCCGCGGGCGACGTCCTCGTCGCGCTCGCCCTCGAGGGCGCCCAGGTGCCTGTCCCCGCGCCCGGGAGGGCCCCGTCGCGGCCCTCCCGGGCGGGCCCCGCGCCGGGCACGGACCTTCGGGTCTACGAGGCGCTGTCCCAGGACCCCGCCTCGCTCGACGACCTGACCCGGGCCACCGGCCTCGATCTGTCCGCACTGTGCGGTGCGCTCGAGCGCCTCGCCCTGGCCGGTCTGGCCATCGGTGTCGGAGGTTGGTGGGAACGGGTGTGACGCCGGGAGCGCCCCCTGGGCGCCCTAACCTGCCTCGCCGTGGAAGGACGGTTCCTCCAGGCGGACGACGTGGCCGGTCTACGGGCCCAGGCGGTGAGCGCCCGGGAGGCCCGGGCCGCCGCCGTGTTCCTGGGTGACGGCCCCCTCGGCGATCCGATCGTCCTGGCCGCCGGCCTGAGCGACTCGGTTCCCGACGTGCTCCTGGGCGTCCGGCTGGCGCTGGCACCGGGGGGCCGCCATCCCGCCATGCTGGCCCGGGAGCTCACGAGCCTCGACCTCGTCTGCGGCGCCCGGAGCGTCCTCTGCTTCATGCCCCCCTTCGACGATCGGCTCGCCGAGGCCGTCGCCCTCTGCCGGGACATGTGGCGGGACGGGGAGGCGGTGAGCGGAGGTCCGTGCTTCCCGGTGGAGTGCGCCGTGAACCGCCCCCGTCCGGCCGGCGCCGGGAGCCCGCGTGTCGCCCTGGACCTCACCGGGGGAGGGGAGGTGCCCGCCCTCCTCGGGGGCACGGTCGACCTGCTCCTGCGCCCGACCGACGCTGCGGGAGTGTGCCGCATGGAGCGCCCGTGACCGACGCCACCCTGGTCCACGAGATCCCGGTCGCGGAGGCCGAGAGAACGGCCGTCACCGGTCACCACCTGCCCGCCCTGAACGGCCTGCGCGCCGTGGCGGTCATCGGCGTCGTGGCGTACCACCTCCAGCTCGGTTGGGCGTCGGGCGGCTACCTCGGGGTCGACCTGTTCTTCGTGCTGTCGGGGTTCCTCATCACCACCCTGTTGCTCGAGGAGTGGGCGGAAGAAGGCCGGATCAGCCTGGCCGCCTTCTGGGGGCGGAGAGCCCGGCGACTGCTCCCCGCCCTGTTCCTCGTCGTGGCCGCGCTCGGGTTGTACCTCATCGCCAACGCCGTGTGGGGCGGTCCGGGCGCCAACGGCCTCGTCGACCTCACCGACCTGCGCGGCGACGCGATCTCGACGTTGCTGTACGTCAACAACTGGCACTCCATCTTCGCCCACCAGTCGTACTTCGCCCAGTTCTCGACGCCGTCGCCGTTGCAGCACACCTGGTCACTGGCGATCGAGGAGCAGTTCTACCTGGTGTGGCCGCTCGTGCTCCTGCTCCTCCTGCGCGTGGCGCGCCGCGGCTGGCGACGTGCCGGCATGGTCCTGACGGTCACCCTCGGCGTGCTGTCGTCCGTCCTTATGGCCGTCCTGTTCCACCCTGGAGCCGATCCCACGAGGGTGTACTTCGGGACCGACACCCGGCTCTTCGACCTCATGGCGGGCGCGACCATTGCCTTCGCCGCCGCTGCGCGCCCGCAGCCGAACGCGCGGGTGAGGCGGGGGCTCCATGTGGTGAGCCCGCTGGCGGCCGTGGCTCTGGCGGTGTTCTGGGTCAGGGCCGGCACTCCGGGCGGCCTGCCGACGAATTTCATGTTCGAGGGCGGGTTCCTGCTCTGTGCCGCGCTGGCGGCAATCGTGGTCGCCGACGCCCGCCTGATCCAACCGGGGGCGTTCGCCCGCGCGCTCGCCTGGCGGCCGCTCCACTTCATCGGGACGATCTCCTACGGCATCTACCTCTGGCACTGGCCGGTCATCGTCTACCTCAACGGGTCGCGCACCGGGCTCTCCGCCTGGCCCCTGGACCTCCTGCGCATCGCGGTGACGCTGGCCGTCTCGACGGCGAGCTACTACCTCGTCGAACGGCCGATCCGCCTGGCCCACGTGCGCGGCTGGGTCCGGTGGTGGGCGGCTCCCGTCGCCGGTGTGCTGACCGCGGTGCTCATCGTGGTGGCGACGACCCCGGCCGTGGCGGATCCGTCACCGGTGGCGTCCACCACGCACCTGCCCGCCGCGGCGGCCGGCGGCTCCGGGAGCTCCGTGCCCGGTGCCGGCGGCTACGCGGGACAGAAGCCGATCCGGCTCACGCCGGCGCCGTCGGCGGCCGATCCGCTGCGCGTCATGATCCTCGGGGACTCGGTCATGCACGATGCCTCCTACGGCATCACCGCGGCGTTGCAGGCGACCGGTGAGGCCACGGTCGCCACCCGCACCATCGACGGCTTCGGCCTGACGACGGCGACGAATTGGCCCACGTCGATTGCCAACCTCATCCGCCAGACGGGGGCCCAGCTCATCGTCGCCTCGTGGAGCTGGGACCAGTACGGCCCCACCACCCCCAACGCCCTGCACCAGCCGGCGCGCTACACAGCGCTGCTGCGTCAGGCCGTCTCCACCATGCTGACCCCCGGCAACGGCGTCGAAGGGGTGATCTTCACCCAGTTCCCCGAGTCGGGAAACATCGCCGCGGCCAACCCGGCGGACCAGGCGGCTTACAACAGAGAGCGGTGGATCGGTGTCATCGCCTGGAACGACATCGCCGAGAAGATGACCCGGTACTTCCCCGGGCGCGTCATGTACTTCCCATTGGCGAGCTCCGTGCTGTTGGACGGGACGAAGTACTCGGCCTGGCTGCCGCCCGAAGGCGATCCGCACGCCCCGAACGACCAGTGGATCCGCGTGCGCAAGCTCGACAACGTGCACCTGTGCCCCGAGGGCAGCGCCCGCTATGCGGATGCGCTCCTCACCGACATGACGTCGGTGTTCGGGCTGGCCGCGGCGACCGGCGACTGGTCCCAGGGATCGTGGACGTCGGACCCCAACTTCAACAACCCGCCCGGCGCATGCCCCGACGACCACCCGCCGGGATGACCGCCGCGACCACCATGCCCATCGGCGCGCACGTCCGCGCCGGGGGCGATCTCCTGCCGGCGTTGGCACGGGGGGCGGAGATCGGCGCCGACGTCGTGCAGGTCTTCACGCAGAGCCCGCGGGCCTGGAAGCCGAGGCAGTACGGCGACGAGGTGCTCGAGGCCTACCGCGACGCACAGGCGAGGGCCACGCAGGTGCGGCAGACCTTCTGCCATGCCACCTACCTCATCAACATCGCCGCGGCCGACCCCGAGGTCCTGGCACGCTCGCAGGCCTGCCTGCTGGCCAACTTCGCGGTGGCCACCGCCATCGGTGCGCGCGGGCTCGTCCTCCACGTCGGGAGCCACCGGGGGAGGGGATTCGAGGCCAGCCTGCCCCAGGTGGTGGACGCCCTGCTCCGGACGCTGGCGGACCAGCCCGGCGGCGAGTGCCCGATCGTGCTCGAGAACGCAGCCGGCACGGGCGACACCGTGGGACGCACGTTCGACGAGCTGGCGGCCATTCTGCAGTCGGCCGGTTCCGACGACGACCGTCGGCTCCTGGTCTGCCTCGACACGCAGCACCTGTGGGCGTCGGGCGTCGACTACGGCTCGGTGGACAAGGCGGACGCGGTGCTGGCGCACTTCGACGACGTCGTCGGCCTCGACCGCCTGCAGTGCCTCCACCTCAACGACTCCAAGGTCGAGCTGGGTGCGAACCGGGACCGGCACGAGAACATCGGCGAGGGCACCATCGGCACCGACGCGCTGGGCGCCCTTCTCTCGCACCCCGCGCTCGTGGCGGTGCCCGCCATCCTCGAAGTGCCCGGTGACGGCCACGGTGCGAGGGCACAGGACCTGGCGACGGCGCGGGCGGCCCTGGCCCGGGGGATCGACCTGCGGCACCGGTCCTAAGCTGGCGTCCGTGACCAGGACACGGATCGAAAGCGACAGCATGGGGGAGATCGAGGTCCCCGCCGACCGGTACTGGGGGGCCCAGACCCAGCGCTCGTTGCACCACTTCGACATCGGCGTCGAGACGATGCCCAAGCCGTTGATCAGGGCCTTCGGGATCCTCAAGGGCGCGTCGGCCTCGGTCAACCGTGACCTGGGCAAGCTCGACGGCGCGCTGGCCGACCTCATCGAGCAGGCGGCGGGAGAGGTGGCCAAGGGAGCCCTCGACGACCACTTCCCGCTGAGTGAGATCGAGCATGATACGAGTGTCGGAATAGCCGAGGCGGAACAGGCCGCCTTTGGCCGTCCAGCCCTGCGGCACATCCAGCGTGAACGCGTGCTCGTTGGGATCGTCGAATCTGGTCCAACTGGCTGCCGGGGTGGCGCGGGCGGCGGCTGACGTCTGGGGAAAATGCAGGCAAAAGAGGATTAGGCAAAGCGCGAGGCCAGCCAGGAGTGGTAGTGGACGACGCATGATGGTCCTCCTGCGTTGCAGGAATCGGGGAACCGGCGGCAATACATGCCGTACCGGACAGCCGTAATAAAACCAAATTCGGCTCCGAAGGGCAAGAGAGTCGCTTCTGTGTGCGGGTTGGGGCGGACCGAGGCTCGCGGAAAAGGCGCCACGAGAGGGAGGCGCTGCGCGCCCACTTTTTTGTGTCGGAGCTGAAGCTCCGACCCCCTAAAAATCGAAAGGCCTGATGCAGATCCCTCACTGCGTTCGGGATGACACGTGGCGACTTTTGGGATTACATGCGGAGTCTCACACGCCCGGTAAGCTGCTGCGCTCACGGCTGACATTTGATTCGACCGCAGCGGTTTCAGAATGGCGGCGGGGAGAATGGCGTGGCGGAGGGCGGCTCGAGGAGGAAGATGGCGTAGCGGTAGATTTCAAGACGCATGGCTTCGGTGATCTGGCTGCGGCCTATGATGTCGCCGAAGGCGGCGTGGAGCTCTTGTTCTTTGTCTTCAGGTAGCGCGTCGAGGAGTTCGCCGAAATGATTTTTGGCCATCGATAC
>JBKQUM010000120.1:0-6074 GCA_052140165.1 Acidimicrobiales bacterium
CTACCGACTGAGCTACTCGGGCGCGGCCCCAGACTACAGGCCTGCGACCTCGATCCCCTGCCCGACCAGCGGAGAGGCTTGCACCGGGCGGGGGGGCGGGGCAGGCTGGACCTCCAATGGACGACGAGCAGCCGCAGACAGGCATGTCCGGTTCGCTCTCGGTTGTCCGGGCTGTGGTGGTCCTGGCGGTCTTCGTGGCCGCCGTGGCGCTCCTGGTGGACGTCGGGACCCGGCCCAGCGTGAGCAGCCTCCCGGGCGCCGTGGCGACCACCGTACCGACCACGACGCCGACAACGGCCGGTGCGGGGGCCTCGTCGACGACCACGACCGCCGCGCACTCTTCGACCACCACGACCGCCGCGCACGGCGGGCACGGGCACAAGGGCTCGAAGAGCACGACGACGACCACGACCATCGCCCCGGGCTCGGTCAGCGTCGTGGTGGCCAACGCGACGAGCGTCAACGGCCTGGCCGCCCACTACACGACCGTGATCGGCGCGGGGGGCTGGAAGATGGGGACGCCGATCGACGCCGCGACGACCGAGGCCACGTCCGCCGTCTACTACGCGTCGGGCTTCCAGGAGCCGGCGGCGTCCATCGCCACCACCATCGGCGTGAAGCCGACCCAGGTGCTGCCGCTCACGACGGCCACCCCGGTGAGCGGGGTGACAGGGGTCGACGTCGTGGTGGTCATCGGAGCGGACCTCGCGTCGACGACGACCACCACGACCTGACGTTGCCCGGCACGGGCGACACGGATGGCGCCGGCGAGGCCGCGGCGCAGCTCCCCGCCCCGTTCTGGCGCATGGCGGCCGAGCCGGCGCGCAGCGCGCTGTTCCTCGACTTCGACGGGACCCTGGCCGCCATCGTGGAGGACCCGACGGGGGCCCGCCCGCTGCCCGGCGTGCCGGCCCTGTTGGCCGACCTCGCCCGCCCGTTCGCGCTGGTCGCGGTGGTGTCGGGCCGGCCGACCGCCTTTCTTGGCGAGATGCTCGGTGAGCCGGCCGGCGTGACGCTGGCGGGCCTCTACGGCCTGGAGCGCGCGCTGCGGGGCCCCGAGCACGCGCGGTGGGCGGCCGTCATCGACCAGGTCGTGGCCGAGGCGAGGGCCGAGGCGCCCGCGGGCATCTACGTCGAGCCCAAAGGGCTCACGGTCACGCTGCACTGGCGCCACGCGCCCGACCGGCGCGACTGGGTCCTCGCCTTCGCCGAGCGCCAGCACGCCCGGCACGGCCTGACGGTGCACCCCGGCCGCGCCGAGCGCGAGCTGCGACCCCCGATCGACGTCGACAAGGGGACGGTGGTGCGCGCACTGGCGGCCGAGCACGCCGGGCAGCTCCGCGCCGTCGCGGTGTTCGGCGACGACATCGGCGACCTGCCCGCCTTCGCCGCGGTGGGGGAGCTCACGGCGCCCGACGGCCGTCCGCTCGCCGCGGTCAGGGTGGCGGCGGTCGACGTCGAGAGCCCGCCCGAGGTGGCCGCCCGGGCCGACCTCACCGTGCGGGGCGCCGAGGGCGCCGTCGAGCTGCTCCGCGTGCTGGCTGACGCCGCAACCGCCGCTGCGGCTCCGCCTCAGTCCTGAGCGGCCGCTGCCAGCTGGTCCGCCCACCAGTCGGCCGACGTCCGGGCGCGCACGGCCTCCCGCAGGTCGCCCGCCCGCCGGGCCCGCTCCGGCGCCGCCATCTCGAGAGCCGCGTGGAGGGCATCGGCCGTCCCCGAGACGTCGAAGGGGTTCACGCCGAGCGCCCCGCCACCGGACAGGCAGAGCTCCTCCCACGCGCCGGCCTCGTGCGAGAGCACGAGCACCCCGTCGGCCGCGTTCAGGAGCGGGCCCTCCTTGGCCACCAGGTTGAGCCCGTCGCGCACCGGGTTCACCAGCAGGACGTCCGAGAGGGTGAGCGCGGCCAGCGAACGAGCCCGGTCGTCCTCGACGGCGAGGAGGATCGGCGCCCAGTCCTCCGAGCCACAGGCGTGGTTGATCCGCTCGGCCGTGTGGACCACGTCGGCCCCGTAGGCGAGATACTCGGCCAGCCCCTGCCGGCTGGGGTACGCGAAGGCCACGTGCACCACTTCGCCGCGCCACTCGGGGTGCGCGACCAGCAGCTCCTCGAAGGCCAGCATCCCCCGCACGATGTTCTTCGACGGCTCCATGCGGTCCGCCCGGGCGACGATGCGGCGCCCGCCCACCTCGGCGCGCAGCGCCGCCGCAGCCGCCGCGCACTCGGGCGAGGCCGCCTCCTCCTCGAGCACGCCGGCGTCGGGCCCGAGCGGCGCGACGAAGGTGCGCGGCGCCGCCCGGCCGGCCGCGGCGTAGCAGGCGGTGAAGTCGGCCTCCCACTTGTGGCAGTGGAAGCCACAGGCCGAGTAGCCGGCCATGCCGTCGAGCAGCTCGGCCCGCACGGCGTCGGGCAGCACGCCGAGCATGGCGGGCGCGGCGAACGGCGTGTGCAAGAAGTGCACCGAGCGCAGGTCGGGCCGGCGCTCGGCCAGCATCCGTCCCAGCAGCGAGAAGTGGTAGTCCTGCACGAGCACGGTGGCACCGTCCGCGGCCCGTTCCGTCACCACGTCCGCCATGGCCTGGTTGTAGGTCCGGTAGCCCTCCCAGGCCGCCCGCCAGTACCGGTCGAACCGGGGCCGGTGCGGCGGGTCGAAGAGGTGGTGGTGGCAGTACCACAACGTCGTGTTGGCGACCACGTCGTAGGCCTGGCGGTAGGTGTCGTCGTCCACGACGACGGGGACGAGGTCGAGCCCATCCTCGGCCATGAGCCCCCGGGCGACCGCCTCGCGGTCCGCCGCCCCCATCGTCACCGAGGCCCACGTCGTGCCGTTCCCGCCGAGGAGCCGGTGCAGCGACGAGGCCAGGCCGCCGGCAGCGGGCACGGGCACGAGCGACCCGTCGGGTGCGCCGCGGAACGCGAGGGGGCCGCGGTTCGAAACGACGATGGTGGCGCTCCGGCCTTCGCCCTCGCGTGTGCTCATGCGCTGCTCGATGCCGGCGGCAGCGAGGACGGCGGGACCCGCTCGAGCGCGGCCCGCAGCACGTCGACGGACTGGGGGCGCAGCTCGTCCAGCGGCCGGTTGCGGTGGATGCGCTCGCCGAGGTCGACCTGGGCCAGCCGCTCGGCCCCCAGGCTCTGGGCCACGTCGATCAGCAGCCCGAGCTCGACCCCGTACCCGGGGGCGAAGCCGAGCTTCTCGAAGACCCAGCGGTGGGCCGCCGTCTCGCCGGCGAGCGGCTGGCGCACCCACGAGAGCTCGGGGAAGAGGAGCTCGAGCACCGGGCGGGCCACCAGTTCGGTGACCCGCCCGCCGCCGGTCGGGTCACCGTGCAACGGGCGGGTGTAGAACCCCTTCACCAGCGCCACGTCGTCGGTGGTCAGGAGCGGGCCGAGCAGACCGGTCACGAAGGCGGGCGTGGTGTTGGCCACGTCGGCGTCGAGGAAGGCCACGATGTCGCCGGTGGAGGCGGCCAGTGCGGCCGCCATGGCCTGGCCCTTGCCGCCGGCGCCGCCCGGACCGGCCACCACCCGGGCGCCGGCGTCCCGGGCCTGCTCAGCGGTGTCGTCGAGCGACCCGTCGTCGAGCACGATCACCTCGTCGACCAGGCCGTTGCCGCCGTGGGCGGCCAGGAACGGCTGCACCACCGCCCGCACGACCGAGCCCACCGTCGAACCCTCGTCCCGGGCCGGGATGCACACCGAGACGGTCCGGCCCGCCCGCGTCTTGGCGTCGAGGACCGGGCCGGTCGGGAAGTCGGTGTGGTGAAAGGTGAGCGCCACGCCTCCGATTCAATCAGCCGCGCTGCGTTGAGGTGGCCGGTCCGGCCGGGCTACGATGGTGGCCATCATCCAGAGCGACTGAGGGACGGGCCCGTCGACGTCGCGGCAACCAGTGCGAAGCACCTGGTGCCAATGCCCGATCGATGAGGAGGACCGATGGTCGATTTTGTCACAGGGTTGCGCTGCCGTGAGTGTCAGCGCACCTTCCCCGCCGAGGCCCTGCACGTCTGCGACTACTGCTTCGGGCCGCTCGAGGTGGCCTACGACTACGAGCGGATCGCGTCGACGGTCAGCCGGGAGCGGATCGCGGCCGGCCCCCGCTCCATCTGGCGCTACCGGGACCTGCTCCCGGTCGACGACGAGACGCCCGTGGACCTCGGGGCCGGCTTCACGCCGCTCGTGCGGGCCGATCGACTGGCCGCCGAGCTCGGTCTGGGCGAGCTGTGGATCAAGGACGACACCGCCAACCCCACCGGCTCCTTCAAGGACCGCGTGGTCTCGGTCGCGCTGACCAAGGCGCGCCAGCTCGGCTTCAAGGTGGCCGCCTGCGCCTCGACCGGCAACCTGGCCAACTCGGTGGCCGCCCACGCGGCGAGGGCCGGCATGGACTCGGTCGTCCTCATCCCGCACGACCTCGAGTCGGCCAAGGTCACCATGACGACGGTCTACGGCGGGACGGTCATCGCCGTCGAGGGGACCTACGACGACGTGAACCGCCTGTGCGCCGAGCTGACGAGCGAGCGCCCCAGCTGGGCCTTCGTGAACGTCAACGTGCGCACCTACTACGCCGAGGGCTCCAAGACCCTGGCCTTCGAGGTGGCCGAGCAGCTGGGCTGGGAGGCCCCCGACCACGTCGTGGTGCCCATCGCCTCGGGCAGCCAGCTGGTCAAGGTGGCCAAGGGCTTCGACGAGCTGGGCCGGGTCGGCCTGCTCGAGGGGACGCCGGCGGTGCGGGTGTCGGGGGCCCAGGCGGCCGGCTGCTCGCCGGTGGCCACCGCCTTCGCCGAGGGGACCGACGCCATCAGGCCGGTGAAGGCCTCGACCATCGCCAAGTCGCTGTCTATCGGCAACCCGGCCGACGGGTGGTACGCGCTGCGGGCCGTGCGCGACTCGGGCGGGGCCTGCGCGGCGGTGACCGACGACGAGATCATCGAGGGGATCCGGCTGCTGGCCCGCACCGAGGGGATCTTCGCCGAGACGGCGGGGGGCGTGACCATCGCCACCCTGGCCAAGCTGGCCGCCGAGGGGGTGGTCCGAGGCGACGAGCGGGTGGTGGCCCTGGTCACCGGCCACGGGCTGAAGACCGTCGAGGCCCTCTCGGGGACGGTGGGCCCGACCGTCACCATCCCCCCCACCCTGGAGGCCTTCGACGGCGCCGTGGACCTCGACCGGCGGCGGGCGTGACCGGCGCCACGGCCGCCCCGCCCGGCGTGACCGGACCGACCACTGAGGAGGAAGCCCGATGACCGTGTCCGTGCGGATCCCCACCCAGCTGCGCACCCTGACCGGCGGGGCCGGGGAGGTCCAGGTCGAGGGGTCGACCGTGGGGCAGGCCCTCGAGGCGCTCGACACGGCCCACACCGGCTTCGCCGAGCGGCTGTTCGACGAGGACGGGTCCCTGCGGCGGTTCGTCAACGTCTTTTTGGCCGACGAGGACGTCCGGTTCCTCGAGGGCCTGGCCACCCCGGTGGCCGACGGGCAGACGCTGTCGATCGTGCCGGCGGTGGCCGGGGGCTGACTCCCGGGGCCGAGCCGGCGCGGTTGCGCGCGTCGGGCCGGCGTGGTTTGCTGTTAGCACTCGATGAACGAGAGTGCTAACGGACCCGCTAAGGTGTCCGCTAGGCAGCGGGCCGGCCGTGGGGGTCGGCATACCAACGGAGGACAGTGCAAATGCCCAAGCAGATCGCCTTCGACGAGGAGGCCCGGCGGTCCCTCGAGACCGGCATGAACAAGTTGGCCGACGCCGTCAGGGTCACCCTCGGCCCCAAGGGACGCAACGTCGTGCTCGACAAGAAGTGGGGCGCCCCCACCATCACCAATGACGGCGTGTCGATCGCCAAGGACATCGATCTCGAGGACCCCTTCGAGAGGATCGGCGCGGAGCTGGTGAAGGAGGTGGCCAAGAAGACCGACGACGTGGCCGGCGACGGCACCACCACGGCCACCGTGCTGGCCTGGGCGATGGTCCACGAGGGTCTGCGCAACGTCGCCGCAGGCGCCAACCCGATGTCGCTGAAGAAGGGCATCGAGGCCGGAGTAGAGGCCGCGGTCTCGTCGCTGCGCGGCATCGCCAAG
>JBKQUM010000121.1:0-20277 GCA_052140165.1 Acidimicrobiales bacterium
GGGGGGGGGGGCCCCCCCCCCCCCCCCCCGCCCACGGTTGTCACTACTGGATGCTCAGGATCTGCTTCACGGACTGCGCCACCACCTTGGAGGGCAGGGGCTGGAAGTTGACCTGCGACAGGTAGGACGTGCTGTTCCCGTACTTGCTGTTGATCGCCCACTCCAGCACCGAGCGGATGTTCTTGGCCGTGCTCGAGCTCGTCTGCTTGTCCGACACGATGGCGTACTCGTAGTTGACGATCGGGTAGCCGTTGTTGATGTTGCCGTAGATCAGAGAGATCGTCCCGTTGGCCGGGGTCTTCTTGACGAACCCAGCGGCTTCGGCAGCAATGGACGCCTGCGTCGGCACGACGTACTGCCCATGGCCGTTGCCGAGCGCGGCGTACCCGAGGCCGGCCTGCAGCGTCTGGGTGAGGTAGCTGATGCCGATGTAGGCGATGCAGCCCGGTGTGGCTTTGCAGCCCGACACCATGCCCGAGTTGCCGTTCTCGCCCAGGGCGCCCGGGGCGGCCGGCCACGGCACCGTGGTGTTGTAGCCGACCTTGGTACCCCAGCCGGAGGGGTCGGCCTTGGAGAGGTACTGGGTGAAGATGAACGTGTCACCGCTGCTGTCCGAGCGGTGCAGTGCGACGATCGGGATGTTCGGCAGCGTCACGCCCGGGTTCGCGCTCGCGATCTGCGAGGCGTTCCACTTCGTCACCTGGCCCTGGTAGATCTCCGAGACCAGCTTCCCGCTCAGCTTCAGGTGCGAGAGCACTCCCGGGATGTTGTAGGCCACCATCTGCGCCGAGATCGACGTCGGGATGTTCTTCAGGTCCGGGTTGGCCGACACCACGCTGGGCGAGAGGTAGGCATCGGAGGCGCCGATGTCGATGGTGCCGTTCTCGGCCTCGGAAATCCCGGTGCCCGAGCCGGTGCCGGCCGTCTGGATGGACATGCTCCGGAACTTCGCGTTGTACCCGCCGGCCCAGAGGTTGAAGAGCGGGTAGAGGAGCGTGCTCCCCGTCTCGGTCACGGTGCCGCCCGACGGCGTCTCGACGCCGCTCGAGGGGAGCTTCACGCTGGCGGCCGACGCGGCGGAGCTGATCACGACCGAACTCAACGCGAGGCCCGCCACCGCGGCGACGATCGCGCCCCGCCGGAGCCGTGCTGCGCGCATAGGTATCTTCACAGGTTCTCTCCTTGTGAGGTTGTTGGTAGGTGCTGCTGGTGTTGCCCTTGGTGACCTGAGGCGGACGGGTGGTGCGCCATCGCGTCGGGTGTGGTGGGCCCTACCCCATCCGTCCGGTGACGTAACGCTCGGTATCGGGGTGCTGGGGCCGGTTGAACAGGTCCTCGGTCTCGCCGTGTTCCATGAGCTGGCCTTGGTAGAAGAACATCGTGTGGTGCGAGACCCGCATGGCCTGTCCCAGGTTGTGGGTGACCACGATCAGGGTCAGCGCGGGCGCCAGTGTCTTGAGGAGTGCCTCGATCGACTCCGTGGTCACCGGGTCCAGCGCTGACGTCGGCTCGTCGAGCAGGAGGACCTCCGGACCGACGGCGAGAGCGCGGGCCAGGCACAGCAGCTGCTGCTGGCCGCCCGAGAGGCGGAACGGCGAGTCGTTGAGCCGGTCCTTGACCGCGTCCCAGAGACCGACCTCGGTCAGCCGGCGCTCGCACACCACGTCGAGCTGCTTGCCCTTGGCGATGCGGTGCGCCTTGACGCCGGCCACGACGTTGTCCTTGATCGACATCGGGAAGGGATTGGGGCGTTGGAAGAGCATGCCGATCCGTCGGCGCAGCGTGAGGAGGTCGACGCCCTGCCCCCAGAGGCTCGTATCGTCGAAGAGGACCTCGCCCGAGCGGGTGAACCCCGGCACGCGGTCGTTCATCCGGTTGAGCGTGCGCAGGAAGGTTGACTTGCCGGAGCCCGTGGGCCCGATGAGCGCCGTGATCGACCCGCGCTTGAGCGACACGTTCACGTCGGCGAGAACGGTGCGCCCGGAGAACCCGAGGTTCAGATGGACCGATTCCATGACGTGGACAGGGCGCGCCGCGTCCGGGTCGAGGGACTTGAGGGTCTCGTCGATGCCGGAGTGCTCGCTGGTCGTAACGGGATCGTTACGGGTCTCGATAGCGTCACCGTCAGCCACTACCAGGAACGTAGTGGTGCCAGATGAACGCCCGGCAACAGGAGCGCAACCCCCGGGTGAACTGTTGCTAAGGCGCGGGTAATGAGCGCGCCGGGCGCCTGTGGCCCCCGGTTGCCGTCAGCCTCGCAGGGCCCCGGCGTCGTCCGCCTGGCGCGCCATGAGGTCGCGGTGGGCCGCAGCGACCGCCGTGACGATCCCGGGGGCCCAGGCGATGACGGCCAGGCAGGCGAGCGCAGCCGGTATCGAGAGGGCGAGCGCCGCCCCGGTCGAGAACAGCGCGCAGATGCCGGCGGCCCCGCTCACGGAGGCGGCGACCAGCCAGGCGATCCACCAGTGCAGCACCCGCGGCCGGTGCGGGTCGTCGGGCGGGAGGCAGTCGCGGATCGCCGAGTAGGGGATCCACAGGTTGACGACCGGCACGAACCACGAGCCGACGCCCCAGGCCGGGGAGCGACGGGAGGGGATGCCGAGTGCCCTGGCCGCCGACGCGGCCCGGTGCTGCCAGATGCACGCCACCACGACGGCGGCCACCGCGACCAGCCCGACGATGAGGCTGACCGCGCTGATCCCGCCCGAGCCGTGGTACGCCGGCGGTGTGGTCCCGTTCTGCGCATCGTGCCAGTCCACCCGGAACTGGTGGCCTATGGAGCGCAACTGGCCCGCGTTCGCCCGCTGCACGATGAGGTTGACGAGGTAGTACACGGCGGGCATCACCACAGCGGCGCGCGCCACGGGCACCATCGCCAGCTCGTTGTCGACCAGGCCGCTCGCGTTGTAGGTCGTCAGCCGCTCCGACGCCACCGCCCATGGAGCCACCTGCGATGCGGGCACGGTGGGCGGGCTCGCGGCGGCCCACGGCGGGGGCGGCGGGTGCGAGGGCAAGATCGTCGCCTCGGTCCAGGAGTACCCGTTCCACCAGCGCTGCCCCGGGCCACCGGCCGGATCCGGGTACCACCCCGGCGGCGCGCCGGGGTAGCCGCTGTGCTCGCTCACCCTCCCATCCTGCCAAAGCCCGGGATGGGTCCCGCACACGCGTAGCCTCGGCCGCATGCGGATCTTCGTGGCCGGGGGCACCGGAGCCATCGGGCGCCCGCTGGTCACCGCCCTGGTGGCCGCGGGTCACGAGGTCACCGTGTTCTCCCGCTCCGAGGGCCGGGTCGCCGCCCTCGGTGTCCCCGGGGTCGTCCCGGCGGTCGGCGACGCGCTGGACCCGGCCTCCCTGACACGCGCCGTCCGGGCGTCCGAGCCCGACGTCGTGGTCAACCAGTTGACGAGCCTGGCCCGGTCCGCCAACCCCGTGGCGCTCAAGCGCGGGTTCGACACGACCAGCCGGCTGCGCCGCCAGGCCTCGAGCACCCTCGTCACGGCCGCCCGGCTCGCGGGCGCCCGGCGCGTGGTGGCCCAGAGCATCGCGTTCGGCTACCGGCCGGGTCCCGGTGTCCGCACGGAGTCCGATCCGCTGTGGACGGATGCCGAGGGCCAGATCGGTCGGCTCACCGGCTCGGTCGCCGCCCTCGAGTCGGCCACCCGGGGCGATGACGCCGTGGAGGGCGTCGTCCTCCGCTACGGCTCGTTCTACGGGCCGGGCACCTACTTCGCCACCGGCGGGCTCTACGCGTCCATGGTCGCCAAGCGCCGGCTCCCCGTTCCCGGTGACGGCGGCGGACTGTTCGGCTTCGTGCACGTCGACGACGCGGCGGCAGCCACTGTCGCGGCGCTCGACGGTCCGGTGGGCACCTTCAACGTCGTCGACGACGTGCCGGCCCCGGCATCGGAGTGGATGCCGCTCCTGGCGCGGCTGCTCGGCGCCGGGCCGCCCCACCGCGTGCCCGAGGCGCTCGCCCGGATCGGGGCGGGTCGGTTCCTGGCCTACCTCATGTGCGACCAGCCGGCCGTCTCGAACACGCTGGCGCGCGCCGAGCTCGCGTGGTCGCCCCGCTACCCCGACTGGCACGACGGGTTGCCGGCCGCCCTCGGGGTCGCCTACTAGGGGGAGGAGCCCGCGCCGGCGGTCGTCACCCCCCGACGGGCAGCCCCAGTGCGGCGCCGACGGCGCCGATCACTCCGGCGCCGACCAGGGTCAGCACCACGCTGCGCCGCAAGCCCACGATGACGGCCAGCGATCCGGCCAGGATCACGACCTGCCACACGTGCGCGATGCCGAGGGCGAGCGGAATGGACGCGCCGGCGATGGCACCGACGGCTGCCGGACCGGCGCCGCCGAGGAAGGACTGCGCCACGCGGTTGGTCCGGAGCGCGCCGAAGTGCCGTGCTCCGACCACGATGAACACGAATGACGGCGAGAACGCGACCAGTGCCGCCAGGAGCGCGCCACCGACGCCCGCAGCGGCGTAGCCGACCACGGCGACCGTCTGGACCACCGGGCCCGGGGTGATCTGCCCCAGCGCCACCGCATTGAGGAACTGAGTGTTGGTCATCCAGTGGTAGTTGTGCACGGCGTCGGCCTGCATGAGCGGAATGATGACGAAGCCGCCGCCGAACGACAGGGCCCCCACCTTGAGCGCCACCCATGTGAGCGCGCCCAGCCCACCCGCTGCGACCACGCCGAGCGGCGCCACGACGAGCCCGTTGAGGGCCTTCGGCGGCCGTACGCCGCCCGAGAGGGCCACCTCCACCAGGCCGCACGCGAGCAGCACGAGCACGAGGAAGGTGCCGACCGTCGCCGCCGCGGCGCCACCGCCCACGGCGTAGACGACCCAACGCGCCCGCCGGGCCCGCGCCGGGCCGGCCCTGCGCCAGCTGGCCGGCATGAGGCCGAGGGCGGCGTTGACCGCGACCGGCGCGACGGCGGCACCGGCTCCAAGTGCCGCGCCCTTGACCCAGGTGGGCGGGTTGGACGCCAGGAACAGCGCCGCCAGAGCGATGATGACGGCCAGCCCGGGCACAATGAAGCAGGCGCCGCCCACCACGGCGCCCGGCACGCCGCGCAGCCTCCAGGCGCAGTAGATCATCAGCTGCGTCGACGCCGGGCCCGGGAGGAGGTTCGTGGCCGCAACGGCATCCTCGAACTCGGCCTCGTCCAGCCACGCCTCGCGCTCGACGGCGAGGCGGCGCAGCATGGCGATGTGGGTCGGTGGACCGCCGAAGCCGGTGCAGCCGATGCGGCCCCACTCCCTGGCGATCGCGCCGAGGGCCACGTCGGGACGGGCGTCCGGAGTGGGCTCGTCCGGCATGCCTCATGTTGGCATGCCGTCGGGGCCCGGTCGCGGGAGGTCAGAGCAGCGCGGGCAGCGCTTCGGACATCGCGTTGATGTGGGCATCGACGCCCACCAGCCCCGCATGCATGGTGATGAGGGAGAGATGGCTGGCGCCCGCGTCGCGCCAGCGACGGGCGTGCTCGGCCAGCTTGTCGAGGTCGCGCACGGCGTACTCGACCCGGCCCTCGAAGCTGAAGCCCGACAGGTCGCGGCCCACCTCGGCGGCGCCCTCGCGGATGATCTCGAGGGCTGCCTCCAGGCCGCCGCCGGGACGGACGTGGGGGAACCAGCCGTCGGCCACCCGCCCCACCCGCCGCAATGCGGCGGGGGCGAAGGCGCCGATCCAGATCGGGATGGGCCGCTGCAGCGGGAGCGGCGCCAGCCCGGCGGCACGGATGTGGTGGAAGCGCCCGTCGACCGTGACGCTCTTCTCGGTCCACAGCGCGCGGAGCACGGCGATCTGCTCCTCGAGGATCGCGCTCCGCTGCTCGAAGGGCACGCCGAGCGCGTCGTACTCGAGCTTGTTCCAGCCGATGCCGAGACCGAGCCGGAAGCGGCCGCCGCACAGCAGGTCGACCTCGGCCGCCTGCTTGGCCAGCAGCGCCGTCTGGCGCTGCGGCCCGATCAGGATCGATGTGGCGAAGGCGAGGTCCGTACAGCCGGCCAGGTAGGCGAACATGGTGAGCGGCTCGCGGAACGTGTCGTCGATCGTGTAGGGCCCGCCGATGTCCCCGTGCACCGCGAGGTCGCCGCCGAGCACGTGGTCGTACGCCGCCAGGTGGGTGTAACCCAGGTCCGAGGCGGCTTGTCCGAACGCGCGCACCGCACCCCGGTCGCCGCCCACCTCGGTCTGGGGGAAGATCACGCCGATGTCCATCTCCGCAGTCTGCCCTGCTCCGGACCTCCTGTGCGCCGCCGGCCCGGATGCGGGACGGCCCGGTTAACTTGGTGGGCGTGTTGGTCCGAATCTTCGTGGAGCCCCAGCAGGGCGCGACGTACGACACGCTCGTCACGATGGCGCAGGCGGTCGAGGCGGGCGGCTTCGATGCCTTCTTCCGCTCCGACCACTTCCTGGCCATGGGGGGCCACGGCCTGCCCGGACCGACCGATGCCTGGGTCACCCTGGCCGGGATCGCGCGGGAGACCGAGCGCATCCGCCTGGGGACGCTGGTCACCTCGGCCACCTTCAGGCTCCCGGGGCTGCTCGCGGTCGAGGTGGCGCAGGTCGACGCCATGAGCGGCGGGCGCGTCGAGCTCGGCCTCGGCGCCGGCTGGTACGACGCGGAGCATTCGGCCTGCGGCGTGCCGTTCCCACCCCTCGGTGAGCGCTTCGAGCGCCTCGAGGAGCAGTTCGCCATCCTGACCGGGCTCTGGTGCACACCGGTCGGCGAGAAGTTCAGCTTCGACGGGCGGCACTACCACCTGCAGGACAGCCCGGCGCTGCCCAAGCCGGTCCAGCAGCCCCACCCGCCCCTCATCGTGGGCGGCGGCGGAGCCCGGCGGACGCCGCGCCTGGCCGCCACCTACGCCCAGGAGTTCAACCTCCCGTTCTCCTCGCTCGCCGACACCGAAGCCCAGTACGGCCGCGTGCGCGCCGCCTGCGAGGACCGGGGTCGCGACCCCGGCACGCTGCGGCTGTCGGCCGCCCAGGTGGTGTGCTGCGGTGCCGACGAAGCCGAGGTGGAGCGTCGCGCCGCCAACATCGGCCGCAAACCCGACGAGCTCCGGGCCAACGGCGCCGCCGGCACCCCCGACGAGGTGGTGGCCCGCCTCGAGGCGTTCGCCGGCATCGGAGCGCAGACCATCTACCTCCAGGTGCTCGACCTGCGCGACCTGGAGCACATCGAGCTGCTGGCGAGGGAAGTACTGCCGCGCGTCTCGTAGGCGGGCCCGTCGGCGCGACGGGACGCAGGGACAGAGAGGACGACACCATGACCATCACGAGCCGGGGGGCGGTCGCACCGACGGGTGATCGGGGCGGGACGGGCGGGGGCGGATCGCCCGAGACGCTGGCTCCGTCCGACACCGCCGCCATCGATGCGCTCGTCGACGAGGTGGCGGACCACGCCGCGGCCTGGGCCGCCACGGACGCCGCGGCACGCTCCGACCTCCTTCAGCAGGTGATCAACGACACCATGGCGGCCCAGGATGCCTGGCTGGCCGCCGCCTGTGCCGCCAAGGGCCTCACGCCCGGCTCGACCGAGGCGGGTGAGGAGCTCTTCGCCGGCTTCGGGACGTTCGTGCGCATGGCGCGCCTGCTTCGCGACGCGTTGCGCGACATCGCCAAGGACGGCGCGCCCTCCTTCGCCGGTCCCGTGCGCGAGGCGGCGGACGGCCGATTGCGCGTCCAGGTCTTTCCCGATGGTGCCTTCGACCGGATCACGTTCCCGCAGACCACCGCCGAGGTCTGGATGCAGCCCGGCGTGACCAGGGAGGCTCTCGGCCCGGGCCAGGCCCGCGCCTATGCCGACCCGGCCGCCCACGCCGGCACGGCGCTGGTGCTGGCCGCCGGCAACGTGGCGTCGCTCGGCCCCCGCGACGTCCTCTCGAAGCTGTTCGTGGAGGGCAAGGTCGTCGTGATGAAGGCCAACCCGGTCAACGACTACCTCGTCCCGCACTGGAGCCACGCCCTGGCGCCGCTGATCGGCGCCGGTGTGCTGCGCATCGTGGAAGGCGGTCCCGCGGTCGGGCAGCACCTGACCGGGCATGACCGCATCGACGAGGTGCACATCACCGGCTCGGACAAGACGTATGACGCCGTCGTGTTCGGCACCGGGCCCGAGGGGGAACGGCGCAAGGCGGCCGACGAGCCTGTGCTCGACAAGCCGGTGACCGCCGAGCTGGGCAACGTCTCGCCCGTGATCGTGGTGCCGGGCAAGTGGTCGATACCCGAGCTGCTCTACCAGGCCGAGCACGTGGCGACCATGCTGGTGAACAACGCGGGCTTCAACTGCATCTCGGCCCGTGTGGTGGTGACCCATGCCGCCTGGCCCCAGCGCGACGCGTTCCTGGGCGCGCTGACGCAGGCGCTGTCGCGGATCACCACCCGGCGGGCGTACTACCCGGGTGCCGCCGGGCGCCGCGATGCCTTCGTGGCTCTCCACCCCGAAGCGGAGGAGATCGGCACCGGCCCCGACGACGCCCTGCCGTGGACGTTCATCCGCGGCGTGCCGCCCGGCCGCACCGACGACATCTGCTTCAATGTCGAGTCCTTCTGCGGGGAGCTGGCCGAGACGGCCCTGACCGCTCCCTCGGTGGCGGCCTTCGTCGACGCCGCCACCGCCTTCTGCAACGACGTCGTCTGGGGCACGCTGGGTGCCACCCTGATCGTCAGCCCCTCCTCCATGAAGGAGGACGACGTCGGTGCCGCGGTCGAGCGGGCGGTCGCGGACCTGCGCTACGGATCGATCGGTGTCAACGTCTGGCACGGTCTCTCGTTCGCCATGGGCTCCACCACGTGGGGTGCCTACCCCGGACACGAGCGCACCGACATCCAGTCGGGCACCGGTGTGGTGGGCAACGCCGCCATGTTCGACCGCCCGCAGAAGTCGGTCGTGCGCGGGCCGTTCCGCTCACGGCCAAAGCCGCCATGGTTCGCCACCGCGCCCGAGTCCTACGACGTCATGCGCCGTTTCGTCGCGTTCGAGGCCGAGCCGTCGGCGGCCAAGATCCCGGGCCTGCTACTCGCCGCCATGCGGCATTAGCAACGAGCCCGGCAGAGAGATTCAGCTCATCGTCTTTGCACGGAGCTGCGGAACGGCGTAGGGCGCCGCCGCCACGATGGCGGCGATGAGGCCGACGAACGCGCCGAACTCCCACCCGACGCCCGATCCACCCGGCTTGAAGATGAAGCCGATGAAGACGAGCACGAGGTTGACCAGGGTGGCCGTCATCATCACCGTGAGGTGCGGGACATTGGCGGCAATCGGGAGCTCGTCCCACCCCGCACGCAGTGCGAGGTACGCGACGATGAGGATGCACAGGATCAGCACGATGTAGAGGTAGCCGTGGGCCGAGAGCCCGCTTGCCGTCACCGTGATGCCGATCACGCTCACCCCGAACCAGGACAAGAACAGCGAAATGAACAGGACGACCGAGGCGATCCCCGCGATCCGGTCGGCCAGCGACCAGCGGGCGGCATCGAACTTGTAGGCCGGGACGGAGGATCCGGTGGACGCCCGGGCCGCCGGTGCGTCGGCGGGTGCTCCCACCGCTGGGCCGGTGGCGGCTGCGGCCGGCCTGGGAGCGGCCGTCGAGCCGGCGCCCAGCTGGGCGCCGCAACTCGGGCAGAAGGTGGCGTCCTCGGCGGCTTCGCTCTGGCACTGAGCGCACGTCTGCGGCATGACGATCCTCCATCTCTCAGGTGACGGGAGTCCCGCCCCCGCCACACTCCCGTGACTGCTTGGGTGCGGCACGTCAGATTCTACGGGGGTGTGTCGCTCCTGCCCAGGGATCCTCGGCCGTGGGTGGCTCCCAACAGCGCACGTCAGGGACTAATTCGGAGGTCCAGACACGCTAGGGGTGCCCTGAGCCATGCGTCCGGCTCGGGGTCGGGGCCGGTTTCGGAGCGATCAGGGTGAGCCGGGCCACCGTGTTCCCGCCCACCGCGACACACGACGACGTGGTCGGACAGGACAGCGCCGTCAGGGAGATGGGCACGTAGGCCGAGGTGGACGCGCGGAACGAGAGCCCGCCATCGAGGCTCTGGGCGACCGCACCGGTGCCGACGGCGGGAAAGCCCACCCACTTCGTGCCGACCATGGCGCACTGGCGGGCCGACGGGCACGCGACGCCGTAGACGTCGTCGACCGGTGGTGCTCCCGCCGTGGCGAGCCAGGTGTGCCCCCCGTCGCTGCTGCGCAGCAGCTCTCCCTTGGCCGGTACCACGTCACTCACGGTCGTCGCTGTGGTCCCGGCGGCGATGCACGTCGACGTGCTCACGCAGACGGCACTCTGCAGCACGCCGACACTCGCGGGGACCGTGGCCAGCGACCAGGTCTGCCCACCGTCCGCGCTCACTGCGATCGCGCCGGTCCCGTGGCCGTTGCTCGTGGGCACGTAGCCCGCGACGAGACACGAGCCTCCGGCGGTGCACGAGAGGTCGTCGCCGGGGAGGAACGGGGAAGGGAGGTCGCCTTCCTGCTGCCAGCTCTGCCCGAAATCGTCGCTGTGGGCGGACCACGTCGAGATGCCGTCACTGACGACGGCCGTGCAGTCGGAGGTGCTGGCGCACTCCACGCTGGTCACCGTGAGCGCGTTCGGGGGCGCCGTGACCGGCGACCAGGTCGTGCCGGCGTCGTTGGTCGTCACCACGACGCCGCTTCCCGGGAGCGATGCCCCGTTGGAGCCGACAGCCATGCACTCGGTCGAGGTGGGGCACGAGATACCGCTCAATTGCGGGGTGCTCCCGCCGGCCAACCGCTGCGCCCTCCACTTCGTGCCGCCATCGGTCGTGGCGACGATCACCTCCGCCCCCGTCGCGGGAGGGTTCGGCCCGGCGACCCCGACCGCCCAGCAGCGCCTGGAGGTCGGGCACGACACCGCACCGAGCTCGCCGGTGCCGTCCGGTGCCGGCTGCCCGACCACGAGGGGGGTGCCCTTCGGCTCACCGAGCACGCGGGCGGCCCGGGGCGAGCCCGGGTGTCCGGTCAGCGCACAGCCCGACGCGGTGGCCGCCAGGGCGGTGAGGAGCACAGTCAGGCCGCCACCGCGTCGCCAGGCACGCCGGTGTCGAGGCACGGAGCGGGGAAGCACGGCAGGACGACAATAGCGGTGGGGGGCGCAAATTCCGGTGCACCGTTGGGTACCCTCGCACGGTGGATTGGGTGGACCTGTTGATCATCGGGCTGATGCTGCTGGCCGCCGTCCACGGGTTGCGGCTCGGTGCGATCGTGCAGCTCCTCACCTTCGGCGGCTTCGTCCTCGGGTTCCTGCTGGGAACGGTGGTGTGGGTGCCCCTGCTCAGCACCGGTCATGACGACGTGACCCGCTCGGTCGTCGTGGTGTCCCTCGTGATCCTCACGGCCTGCACCCTCGGCTATGCGGGCCGCGTGCTGGGTACGTGGACCAACGTCACCGTGCGCCGGCACAATCTGGGCACCGTCGACGCGGTGCTCGGGGTCGGGGTCGCGGTCATCGCCGTCCTGCTCTCCGTCTGGCTGGTTGCTGCCGTTGTCTCGTCCCCCAACAGCCGCCTGACCTCCCTGGACGCGGCGGTGGCCAAGTCCGACATCCTCCACTCCATCGACAACGTGCTGCCCCAGGCACCTTCGATCTTCAACGACCTGCAGACCTTCTTGAACAACCAGGGGTTCCCCCAGGTGTTCTCGACGCTCACCCCGCCCTCGACCCCCTCGGTCTCGACACCATCGAACGCGGAGACCCGGGCTCTCGCGGACCCGGCGGTCTTCTCGACCGTCAAGATCCTGGGCACGGCGTGCAACAACGAGCAGGAGGGTTCGGGCTTCGTCGTCGCTCCCGGACTCGTGGCCACCAATGCCCACGTCGTCGCGGGGGAGGGCAGTGGCAACACGGAGGTCGTCGTGGGCAACAACACCTATGCCGCGACGCCCGTCCTGTTCGACCCGTCGTTCGACCTGGCGGTGCTGCGCACCAACGCCCCCCTGGGCCCGGCGCTGTCCATCAGCCCGAACCTCGTCGCCCGGGGCACACAGGCGGCGCTGCTCGGCTATCCCGAGGACGGACCGCTCACCATCGACCCCGCTGGTGTGACCGAGGAGGTCACCGCCATCGGCAAGGACATCTACAACAACGGGTCCGTGACCCGGGGTGTCTACGCCCTCGACGCCAACGTCGAGCCGGGGAACTCCGGCGGCCCGCTGTTGGCTCCCGGCGGCCAGGTCATCGGCGTCGTCTTCTCCCGCTCCACCGTCTACCAGGACGTCGGCTACGCCCTGACCTCTCCGGGGGTCCTGGCCCGCGTGCAGGCGGCCGAGCACCATCGCTCGGCGGTGGGCACTGGTCCCTGCATCAGCAGCTGAGCAGGCAAGAATGAGGTCATGAGCCAGCCGATCGAGGACTACGCCGTCATCGGGGACCTGCACACAGCGGCCCTCGTCGGGTTGGACGGCTCGGTCGACTGGCTGTGCCTCCCGCACTTCGACTCGGCGTCGTGCTTCGCCCGGCTGCTGGGCGATGACTCGCACGGCTTCTGGAAGATCGCCCCGGTCGGAGCACCGGAGTCGATCCTGGCCACCCGCCGGTGGTACCGAGCCAACTCACTCGTGCTCGAGACCGAGTTCGACACCCCCACCGGCACGGTGCGTGTCACCGACTGCATGCCGGTGCGGGACAACCACCCGCACCTCGTGCGCTCCGTCGAGGGCGTCAGCGGCACGGTCGACATGCACATGGATCTCGGCGTCCGTTTCGACTACGGCGAGGTCGTTCCCTGGGTCACCTCGCACGAAGGCCTGGTGCGCTTCACCGCCGGTCCCGACTCGCTCGCGCTGTGGCACCGGGTCGAGACCGTCGGCAAGGACCTGCACACGGTGGCGGACTTCACGGTGAGCGAGAAGCAACGCTACCCCTTCACCCTGGTGTGGCACGCCTCGCCCGAGGAGCCGCCGCCGCCGCTCGACAGCTACTACGCCGTCCACTTGACCGAGGCCTACTGGACCGAGTGGGCGGAGCAGTGCTGCTACCAGGGCCCGTACCAGGAGGCGGTGGTGCGCTCGCTGATCACTCTCAAGGCGCTGACCTACGAGCCGACGGGCGGCATCGTGGCGGCGGCCACCACCTCGCTGCCCGAGGCGCTGGGCGGCAACCGGAACTGGGATTACCGCTACTGCTGGTTGCGCGACGCCACGCTCACCTTGGAGTCGCTGATGCGGGGCGGCTACTACACCGAGGCCATGGCATGGCGCGACTGGCTGCTGCGGGCCGTCGCGGGCGACGTGTCGAGGCTGCAGATCATGTACGGGCCCGGAGGGGAGCGGCGGCTCGACGAGTGGGAGGCGTCCTGGCTCCCCGGCTACGAGCACTCGGCCCCGGTGCGGATCGGGAATGCCGCGTCGGAGCAGTACCAGCTCGATGTGTACGGCGAGGTCATGTCGGCCCTGTACGAATCGGCCAAGAGCGACGGCGTGCACAGCCGTGCGGCCTGGGCCCTGCAGGTCCAGCTGATCAAATTCCTGGAGAAGGGGTGGGTCGAGCCGGACGACGGGATCTGGGAGGTGCGCGGCCCTCGCCGCCATTTCACGCACTCCAAGGTCATGGCGTGGGTCGCCGTGGATCGCGCCGTCCGCACTCTCGAGGAGTGGCCGGAGCTCGAGGGGCCGACCGAGCAATGGCGCACGCTGCGCAACGACATCTTCACCGAGGTCTGCGAGAAGGGCTACAACTCCGACATCGGTGCCTTCACGCAGTACTACGGCTCGGACCTGCTCGACGCCAGCGTCCTCATGATCCCGCTCGTGGGGTTCCTCCCGCCGAGCGACCCGCGGGTGGTGAGCACCGTCGACGCCGTGCAGCACGATCTCATGGACCACGGGTTCGTGTTGCGGTACCGCACCGCCGACGACGGTGCGGTCGACGGGCTGACGGGGAAGGAGGGAGCGTTCTTGGCCTGCTCGTTCTGGCTGGTGGACTGCTTGCACATGATCGGTCGGGAGGGTGACGCCCAGGAGCTCTTCGAACGGCTCCTGGCCCTGCGCAACGACCTCGGCCTGCTCTCCGAGGAGTACGACCCGCTGGCGGGGCGACTGGTGGGCAACTTCCCCCAGGCCTTCTCCCACGTCTCGTTGATCAACTCCGCCTTCCGGTTGAGCGGGTCCGATCCACTCGCTACCCCGATGTATTCGGACACCGTTGTGTCGGACACCACGTTGCTGCACCGATCGCAGCGGAAGAAGAAGCTCGGGTGGGTGGCCGCGCAACGCCGGAAGGGCGCGTCGCGGTGACGATACGGCGGCCCCCCCGCGGGGAAGCGGGAGGGTGACGGGCGCATGAAGGCTCTGACCGTCGTCCCGTTGCAGGCCGGGACCGCTGCGCTCTCGGACATGCCGGAGCCGCCCGAGTCCGACGGCCCCGTGCTCGTCGAGACGCTGGCCGTCGGTGTGTGCGGCACCGACATCGAGATCCTCTCCGGCGAGTACGGATGGGCTCCGCCGGGCGAGGAACGCCTGGTGCTCGGCCATGAATCCCTGGGGCGGGTGCTCGAGGCCCCGTCGGGAGCGGGGCTGGCCGAGGGGGATCTGGTCGTCGGCATCGTCCGAAGGCCCGACCCCGTGCCGTGCCCGAGTTGCAGCGTGCTGGAGTGGGACTTCTGCCGCAACGGGCAGTACACCGAGCGGGGGATCAAGGAGCACCACGGCTACTGCTCGGAGCGCTACCGGATCACGCCGGACTTCGCCGTCAAGGTCGACCAGGACCTGGGCCTCCTCGGCGTCCTCCTCGAGCCCATCAGCGTGGTCGCCAAGGCCTGGGAGCAGGTGGACCGGGTGGGCGGGCGCGCCCATTGGGCGCCCGAGACGGTGCTCGTCACGGGCGCGGGCCCCATCGGGCTGCTGGCCGCGCTGATCGGGGTCCAACGCGGCCTCGAGGTGCACGTCCTCGACCAGGTGACCGAGGGCGTGAAGCCCGACCTCGTGCGCGATCTCGGCGCCAGCTACCACACGGGCAAGGTGCTCGACGCGTGCCCTGATCCCGATGTGGTCATCGAGTGCACCGGTGTCCCGGCGCTCGTGTTCGACGCCATGACCAACGTCGGCACCGGAGGAGTCGTCTGCCTCACCGGTGTCTCTTCGGGCGGGCACGTGCTCGATGTCGACGAGGGCCTCCTCAACCGGTCCATGGTGTTGGAGAACGTCGCCGTCGTCGGATCCGTCAATGCCAACCGCCGGCACTACGAAGCGGCAGCCGATGCGCTGGCCAGGGCCGACCGGGCCTGGCTCGAGCGGCTGGTGACCCGCCGTGTCCCGCTCGATCGCTGGCCGGACGCGCTGGAACGCCAGCCCGACGACGTGAAGGTCGTGATCGAGGTCAACGCTTCGTGAGGGGACGGCACTCGCACGGTGGGCACTCGCACCGACATCCCGCTGCGGGCCTGCACGTGCACGACCCGGAAAGCGGCGACGCCATTCCGGCTGTCCCGCCACCACGACGGATCGCCGCCGGCGTCCTCGAGATCGACACCATGCTCGGCGGCTGGGAGAGGGTGACCGCCGGCTACCTGATCGAAGGGCCGGCACCGGTGCTCATTGAGACAGGAAGTCAGACCTCGGTGCCGGTGCTGCTCGCCGCACTGGGCCAGATCGGGGTCGGCCCCAAGGAATTGGCCGGGGTGGCGGTCACCCACATCCATCTCGACCATGCGGGGGGCGTCGGTGACGTGGCCCGTGCCTTTCCCTCGGCCACGGTCTACGTGCACGAGAAGGGGGCGCGGCATCTGGCCGACCCGACCCGCCTCATCGACTCGGCAGCGCGCGTCTACGGCCCGTTGCTCGACTCCCTCTACGGCCGCCTCGATCCCACGCCGCCCGAGCGTCTCCACGTGCTCGCCGACGGCGAGGAGATCGAGGTCGGCCCGGGGCGGACCCTGGTGGCCGTGGACTCACCCGGCCACGCCAAGCACCACGTCGGGCTGCATGACTCTCTCAGCGGGGTGCTGTTCGCGGGTGACGCCGTCGGCGTGAAGCTGCCCGACGGAGGGGTGTTGCGCCCCTCGACCCCGCCGCCGGACTTCGACCTGGACCAGGCCATCACCTCGCTGGGCAAGTTCGCGGCGCGCCATCCATCTGGCATCGCGCTGGCCCATTACGGACTGCTCGAGCAGCCCGAGGAGCTCCTGGCCGAGGCGGAGGAGACGTTGCGGCTCTGGGCCGAGACGGCGGAGCAGGCCTACCGCGAGGGCGCCGACATAGCGGATGCCCTGGCGACCCGCTTCGACCCGCTGCTGGGCGACATCGACGCCGCCCACAAGAAGAAGCTCGACATCATGAACGGCGTCCATTCGAACGCGGCCGGCTTCCAGCGCTGGCTCGAAGGACGCGACGCCGCCAAGAGCTGAGGGAGTCGGCAGGTCAGGCGGGCCGGGCGGGCGCTCAGACGACGAGTTTGGCGCGCAGCTCTTCCTGACGGATCTCGAAGTCGTCCAGGGTGATCCGCCCCTCGGCCAGGTCCTCGTGCAGGGCGGCGAACTGCTCGAGCAGCTGCGTCTGGTCCACCTCGTCGGCCGAGGGGGTCGAGGAGGGCTGGCCGCCCGCGGCGGCCTTATCCTCTCGGCGCGAGAGGCGATCGTCCATCTTCGCCTTGGCCCTGTCCTTCTTGGCCTGGTCGCGCTGCAATTTTCCGAATGTCGAACGTGCGCGTGCCACAGTTCACTCCTTTCCGGTCGCCGGGGAACGACCAGGTGCTGCCGGCAAGGCGCCTGCCCTGCCGCTGTTCAGCCGCATCTCGCCCATGCGACGGGCCTTCATGGGCCCCGAGCGGAGGAGGTGGGATTTGAACCCACGGTACCCATGAGGCACAACGGTTTTCGAGACCGTCCGATTCGGCCGCTCTCGCACTCCTCCGGGGGGCATGTTAGTCGCTCTGACCTGGTCCGGAGGCTCGGGTCAGAGCCCCGGGCCTCCTTCGTGGCGCGAAGAGGGAGGTCAGAAAGGTGCGATCCGTCGCCGTCGACCGCATCGGCCCGCGGGCCCGGCGCGTGGCCGCCTTGTGCCGACACCGCCATTGCAGCGACGGTGTCGGCGGCGACACGGCGCCGGGATCGCCGTCAGTCGCCGACGCCCGTGGTCGAGACCGACGGTGCAGGTGAGCCGTCGTCCCGCTTCGCCCCGAAGAACGACGTCAGGAGGGCTCCGCACTCGTCGGCCCGCACACCCGGGACGACCTCGAGCTCGTGGTTCAGCCGGGGGTCGGCACAGATGTTGTAGAGCGTTCCGCACGCTCCGGCGCGCGGATCGCTGGCGCCGAAGACGAGCCGGCCCACCCTGGCGGCGACCAGAGCGCCGGCACACATCGGGCAGGGTTCGAGCGTGACGACGACGGTGACATCGGAGAGGCGCCAATTCCCGAGCGCAGCCGCGGTGTCGCGTATCGCCAGCATCTCCGCATGTGCCGACGGGTCAGCGGTGCGCTCCCGTTCGTTGTGGCGGGCTGCCACCACCTGCCCGCCGACGATCGTGACGGCACCCACCGGGACCTCGTCCTCGTGTGCGGCAGTGCGGGCCTGCACGAGGGCGAGCGCCATGGCGTCGTCGTCGCTCAGCGGTGAGGGTGGGTCGGCGGTGGCGATGACCCAGTATGCGAGGTGGCGACGCGGAGTGGGAAGTCCGCCAGACGGCGGGAGGCCGGCTCAGCCCTGGGCGGGAGTACGGAGGTCCTGCTCGAGCGTGGTCAGGGAGGTCTGCAGCTGCGTCGAGTCGGTGGCGAACTCCTGGAGGAACGCACCCAGGCGGATAGGCGGCAGCCCGTCGATGGTCTCGAGGAAAGTGAGTTCGTGACCCACCTGGGCCTCAGCGGTCGCGGCGGCTGGCTGAGCCACCTCCGGCACGGCCGCACCGGACATGTACGCCTTGTAGAGCCGCAACGAGGCGATGTAGGGGTTGATGACGGTGGAGACGTTGCTCGGAGTGGGGAAGCCGGACAGCGAGTCCAAACCCGCTCGTGCCCCGGTGGTGGCCGAATCGACAGCGTCCGTGGCCGACTGCACCTGGGAGATGGCCGCGGCGGATGGCGGTGCTGTCGATGCCGTGGTCGGAGGCGATGCGGCCGGTGACGAGGGGTTCCGGTGCACGGAGCCAAGGACCACGGCCCCGACGACCACGACCAGCAGAATGCAGGCCGCGATGGCGGCCGTCGTCCGCATCCGGCTCCAGCGCTTTCCATCCTCTTCGTTCCGTGTGCTTGCGTGGCCAGTCACGCGTGAAGGCGATGCCGCCGTTCTCGCTTCCGCCTCTTCCTCAATTTGTGCCCGCGCATCTGCTTCGACCTGCGCGTGGGCGACGGCGACCGCCTGCGCCCGGGCCGCCTCCTGTGCTTCGGCTTGGGCGTGCGCCTCGGCCTCAGCCAGCGCCTGAGCCTCGGCTTCCGCTCGTGCTCGCGCCTGCTCCTCGGCTTCGACCCGGGCCAGCTCCTCGGCCTCGACCTCGGCGAGAGCCTCAGCTTCCGCTCGTGCTCGAGATTCAGCTTCGATCCGAGCCCGCTCCTCGGCTTCTGCTCGCGCCCGAGCGGCTTCGGCCTCGGCCTCGGCCTCGGCCTCGGCCTGTGCTCGTGCCCGGGCCACGGCCTCCGCCAGGGCCAGTTCCGCCGCTTCCTCTCGCGCCCGCTCTTCGGCTTCGGCTTCGATCCGAGCCCGCTCCTCGGCTTCCGCTCGCGCCCGAGCGGCCTCGGCCTGCGCCTCTGCCTCGGCCTGCGCCCGGGCTTCAGCCTCCGC
Source organism: Acidimicrobiales bacterium (assembly GCA_052140165.1). Taxonomy (GTDB): domain Bacteria; phylum Actinomycetota; class Acidimicrobiia; order Acidimicrobiales; family RAAP-2; genus Bog-473. The sequence goes on from JBKQUM010000121.1 coordinate 18,750, forward strand.
CTCGGCCTGTGCCTGTGCCTCGGCCTGCGCCTGTGCCTGTGCCTGCGCCTGGGCCTCCGCCTCAGCCTCCGCCTCGGCCTGCGCCCGTGCCTCGGCCTGCGCCTGCGCCTGTGCCTGCGCCTGTGCCTGTGCCTGCGCCCGGGCCTCCGCCTCGGCGATGGCCCGCGCTTCTGCCTCCTCCTCCGGGGACAACCTGCGAACCGTTTCTTCCATCCGCTCGAACGCGGCTCCGACACGGGCATCGGCCGCAAGCTCGGAGTCCTGTGCCTTCAGCTCGGCATCCGTCTCGGCCCTGACATCCGCGTCGGGCAGGAACTTGTCCCAGCGGTATTCGAAGTCGTCGATCTCCAGCTCGGCGTCGTCCAGTTCGAGCTCTGCGTCCTCGAGTTCCACGTCCTCGTCCGGCACGAACTGGTCCCAGCGGAAGTCGAGCTCGTCCAGCTCTGCATCGTCTGCGTCCGCGGACTCCCCGCCGCGTGACCGCGGATCTCCATGAGGCTCGAACTTGTCCCAGGCCAGCTCGGAGTCGTCGAGTTCAGGATCGCCGGAGAGTCCGGTGCTCATGGCTTCGTGGGGCCGGAGTCGACGGTTCTGGAGGCCGCCGGAGGTCTCCCGGCCGCGAGGTCGGCGCGCTGAATCGAGAGGCTCGTGGGGTGCCTGGAGATCGCACGCAAGAGGCGGTCGATTCCCCGAGCGACCGGAGAGGCAGCCTGGGGCGCGTCGTGGCCATCGGGGGCCGACGCGTCAGAGGTCGGGTCGACCACCCGGCCGGAAGTTGGGTCCACGTTCAGCTATCGGTCGGGAACCCGGGTGAATTGAGCCTTCTTCGTGAGCGGAGGAGGTGGGATTTGAACCCACGGTTGGTTGCCCAACACACGATTTCCAGTCGTGCCGATTCGGCCGCTCTCGCACTCCTCCGAGACTGCAGCCCGGTCAGGCTAACGGTCGCGACGCCCCTGGATGAGCCGACCGGCGTGGGGACGATCGGTCCGTCGTGGCACTGTCCGGGCATTGTTGTCACTGAGTGGTGACTTTCCTTCATCGGTGGATTACTCGGCCGAATTGGTCAAGGGCCGGCGAGGGGACCCGCCGTCATCGACATGGCGGCGGCGCCGCGCCGGCCGCGGAGGAGCCCGTTCCAGACGAACCGCTAGCCTGGAGCCGCGCCGCCCCGATGTTGGGTGCGGTGGCCGGGTCCTGCGCAACGGCCGCTCGTGAATCGAGTCAGGGTCGGAAGGCAGCAGCTCTCAGCGGGTTTGGCCGTGTGCCGTAGCCAACCTGGCCATCGCACCGGGCCCCGGCGCGACCCGCGCCGCGGGCCCCCGCGGCCCTCCCGGCTCCACCGGTGCCACCGGTAGGCTCGGCCACCATGACCACCGTGGACGGCGCCGCCGGCACCGGGGACGACCAGTTCGTCTCGCTCTACCGGCGCTTCCGGCCCCAGAGGTTCGGCGAGCTGCGGGGCCAGCCCCATGTGGTGCTCGCCCTGCGCAGCGCGGTGCGAGACGGCCACGTGGCCCACGCCTAC
>JBKQUM010000122.1:0-3325 GCA_052140165.1 Acidimicrobiales bacterium
GGCTATGCCCCGGTCCTCACGTCCGTCACGTCGTCCTCGTTTTACTCGGCCGATCGGGTGCACGCGACTGCGCTCCGGGAACCTACCGCCCGCGCGCTCCTCCTCTGCCGGAGCGGCCGGTCACCGGCCGGTGCGGGCACCGCCCGCCGCCGTGCCGTGCCCGGGCTCAGGCCCGGCGGTGCGGGTCTGTGCCTATGATCGGCTGACACACGTTCTAGAAATTGCCTCGAAAGGGCAGGCGATCCGGCGCCGGGAGGCGACCCACCGGGTTGCCCGAAAGGGGGGCCGATGAGTCTCGACGAGATCGACCTGATTGACGGGCGCAACTTCGTGCACGGAGTGCCCTACCACTGGTTCGCCGAGCTGCGGCGGGAGGCGCCCGCCTACTGGCACCCCGAGGAAGTGGCACCACGGGGCGGTTTCTGGGCCATCACCCGCTACGACGACTGCGTGCAGGTCAACCGGGACTGGGAGCACTACTCCTCGGCGCGCCGCGGCTCGCTGTTCCACGAGATGGACGACGACCAGCTCGCCCAGCAGCAGCTGATGATGGTCAACATGGACCCGACCATGCACACGCGGTACCGGCGCCTGGTCAACAAGGGTTTCACCCCCAAGATGGTCCGCGACCTCGAGCAGCAGATCGTCAGGTACGCCGACGGCATCATCGACTCGGTGTGCGAACGGGGCACGGCCGATTTCGTCGAGGAGATCTCCGCCGAGCTCCCGTTGCTCGTCATCGCCGAGCTGCTCGGCGTGCCCCAAGAGGACCGGCGCATGGTCTTCGACTGGTCGAACCGCATGATCGGCTCCGAGGACCCCGAGTACCAGATCCCCGACACCGATCCCGGCGAGGCCGCCGTGCAGGTGTACAGCTACGCGGAGGAACTGGCGTCCAACCGGCGCCTCCACCCCAGGCAGGACCTCATCTCCGTCCTGCTCGACGCCGAGGTGGAGGGCGAGAAGCTGAACGAGCTGGAGCTCGACCTCTTCTTCCTCCTCCTGATCGTGGCGGGGAACGAGACCACCCGGAACCTGATGTCCGGCGCCATGAGCGCCTTCTTCGACCACCCCGACCAGTGGGAGCTCCTGCGCAAGGATCGCTCGCTCCTGCCGGCGGCGGTGGAGGAGATGCTGCGCTACGTGACTCCCGTCATGCACTTCCGCCGCACCGCGACGACGGACCTGGAGCTGCACGGCCAACAGATCAAGGAGGGAGACAAGATCGTCTTCTGGCACACGTCGGCCAACCGCGACGAATCGGCGTTCGAGAACCCCGACGCCTTCGACATCACCCGCTCACCCAACAACCACATCGCCTTCGGCGGCGGCGGGCCGCACTTCTGCCTCGGGGCGAACCTGGCTCGCATGGAGATCATGGTGATGTTCGACCGGCTGCTCGACCGCATGCCCGACATGCGGCTCGACGGCGAGGTCCAGCGCCTGCAGTCGAACTTCATCAACGGGACCAAGCACATTCCGATCGCGTTCGCACCGTCGGCCCCCGTCGGGGGCGAGCCGGTCCCGCCGCAGGCCCGTTGAGGCCGCCGCCGTGACCGAGCAGGCTGTGCGCTTCCACCAGGCCGTGTCCTTCCTCCCGACGCGCCAGATCGTCCCCCTCGCCAAGGCCTGCGACGAATTGGGCTACGGCGGCATGTACGTCTCCGACCACTTGTTCAACCCGCGCCAGCTCGAGTCCCGCTACACGTACTCGAAACGCGAGGATGGCGCCCCGGGCTGGGGCTCCGAGACGCCGTGGCCCGACCCGATGTGCGTGATCTCGGCCTTGGCCGGTGCGACCGAGAATCTGCTCTTCACGACGGGCGTCTACATCGCGCCGGTGCGCGACCTGATGACGGTGGCCAGGTCGGTGGGCACGACCGCAGTCCTGTCGGACAACCGCCTGCGGCTCGGTGTCGGCGTGGGCTGGTGCAAGGAGGAGTTCGACCAGACGGGCCAGGACTTCACCACCCGGGGCAAGCGGCTGGACGAGATGATCGTGGCGCTGCGCGCGCTGTGGGCCGGCGGGTGGGTGGAGTTCCACGGCGAGTACTACGACGTGCCGGAGTGCCAGATGGAGCCGTCGCCCACCATTCCGATCCCCATCATCGGAGGCGGGCACTCCCCCGTCGCCCTGCGGCGGACGGCGGCGCTGTGCGACGGCTGGATCGCGGCCGGGGCCTACAGCGAGGACGAGGCGTGGGCCCACCTCGCCGAGCTGCACGACGCGCTCAAGAAGGCGGAACGCGACCAGGAGGGTTTCACGATCTACCTCTCGCTCAACGAGCGCCCCGACGTCGACCTGTACCGCCGCTTCGCCGACGCCGGGGTGACCGACTTCGTGTGTGCTCCGTGGATGGGCGTCAACGTCGCTCCCGGGACTCCCGACGACGAGGCGATGGCCGCGAGGCTCGGCGCCGTGCGGTGGTTTGCCGACGAGATCGTCGCCAAGGTCTGAGCGGTCCCGGGCAGGGACGCGAGAGGAGCCACCCGTGAAGACGATGAAGATCGGACTGCAGCTGGGCTACTGGGGCTCGGGGCCTCCTCCCAATGCAGCGGAGCTGGTGACGGAGGCCGAACGCCTCGGTTACGACTCCGTCTGGACGGCGGAGTCGTACGGCTCGGACGCGCTCACCCCGCTGGCCTGGTGGGGATCACGAACCGAGCGCGTCCGCCTCGGCACCTCGCTGTGCCAGTTGTCCGCGCGCACGCCGACGGCCATGGCCATGGCCGCGCTGACGATGGACCACCTCTCCGGCGGGCGCTTCGTCCTCGGTCTCGGTGTGTCGGGACCCCAGGTGGTCGAGGGCTGGTACGGCCAACCCTTCCCGGCCCCGCTCGCCCGGACCCGCGAGTACGTCGACATCGTGCGCCAGGTCCTCGCCCGCGAGAAGCCGGTGACCAGCGACGGCCCGCACTACCCGCTCCCGTATCCGGGTGGCTCGGGGCTGGGCAAGCCGCTGAAGCCCATCGTGCACCCGCTGCGGACCGACATCCCGATCATCCTGGGCGCCGAGGGCCCCAAGAACGTCGCCCTGGCGGCCGAGATCGCCGACGGCTGGTTCCCCATCTTCTTCTCCCCCCACCACATGGGTGAGTTCAAAGACGCCCTCGACGAGGGCTTCGCCAGGCCCACGGCCCGGCGGAGAGCGGACGACTTCGAGGTGATCGCCTTCTGCCCCGTGGTGGTGAACGACGACATCGAGCAGGCCGCCGACCTGTACCGGCCCATGCTCGCCCTCTACATCGGCGGGATGGGGGCCCGGGAAATGAACTTCCACTTCGACGTCTTCGTCCGGATGGGTTTCGGGAGCGAGGCCCAGAA
>JBKQUM010000123.1:0-4217 GCA_052140165.1 Acidimicrobiales bacterium
GGTACGGCATGTCCTCGACCGGGAGGATCTTGGAGATGACGCCCTTGTTGCCGTGGCGGCCGGCCAGCTTGTCGCCCTCGGAGATCTTGCGCTTCTGGGCCACGTAGACGCGGACCAGCTGGTTGACCCCCGGTGGCAGCTCGTGCGACTCCTCGCGGGAGAAGACCCGGACGTCGATCACCTTGCCGTACTCGCCGTGGGGCACCTTGAGCGAGGTGTCGCGCACCTCGCGGGCCTTCTCGCCGAAGATGGCGCGCAGGAGGCGCTCCTCGGGCGTCTGCTCGGTCTCGCCCTTGGGGGTCACCTTGCCCACCAGGACGTCACCCGGCTCGACCTCGGCGCCGACGCGGATGATGCCGCGGTCGTCGAGGTCGGCGAGGATCTCCTCGGAGAGGTTCGGGATGTCCCGCGTGATCTCCTCGGCTCCAAGCTTCGTGTCGCGGGCGTCGACCTCGTGCTCCTCGATGTGGATGGAGGTCAGCACGTCGTCGCGCACGAGGCGCTCGGAGAGGATGATGGCGTCCTCGTAGTTGTAGCCCTCCCATGGCATGAAGGCGACGAGCAGGTTCTTGCCCAGCGCGAGCTCGCCGTTGTGGGTCGACGGGCCATCGGCCAGCAGGTCGCCGGTCACGACGCTCTGCCCCTCGGTCACCAGCGTGCGGTGGTTGATGCACGTGTTCTGGTTGGAACGGCGGAACTTGGACAGGCGGTAGACCTTCCGGCCGAGCGCCGTGCCGAGCCGGTCCTTCTGGCCAGACGCGTACTCGACCGTGACGGAGTCGCCGCTGATCTCGGTGACGGTCCCGTTGCCCTCGGCCAGCAGCACGTCGCCGGCGTCACGGGCGGCACGGCCCTCGACCCCGGTGCCGATGTAGGGCGCCTCGGGGACGACGAGCGGCACGGCCTGCTTCTGCATGTTGGCGCCCATGAGGGCGCGGTTGGCGTCGTCGTGCTCGACGAACGGGATGAGCGCCGTGGAGACCGAGACGATCTGCTTCGGCGACACGTCCATGAGGTCGACCTCCGACGGCGGCACGAAGTCGATCTCCGACGTCGTCCCGTAGGAGGTGTTGACCGCGCCCATGCGCACGCCGGTGCCCTGCGGCCCGCGGCGCACGAGGACGCGCTCCTCGGTCAGGCGGCCGTCGGCGTCGACCGACGCGTTGGCCTGGGCGATGACGTGCTCCTCCTCCTCGTCGGCGGCCAGGTAGCTCACCTCGTCGGTGACCTTGCCGTCGACGACGGTGCGATAGGGGGTCTCGATGAACCCGTACTCGTTCACCCGGGCGTAGGTGGCCAGCGCCCCGATGAGGCCGATGTTCGGGCCCTCGGGTGTCTCGATCGGGCACATGCGGCCGTAGTGCGACGTGTGGACGTCACGGACCTCGAAGCCGGCGCGCTCACGCGACAGGCCTCCTGGCCCGAGCGCGGACAGACGGCGCTTGTGGGCCAGGCCCGAAAGCGGGTTGTTCTGGTCCATGAACTGCGAGAGCTGCGAGGTGCCGAAGAACTCCTTCACCGCGGCCACGACCGGACGGATGTTGATCAGCGTCTGCGGCGTGATGGCCTCGACGTCCTGGGTGGTCATGCGCTCGCGCACGACCCGCTCCATCCGGCTCAGCCCGACGCGCACCTGGTTCTGGATCAGCTCGCCCACCGAGCGGATGCGGCGGTTGGCGAAGTGGTCCTGGTCGTCGATGCGGTAGGTCGACTCGCCGTCGGCCATGTGCAAGGCCAGGTGCAGCATGTACGTCGCCGAAGCGAGGATCTCCGAGGGGCTCAGCACCGACTGGTTCGGCGCCGGCTTCTCTATCTCGATCCCGAACAGGTCGCTGAGCCGGTCGATCTCGGGGCCGAGCTTGCGGTTCAGCTTGTAGCGCCCGACCCGGGTCAGGTCGTAGCGCTTCGGGTTGAAGAAGGCGTTCTCGAAGTAGACGCGGGCGGCCTCGGCCGACAGCGGCTCGCCGGGACGGGCGCGCTTGTAGATCTCGAGCAGCGCCTCCTCACGCGACGGCGCCAGGTTGCGCTCCTTCTCCCACTGCCCTTCGAGGAAGTCGAAGTGGCGGACGAAGCGGTCCAGGAAGGCCTCGTCGCCGTAGCCCAGGGCGCGCAGGAGGACGAAGAGCGACAGCCGGCGCTTGCGGGCGACGCGGCAGCCGGCGGTGACGTCCTTGCCCGGCTTGGCCTCGATGTCGAGCTCGATCCACTCACCCCGGTACGGGTGGATGGTCCCGGTGAACACCGTCTTGGCGTCACGGCCGGGCTGGAAGATGACACCCGGCGAACGGACCAGCTGGCTCACGACGACACGCTCGGTGCCGTTGACGATGAAGGTGCCGCGGTCGGTCATCATCGGGAAGTCCCCCATGAAGACCGTCTGCTCCTTGATCTCACCCGTGGTGGCGTTGAGGAACCGGGCCCGCACGAAGACGGGCGCCGCGTACGTCATGTCCTTCTCCTTGCACTCCTCCACCGAGAACTTCGGCGGCGGGCGCAGGTCGGCATCGGTCGGGTCGAACTCGAGCTCCAGGCTCAACTGGCCGGTGAAGTCCTCGATCGGGCTGATGTCGTGGTAGGCCTCGGCGAGGCCCTTGTCGAGGAACCACTGGAACGAATCGCGCTGGATGGCGATCAGGTCAGGAAGCGGCAGAGCCTCGTTGATGTTGGCGAACGAAACACGTTCGGGACTGCGGGACCGTGAGGACAACGGTCAACTCCTCCCAGGTGAAAGGCGGCGGGTGAGGGCGGTACTGCGGGTCAGGGACGGACGAGGACGGGACGGTGGGTCAGGGGGTTCAGGGCTGCCAGGGCGCGCGCCGACCCCGCGGAATTACGGAATCAAGCACAGAGAGACGCACGGCAACCCTGCATCCTATCGTGGGGCGTGCCTGGATACAACCCCTCGGCCGCGCAGGCCTGGCGGGCAGTGCCCGGAGTCCGTGACAGGCTACGAAAGCCCTCCCCCGCAGTCAAGGATCCCGGTCGGGAAGCCGGGCGGGGCGAGCCCCGATTCCGGCCCCGACCTGGACTACTTGACCTCGACGGTGGCGCCGGCCCCCTCGAGGGCGGCCTTGGCCTTCTCGGCGTCTTCCTTGTTCGCCTTCTCGAGCACCGGCTTCGGGGCGGCCTCGACCAGGTCCTTGGCCTCCTTGAGGCCCAGGCTGGTGAGGGCGCGCACCTCCTTGATGACCTGGATCTTCTTGTCACCGGCGGCGGTGAGGACGACGTCGAACTCCGACTTCTCCTCGTCACCGCCGGCGTCGCCACCGCCACCGGCGGCCGGGGCGGCCGCGGCAGCCACGGCCACGGGGGCCGCCGCCGTCACGCCGAAGCGCTCCTCGAAGTCCTTCAGCAGTTCGCTCAACTGAATCACCGAGAGCTCGGCGATCCCGTCGAGGATCTCTTCCTTGGTCAGGGTTGCCATCTGGGTGGACTTCCTTTCTTTCCTGCGGTCGTGTCTGGTTCGGTCCGGAAATTCGGTCTTTTGCTACTCGGATGCCTCTTCGGCGGCGGCCTCCGCCGGCTGCTCCCCGGCCGGGGCCTCCTCGGCGCCGGACTCTGCCGCGGCCTCCGCTGGCGCGGCAGCCTCCGCCTCGGCCGGCGCCCCCTCGGTCTCCCGGGCGGGGGCCTCGGTGGTCTCAGCGGCAGGCAACGTCTCCCCTTCGGCCACGCGCTGCTCGATCAGCGCCGAGAACCCGTAGGCCAGGTTGCGGGGCAGAGCCTGGAGGAGGCCCGCCATCTGCTGCATCGGCGCCGCCAGGGCACCGGCCAGGCGGGCCAACAGGACCTCACGGGGCGGCAGTTCCGCCAGGGCGGCCAGGTCCGACGACGTGAGCAGCGACCCGTCGGCCAGTCCACCCTTGATCACCAGGTGCGGGTTGGCCCGGGAGAAGTCCCGCAGCGCCTTGGCCACGGCGCTGATGTCGCCTTGCACGAAGGTCAGCGCGCTCGGGCCGTTCAGGTACTCCGACAGTGGCTGGTACTCGCCACCGTCGATCGCCCGGCGGACCAATGTGTTCTTGAAGATCTTGTAGTCGCCGCCCACGGCCGCCAGGGCGTTGCGGAGCTCGGCCATCTCGGCCACGCTCAGGCCCCGGTACTCGCTCACGATGGAGGCCGACGCCGCCTCGATGCGCGTCTTGACCTCGGCGACCACCTCGACCTTGTGGGCCATCTGTGCGTTCTGCGTTGCCATCGTCGTCCTCCACCGGGTTCGA
>JBKQUM010000124.1:0-3945 GCA_052140165.1 Acidimicrobiales bacterium
AGGAACTTGAGACCGATCTGCACCGTACGCAGGCGATCGTTCTTGGTGACGATCAGCGGCCAGAGGTATTGCCCGAAGGCCGAGAAGAAGGCGAAGATCCCGAGGGCGGCGAGTGACGGGCGAGCGACGGGCAGCACCACACGCCGGAGGAACTGCCAGTGTCCTGCATTATCGAGCTTTGCCGCGTCGCGCAGATCGCGCGGCAACCCGAGGAAAGCCTGCCGGAGAAGAAAGGCTCCGAAGCCGGTGGCCAAGAAGGGCACCGTGAGCCCGAGATACGTGTTGTACCAGCCCAGGCTGACCACGGTGGAGAGGTTGGTGAGGAAGGTCACCTCGAGGGGGACCATCATGGTGGCCAGGAATAGCACGAAGAGGGTCCGCTTGAACGGGAACTCAAGAAACGCGAAGGCATAGGCGGCAGCAATGGAGGTGGCCAGCTCGCCCACAACGATCACTGTGGTCACGATGAAGCTGTTCATGAGGTACAAGCCGAGGTGGCCCTGGGTCCACGCCGTCGAGTAACTGGACCATTGTGGATGGAATGGGAAGAGGATGGGGGGCTTCGCCACCACCTGATCAGGCTTCAGAAGCGAGTCGACCACCGTGATGTAGATCGGGAACAGCACGATCACGGCCAGGAGGATCAGGAGCAGGTAACGGCCCGCCAGCGCGACGCGTCGCCGGTAGTGCGGGCTCCCTCGTCTACTTGCGACAAGGAGCGCGATGCCGGCAACGATCACCCCTAACGCGATCCATAAGAAGGTGCGGAAGCCGGGGGCCAGCGTCCCCATCGTCACTCCGGTCACGACCTCAGCGCTCATAAGTGACCCTCCGCTCAAGGAGCCAGATCTGGAACAGCGTGAACACCAGGGTGATCAGGAACAGGGCAACCGTCATCACCGCGGCACGGCCATCGTTGTCCTGATTGAAAACCTGGTCGTAAATGGCGTAGACGAGCACATTGGTGTGCTGCAGTGGTCCGCCGGCGGTCAAGATGTCGATCTGCCCGAAGGCTTCGAGGGACAAGATGGTTCCTACGACGATCGCGAAGAACAGCGTTGGCGACAGCATGGGCAAGATCACGTGGCGCATCCGGGCCCAGGCCCGCGCTCCATCGATCCTCGAGGCCTCGAGAAGCTCGTCGGGTACCGCCTGAAGACCGGCAGACATGATGATGAACGACAATCCGAGGTTCTGCCAGACGGTGACGACGGAAACGGCCAGGAGCGCCCACCGCGGATCGTCCAGCACCGAGAGCTGGCCCTGGGTGCCGAACAAGTAGCTGAACAGTCCGACCTCGGGGTTGAGCAAAGTGAAGAAGATGACCGACGCGACCGCCACCGAAGTCGCCACGGTTGAGGAGAAGACGGTTCTGAAGAAGCGGATGCCCGCGAGTTGTTGATGGGCCAGCACGGCCAGCAGCAGCCCGAGGATCAAGCCGGCAGGCACCGTGTAGAGAACGAAGAGCAATGTCACCCAGAGGCTGTTCAGGAAGTCATGGGAGCTCAGGACCTGCTGAATCTGCGAGAAGCCGACGTAGTGGTTCGGCTCGCCCGGGAACGGCGGTGTGAGGAAGAAGGACAGGTAGATCTGACGGATCAGCGGGTAGAAGACGAATACTCCGAAGATCACGAGCGAGGGCAACAACAGACCGAAAGCGAGAAGCGACTCCATCGTGCGCCGGCGCCGGCGCGAGCGCGTTTTGCGCAAGCCAGCACCGACCGATTCGCCGGGGAGCCGGTCCGGCTTGAGGCGCTCGAAGGGGTGGGTGACATTCATTAGACAAGTCCATGACCGGTCGCGGCATCGAACAGATGAAGACGGATCGGGTCGGCCCCGAGATGGACGTTCTCGCCCTCCCGCGGAACGACCGCTTCCGGGGGAAGTCGGATAATCACCTGCTGACCGTCGTTGAGACGGCACACCACGTGATATTCGTAGCCGAGAGCCTCGACCACCGCGACCGTTGCGTCGATGGGTCCGTCCGAATCGAGGACGACGTGTTCGGGCCGGACACCCGCCACCACTGTCGTGACACCGCTGCGGCGTACAGCGTCCTGCTGGGCCGGTGTGAGGGGAATGGAGCCGCCGACCGTCTCGATCCCCAGATCGCCGTTCTGGCTGTGTGGCGAACCGCTGAGGGTGTTCATGGGCGGGTTGCCGATGAACCCGGCCACGAACAGGTTGGCCGGGTGATCGTAGATCTCGGTGGGGCGAGCCACCTGCTGGATCACGCCCCTGTCCATCACTGCGACCCGATGGCCCATCGTCATGCCTTCCACCTGGTCGTGGGTCACGTAGATGACCGTCGTCGCCAGCCGCCGCTGCAACTCGATGAGCTCGGTACGAGTCTGGGTGCGCAGCTTCGCGTCGAGGTTCGACAGCGGTTCGTCCATCAAGAAGGCCTCCGGGCGCCGGACGATCGCCCTCGCCAATGCCACGCGCTGGCGTTGGCCGCCGGACATCTGGGCTGGGCGGCGGTCGAGCACCTCGGTAAGTTCGAGGGCCTCGGCCACATCGCGGACCCGGCGCTCTCGCTCGTCCTTCGGCGTGCCCCGGTTCTTGAGCGGGAACTCGATGTTCCGCCGGGCCGTCATCTGCGGGTACAGCGCGTAGCTCTGGAAGACCATCGCCACGTCGCGCTCCTGTGGTTCGATGTCGTTGACGACACGGTCGCCGATCTCAATGGTCCCTTCGGTTGGCGTGTCCAGCCCGGCTATCAGGCGGAGCACGGTCGACTTGCCACAACCGGACGGTCCCAGCAGGACGAGGAACTCTTGGTCCTCGACCTCGAGGCTGACGTCGCGCACCGCCTCAACGTCGCCGAAAACCTTCGTGACGTCCCTCAACGCCACCTGGGCCATAAGGCCAGAATGGCGGCCGGAGCGGCAGGGCTGTAGGGCCGAAGGTCATACCCCGAGTAAGGACGGCATGCCCTCGGCGGGAGGGCCGGGCCCGGGGGTGGGGACGATCCGATCCGCCGCTCACGGTGACCCGGTTCGGACCCCGCCGCGGATGCCGTAGGCGCCGGCACCGACCGAAAAGGTCGTTGGTCCCTACCGCGGAACCATGACCGCCTGCCACCGTTCATGAGGTGAGCACGCATAGAAGCCGTCCAGGCCGCCAGGCTTCGTCAAGAACCCGGACATGGAGCGTAAGGAGAGCACGATCCTTTTTCCCTCGAGTGGGGCTTGTCGGAGTGGCCGCGTGCCTTGTCCTGTTCGCCTGTTCCAGCGGTGCATCGGGGGCGACACGCGGTTCGTCCAAGGGCGGCGATCCACCGCTGGCCTCGGAGTGTGGCCTTGCCGCGTTCGACAAGGCGCAGAAACCGGTCACCATCAACTTCTGGCATGCTTTCGTCAGCAGCAACAACACCTGGCTCGTGGCGACGATCAACCAGTTCAACAACTCGCAGCACGACGTCCACGTGAACCTGTTGCAGTTTCCCTCATATCAGGACCTCCTCACCAAGTACCTGGCCGGACTCAGCACCGGTGACGTCCCAGACGTCGGCGAGTTCGAAGAAACCACGGTCCAAAAACTGGTTGACAGCAACTCGACCATTCCGGTCCAGGCCTGCATCGATGCGTCGCACTACACCCTCACCGATTACGTCAAGAGGGCGCTCAGCTACTACTCCTACCGTGGAGTGCAGGAGTCGATGCCCTGGGCAGTGTCCAATGTCGTCCTCTACTACAACACGGAGGACTTCATCAAAGCGGGCCTGAATCCGGCGGATCCGCCGACGACACTCCAGCAGGTACAACAGGACGCGCAAAAAATTGTTGCCACCGGCGCCGCGAAGCACGGCATTGCGTTACCAGAGCAGCCCTACGATCTCGAACATATCCTGGCCAAGAGCGGCGGTCAGCTGGTCAACAACGACAACGGCCGCGCCGCTCGGGCCACAAAGGCCAACCTGACGAGTTCGACTGCCCTGAAGAT
>JBKQUM010000125.1:0-108995 GCA_052140165.1 Acidimicrobiales bacterium
TGGCGATGCGGTCGAGGAACCAGCGGTCATGGCTGATGACGACGGCGCAGCCGGGGAAGGCCAGCAGGCCGTCTTCGAGGGCACGCAGGGTGTCGACGTCGAGATCGTTGGTCGGTTCGTCGAGCAGCAGCACATTGCCGCCACTGCTCAGCACCTTGGCCAGCAGCACCCGGTTGCGCTCGCCACCCGAGAGCTGACCGACCTTCTTCTGCTGATCGCTCCCCTTGAACCCGAACCCGGCGACATAGGCGCGGCCGTGCAGCTCGCGACCACCCACGACGAGGCGGTCCACTCCGCCGGTGATCTCCTCGAACACCGTGGCGTCCGCCGAGAGCGTCTCGCGCGACTGGTCGACGTAGGCCAGCTGCACCGTTGCGCCGAGCGTCAGGCTTCCCGCATCGGGCTGCTCCTCGCCGACGATCATGCGGAACAGGGTGGTCTTCCCCGCGCCGTTCGGCCCGATGACCCCCACGATGCCACCGGGAGGGAGGATGAAGTCCAGGCCGTCGATGAGCAGCCGGTCGCCGTACGCCTTCACCACGCCGGTGGCCGCGACCACCTGGTCGCCGAGCCGCGGTCCCGGTGGGATGGCCAGCTCCACCTTGTCGGCTCGCCGGTCGGATGCCTCGGCCTCGGCGACCAGCTCGTTGTAGGCCGTGATGCGCGCCTTCCCCTTGCTCTGGCGAGCGCGCGGGGACATGCGGATCCACTCGAGCTCGCGTTCGAGGGAGGCCTGGCGCGAGCGGTCGGCCTTCTCCTCGGCGGCGAGGCGGGCCTGCTTCTGCTCGAGCCACGACGAGTAGTTGCCCTCCCACGGGATGCCCGCGCCGCGGTCGAGCTCGAGGATCCAGCCCGCCACGTTGTCGAGGAAGTAGCGGTCGTGGGTCACGGCGACCACGGTGCCCGAGTAGTCCTGCAAGGCCCGCTCCAGCCAGGCAACCGACTCCGCGTCGAGGTGGTTGGTCGGCTCGTCGAGGAGGAGCAGGTCGGGCTTGGACAGCAGCAGCCGGCAGAGCGCGACGCGGCGGCGCTCGCCGCCCGACAGGGTCCCGACGTCGGCGTCGCCGGGAGGGAGGCGGAGTGCGTCCATGGCGATCTCGAAGGTGCGGTCGAGCTCCCAGGCACCGGCGGCGTCGATCTTCGACTGGAGATCCGCCTGCTCGGTGAGCAGCGCGTCGATGTCGGCGTCGGGTTCGCCGAACGCGGCGCAGACCTGGTTGAACCGGTCGACCAACCGCTTCGCCTCGCCGACGCCCTCCGCCACGTTGCCCGCGACGTCCTTCGACGTGTCGAGCTGCGGCTCCTGGGGGAGGTAGCCGACGGTGAACCCCGGCGTGAGGCGGGCCTCTCCCGTGAACCCGTCGTCCTCTCCGGCCATGATCCGCAGCAGCGACGACTTGCCCGACCCGTTCGACCCGATGACGCCGATCTTGGCTCCCGGGTAGAAGGACAGGTTGATGCCCTTGAGGACCTCGCGGTCCGGCGGGTAGAAGCGCGTGAGGCCGCGCATGGTGTAGATGAATTGGGGCGCCACGGCGACCAGTGTGCCCCATCGCCGCCCGGCCCCCGAAACGGCCGGGGCGGGGGTCGGCTACCGGTCCGAGGACCAGCGGATCCGGCTGAGCCGGCGGCCGCCGACCTTGCCGGTCTGCACAAACCAGCGCGCCGAGTCCTCGAGAGCCTCGGCGGCAGGTCGCGGCGCGTAGCCCAGCTCCTGGCGCGCACGCGTGTCGTCGAAAGCCATCTGAGAAGTCGACATCCGGGCGGCCTCGAGGGGAACCGAGGGGTGCCGTCGGAGCACCTTGCCCTCGACCGCCTCCGACAGCGCGGCAACGGCCAGCGACAGCGACCGCGGAACCTTGAACCGCGGCTCGGGAAGGCCCGTGATGGAGGCGAGCTCGTTCAACAGCGCCTGCAGGCTCAGGTTCTCGCCACCCAGGATGTAGCTGCGCCCGGTCCGGCCTCCTTCCAGGGCGAGGACCTGCCCGGCCGCCACGTCGTCGACGTGCGCGACGTTCAGCACCGTGTTGACGAACCCGGGGATCCGGCCGTTCAGAAAGTCGAGGACGAGTTTGCCGGTCGGCGTCGGCGCGCGGTCGCCAGGACCGACGGGGAAGGTCGGGAGGACCAGTGAGGCGGGCAGCCCCTCGGCGATGGCGCGCAGCACCTCGTGCTCGGCCACGTACTTGGAGCGCTTGTAGGAGCCGTAGAGGTGCCGCACGTCGGGGAACGAGCGCTCGTCGGCCGACTCCGCCCCCGAGACGTGCTCGAGCCCGAGTGTCCCGACCGTGCTCGTGTACACCAGACGCTCCACCCCGGACTCCGAGGCCGCGGCGAGGATGTTCTTGGTCCCACCCACGTTGATGTCGTAGAAGGCGGCGGGGTCGCTCGCCCAGAACCGGTAGAGAGCGGCGACGTGGAAGACCGCCCGGCAGCCGCTCATGGCCTTCCTGACGCTGTCGGCGTCCCGCAGGTCCCCGACCACCTCCTTGACGTGCAGATCGTCGAGGTTCCCCGTGTCGGCGCCGGGCTCCACGAGCGCGATCACCTCCTGCTCCCGGGCAACCAGCTGACGGGTGACGGCGGACCCGATGAACCCGCTCGCCCCCGTCACCAGGACCCTGTCGCCCGACCCGAGAATCACAGCCGTGCCTTGTGCAGCGTGCCCTTGGCCATGGTCTTGCCGAATTCCAAGATCAGGCTGGAGCCCTGCTGTGCGCTGTCCAGCACGTCGTCGAGCGCGTCGGCAAAGAGCTCGACCTCGTCGTCACCGGCGATCAGCGGGGGGAGGAGCTTGACGACGTTCATGTTGTCGGCCGCGACCTGGGTGAGGATGCGATGCCGGTGGAACAGCGGGACCACGATCATCTGCGAGAACAAGGCAGGTCGCAGGGCCTCGACCATCCGGAACCGTCGCCTGAGGCCGGGTGAGCTGGGCTCGCCGAACACCAAGCCGATCATCAGGCCCATCCCCCGCACCTCGTGCAGGAACTCGTGCTTCTCGACCAGCGGCTCGAGAGCCTTGGTGAAGGCCTTCCCGGTCCGACGGACACGGTCGAGGATGTCCTCGTCCTCGAACGCCTGCAGTGTCGCCAGGCCGGCCACCATCGCCAGCTGATTGGCGCTGAACGTCGACGAGTGGACGACGGCCCGGTCCATGGAGCTGAACACGCTGTCGGACACCTCGGCCGAGCACAGCATGGCGCCCACCGGCACGTACCCCCCCGAGAGGGCCTTGGAGACGGTGACGATGTCGGGCGTGATGTCGAACTGCTCGTGACAGAAGAACGTCCCCGAGCGGCCCATGCCCGCCTGCACCTCATCGAGGATCATGAGCGCCTTGTGGCGACGGCAGAGCGACTGTGCCTCCTGCCAGAAGCCGTCGGGGGCCAGGTTGACCCCCTTGCCCTGGATCGGCTCCGCGATGAACGCCGCCACGTCGCCCCGGCGCAGTTCGCGGGCCAACGCGGACGCGTCGCCGAACGGGATCATGTCGCATCCCGGGAGCAGCGGCCCGAACCCGCTGCGGAACTCCCGGCCGCCGTTGAGTGCGAGCGCGCCGGTCGTCAGGCCGTGGAACGCGTGGTCGCAGTAGAGGATGCGGGTCCGCCTGGTGGCGGCGCGGGCGAACTTGATGGCGCTCTCGACGGCCTCGGCCCCGGAGTTGGTGAAGAAGACACGCTCGATGCCCGGATGCGACCGCGCCACGAGCTCCTGGGCCAGGACGCCGGGCAGGAGCGCGCAGTCCATCTGCACGAGGTTCGGCAGGTCCGCGTCGAGCGCGTCATGCAACGCCCGGACGATGTCCGGATGGCCCCTCCCGAGGGCGAACACACCGAACCCGGACAGAAAGTCCAGGTAGCGGTCCCCTTTGTCGTCGACGAGGTAGCAGCCCTCGCCCTTGACCTAGAAGCGGTCGAACTCGATCTGTCCCAGCACCCGGGGCAGCTGCGGGTTGACGTACTCCGAGTGGAGGGCGAAATTCTAGCCCGAGCGCTCGTCCAACACCTTCTTCAGATCAAAGGGCATGCGATGGGCTCCAGGTCGAACTCCGGGCGGTGGCGACAGATTACTGCTGGGCACCGTGCCCCCATGACAATCGAAGAGGCCGCTTCCCCGCCTGCAGTCCCGGTTCATGCGAAGATCCATCCGCTCTCACGTCGAGCAGCGATACTGAGACCGAAAGGGGCCATGCAGTGACCACGGGCGCCCCCAACATCCTCCTCGTCATGTCGGATCAGCACCGGGCCGACATGCTGGGGTGCGCAGGAGACGCGAGCGTCCTGACCCCCTCGCTCGATGCCCTGGCGTCGGAGGGTGTGCGATTCTCGCGGGTCTCGTGCCAGGGCCCGCTGTGCATGCCGGCGAGGGCTTCCTTCATGACGGAGCGCTACGTGCGCGACCACGGGGTCTACACCAACGCAGAGGAGATCGCACCGCAGGCCCCCACCTACGCCTGGGCCCTTCGGGAAGCGGGCTACCACACGTCGCTACTGGGCAAGGCCCACCTGTACCTCGACGAGAAACTTCCCGTCGCGCACATCGACGACATGGCCGGGCGCCTCCGGGAACTCGGGTTCGCCGAGGTCTTCGAGACGGGCGACAAGTTCGTGGGCAAGATCCCGAACCGCTACACGGACTTCCTCTCGGACCGCGGCCTCATCGACACGTACAAGAAGCACATCGCGGATCGCAGCTACCAGGGGGAGAACGAGGACGGCCAGAACACGACCAAGTGCGTGCCCATGTGGGACTCCACCCCGATGCCCCTTCCGCTCGACGCCTACGTGGACACGTGGCATGGACACGAGGCCGTCCAATGGATCGAGCGGTACGACCGCCGGGAGCCCTTCTTCCTCTTCGTCGGATTCCCTGGTCCTCACGACCCCTGGGACGCACCGGAGGAGGCAGTGGAGCGCTACCGCGACGTGGACATCTCCATGCCGCGCTCGACCACGCGCCCTGCCGTCGAGGGAACGGGGCGTTACGGCGCCCTCCTGAATGCGTTCCTGTGGGTGTCCGACTCGCAGACCATGAGCGACGACGCCATCCGCGGCATGCGGCGGTCGTACGCGGCCGACATCTCGGTCATCGACCACGCCGTGGGGCTCATGGTCGGGGCGTTGGAGCGCAGGGGGCTCCTGGACAACACCTGGATCATCTACACCAGCGACCACGGAGAGATGGCGGGGAGCCACGGGTTGATGTCCAAGTGCGTGCTGTACGAGGGGTCAGTACGCGTCCCGCTGATCGTGCGGCCGCCGGGGGGCTGCGAGTCCCGGGTCGTCGATTCGCTGGTGGAGCACCTGGACGTGCCGGCAACCGTTCGCAGCATCGCCGGCGCCCCCGACATCCCCGACGGCGAGGGCAGATCGCTGCTCGGAGCCGTGCACGGCGGGTCCGCCGAACCCCGGGTGGTCACCGTGAGCGAGAACTGGGGCTTCGCCGTGTTCGAGACCGATCGCCACAGGCTGGTCGTGGACGAGGACGCCGTGACGCCGTGCCAGCTCTTCGACCTGCACGAGGATCCGGCGGAGGACAGCGACCTCCTGCCCGATCCGCTCATGGCACCAGTCGCCGAGGAGATCATGGAGACCCATGTGCGCCCGTTCTTCGCGACGCCGCCGGCGCGCCCCCACCCCAGCCTCTTCACGGGCGGCTACGACGAGTGAGACACCCGGGCCGGCGCCCACCATCTGGTGACGTCAGCGCGGTCCGAGGAGGCTCATTGCCCCCACCGTGCGCCGAGACGCGCCACCCGGATGAGCCCGCTCAGGGTGACCGTCCCCAGCAGTGTGGCGAGCGATACGAAGGCGATGCCAGCCGATAGCGCGAGCGGCGGAACCGCGTGCGGGTCATCGCTCAGAAGGTCGTCGATCTCGTCCCAAGAATCGTCCATGCCGCTTTTCTGTCCTACACCCTCTCGCCGGCTGACCGGGTATGACATGCCCCGACTCGATGCGCGCGAAACAGACCGCGTCGCTCTGCGAGCTGGTCACACTCTCTGGGCGACGGGACGCGGGCCCGGACCGTTCTCATGGTTCGTCCCCGCCGGCGGGCTCAGGGCTGCCGGCCCGCTTGTCCGCCTTGCTCAGCCGGCTGAGTCCGATCATCGGGTAGATCAACACCGACAACATGCCCGCGGCGACGAGCGCGGCCGCATTCTGGGGCTTCATCCGGTGCTCCTCCACGCCGAGCGTCGTGATGACCACGATGATCGGCAGCCCGGTCGCGGAGAGCACGGCCAGGGCACTCGCCTCCGCCTTCGACATGACGCCGCGGAAGAACGCCCAGGTGGGTATTCCGCGGGTCACGAGGAACAGCGCCGTGAACGCCGGCACGAGGAGCAGGACCCTGGGCTGGTGGATCAGGGCGTGCAGGTCGAAGGTGATGCCACTCTCAATGAAGAAGATCGGGATGAGGAACCCGAAGCCGATCGCCTCCAACTTGCTCTGTATCGGCTCGCGGTCCTCGCCCTGGATGAACAGGCGGACCACCACGCCGGCCGCGAATGCGCCGAGCAGCACGTCGAGGCTGAGCTTGAGGGCCAGGTAGACCAGAAGGATCACGAGGAGGAACGAGATCCGCACTGGTAGCTGTGCCGTCGAGTGGAGGTGCCGGCGCATCAGGGCGACGAAGCGGGGCGGGTGCACCTGCATGGCCAGCAACGCGGCGATGACGGCGGCGGCAACGAAGAGCGCCAGAAGGAGGAAGGTGAGCCGCGCGTCACGGTTGGTCAGCAACACGGCCACGGCCACGATCGGGCCGAATTCACCGAGCGCGCCCACCGACAGGAGCACGGGTCCCATCGCCGTCCGCAACACCCCGGCGTCGCGCAGGATGGGCAACAGGGTCCCGAGCGCGGTCGTGGTCAGGCAGAGACCCACCACTATGGAGTCGAGGAACGAACCTGTTGCATGCAGCACCACCCCGACGAAGAGCGAGAGCACGAGGGAGACTCCCCAGGCGCAGGCGGCGCGTCCCAAGTGACCCTCGCGCATGATCGACAGATCGAGCTCCGTGCCGGCCAGGAACATCAGGTAGGTGAGCCCGAAATCCGACAGTGCGGTGACCACGCTGCCGGGGTGGGCCAGCGCCAGGACGTAGGGCCCGAGGAGGATTCCCAGGAGGATCTGGATCACGACCTCGGGAACGGGAAGGAAGCGGCGGCTGCCCTCGGCGATGATCGGGGCTAGCACGGCAGCGGCGGCGATCAGCACCAGGGTGGGAATCGCAGTGCTGATCATGCGCCCTCTGCTTGCCTCGTGACCGCCAACCGTGGCACTCCTCTGCCTCCTCTGGCGACACGCTACGCGCAGCGCCTCTCGAAACGGGTGATCGCCGAGGCCGATCGGGTTGACGGCCCTCGTCAGCACGCGGGAGCATGGCCCGCCTAGTCGCAAAGGGGGCCGGTCATGCTGTTTCTGCCAGTCGTTCAGACGCGTGCGAGCGCACCTTGACGACTCCCTTCATCAACCCGTCGTGGATGCCGCACTCGGTGAGCGAGGCGGCGCGCGCCGGGGATGCCACCGCTGACGACCTCGTGTCGGGACGGGCATGGACCCACCTGCTCGATGCCTTGCGCCAGGCCTCGGACGTCGTCCTGTCCGACGATGTCCCCCGGAATCCGACGGACATGGCTGCGGGCTTCCGGCACCTGCTCGTACTGCTGGGTATCGGGCTGGACCAGGCGCTGCGGACGCAGTCCGACCCGGTGCTGGCGGTGACGCCCTCGGGCGTCGATGCCGTCTTCAAGTGGGGGATGGACTGCCCGGACTGCATCTACACGGGGGCGCCGCTGCGCGGTGGAGAGTCCTACCGTCTCTGGGGGAACCGGGGATCCGCCCGCTATGTCGGACTGCAGTCGATGGCGGGCATGGCCTCGTCGGCCAACGTGCTGCTGGACGAATTGGATCTCGGTCCCGCGGGAGAAGTGGAACTCGTGCTCTCCGCCGAGGAGCACGCGGGCAACTGGCTGCCGATCGCCGAGAATGCGACCATCCTCGTAGTACGGCACTTCTTCTACGACTGGGACACCGAGGTGGCGTCCGAGCTCCACATCGAGCGCATCGGGAAGGCGAGAGAGCGGGAGGCCCGTCCAGAGGAGGATCCGAGGGCCGTGATCGGCCGCCAGCTGGTCGCGCTGGGAGATTTCGTCGTCGGCAATCTCGAGTTCTTCCTGCAGTTCTCCCGGCCGGAGACGCCCAACACCTTTCTGCCTCCTCTCGACGGCACCGCCATGGGGGCGGCAGCGGAGAACCGGCCCGTCATCGGTTCCTGGGAGCTCGGACCGGACGAGGCCCTCCTCGTGGAAGTAACACCGCCCGAGGGTCTCTACTGGAGCTACTCGCTCGGCAACCCGTGGTGGGAGACCATCGACTACGCCGGGCACCAGAGCAGCCTGAACGGGCACCAGGCCGTCGTCGACGCCGACGGGGTCCTTCGCGTCGTCATTGCCCACGAGGATCCGGGCGTCGCCAATTGGCTCGACACCGCCGGACACAGCGCCGGCCCGGTGATCCTCCGCTGCGTGCGCACGGAATCGGCGCCCGTGCCGACGACCCGCGTAGTCCCGTTCACCGAGATTGCAGCCTCCCTGCCCGCAACCACGGCACGGGTCACGCCTGATGAGCGGAAGGCCACCATCGCGGCCAGGCGGCTGGCCGTCAGCAAGCGATTCGTCCGATGAGCCTGGACGTCGAGTCGCTCGAGGGCGACGCCCGGGAACGGACAGGCCTGGACGACTTCGGCGACGGATCGCACCGGGAAGGCCTCGAGCGCCTGGTGGCCTCCCTGAACGAGGAGGCGGAACTGACCGAAAGCGGCGAGGTCATGTTGCGGATCCGCCTGGTCAGCCTGCTGGAGTCCCGCCTGCGGGTGGAGGACACCTACCGGGCCCACCCGTCGATCGAGGCCGAGAGGATCAAAGGACCCGTCTTCGTCATCGGCCTCCCGCGCACGGGCACGACCGCCTTGAGCCAGCTCGTGGCGGCTGACCCTCAGTTCCGTTCCCTCCGGTTGTGGGAGTCCTCGTCGCCCTGCCCGCCGCCGGAGTCGGCGACCGAGCACAGTGATCCCCGCATCGCCGAGACCGAAGCCGGCCTGGTCATGATGAACCAGATGTTCCCACTGATGCAGACCATGCACCACGAGGAGGCGACGACGCCGACGGAGTGCCAGGACCTTTTGGGCATGAGCTTCCGGACCGTGCACTTCGACGGCTTCGGCCGCGTTCCCTCCTACCTGTCGTGGGTGACCGAGTGCGACATGGGCACCACGTACCGCTACCACCGGCGCGTCCTCCGGTTGTTGCAGTGGCACTGCCCGCCGAACCTCTGGCACCTCAAGACCCCCGTTCACATGTTCGCCCTGGACGCCCTCCTCGAGGCCTATCCCGACGCCAAGTTCCTCTGGAGCCACCGTGACCCGGCCAACGTCCTGGCATCGGTCTGCAGTCTGATCCACTACGTACGCAGCTGGGGAAGCGACCGATACGACGCCGATGAGCTCGGTGCGGAGCAGCTCGGGCGGTGGTGGCTCGCAGTCTCCCGGGCCATGGACTTCCGGGCCCGCGTCGGTGACGACCGTTTCGCGGACCTCTCCTTCGCCGACCTACAGGTGGACCCGGTCAGCGCGATGGAAGCGGCCTACGGGCGGATCGGCCTTGAGTTCTCGGACACGTCGCGAGCCGCCGTGAGCAGCTGGGCGACGACACACGAGCCCGGATCGCACGGACGCCACTCCTACGACCTGGCCGACTTCGGCTTGACGGTCACGCAGGTGCACGAGCAGTTCGCGCCGTATCTCGAAGCGTACGATGCCGGCGCGTGATCACGTGATCACCGCGGCAGGGGGAGGATGAGGTGCATGGATCTCGGGATCGCTGACGCGACGGCCGTCGTCACCGGCGGCAGCAAGGGCATGGGGCGGGCGGTCGCAGAGGTGCTCGCCGGCGAAGGTGCCCGCGTGGCCGTCATGGCCCGTGGACGCGAGGCCCTCGACGACACGGCGGCCGCCTTGCGAACCGCAGGTAGCCCCGATGCGGTGGGCATCAGCGTCGACATGACCGACGCCGACTCAATCAGTGAGGCGTTCGGCCAGGTGGCGGACCGCTGGGGATCGCTCAACATCCTGGTGCACACGATCGGCCCGGGCGCAGGTCGGTTCGAGCAGCTCGACGACCGCGGATGGGACGACGCCTTCGCGCTCGGCACGATGTCGGCCGTGCGGAGCGTCCGCTCCGCCGTTCCGCTGATGCGGGCCGCCGAATGGGGTCGGATGGCGATCTTCTCGGCCCATTCCATTCAGCGCCAGAGCCCCATCCTGGTGGCCTACACCGCCTCGAAGGCGGCGGTCACCAGCATCGCCAAGAACCTCGCGAAGTCGCTGGCTCCCGACGGGATCCTCGTGAATGCCGTCTGCCCCGGCACCATCGTCACCGCCAGCTTCACCGAGAACCTGAAGGACGTCTTCGCGGCCGAGAACCTGGACCCGACGGACCCGAACGACGTCATGACATGGATCGACAAGACGTTCCACCAGCCCGCCGACATCGGCAGGGCCGGACTGCCCGATGAAGTGGCTTCCCTGACCGCATACCTCGTCTCCCGGCGGAACGGCTACGTCACCGGTGCCTGCGTCAACGTGGACGGCGGTTCCGACTTCGTGTGAGGGGTCCGAGGCCCACTGCGTCGGGCTACGAGGAGGCGAGGCCCGTGACCGGGGCGTTCAGCCTGGTCCCGTTCGGCGATCCCAGGAAGGCCGCATCCCCGTAGGTGTAGAGGGCGCCGTTCGAGCCCACCAGCCAATATCCGGCCCCGCTCGGGGTCCGGGTGATCCCGACGATCGGTGGTTGGCCCATGATGCCCTGGCCCGGCACCGAGCCGAGGAACGCGGCGTTCCCGTAGTCGAAGACTCCCCCGTCGGACCCGACCAGCCAGTAGCCCCCACCATCGGGCGTGGCGGCGATGCCGGTCACCGGCGCGTTGAGGCGCTGACCGCCGGCAGAACCGAAGAACCCGGCGTCGCCGAACTCGAAGACCCCGCCGTCGGACGCCGCCAGCCAGTAGCCGCCGTCGCCGGAGGTCGCAATGCCCACGACCGGCGCATTGAGGTGCCGGCCCCCCATGGAACCGTGGAACTGTGCGTCGCCGAACCGGAACACGCCACCGTCGGAGGCGACCAGCCAGTAGCCCCGACCGTCCGGAGTGGCGGCCATGCCCACGACCGGTGCGTTCAAGTGCTGGCCCCCCATGGAGCCGTAGAACGCCGCATCCCCGAAGTTGAAGACCCCTCCGTCGGACGCCACCAACCAGTAGCCGCCTCCATCAGGCGTCTCCGCGATGCCGACGACAGGGGCATTGAGGTACTGACCGCCCATCGAACCGGCGAACGCCGCGGTTCCGTAGTCGAAGACGCCCCCGTCGCCCGCTCCCAGCACGAGGCCCTGGTTGGAGGCGGGGGGAAATGCCATCTGTTCGACGAAGGTGCGGAGGCCCGGGTCGTTCTCCTGGGCCTGTGTTGCCGCCGTGCCGGCTGCCAGGCACCCCACCGCTCGTACGCAGCCGATCGTGTCCAGGAGTCCGAGGGCGGTCACGTTCGGGCTGGGCGCGATCGACCAGGACGAGCCGTTCCAGTTCTCGATGATCGGTGTCGGCGAGAACCCGGAGCCGCCACCCCCGCCGAACCCGCCGAGCGAGCCGACCGCCCAACACTGCACCGAGCTGAGGCACGTGATGCCGCTCAGAATTCCGGGTGTCGAGACGTCGGGGACCGACGCCGACACGTCGGACCAGGCGGACCCGTCCCAGTGCTCCATGAGGATTCCCGCGGCGTTGCCACTGCTGTCGGTCGTCGACCCGGATGCCCAGCAGTCCGTGTCACTGACACAGGCCAGGCCGTAGAGGTAGCCACCCTCAGGGATCGGATACGCCGCGCTCGGAGTGATCGTCCACGACGTGCCGTCCCAGTGTTCGATCAGACCCTGATCCCCAGGGGCGTTGCCCGGATAGATCGGAAGAAAGTTGGGGTTCTGCTGCTTCGGACCGGCGTTGCCGACGGCCCAGCAGTCGGAAGCCGCCAGGCAGGTGACCCGCGTCAGCTGGTCGAAGGCCTGGCCAGTGGCGGCCCCGGGCACGATGCTCCAGGCCGTACCGTTCCACTGCAGGATCAGATCGCTGAGGCTCTCTCCGTTGTCGTCAGTCGAAGACCCGACGGCCATGCAACTCGACGCGGACGTGCAGCTCACGCCCTGCAGCAGCGCTCCCCCTACGCCGGGACCGGTCGGGCTCGGGCTCGGCACGATCGACCAGGAGGAGCCGTTCCAGTTCTCGATCAGGGTCCCGCTTGGGTTCCCGCCCCCGCTCACCCCGAGCTCTGCCCCGACCGCCCAGCAGTCGGATCCGCTCAGGCATGAGACGTCGAAGAATCCCCCACCGTGGCCGGCCGGCACGGGCGGTGTCGCGGCGAGGGTCCAGGTCGTGCCGTTCCAAGTTTCCACCAGCGGGGCAAAGGAGCCGGAGCCCGATCCGATGTTCTCGATCGAAGCGCCGACCGCCCAACACTGGGTGGCGTTGGCGCACGAGGACCCGAGGAGTATGTCGTCCGCGCCGGTCCCCGGCGTGGAGGCGACGTACCAACCCGAAGGTGTGGCTCCACTCCCCACCTGGGCGGCGATCCCGACGGCGCCGATCACGATCGTCAGCAGCGAAGCGACCACGACCGACCGCGCTGCGGCCCCAATTCGGTGGCGGTGGGGATGAACGATGTGGACCGGGGCGCGACGCGCGATCATTGCACAATGGTTGCATGGAACGCTCTCGATCCTGCGGATGGTGACTGCCACCACTCCGCGGCTGCCTGAACCGCAGATGGGACCTCTCGACGGCGTCCGTGTGCTCGAAGCGGGACTCCTCGTGCAGGGCCCGCAAGCATCCCTGACCATGCTCGAGTGGGGCGCAGACGTGATCAAGGTCGAGCTGCCCGGTTTCGGTGATCAGAGCCGGTGGCTTCCGATCAGCCGGGAGGATCGGCGATCGGCGTTCTTCACCGCCTACAACCGTGGCAAGCGGAGCATGACCGTCGATCTACGCGTCCCGCGGGGTCGCGAGATCTTCCTGCGGATGGTAGAGACCGCTGATGTGGTCGTGACGAACTTCAAGCCAGGCACGATGAACGACTGGGGTGTGGGCTACACCGACGCCGCACAACGCAACCCGAGGATCGTCTACGCGATGGGATCGTCCTTCGGTACCGAAGGGCCCGACGCGGCGCGCGAGGGTGCAGACCTCAGCGCCCAGGCCGCGGGGGGCTTGATCAGCACGACGGGCGGGCACAGCAGCGACCCGAGCCCGGTCGGGGCGACCGTGGCCGACCACATCTCCGGCCAGAACCTCCTGGCGGGGGTCCTGGCCGCGCTGTTCGCCAGAGAGCGGACGGGCCGGGGGCAGCTGGTGGAGACCTCGCTGCTGGGAGGGCAGATCTGGGCCCAGGCAGGGGAATACACCCGGTATCTCATGTCCGGGGAGCCCTCGGGGCCGAGCGGCCGCAGCCACCCGATGATTCCCGGGATCTACGGGCTCTTTCCCACGTCCGACGGGTGGATCGCCATCGTCGGCACCGCGGGTCCAGCTCGTGACCTCTTCTACCGGACGATCGGGAGGCCGGACCTGATCGACCGCTTCCACCATCTCCTCTACTTCGAAGACGACAAAGCGGAGCTGTGGCCGATTCTCGACGAGGTGTTCGTGACCAAGCCCACCGCGGAGTGGTGTCGGCTCCTCGGCGACGCCGGCCTGCGCTTCGCCCCGGTGCGGGACCACGCCGAAGTGGCCGCCGACCCAGGCGTCGCGGCCAACGGCTACATCGAACGCGTCCAGGATCCCGGCGCCTCCGGTTCCGGCACCCATGTCGTCCGGGCTCCGGTCCGGTTCTCCGAGCCCGCGCCGCACGCGCTGACGCAGGTACCCGAGTTGGGGCAGCACACCGAGGAGGTGCTGCTCGAGATCGGCTATTCCTGGGACGACATCGCCGACCTGTCCGCAGCGGGTGCGATCTGAGCCCTATTCCACACGAGGGACCACGTGACCCCACCTGCTCGGACAGCCTGAGTGGCGGCCGTCAGGCGTAGGGTCGAAGGATGTACAAGGTCCGGGTGCCCCGCCCACGAGGCGCTCGAGCGAAATGACCGCGCCGCGTTGACACGTCGGTCCAGAGCATCGGGATGATCAGCGGCCGATCGGATCTCGAGGTCAACGCCCAAGACGCCGGCGATCTCCCGAGGGCGCGGCGCCGGGCCACGCTTGCCGTCCTGTGCGTCACCCTTCTGCTCATCAGCCTCGACAACACGGTCCTCAACGTCGCGCTGCCCTCCATCGTCCGCAGCCTGCACGCCACCTCGACGCAGCTGCAGTGGGTCGTCGATGCCTTTGCCATCTTCTTCGCCGGATTGCTCCTGACGTTCGGTGCGTTGGGTGATCGAGTTGGCCGCAAGTGGGTGTTCATGGCCGGGCTCGTCCTCTTCGGCGCCGGATCGGCCATGGCGGCGTGGTCGGGCACTCCGGACCGGCTGACGGCCGCCCGAGCCGTCATGGGAGTGGGGGCGGCTGCCCTGATGCCCTCCACTTTGTCGATCCTGACCAACGTGTTCACGACGGATCGGGACCGGGCACGGGCCATCGGCATCTGGTCGGGAACTGCAGGCCTCGGCGTCGCGCTCGGACCCATGCTAGGCGGCCTCCTGCTCGTCCACTTCTGGTGGGGTTCGGTCTTCCTCGTCAACGTGCCCATTGCCGCCGTCGGGCTCGTGGCGACCGCGCTGCTGGTCCCGAACTCGAAGAGCCCGCACCCGAGACGGCCCGACCCCCTGGGTGCCGCGCTCTCCATGGTGGGAGTCGGCCTCCTCCTGTGGGCGATCATCGAAGCACCGGACCGAACCTGGACGTCGCCGCTCGTGGTCGGTGCCCTCGCCGGCTCCGTCGTGGCCATCGGAACCTTCATTTTGTGGGAACGGCGCATCGACCATCCCTTGCTCCCCCTGGAGTTCTTCGGGAACCGTCGTTACAGCGCGGCCATCGCGTCCTTGGCGCTGCTCCTCTTCGCCCTGCTCGGCTTGTTCTTCCTCTTCACCCAGTACCTGCAGTTCTCGCTTGGCTTCGATCCCCTCAAGACGGGTTTGGCAATCGGCCCCATCGCCCTGGTCCTGCTGGTAGCGGCGCCGATATCGGTCGTCGTCGCCCGGCGATTCGGCACCAAGCCGGTGGTCGCCGGCGGCCTTCTCCTCGTGGCCGTCGGGCTCGGCCTCCTGTCACGGACCACCGTGCACACCACCTATCGGGACTCCGTACCCTGGCTCGTCTGCATCGGCGTGGGGGTCGGACTGGGCCTGGCACCCTCGACCGAGTCGGTGATGGGCTCGCTGCCGAGGGCGGAGGCCGGGGTTGGCTCCGCCACGAGCGATACGTCCATGCAACTCGGAGGCGCGCTGGGCGTCGCCGTCATAGGAACCGCTCTGAACATCCGCTATCAGAACTTCATGACGCCTCTCTTGGCGCACCAACCGATCCCGGCCGGCATCGACAAGCTCATCCTCGGTTCACTCGGCGGTGCGCTGGCCGTCGCCGCACATGTCCCGGGCCAGGCCGGAGCGGCTCTTGCCGGCGCCGCCCGCCGCGGCTTCGTATCGGGCATGGACTTGGGCCTCGTCGTCGCGTCCGTGGTCGTGGCCGTGGCCGGCCTGGTGGTTCTGGCCGCACTCCCCAGCCGGGCGAGAGAAGAGCCGGCCGATCCGTCGATGGGCTCGACGCTCACGGCGGCGGACGACTGATCGACCGTGCCCGCCATGCGAAGTCCGATCAGGTGAGGCCGTCGTGGAAGTCCCGCCACGTGTCGAGAGCCTCTGGGAGCTCACCCTTGCCAATGGCGCTCGCAGGCCAGTGTGCAGGTGGAAGGCCGATCGGTCGCTTCAGCATGTCGGCACCGTAGAACAGCAGGTGCCGTCGGCGGCCGAAGCGCCACCTCCCGTCGCGCCGTTCGTAGGTGTCGTGGTACTGGATCGCCTGGACCACCCACTCCTCGCCCATCTCGATTTCTGCGCGGCAGGAGACGATCCCGGTCGCATGGTCGTCGTCCAGAACGTCGATGACGTGGTTGCCGACGAGGAGGATCGTGACACCGAGATCCCGCAACTGTTCGGTGAAGCTCGCGCGCAATGCCTCGTGGCCAACCTGGTCACGACCGACCCGCACGTCGTCCACGAACAGGCCGACGAGCGCGTCGAGATCTCGGGCATCGAGCGCGACGGCGTAGCGACTTGCCAATTGACGGATCTCCTCGTGTGCCACGAGCCAGGCGATGGGGTCGCCGCCCGGGCCGTTCAGGCTGCCCGGATCGTTCATGGATGGTCGGGTAGCTCCGGGGCCCAGGGAGCGCCGTTGATATGGCTGCCCCCGTCGACGAACAGGGTGTTCCCGGTGAGGTAGCGGGCGTCGTCCCCGGCCAGGAAGACGGCGACCGGCGCGATGTCGGCCTCGGGATCACCCAGACGGCCCATCGGGTTGGCCTCATCGGCCATCGCCTCGAGCTCGGGATTGGCAGCGAAGACGGCTCGCGACGCGGCTGTCTTGGCGCCCGGGCAGATGGCGTTGGCGACGATCCCGTAGGGCGCCCATTCGCGGGCTGCGGTGCGCGTGAGCGTACGCAGGGCCTCCTTGGCGCAGTTGTACTCGGCCGTCCCGATGTGGGCATTGACGCCGTTGAGCGAGCAGAGGTTGACGATGTTGCCGCGACCTTGGGCGCGCATGACCGGAAAAGCGGCCTGCATGCCCCAGAACGGGCCGTAGAAACCCACTCGGAGGCCGTGGGCCATCTGCTCGTTCGACTTGAATTCCAGCCGGCCCAGGCTGCCCCCGCCCCAGGCGTTGTTCACCAGGATGTCCACCGTTCCCCAGAGGTCGACTGCGGTGTCGACCATGGCTCGGACGGCGGCCTCGTCCGCCACGTCGGTGGTGATGGCGTGGGCTTGGGCCCCGAACTCGGCCGTGAGCTCATCGGCCACCGCAGTGCCCGAATCAGGGTCCAGCTCGGCGACCAGCACACGAGCCCCCTCCCGGGCGAAGGCCCGTGCGATGCCCCTACCGATGCCGTCACCGGCTCCGGTGATGATCGCCACTCGATCCTGCAGTCGGCTCATGCTCGTGCTCCTCGTACCGGAGGCAACTACGGCGCGCTGGCGATCCCGATGATCGGCGCATTCAGTGATGCGCCGCCCATGGAGCCGTCGAACTGGGCATCACCGAAGGCAAAGATCCCGCCGTCGGTCGCCACCATCCTGTACCCGGCACCGTCCGGCGTCGCGGCAATGCCCGCTATCGGCTTGTTCAGGGCCTGAGCTCCCATGGACCCGAAGAACGGAGCGTCCCCTTCGAACACGAGGCCACCATCGGACGCAACCTCCCAGTAGCCCCCACCGTCATTGGACGACGCCATCCCCACGATGGGTGCGGCCGTATCCTGGTTCCCCGAAGAGCCCAGAAATGGAGCGTTGAAGGCGAAGGTGCCGCCGTCACTGGCCACTTCCCAGTAGCCGCCGGTGGTCGAATTGGTGGCAATCCCGACGATCGGCTGGTTGAGCCGGCTCCCCCCCATGGAGCCGTAGAAGTGCGCATCGCCGAACGCGAACACCCCGCCGTCTCTGGCCACCAGCCAGTAGCCCTCACCGTCGGGTGTCGATGCGATGCCTACGATCGGCTGGTTGAGCCGGCTCCCCCCCATGGAGCCGTAGAAGTGCGCATCGCCGAACGCGAACACCCCGCCGTCTCTGGCCACCAGCCAGTAGCCCTCACCATCCGCGGTCGAAGCAATCCCGACGATCGGGGCGTTCAGGGGTGTCCCACCCATCGACCCGTAGAAGTGCGCCGTCCCGAACGAGTAGATGCCGCCGTCGGCGCCCACCTCCCAGTAGCCCTGGGTGGCCTGGTCGGCGACGGTGAGCGGCCGCGCCGACGACACGGAGCTCTGGAAGTTGCCGTCACCCTGGTAGTTCGCGGTCAGGGCGTAGCTACCCGGAGGAAATTGGGTGCCGCGCAAGGTCGGGCAGCTCCCAGTTGCAGCGTCCGGACCCGCAGGCTGGAGCGGAATGGTGCAGATGGTGTTGACCCCGTCTTGCACCGTGACGGACCCGGTCGGCGAGCCGGTCGTTCCCGAGGTCACGGTGGCGGAGATGGCGACCGCGCCCTCGTCGCCATACGAGGTAGACGAGGGCGACACGGTCAGCGAGACTGAGCTCGTCGCCGGGAAGACCGAGAGTGGAACCGTCGTCGACGACGGGCTGAAGTTGGCGTCGCCGGGATAGCTCAACGTCACGGTGTAGGGCGTCGTCGAGGCCGGGAGCGCAGTTGCTGAATCGATGTAGCAGGGATTAGCGCCTCCGTTGTTGGCCCGGCATGAGCCCTGTTCGACGAGGTTCACCCCGTTTGCCGTGATGGATACCGAACCGGTGGCGTTTCCGTTGTTGTTGTTGCCGCCCACGCCCACAATGAAGAAGTTGCCGTTCTCTGCCCCATAGAGGGCGTAGCCCGGGACAGGGAAGACGTTCATCTGCGTGATCACCTGGTCGACCGTGAGGTCCTGGGGGGCGGACGAAGACATTTGATAGTTGTTGTCACCCTGGTAGACCGCGGTGAGCACGTAGGGACCGGCGTTCAGCTGGGTGTCGTCGATGTAGCAATTCCCATTCGACTGGCTCCCCCCTCCGTTGACGTTGGTCGTGCAGAGGATGTTGTCGGGCACCGGCGCGCCGTCGTACACATAGACCATTCCGGTGGGAGGCTGGTCGACGCCGGGCGCACCAGTGACTGTCACGTCGAAGGAGAGCTGCGACTCATTGCCGTAGGTGACGGACGTCCCGGGGGAGGGAGAGGTGATCGTCGTCGCGGTGAGAGCCTGACTCACGGTCTGGACGGGCAGCAGCGTCCCGGTGTCTCCCTGATAGATCGAGTCGCCACCGAAGGTCGCCGTGATCGCGTGCTGGCCAACCGAGAGGGCGCTCGCAGGCTCGTCGCACGTCGTCGTATAGATCCCTGTCGACACGAGTGAGAGCAGCTGGAAACTGCAGCCCGCGATGTCGTTGCCATTGTCCTGGAACTCGATCCCGTCGATCGGACCGACGAGATCGTTCAAGTCCGACGTCATTAGTGTGGCGGTGTAGGTCACGTCCTGGCCGGGGATGGACGGGTTGGCCGATGAGCCGACGGTGATCGTCACTGTTCCCATGGCGGAGGCCGGAGACTCCCAGCCCATGGCGACGACGGGTGCGCAGGTGCACACCACGAATCCCAACAAGGCGCCAACCCCTCGTATTCGTCCGGCA
Organism: Acidimicrobiales bacterium; assembly: GCA_052140165.1. Lineage (GTDB taxonomy): Bacteria > Actinomycetota > Acidimicrobiia > Acidimicrobiales > RAAP-2 > Bog-473. The sequence continues at coordinate 19,367 of JBKQUM010000125.1, forward strand.
GACATTCCGCACTCCCTCGCTGCGACGCCACCACGTGAAGGCCGCCCGCCGATCGTCAAGGTACCAGCACCATCTCCGAATTCAGTGGATCCACAACCTGGGGCTGGAGCAACAGGGGCCCCCACTCCCCCACCCATTCGGGGTAGTTCCCGGAAGTTTTGGGAGATTCACCGTGTTGTACGCAGAGTGATCCCTCTTTCCGTCCTCGACCTCGCCACGGTGGCAACGGGGTCGACGCCGGCCCAAGCCCTGAGGGAGACCGTGGAGGCTTCTGCGGAGGTGGAGCGACTCGGCTACCACCGATTGTGGGTGGCAGAGCATCACGGGATGCCCGCCGTGGCCAGCTCTGCGCCCGCGGTCCTGATCGCGCACCTGGCCGATGCCACGACGACCCTGCGTGTCGGCTCGGGCGGGGTCATGCTGCCCAACCACGCCCCACTCGTGGTGGCTGAACAGTTCGGGACCCTGGAGGCGCTGCACCCAGGCAGGATCGACCTCGGACTGGGGCGCGCTCCGGGAACTGACCCAGTCACAGTCCGTGCGCTCCGGCGCACCCCGGAGATGCATGCCGATACGTTTCCTGAGGACGTCGTGGAGCTGATCAACTATCTCCTGCCCGGCGAGGGTCTGCCGAGCCACCCGTCGGCGAATCCGGGCCGTGGCTACCTCCCAGAGGTGTGGCTCCTCGGCTCGTCGCTCTTCAGCGCGCAACTTGCAGGCCTCCTCGGGCTTCCGTTCTCGTTCGCCTACCACTTTGCGCCCAAGCTCATCGATGCTGCCCTGAGCGCCTACCGGTCGAACTTCCGCCCCTCGGTACTGCACACCGAGCCCAGGGTCATGGTGGCCGTGTCGGTGCTCTGTGCTCCGAGCGAGACGGAAGCTCACTGGCTGTCGGGCTCGACCGCACTCAGCATCCTGCAGTTGAGAACGGGCCGCTTGGGCCCGCTGCCCTCCCCGGAGGAGGCAGCGCGCTACCAGTTCACCGAGGCCGAGAAGTCGATCACCGAAGAGGCCATGTCGACGCATCTGATCGGTGACCCGGACACGGTCACGAAGGGCCTACGCCACCTGCAGCGCCGCACCGGGGCCGACGAGATCATGCTCTCGACCCGGTCCCACTCCTATGAGGCGCGGGTGCGATCCCTGTCGCTGATCGCCCAGAACTGGGGTTCCCCGTAGGATCTGTTTCGCGTCGGGGATCGCCGTGGATGGGGATGCTGGTCCGGCATGCGGCGAGGTGAGCCAACTGCAGTCTGAATGCCGAGGTGCCGGCCTTGGTCATCCGGGTCCAGCGTTACGTTGTAGCTTCCCCGGAGCCGGCCTCGACAAGGAATCTCCATGACGCCTCCCACCAACCCAGTCCGCTTGATCGGACACAAACGCCGCTTCGCCGAGGCGATCGCTCAGATTGACGTCGAGTTGGAGTACGAATCGGGTCCTGCGGTCGCCGCCCGTCGAGATGAGGTGGTGGCTGCCGCACGTGCTGCCTACGGCCCCAGCGAGGACTTCCGTGGGGTACGTGACGCCTGGGATGCGGTCTTTCCCGACGGCATTTACAGCGCCACCGGGTTGGCCAGAGCCAAGCGGCTGGCATAGGCGCCGACCAAGGGCGTCTTTGGACCGCCCACTTGCATGGCACGGCTTCGGCATGCGGGAGCACCCCCGTGACAGCGGCGACGCACCTCCGTGGGGTGACGGCGAAAAGCAAGAGGAGGTTGCCATGCCCAAGTACCTGATCGAGGCGAGATACACGGCCGACGCGGCCAAGGCATTGAAGTCCGAAGGGGGCTCCGCTCGTGCCGCGGCCACCAAGACGCTGATCGAGGGTCTCTCACGCCGAGCGAGATCGACGAGGCGGCGAAGCGGGACGTGAAGTTCCGGCCGCCCGGCAGCTGACGCTCGTCGCTCCGAGTGTCGCCTGCCGGCATCGATCCGGCAACGAAGCGCCGGCTCGCTCAGCTCGCTCTTCGACTTCAAGGGGTAACCAGCCCAACCCCTCTTCTCAACTCGACGACGGGCGAGCCCGAAGGCGCCTACGGAGGTCAGGGCCAGGGTTACTGAGCACCGCTGAGCCCCCCCGCAGAGGCGGACGGTCACCGCGGCACCCTCGGGCGAGCCGCGGTGATCGTCGTCGCCGATGTTTCCACCAACCCGCCGAACGGGGCACCCGGCTCGCGAGTCCGATCGGACCTCGATTGTTGCTGCCGCTCGCCAATGGCCCGTTCGACCGGCGGCACTTGCTCTCGAACGGGCAGAATGGGGTTGTGACTGATTCGGCCACATATCGCCTCGAGGGCCATGTGGCCACCATCACTTACAACCGCCCCGACGCACTGAACGCAATCAATGCCCAAATGCGGCGCGACCTCAACGACGCCTTCTCTCGGTTTCGTGACGACGAGGAAGCGTGGGTAGCCATCGTCACCGGTTCGGGACGCGCATTCTGTGTCGGTGCCGACCTGCGCCAGGGCGCCGGGTCCGCGGGCGAGTTCCCAGGTACGTTCTGGGAGAAGCCGACACTGAATTCCTTCGAGAGCGGATGGGAGATCTTCAAACCGGTGATTGCTGCCGTCAACGGGTACTGCCTTGGCTACGGGCTCACACTTGCCACCTGGTGCGATTTCGTACTGGCGAGTGACCGGGCCGAGTTCGGTCTTCCAGAAGTGAAGCTCGGAGTCCCGGCGATCGTGGCATCGATACGCCTCCCGCAGCGCATCAGCTGGGCCGATGCGATGGAGCTGTTGCTCACGGGGGATCGCATCGATGCCGACCGAGCACAGGCGATGGGTCTGGTCTGGAAGGTCGTCCCGCATGACACCCTGCTCGACGAGGCCAACGCACTGGCGAGACGCCTTCTGGCGGGAGCGCCTCTGGCTCAGCGGGCAATGAAGGAGATGGCGATGCGCACACGCCACATGCCGACGCTCGAGGCCATCCGTTTCGGCGAGACAATGCGGCACGTTGGCGCGGCGACACAGGACGCGGCTGAAGGCTTCCGGGCCGCAGCCGACGACCGCCCGCCGCACTGGACAGGACGATGAACTCATTTCGGAGCAGAGCGATGGTCACTTGCCTTGCTGCTTGAGCGTCGTTTCCAAACTGTTGATTTGATCAGCCAGATCCTTGAGCCCTCCTTCGGTGTGGATGTCGAGCCGATCGAGGATCTGTACGGTGTCATCGTAGGTGTGCTGTGAGCGGACATCACTCGCCACACTCTGCACATTTTGGCCAACCATGATGACCGACAGCAGCACCAATTGGAGGAACGTTTGGGCAATCCAAGCGATGATCCCCTCGCCGCCCGGCTTCAATGCTGGTGGTAATCCGATCAAAGCGATGACTCCGAACACATACGCGCACCACATCGACCCAACGATGTTGGTCAGGAAGACGGCAATTTTGGCGTTGACCCCGTCTGCCCTCTCGACCTCGGCTCGCAATCCGCGAAGACTGATCGCTTGACCAATGTGGTGGCGTGTCTTGACCGGCCTCGCTATCTGAACATCACTCATGTTGTTCTCCTTTCAGTCATCAGACCTTCTCATGAACGAGGCTTCGAACTCTCGAAGTGAGCAATGACGGTCGGACCCCGCGTCGAGCGGGAGAACCCATCACAGGCGTCGACAGTCCGCCAGCGATGACCCGCCCTGCCCCCAGGCTCCCCCTACTCCCTGGCGCAGGACACGCTCGTCCCGGTCCAGCCGTTCATTCGGGCCGATCAGACAAGTGGGACTTCGCGTCGTTCCTCACTCCGCAGGAACACAGCAACGCCGTGTCATTCGAGCCCGTTTCGTGACGATGCCTATTCGTCAGATGTGAGAGCGGCTGTCGTGAACTGGTGCGGCCGCTCGACCTGGCCGGCGCCACATCAGCCCGATGCGGGCTCCTGCGAGTCGGCAGAGGACCTGAGGGATGCGGCGAGCTGGTGCAACTTGGCCCGGACCGAGGCCGGGACCAAGTGCTGCTCGCCGGCGCACAGGTCGATCATGGCCACCGACTCGAGGGTGTTGAAGGTGTGGACGGAGAGGGGCAGGTGGGTCTGACTCTCCACGCTGTGCGCACCGAGGGCCACATCCGCCAGTGCCGTGTCGATCCCCCCGCCCTGACGTAGGAACGCGCAGAATGCGGCTCCGTCCGTCAGCATGGCCCGGAAGGCGACGTTGCCGTCCTGCTGGACGTAGGTGGCCAGGTTGGAGTCGGCCTTGGCGACGTCAGTGAGGTAGGTGGCGTCCTCGACCGGAGTTGTCTTCGGTGCGCGCAGCGGACTCGCGGGGTGACCCGTCGCGGTCGTTGCAGCCTGGGCGGCCCCGCCACAGGCAACCCCACTGACGACCAGCGCGACGAGGACGACGACGCCGGCCCATTGGCGCTGCATCCCTGTCACCACGAGTTACTCGCTCTCTGTTGCATCACGACGCTCCACTGGCGGATGCGGGAAACCCGGATTCCTTGGAGCGACCTTCAGTCGTTCTCGACCTGATAGTCCCACTTGGCCACGATGTGATCGCCGTCGGGCGCCCAACGGAGGAGCCCCTCCCCTACGGGCATGACGGAGCGGATCTTGAAGCTCAGGCTCTGGCCGGTGTGCAGGGCGGCGGGCAGCGGCTGCTGTCCGGGCACCAGCGTGGGTGTGTAGACCGTCTGCAGGTGGTCGATGGAGTCGAAGTCGGCCACGCTGATCGGGACGGTGCCGCGCACGTGGCTGAGCGAGATCGTCCATGTGCAGGTGGTGAACTTCTGCTGGAAGGGCAGCCCTTCGCCGGGCACCACCGGGCCGTTGACCACCGCGAGGGCCGAGAACGTCGGCGTCTGGACCCGGACGAAGTCACCCTCCACCGTGAGAGCCGGGCGGGCCAGGGTGCCGACGACGGTCTGGTCGATCGGATGGTCGAGCTGTTGCTTGGGGAGCCACGACTGCGGATCAGCGATGTTCCGACCCGGCGTGGACGTCAGCCCGTAGATGCCCCATGCCATCGCGGCCGCCAGGCCGACGAAGACCACCCAGAACAAGACCCGCCGGGTGCTCGACGGACCGGGCCGTGAGGCCCGGTCCGTCGGAGCGTCGGCCGTCGGTGCGACGGCAGCGGTCATCCCGTGATGGCCCGGTTCCTGCGGCGGTGCAGCACCAGGTAGCCGACCATGAGGAGCACGCCGAAGGCCGGGAGCGCCACGACCAGCGGCGCCTCGGGGAGCCCTTCCCCAGGGTTGGTGGGGATGGGGGGCATGAAGCCGTCGCCGCTCGGGGCAGTGAAGACATCGGTCCCGAACGGCTCGAGCCCGGTCTGCGCGGCGTAGCCGATGTGGCCCTGTCCGTCGAGCCCGCCGCAGACAGAACCCGTCGGGAGGCTGACGTCGGTCGAGGTGCCCACACAGTTGGACACGTCGAAGACGTCCTCCATCGTCCGCAACCAGCTGTAGTGGTTGTAGAACGTCGTGGACACCGAGCCCGGGGCGATGAACGGGCTGATGAGGACGCTGCCCGTGTCGCCACCACCGTTGGTCGGGTCCGTGGCGTCGAACAGCGGGTCAGCGGTGACGGGCGCCGTCGGGGTCGACAAGGTGGACAGCATGGCGGGGTCGCCCTCGCCACTGAGCGTGACGCTCGTCACGCTGCCGGCGATGCCCACGGGGTTGCCGGCATCGTCAATGGCCTGGAACGAGGCGGCGACCGTCGGGCCACTGCTGTTGGTCGGGTAGAGCTCGCCGGTATCCGACACCGTCCCGACGAACAACCCGTTGGGGAAGTCGCTGGTGTACGCCGACGATCCGATGGCCACCGCCGTGCCGTTGATGGTGACTGACGTGACCTCCCGGCCGGTGTCGTCACCGACCAGGACCGGGTTGCCGCTCGAGGGCGCCGGGTACGAGACGGTGCTGGACCCGCCGCCGCCGGTCACGGTGTCGGTGCGGGGCCCCGGGCTGCTGCCCGAGTCACCCCGCACGATTCCCGGCTCGCAGTCGGCCGGCACCAGCGCCGGCGTGGTCTGCGTGCAGGTCGGCGGCCGGTCCACGTCGAGGTTGAATCCGGGACCGGGGAACTGCTGGCGGCCGGAGCCGTCGGTCTGCAACGGCGAGTTCGGACCGGTCGGTTCGACGGACACGTTGGTGCCGCCGATGTTCTCGCCGGCCGTGTCGCCGAGAATGCTGTCGGCACCGAAGATCGAGTCGGCGCCCGGGTCGGTCGACCCTGCTGTCCCGTAACTCGGGGCGTCGGCCGGAGCCGAGGTCTGCGGTGAGGACGTTCCTTGTCCGGCTGGCATCGCCGGCGAGCCGCTCACCACGCTGCTGTTCGTCAGCACGTTGTTGAAGGTATTGCCCGAATAGGTGAAATTCGGCTCTCCCTCGTCGAAGGTGATGTCGATCAGGCCTCCGTGGGCGTAGGCGGACGACTCCTCGATGAGCGGCACGTAGTACGCCAGGAACAGGTCCGAGGCGTAGAGCCCGCCGGTGAAGTTCCGCGGCGTCGTGGCCTCGGGGTCGTCGGCCGGCAACCCTGCAGGATTGTAGATGGGGTCGTTCAGGTTGACCTGGCCGGCGTGGGGCCCGCTCGCGTACAGGCCGAAGGCTCCCGACAGGTTGTTGCCCTTGCACGTGGTGTCGTGGGCGTCGCTGCAGTTGTCCGGCGTGATCCAGCTGAACTGCGGGACGGTGTCGGCGTTGAGGTCGTGGATCAGGCCGGTGTTCGGGTCGTCCAGGTTGGCGATGTGGTTGCCGTCGCAGTTGGAGCCGCCACCCGCAGAAGGCTGGGGCTCGGTGAGTGGCGTCCCCATCGGGTCACCCGTCCCGCCGCCGGTCAGGGATGCGAACCACGAGAAGGGGAAGTGCTTCGCCACGTACTGGTCCGAGTACTGGGGGTCGTTGGTGGTCCCCGTCCCCTTGACCAGGGATGCCGACGTGAGGTTGCTGACATCCGCCGGGAACGTGGCGGTGTCGCTCATGAGGGTCGGGTCCGTCGCCGGGTTGTTCGAGGACGACCCCGGACCGCCGCAGGCGGCGTCCTCACGGCCCGGCACGCTGTCGGCCACCCAGGAGGTGGAGCCGATCGGTTGGGCACCTCCCAGGTCCTGGGCATAGCCCTTCCAGCTCACGCCCGCGGCGTTGAACTGGTCGAAGAGGGTGGGGATGTCGGTCGGGTACGTGCAGCCGTTGGTCGCGCTGATGGTGGGCGGACTGGTGCTGTTGTTGTACGTGCTGGGGGTCGGGTAGTTCGGCCCCTGAGCGGACGCGACCTGCCCGTAGTTCCAGTTGGGCGTGTCGGAGCCGACGGAGCCGGTGGTGACGATGCTCGAGTTGGAGCCGAACGGAGTGTCGGCATAGCTGCAGTCGTTCTGGGTGTCCTGCTCCGGGCCCTGCCCGGAGGCCATCGCGATGTAGTTGTCCTGGCTGGTGTGGCCGGTCCCGTAGTAGTTCTTCAACAGGACGCCCTCGGACGGGAGCGTCTGCCACAGGTACGAGTTGTTGTTGAGACCGGTGAAGGTCTCGTCGTAGGACTTGTTCTCCAGGATGATCAGCCAGACGTGCTGGATGCTCCCTGCGGGCAAGCCGGCGACGGAGGTCGGCCCGGCTGCGTTCGCCGCAACGGTGCTCCCGAGCGGCACGATCGCAGACAGGGCAACCAGGGCCGACGCGCCAAGAGTGAGAGCGAGCGGCTTCAGACGACTCTTTCTGCGTACCCGCGAGAGCATGTCCTTCTTCCCCTTCTTTTGAGAATCTGTGTTGCGGTTTTACCGAGCCGGGAAAGATTGGGCAATGGCCTTCATGACGATGCGCGCGACGGATCACACAACGTTCATCGCGCGATCGCGCGAGCATCACCGTTGTCACTGAGCGGGCAGCAGCGGATGGTCACGACGGATGCTGTGCGCATGAGTCGGTTGCTCCATTGCGGCACGCATGCATGTCGGCGCGCTCATGCCCCGCGATCCGACGGTCGCGGACGTTCCGTCTTCCGAAGATCCGCCGAGCGCACGTCAGTCCGGGAGTGCAGGAGGCCACTGACCTGCTGTGAGATGGCGGCGAGGTCTGCGTGGGCGCTGAGGGACTCGAACCCCCGGCCTGCTGGTTGTAAGCCAGCTGCTCTAACCAACTGAGCTAAGCGCCCAAGCGCTGCGGCGCCCGGGCAATTATGCCCATCCCCGGCGTCGACCCGTGACGGGAACCCTCAGCGCGGCAGCTGGCCGGCGAAAACCGTGCTCCAGGGCCGGGCCAGGGCGCGAAGCTCGGCGCAACCGTCGTCGCCCAGTGCGGCATAGGGGGCGGCCGCCAGGGCATCCGTGCCCACCTCGATCGCACGTCGCTGGGCACCGCCCCAATCGGTGAGGCGGAGACCCTCACCTCTCTGGAGCCAGCCCCGCCCGCGCAGCGCGTCGACCGCCGTCTCCCATTGGTCCTGCGACCAGCCGCGAGAGGTGCGCAGCACGTGGCCCGGCACGTCACCGGTCGCGGCGTGGGTGATCAACGACTCAATGCCCGACAGGCCGTGCACCACGAGCAGAGCGACGTGCCCGTCACCCCGGAACTCTCGCAGGATCGATTGGGCGTGCCACAGCTGCAGGTGTGGCGCCGTCGGCCAGCTGACGTCAGCGTGCGCCGCCGCCAAGGGCCGGCCCTCCGGCCGCCGCCCCGCCTCCTCCGCGGCGGTTCGGGCGAGGCTCGCGGCGCGGCGCACCTCCTCGGACTCCACGACGGCTTCGCCCAGCAGACGCCGGAACGCGGCGTCCGCAGCCCTGAATCGGGCCGCCACCAGCGCCTCGGGCGCCGCGATCTGCCAGGCCCCCGGGATCGCTTCGCGTACGAGCTCGGCATTGAAGTTGAAGAAGGTGGAGACCACCACATCGGCGCTCACCGCGCCCATCGGCGCGGCCCTCGAGGCGAAGTAGCCCGCACGCCCGTCGATGCCGAGGCGCGCGTACTCCTCACCCGCCTCGGGCACGAAGTAGATCATGCCGTGCAGGGGCTCGAGCGTCCGCCATGTCTTGCGTGCCCGCAGCGCCGCGTCCGTAGCGCCTGCGTCGATCACAGCGTCCCCTCGGCGGCCAGCCGTTCCTTCAGTGCCGGCGTGGCCGCCACGATGGGCCGGCGGCTCGACGCGTCACGTACCACGAGGTCAAGGCCGTCGCGCTCGCCGTCGGCCGCCCCGGCTTCGCGACAGATGAGCAACCCCGCCAGGTAGTCCCATCCGTAGAGGGTGCTTCCCCCCACCACCACGTAGGCGTCGAGCACCCCCTCGGCGACCGCGCAGCACTCGAGCGATGCGGCGCCCAGTGCCCGGTACTGGGCCCAGCCGGGATGGTGGCCCGGGAACCCCGAGATGCCGACGATGGCGCTCCCCAGGTCCTCGCAGCCCGACGCCCGGATAGCCGTGCCGTCGGCCTCCGCACCGCCGCCGCGCACGGCGACGTAGCGGTCGCCCGTGGCCTGGTTGACCACGAGTCCCAGAAGCGGTCCCTCTCCGTCGAGCACACAGATGCTCGTCGAATAGAACGGCACACCCCTGTGGGCGTTGGTGGACCCGTCGATCGGGTCGATCACCGCCGTCAACGGAGAGGATGAGTCGCCCGTGGCACCCGACTCCTCGGAGAGCACCGCGAGTCCCGCGCCGTGCAGCACGGGGAGCGCGGCCCCGTCGGCCGCCAGGTCGAGGCGGTACTGCCCCGGCGTCGTCCCGGCGGGCCCCCAGTCGTCGAGCACGTCCAGCGCGGCCCGGACGGCGCCGACGGCATCGTCGAGCACCTCGAGCAGGCGAACGTCGTCCACGGGTGACGAACCCTACCGGCCACTGGCGCCCCGGCCGCCTCAATCGGTGCCGGTCCGCTCCCATTAGGCTCCTGGTGTTGTGGCTGCCATCGATGTCGCCGGCTACGTCGCAGACCTGAAGGACCACTCCGTCGACCACGGGTTCCATGTGCACGACGAGCGGCACTTCGTCGAGACCTACTCGCTGCGCCAGGTCTGGGAGGTCGACCTGCATCCCGAGGAGGGGTGCGGGGGGCCCCTCGACCTGCACCTCGCACTCGACGTGGACCCTCGCGTCCTCCTTTCCTTCGAGGACGCCGTGGTCCTGCTCTCCGAGGACGAGGAGCCGCCGGACGAGTTCCATTTCCCGCTGACCTTCACCTGGGCCCTCCCGCCGCTCCCGAGCGGGCCGGACCTCCTGCGCCTGGCCATCGACCTCGCCGGCGTCGGGGGGATCGAGCTCCCCCTCGAGGTCTCCGCCATCGACTCCTTCGCCAACGCCACCGACGGCTCGGAGCGCCGGCTGAGCATCGTGGCCCGTCACCCCGTGTCGCTGGCCCGGGTCCTCGGCGGCGAGGAGCTCCTCTGCGACGTCTTCGACCGCGCCCTGGCCGTCAGCCGCTTCCTGCTCGAATCGGCCGAGCGCTGGCTGGCCTGACGTGCGGGGGGCCCGCCGCCCCGGGGGAGGTCGGGCCCTGGCGACAGCGCTCGCCGTCGCCGGCGCCGTGGTGGGGCTGAGTTCGTGTAGCAGCCAGGGCGGCCAGGGACTGGCCCAGCAGGCCTGCGTCCACGTGGACCGCTCCGTCCGGGACTACCTGCGCTCCATTCGGGTCGGGACCCCGCCCGCCACGGTGGCCCTGCTCCAGAGGGAGGCCGACCAGGAGCTGCGGGTGGCTCTGCCACTGGCCGCTCAGGCCAACTCCGATGACGGCTCGTGGAACTCGCTGATGACCACCATCTCGGAGGGTGCCATCGTCGACGAGGGGCACCTCGTGCCCTCGCTACGGGCTCAGTGTGTCGTCGCCGACAGCAATCCGAACGTCAACCCGCAGACGCCCGGATCCGGCACGACCCCACAGAACGTCAATCCGAACCCGGCGTCACCCGCCGGCTGAGGGCGCCCCTCCTGCCGACGCCACCTGCGCCCTGCCGGCCGCCACGATGGGCGGCATGAGCTTGGGCGCGAGCACCACGCCACCGGCGTTGGTGAAGTGGATGCCGTCGGTGCGCCGGATCGCCACCCCGTCGACGGTGCTGCTGAACTTCCCCCCGGGGCACGCCGCCGCGTTGAGGTCGACCACCGAGTCGGTCTGGGGGTGCTCCGCCGCCACCTCGCGTACCAGCTTGTTGAACACCGCCAGGCGCGCCGGGTTGTCCTCGGGCCACGGCGCCCCGTCCGGCTGCTCCCCCTCGTCCGTACAGGGCGCGGTCAGGAACACCATGCGGGCCCCGGTCGCCGTCACGAGCTTCGACGCCTCCTCGAGCTGCGCCTTGACGTAGGCGGCATACGCCGGGCTCAAGATGTTGGTCCAGCCGCCCTGGTACTCGCGGTCGACCACCTCCCAGCGTCCGGCAAGGAGCACCACCACGTTCGGCTTGACCTCGTTCATGGCGTTCAGCCACTGGAACGGCCAGGGCTGCTGGTCCAGGGGCTCCCCCGAGGAGAGCGGCGACCCGTTGCACGCTGACGGCGTGGTGTCGCGGGCCCCCATGAGCTCGACCTCGGGCCCGTCGACCACGCCGCAGCCGAGGATCCCCTTGTCCGAAAGGACGTAGCCGTACTTGGCCTGGTCCGCCGGGTACGACAGCCCGATCCCGAGTGTCAGCGCCACCGAGTCGCCGAAGAGGAGGACCCGTACCGGCGCCGCCGCCGGGGCGGAACCGGGCACCGACGACGTCGTGGTCGCGGGGTGGATGGCCGATGGGAAGGTCGTGCTCGCGACCGCCGTCGTCCCGGTGGTCGCCGCGACGACGGCGACGATGACGGCCCCCACACCGGCGGGCACGACCAGCCACGCCCGCCACTGGCTGACGAAGGTACCCATGCGGATCGGTCGCTCAATGAGGTGGAACGACACCACGGACACGGCGAAGGTGACGACCACGCGCACCCCGAAGAGCTCGTAGCTGTAGAGACCCGTACGGGAATGGTCGAGCCAGATGAAGATGGGCCAGTGCCAGATGTAGAGGCCGTAGGAGATCCGGCCCACGTAGCGCACCGGCGCCAGGGAGAGCACGCGGGGGACAACGCTGCGGGGGGCGGCGACCGCGGAGAGGATCACTGCAGCGACGGCGAGCCCGATGAGGAAGAACCCGCCCGAGTAGGGGAGCGAGGAGGTCGAGGTCGTCAGCACCCAGAGACCGATCGCACCGGCCGCGCCGACGACACCGATCACGCCGCACACGAGCCTCCCGGCGCTGGTGGCGGGCCGCCACAGCTCCCCCTTGGCGAGGCGGCCCTCCTCGTGGCTCCGGCGCGTGACCAGCACGAGCCCGACGGCGAGCGCACACCCGATGAAGAGGCACTGTGAGCGCGTGTCGGTGCCCAGGTACACCCGGTTGGTGTTGAGGCCGCCGTCGTACAGCACGTACATCCAGGTTGCCGACGCGATCGCCGCCGCGCAGCACAGCGCGAACAGGGCCCGCAGGCTCTTGGTGAAGTGCAGCACGCCCAGCACGACCAGCGGCCAGATCACGTAGAACTGCTCCTCGACCGCGAGTGACCAGGTGTGGAGCAGTGGCGAGGAGGCCGCAGTCTCGTTGAAGTAATTGGAGTTGACGAGGATGAAGTGCCAGTTGCTCACGTAGAGCAGCGTGGACAGCGCGTCGAGGCGGAGCGCCCCGTAGGTCCCCTTTGGCACGATCACCGACGCGAAGAACGCCACGAAGAGCATCATCAGGAGGAGTGCCGGGAGGAGCCGCCGTGCCCGGCGGGCCCAGAAAGCGCCGAGCTTGATCGTGAGGCTCTGGCGCCACTCGCCGATCAGGAGCGAGGTGATGAGGAAGCCGGACAGCACGAAGAAGGCGTCCACCCCCATGAAACCGCCGTCCATGTGCGGGATCCCACCGTGAAACATCATCACGGCGAGCACGGCGCAGGCCCGGACGCCGTCGAGAGCCGGGAGGTAGGCCAGACGAGTGTGCGAAATCGCGCTCTCGTCGTCCTGCATCAGGCCCTTCCCTCCTGGTTTCGATCAGGCCGGCACCGCAGTCCGGGTGTCCGGGATCAGACATTGTCTCAGACCGGGCCTGCCATGCCGGGGCACGGGCGACTCGCTACCCTGAGGCCTCCTGAGCCCGACCCGACCCCTCGCCGCCCCCCTGCCGCGCCGCGCCGCACCGGTGCGTCGCCACCGCTTCGTGGCGTTTCTCCTGGTGGTCGCCGTGATCGGGGCTGGCGCAGCCCTCGTCACCCACCTGGACCAGGGCCCGGGCCTGAGCCCGCTGCGGGCCCGGATCGTCGCCATCGCCGAAGGGCAGGTCGGCTATCAGACCGACCCGGCGGAGACGTACTGCAACAAGTTCAGCGCCTACTGGGACGCCGGCGTCGACGACTGCGGCGGCAACGGCAACCTCGACGAGGAGTGGTGCGCCGACTTCGCGGCCTGGGTCTGGAAGCAGGCCGGGGCCGAGGTCACCTACGAGCTGGCGTCCGGCTACCTCAACGGCGATTCCGCCAGCTTCTACGTGTGGGGAACGGACCACGGCACCTGGCACCCCGTCGGGTCGCACTACACGCCCCAGCCCGGCGACGTCGCCGTCTACGGGCTCGACACCGAGGCGGTCACCGCCGTGCACGTCGCGGTCGTCACGGGTGACACGGGCGACGATGCCGCACCCGACGTGGTCAACGGCGACGGCGACCGGACCGGGTACAGCGTCGTGGAGGTCGGCGACCATCAGGCCTTTGCCGACGTGAAGGGGAAGGGCGCCCCGCTGTCCGGCTATGTGTCGCCCTCGGCGCCCCCGGCCGCGTCCACCTCGTCCTGACCGGCCGGCGTCAACCCTCCGGCGTGTAGCCGGCCGGCAGCGCGATCGACTTCAATTCGAGGAAGCCCTCGAGGCCCTCGGGGCCGAACTCCCGTCCGACGCCGGACTCCTTGAACCCGCCGAACGGCGTGGAGAAGTCGATCGGCACCGGCGCATTCAGCATGTAGGTGCCCGTCCGCACCTGGCGGGCGATCCCCAGGCCGCGGTCGTTGTCCGCGGTCCAGACCGATCCGCACAGGCCGTAGTTGGAGTCGTTGGCGATCTCGACCGCGTTGTGGTCACCGTCGTAGGGGATGACCACGAGCACGGGCCCGAAGATCTCCTCCTGGGCGATCCGCATTTTGTTGTCGACGTCGGAGAAGACCGTCGGCTCGACGTACCAGCCCTTCGAGAAGTCCGATCCGGAGGGGCGCCCGCCACCCAGGGCCACCGTCGCCCCCTCCTCACGCCCGCTGTCGAGATACCCCTCGATCCGGCTCCGCTGCCGCTCGGCCACCACCGGGCCGACCTCGGTGGCTGGGTCCATCGGGTCGCCCACCGTCATGGCGGACACACCCGAGACGACCGCGTCGACGACCTCGGCGTAGCGGGCGCGCGGCGCCAGGATGCGGGTCTGCGCGATGCAGGCCTGGCCGTTGTTCATGATGGCGTTGGGCAGCAGCGTCGGGATCGTCGTCGCCAGGTCCGCGTCGTCGAGGATGATGGCGGCGGACTTGCCGCCGAGCTCGAGCGTGCAGCGCTTCAGCCGCTCGCCGCACAGCCCGCCGATGCGCTTGCCGCCCACGCCCGAGCCGGTGAAGGAGATCTTGTCCACACCCGGGTGCGTGACCAGGTGCTCGCTGACCTCTCGGCCCGCGGGGACCACGGACAGCACGCCCTTGGGCAGTCCGGCCTCGGTGAAGATCTCGGCCAGCCGGAACGCGTCGAACGGTGTCTCCGGCGCCGGCTTGTAGACCACCGTGCAGCCGGCGACCAGCGAGGGCGCCAGCTTGGCGGCGGCGATGAAGAGCGGCACGTTCCACGGCGCGATGGCGCCGACGACCCCGACGGGCTCCTTGGTGACAAGGACCTGAGGGTTGAGCAGGCCGGCGCGCACTTCGTCGAAGGCGAACGACGTGGCGAGGTCGGCGTAGTAGCTGAAGATCATGGTCGGTGCCAGCACCTGGCCCATCCCCGAGAACGAGATCGGCGAGCCCATCTCCCGCGTGATGATCTCGGCCATGTCGCCCATCTCGGCGGTGATCTGCGCCGCCACGGCGGACAGGATGGCGGCCCGCTCGGCCGGCGTCATGCGCGGCCACGGGCCGTAGTCGAACGCCGTGCGCGCCGCCGCCACGGCCTTGTCGATGTCGGCCTCGGTGCCGTCGGGCACCCGGCCGACGACTTCCTCGGTCGCCGGTGAGATCACCGCGATGGTGTCGGTGCCCTCCGGGGCCACCCAGTCGCCGCCGATGAACAAGCGGTCGTAGTCCCGAATCGCCATGCATCCTCCCCAGGATCGGAGGGCCCACGCCCCCGCCGCCGATTGGGCCGTGCGGCACTTCAAGGGTAGCTGCGCCCGGCGGGGACGGGACAGTCCGGCCCCACCCCCCTCAGGGGCTCAGCCCGCCTCACCGCGTTGTTCGAGATGGGCCACGATGCCGCCGTCGGCCTCCACCCAGCCCTTGCCGGCGGCATACGCGCACATGCCAGCGAAGCCCTCGTCCCACTCGTCGTTGGCGGCCGGACGAGCCAGCGCTCGAAGGGCGACCGGGTCGACGACGACGTGCTCGCCGTCAGGGCGCAGGCGCCCGAGGGCGGAGCGCTGCAGGACCTCGGCCAGGTCACCCGCCCCCTCCACGGCCACCGAGAGGCGGGTGAAGTCGTCGGGGTCGGCGAGGTGCACCCGGGCCTCGGACAGGTCGATCACGATGATCACGCCCAGCGACGCTACAGTGCCGCTCCGTGCCCGACATCAGCCAGCGCGACCCCGAGCAGGTGGCCGCGACCCTTACGCGCTGGCTGGCCACCAAGGCGGACGGGGGTGTCGGCCCCGAGGTCTTCGACGTCCAGGCCCCAGGGTCGAACGGCTTCTCCAACGAGACCATCCTGTGCCGCACGCGGTCGGCCGACGGAGGGGAGCAGCGCCTCGTCGTCCGGGTGGCACCGACCAAGCATCTGCTCTTCCTCGACGCGGAGTTCTCGACCCAGTACCGGGCCATGCGCGCCCTGGCCGACGGCGGATCGGCCGTCCCACTTCCCCGCCTCGGCCACTACGAGGAGGACCCCCAGTACTTCGGCGTGCCCTTCTTCTCCATGGACCACATCGAGGGCCGGGTGCCCTCCGACAACATCCCGTACACCATCGAGGGCTGGGTCATTGAGGCCGCGCCCGAGCAGCAGGAGCGGATGTGGTGGAGCGGGATCGACGCGCTGGCCGCGGTGCACCGGACGGACTGGCGGGCCCTCGGGCTCGACTGGCTGGGTGACCCCGCCCGCGGCACGCCGGGGATCGTGCAGCAGATGTCGTACTACCGGGACTTCCTCGACTGGGCGACGCAGGGGGAGAAGGTGCCGGTGATCGAGTCGACCTGGCAGTGGCTGGTGGAGCACCAACCGGCCGAGGAGGGCGAGATCGTGATCAGTTGGGGTGACAGCCGCATCGGCAACATCATCTGGGACGAATTCCGGGCCGCTGCGGTGATCGACTGGGAGATGGCCTCGTTGGGCCAGCCCGAAATGGACCTGGGCTGGTGGCTCTACTTCGACCGCCAGTTCTCCGAGGGACTGGGCGTGCCCCGGCCGGCCGGCTTCGGGTCCCACGAGGACACCATCGAGCGCTACTCCGAGCTCATGGGACGCCCGATGCGGGACATCTTCTTCTACGAGATCTTCTCGGGCTTCCGCTTCGCCATCGTCATGTACCGGCTGTCCGACCTCGTGTTCGGAAGGGAGGACATGGCGCAGGATGTGGGCATGGCCACCAACAACATCGCCACCCAGCTCCTGGCCAAGATGCTCGACCTGGAGCCGCCCACCTAGGACCCGGTCGACCGTCGCGGTCCTCCGATCAGCTATCGGGTCCGTCGTCCGGGATGGGGTCGTTCCCCGGGCCGACCGTGACGCCCGCCGCCCGCAGGCGGTCGCCGAGCCAGTCGGCGCCCTGCTCACCCTGCATGGCCTCCTGCCAGCCGTCGAGGATCCTGTGCACGTCGTCGACCGAGGGAATCTGGGCGATGACGTGCACCGTCATCTTGTCGTCGTAGCCCGGCGGGGCCGAGACGTGCAGACCCCCGAAGGGGTCCTCGGTGACGTGGGGCGACGGCTCGCGCAGCACGTAGAGCTCCCCGGTGTCCTCCACGTAATTCAGCTCGTGGCGGACCCCGTCCGCATCGAGCCAGTCGGCGCCGAACTCGAGCTCGGCGGAGGCTCGGCGGCGGGGGTCGGCTTCGTAGAACTCGTCGATGTCCATCGGCCGCACACTATCGCCGACCAGGGCGATCACGGCTGCTCCCTCCACACGCAGTGAAAGTGGGTCCGGGGGGAGGGATCGGGGGAGGGATCACCGCGACCGTGGCTCCATGTCCACCACAGCATCGAAGCAGCGCGTCGCCCTCATCGACCAGATGGCCGCCGAATGGCGGTCCATCGGCCGCGCCCCCGCCGCGGTCCGAAGCCTCCAGGCGGTCGCTGGTCGTGACCCGGGCCTGTCCAGCCTTGTCCTCGGCCCGGGCACTGGGCCGCCCCCCTGTCCCACCCCCTGCGATGTCGTCGAGCACATGCGGCGTGCCTCGGGGCGCACCGAACGCGAGGAGGCCGCCCGCCTGGTCCGGGTGTTGCTCAGGGAAGCCGGCACCGATCCCTTTGTCTGCCGGATGCTCGTGCAGGTCCTCCTCCCTGGCCTCGTCGTCGTGGCGGGGAAGTTGCGCTGGGGCCAGGGTGGAGAATGGCAGGACGGCGAGGAATTCTTCGGGGAGCTCCTCTCGACGACGTGGCTCACACTCCAGTCGTGGGCCGGCCAGGACCGGCCGTATGCCGTTCTCGACCTCCTGTCCGCCATCCGCTGCCGCGTGCGACGCCAGCTGTTCCGCGCCAAGGACCAGGGAGCGCGCGCCGTCCCGCTCGATCCCGGCGTGGCCGTAGAGCGGTCCGCCCGCTCGGAGACCGACCTCGAAGAGCTGGCCCGGATTCTCCTCGACCTGGACCACGCCGGCATGCGTCGCGACGAGGTCGAAGTGCTCTACGCCCACCATGTCCTGGGCTATTCCATCGCCGAGCTGGCTGCCATGACCGGACGCGACCGCCGCGCCCTCTACGCCCGCCGTGACCGGGGCCAGCGGCGCCTCTGCGCCTGAACGCCCCGGTGCGGGCGGGATGACGCGTGCGTATGGTGTGCCCGTGGTTGGTGGAGGGCTCGACACCACCGAGAGGCTGCGCTCACGGGCGGCTCGTGGCCGTCCCAATTGGTGGGTGATCCTGGCGGTGTCCTTGGCTCTCATGGCACTCCTCGTGGCGACCGCAGGGAGCGCACCACACCGGGCCGGCCGTGTCGGCCGTCAGGCCGATGCCGCGGCTCGAAACCCCGGGGCGGCCCGACCCCGTCCCGCCTCGGGTGGACGCCCCGCCTCTTCGTCGACGCCGGCGACCACGACGACGACCTCGACAACGGTCCCGCGGGCGACCCCAACCGTGTCTGCCACGTCGGATACATCCCTGCTGTCCACGCGGGCGCTCGACACCGATACCGGTGCGCCGACGACGACCACCCCGAGCGTCACCACGACGACCCTTCCGGCGGCGACCACCACGACGAGCCCGGCCACGTCGGAGCCGGCGGATCGGATGCAGACCCAGGGTTACCTCGACCCACCGCTGCAGGCGTCGAACGGGTACGGGTTCACGGGGACCGGTGCGATGCAGATCTCGGTGCTCTGGTCGGGGACCACCTACCTCACCATGACGGTCAGTTGCCCGAGCGGCAGCCAGAGCGTCGGCGGGACCTCGGCTATGGAGGCATCCCTCGACGACGCGACGGGGAGCTGCCGGGCGACGGTCACCGAGCCGTCGTCGGAGTCGGCGACGCTCACCTACACGATCTCGATCGGTCCCGCCGGTGGATGACGCCCGGACACGCTCGGGGAGGGCGCTCGACGTCGCGGCGGCGGTCCTCACCGCCCTGCTCACCTTCACCGCGGTCCCGACCGTGCTCGTTCTCGTGGTCGGCAATCCCGCCTCGGGCGGCCTCGGGCACACGTGGCATCCCCTTCCTCGCGGCGCGCTCTGTGGGCTCACGGTGGCGGCATGGGTGGCATGGGTGGCCTGCTGTGCACAGCTCGTGCGCGCTGTGGTCGCCCATGTGCGCAGCGGCGACGTCGGCGCGCGGAGGGACGCCTCGGTGATGGACCGTATCGCGACGCGGATCGCCGTCGGCGTCATCGCGTTCACCACGGTCGGGGTTCCCCTCGCAGTCCCGGCCGCTGCCGGTGCCAGCGCACCGGCGACGAGCAAGGCGGAGGCTGGCACCGTGCCCGCCGCGCGGTCCCCCGCCACGGCAGTCCATGTGGTGCAACCGGGCGAGTCGCTCTGGGGCATCGCCGAGCTGCGCCTGGCCGATGGTGCCGACTGGACCGCGATTGCCGCGCTCAACCTCTGGCGCGACATGGGCCACGGAACGCGGTTCGTCGATCCGGACCACATCCGCGCGGGGTGGCACCTCCGACTCCCCTCGACGGCAGACGAGCGGGACGGGTGGAGGACGTCGCCGTCGGGGCACAGCGGTGCGGGTCCTACCCGCTCCGGAGACCGCCTGCCGGAGCTCGTCGCGCTCGGCCTGGGCTCCCTGGCCTGCGCCGCGCTGGCCCGGCGCGCCATGAGCCGCCGCCGCCAGATCGATCCGTACACAGGGGACCTCGACCTGGGGCGGACGTTGTCGGACGCGGCGACCGACGTGGCCTCGCTGCTGCACCGCTTCGGGAAGGTCCCGGCACTTCGCTCGTTCGAGACCGCCAATCGCCTCCTGGGAAGATCACTGCACGGTGATCCGACCGGCCCGGTCGTTCGCACCATCTGCGTCTCTCCGTCCGGTGTCACGTTCTGGCTCACCGAGCCCAGGGCCGACGCTGCCGACGGCTTCGAGCCGCTGTGCGGTGGCGCGGCGTGGCACGTCGACCACGCCGCGCTCGGGCACGAGGACGCCTCGTCTCCCTACGTCGCCATCGCCCTCCCCATCGGCGACGACGAGGAGGGCACCTGGTTGATCGCTCTGCGCCCGGGAGATGTGCTGCCGCTCCTGGGGGAGTCGGCGCCGGAACTGGCGCGGTCGGCGCGGTCGGCGGCGAGTGCGTGGGCATGGTCGGACATGGTGCTGGTGACGGAGGATCCCGACGACCCGGACCTCGGCACGCTCGGCCCACGGGGTCCGGTGGGCGCCCGCCACGGGCTCTTCTTCGGGGACCCCGCGTCGCTGGCCGCGCCCGCAGCGGGGTCGTGCGCCGTGGTCACGACCGCGACGGTCGCCGCCACCGATCTGACGGTGCTGGTCGACCGCCGCGGGGCCACGCTCCACCCGACGGGTCGGGTCGTCCGGCCCCACCTCCAGTCAGTCGAGACGTCCCGGCGTCTCCGGGAGCTCACGGCTGCACCCGAGGGCCGTGACCCCGCTGCAAACGTCCTCGCGCTCCGGGAGCCGGCGCCGCGCCCGGGCGATGGCACGACGACGATGGTGCCCGGGCCCGTCGACGTGCGGCTGCTGACCATGACACCCCGGCTGGACGGGCTCCGGGAGGACCTCCCTCCCAATCGCGCCCGTCGGGCGATCGAGCTCGTCGCCTACCTGGCGCTGCACCAGCCCGACGGGGTCACGGGAGACCGGCTCCGGACGCGCGTGCTCGGGTCCTCCGATGCCGATGCGGCATCCAAGACGCTCTTCAACACGGCCCACGCGGCTCGCCGGGCGATGGGCGTCGACGAGCACGGATCTGCCCTCTTCCCCGCTGGAACCCGCAACGGCCTGTACCAGGTCTCGTCCCGCGTGACCGTCGACGTCCACCGGGCGATCGCACTCACCCAAGCAGGGAGGTCACAGCTCGATCCCGACCGGGCTCTCGCCCACTACTGCGCCGCCCTCGACCTCGTCGAGGGCGAGCCACTGGCCAACGCACTGTCGGGTTACTCGTGGTGGGAGGCCGAGGGCCACGGCGGGCGCATCGCTGCGGTGCTCGTGGACGCCGCCTGCTCCATGGCGGCACTGGCGTCCGACGCGGGCCACTTCGACCTCGCCCGGTGGGGTCTCGAGCAGGCGCGCACGGTCGAGCCCTACAGCGAGGCGCTCTCCCGCGCCGCCATGCAGCTCGCCGCCACCGAGGGCGACGCGGACCGCCTTCGCCTCGAATGGCGGGAGTGCCAGCGCCGGGTCGACGCCCTGGACCCCGGCAGCTCGCCGTCGTCGCGCACCGAATCCCTCTACGGCGAGCTCAGCCGCCGGGTCCTCGTCGATGCCGGGGACTCCGGCGCGCGCCGGCCCCGCTACGCACCGGTCACGGGTGACTGAACAACCGTGCCCGCTTCGTACGCGCGCACGACGTCCTCGAGGCGCGCCACCCGGCTGCCCTTGACGAGCAACGCGTCGCCCGACCCCATGGTCTGCAACAGCGTGACGGCGTCGTCGGCGCCGGCCACTTGCGACGGCCCGTAGAGGTCGGTCTGGTAGCCGACGACCTCGATGCCGAGGTCAGCGGCCAGCGCCGCCATGTGCCGGTGCTCCGCACCGGTCCCATCCCCGAGCTCGGCCATCAGGCCGAGAAGCGCCAGCTTCCGGCCGGAGCCCAGGGCCGCGAGGGATCGCAGCGCCGCCTCGACCGAGGCCGGGTTGGCGTTGTAACAGTCCACGATCACGACGGGACCGTCGGGCGGGTGGCGCACCTCCATGCGCAACGGGGAACCGGTCACCTCGGAGAGCGCGTGCACGACGGTGTCGAAAGGCACACCGCACCACAGAGCCGCCGCGGCCGCCGCCAGCGCGTTCGGCACCTGCTGCACGCCGTGCAGGGCGAGCCGTGCCTCACCGGTACCCCATGGCGTGACGAGGCGGAACCGCGGGCGGAGGTCGGTGTCGAGCATCACGTCCTCCGCTGTGACGTCCGCGTCGTCGTCGACGCCGTAGCCCAGCACGGGGCAGGGGCTCACCGACGCCATGGCGGCCACGCGGGGATCGTCGCGGTTGAGGACGGCGATGCCCGTCGCGGGCAGCGACGCCACCAGCTCGCCCTTCGCCCGCGCGACACCGTCGAGGTCGCCGAAGAACTCCACGTGTGCCATGGCCACGCTGGTCACGATGCCGACGTCGGGCCGCGCCACCCGGGCCAGACGCTCGATGTGGCCCACCCCGCGGGCACCCATCTCGAGCACGACCCACTGGACGTCGTCCGGCGCGTTGAGCAATGTGAGGGGGAGACCGAGCTCGTTGTTGAAGGAGCGCTCGCTCGCCGCCGCGGGGAAGGCCGCGGAAAGACAGCCGTAGAGGAGGTCCTTGGTCGTGGTCTTGCCCACCGACCCTGTGATGCCCACGACTCCGACACCCACGCGGGCACGCGCCAGCCGTCCGAGGTCCATCAGCGCGGCGGCAGTGTCGGGGACGACCACGGCCGTCCCGCCGGCGGGTGGCCGCATGGTCAGGTAGGCACCAGCGCGGGCCTCGAGGGCGGCGGCGATGAAGGCGTGCCCGTCGCGCTCGGCGACGATCGGGACGTAGAGCTGACCCGGTCGCACCGTCCTGGAGTCGATGCTGGCGCCGTCGACGGTGACATCGGGCCCGACCAGCTCCCCGCCGAGCTGGGTGGCGAGCTCAGATGTGGAGAATCGCACGCATCGCCCTCGTCACCGATTGTATAGCCTCGGTCGATGCCTGATCCGGGAGAGCTCGCGGTCATCTACGGCGGCCCCTCGGCCGAGCACGAGATCTCGTGCATCTCGGCACGCCGAATCCTGGAGGCCGCGGTCGAGTCCGGGTTCGTGGTCAAGGCCATCGGGCTGACCCACGACAAGCGCTGGGTCGACGCCGACCGGGTGCTGGCCGACATCGACGAGGTCGACGCCCTCGCCTCCCCCGACGACCTGCTCCATCACGATGGAAGCGTCGAGCTCAAGCACCTCGATGAGGGCCTGCCGCACGACGCGGTGGTGTTCCCGGCGCTGCACGGGCCCTTCGGTGAGGACGGCGTGATCCAGGGGCATCTGGAGGCGTTGCGCGTCCCCTACGTCGGTGCGGGAGTGCTCTCTTCCGCCGTCTGCATGGACAAGGGCATCTCCAAGTCTGTCCTGCACGACCACCGCCTGCCGGTGGCGGCGTGGCGGCTGGTGTCCCGCTTCTCGTGGTCTGCCGAGATCATGGAGGAGGCGGTCGGAGCGCTCGGCCTGCCCGTCTTCGTGAAGCCGGCCAACCTCGGGTCCTCCATCGGCGTCGCCAAGGTGTCCGACGTCGCCGCGCTGGGTGATGCGGTGCTCGCCGCGTTCGAGTTCGACGACCACGTGATCCTCGAGGAGTTCATCCGCGGCCGCGAGATCGAGCTCGCGCTCATGGGCAACGAGGACGTCCGCGTGACCAAGGCCGGCGAGATCATCGCCAGCCGGGAGTTCTACGACTACGACGACAAGTATGTGCTGGGCGCGGCGGAGACCATCGCGCCCACCGACCTCACGGACGCGCAGCTGGCCCACGCCCAGCGCGTGGCCTCAGACGCGTACCGGGCCCTCCGGGTCGAGGGCCTGGCCCGCGTCGACCTGTTCCTCGCCGACGACGACGAGATCGTGGTCAACGAGGTGAACACGATGCCCGGCTTCACCCCGATCTCCATGTTCCCGATGCTCTGGGAGGCCGAGGGCGTGCCGTTCCGGGCCGTCGTGGAGGAGCTGGTCACCCTGGCCCGGGCCCGGCACGCCCGTCGGCGCCTGCTGCGCACGCACCGGGCAGCCTGAGGCTCAGCGACCGGGTCGGCGCCGCGGCCGGGCGGCGCGCCGCGCCGCCTCCCGCTCCCGGATGCCGGGGAGGACCCGGAGCACGTAGAAAGCGCTGAGCGCGCCGACGACGAGGATGATGATGAGGGGTGCCGGGTTGAACCTGGTCTGCACCGACACCGACGCCGTGACGGCCAACAGTCCGAAGAGGACGACCCCGATCGGGCCGAGCACGGAGAGACCGCGTACCCGGAAGGGTCTCGGTGTGTCGGGCTGGCGCTTCCGCAGCCGCAGCGCGCAGAACCCCGCCACGCCGTAGATCATCGCCTCGAGCGCCGCCCCGGTGGCGACGAGCACCTGCCAGGCATGGGTCAGCGCGACCAGCAACGCGACGATGGCAGAGAGGGCCCCGAGGGTGACCACCGGCACCCAGGGCACGGCGCGGTCGTTGAGGTGGGCCAGTTGCCGGGGCAACGAGCCTTCGCGGGCCGTGCCGTAGATGAACCGTGACGCCGTGATGAAGCCGCCGTTGAACGTGTTGAGCGCGGTCACCGCCGTGACCCCCGCCATCACCCACAACCCCGAGTGACCGATGGCCGCGATGCCGAGGTAGAGCTGAGGATAGGCGGAGGTGAGCTCGTTGTGGGTGAGTGTGTGGCTCATCGCCACCGCGGCCACGGAGCAGACGACGCACAGGATGCCGACGGCGATGAGCATGCCCCGACTGATCGACTCCGGCTTGCGCACCTCCTCGGCGCTGGTGGTCACCCACTCGAACGCGCTGTAGAGGAAGACGCCGAGCGCGACCGCCTCGAAGAGGTCCCCCGGGCCGTGCCCGTGCAGCGGCTGGAAGGGTGTGTGCAGACCGTGGCCGCTGCGCACGAGTGCCAGGACGCCGATGGCGAGCGTGGCCAGCACGACGACGGAGGTGGCGACGTCCTGCAGCAGGCCGGCCACGCTGATGCCGCGCAGGTTGGTCACGACCGCCACCGCCAGGAGGCCGATGATCCACAGGGAGGCGACCCAGGCCGGCTCGCCGAAGGCATGCGCCAGCGCGCTGCCGACGATGAAGGCGTCGGAGGCGATCACCAGGATGATCGTCGTCATGTAGGTGAACGTGATGACCAACGCGGCACGGTCGTCCATGGACCGCTTCATGTAGAGGCGGATGGCCGCCGCCGTGGGGAACATCCCGTTGAGCTCGCCGAAGAAGCCGTAGGCAACGAGCGCGAGGATTCCGGCGACGATGATCGGGATGAAGGCGGAGTCGCCGGACACGTAGGCCACCAGTCCCGCGGCGGCCAGGTACTCGAGGGCGGCGAACGCCAGGCCGGTCGAGGTGGTGACGACGGTGCGCAGTCCCAGAGCGCGGCGCAACGTGGCGCGGGACGCGATGGTGGCGTCGGTCACGGTGTGCGGGGGCTCAGGTGTCGAGGAAGGCCACCATGGAGATGGCGTCGATCCGCATGACGTCCTGTTGCGAGCCCGCCAAGGCGATCTCGCCGGACATGTACTTCTCCGACGGGTTGAGGTCGCCCCAGTACATGTCGCAGAAGTCCTCGCTGCGGCCCGTCACCACGACGTCGGGCTGCCCCTCGTGGCCCACCGCGAGCTCGGACAGCTGCTGGCCCTCGACCCGCATGGTGTAGCCCTGGGCGGTGTCGGTCGTGGTGAAGTGGATGACACGGTCCCAGCCCTTCAGCATCTTGGTCAGGCGGGGGTTCGCGTTGCTGCGGGTGCGCCACTCGGCGTACGCCTCGACCAACTCCTCAGTCGAGGCCAACGGGCTCTCCCTCGAGGGCGCGCAGCACCTCGTCGGCGGCCCGGATGCCTGCGGAGAGCGCGCCGTCGAGATAGCCGCACCACCGCGTCGCGGTCTCCGTCCCGGCCCAGTGCAGGGGTCCCACGGGCTCGCGCAGGGCCGGGCCGAGCGCCGTGAGCGCCCCCGGGGAGCCGACCGCCACGGGCCCGCCCCGGGTGAACGGCTCGCCGGGCCAGTGCTGCTCGACGACCTCGATCGGCGTCCGCGCCTGGGGACCGAAGGCGAGCTCGAGGTCGGCCAGCACGATCTCGCGGCGCGCCTCTGGTCCGGCGCGCTCGAGGCGCCGGCATTCGTCACCGGCGATGAAGCCGACGATCTCGCCGTGGCCGGCGTCCGCGGGCGAGTTGTCGAACGTGGCCGACATGGCGCCGCCGGGAGCGACGATCTGACCGTTGAGGCCGTCCTCTCGCCAGAAGGGGCGCTCGTACATCACGTGGACCTTGGTCACGGCGCCCATGGGCATGCGCTGGCACAGCTGGTCCCGGCGCCCGGGGAGCGCCGGCGTGTAGGCGAGGCGCGCGCACAGCACCGGCGACATGGCCAAGATGGCGCGCCGGGCGCGCACCCCCAGCGGCCTGTGCTCGTCCGCCGGGTCGGCCGGGTCGGCTCCGGGGGCGACGAGACGGGCCCCGACCACGACGTCGTCGGGACCGTGGGCCACCGTCTCGGCGGGGGCGCCGAGGATCACCCGGTCCCCGAGCTCGTCGGCCATGCCCTGCGCCAGCTGCTGGGAGCCACCGGTGAAGCGGCGCTCCTGCGCGCCGCCGGTGGTGCGGGCCAGGTTGGTCAGCCCGCCGCCGGCGTGGAGGTAGAAGAGCGCGAAGAGGAGCGAGAGCTCGCCCGACCCGGTACCGAAGACGGCCTTGACGGCGACCTCCAGGATGTCCCGGGCGGACGCCGAGGTGAGGTGGGTGTCGAACCACGAGGCCAGCGTCTGGGAGTCGAGCGCGGCGGCGTCGGGGGCGTCCCAGGGTGCCTCGAGCGGGACCTCGAAGGCGGCGAGGTCGAGGTCGAGCATGGCGGCGATGCCGTCGGCGGCGCCGTGGGGGTCCGACGTCGGGATGAGGCCGACGTAGAGGTCGCGCGCCCCGTCGCGCAACTCGACCCCCTGCCCCGTCGTATGGGTCGGGAACGTCCGTACCCCCAGCTCGGTGGCCAGCGCGGCGAGATGGTCCTGGGTGGGGCCGATCCACTGGCCTCCCCGGTCGATGGTGAACCCGGCAGGGGTGACGTCGGTGAAGGAGCGGCCGCCGACGCGGTGGCGGGCATCGAGCACCAGGACGTCCACCGCCGAGCGGGCCAGGTGGCGGGCGGCGGCCAGGCCCGAATAGCCGGCACCGACGACCACCACCTCGCACTCCCGTTCCAGCTCGGCCATCGCCTGCTCCTCCTCCATGGGGCCCCACCGCTCCCGATGGGCCACGATAGGCGCGGGTCCCCCGGGTGCCGCGAGCACCCGTTCAGTACCCTGCGGAGTGTGGTCATGACGTTCGAGGGCTTCGAGAGCGACACCTGGGAGGAGCTCCCCGGTGCGAACCGACTCACGATGGCCCAGCGTGAGGCGATCGAGTCCGATGATCCGCTCCTGTGCGTCGTGGCCGGCGCCGGGGCCGGCAAGACAAGGGTCCTCACGCTGCGGGTGGCCCGCCGCGTGCGTGACGGCTCCATAGAGGCCGACCGCACGCTGGTCACCACGTTCAGCCGCAAGGCCGCCGACGAGCTGCGCACCCGCCTGTGGTCGCTCGGGGTCTCGGGGGTGAAGGCGGGCACGTTCCACCGCACCGCGCTCGGCCTGCTGCGAGAACACCGGGAGCTGCGCGGGCGCCCGCTCCCCCAGCTCCTGCCGGACCGGCGGCGGCTGCTGGCCGACGTCACGACCGGCGACCCGCGCCGCACGCGGGCTCTCGACGGGGAGATCGGTTGGGCCAAGGCGCGGCTCGTCACCCCGGACCGCTACGAGGCCGAGGCGCGGCGTCACCGACGTCGGCCCGGCATCAGTCCCGAACAGGTGGCGGACGCGTACATCCGCTACGAGAGCGAGCGCACGCGCCGGCGGCTGCTCGACTTCGACGACCTGATCGTCGCGTGCGCCGACGCGCTGGCGGGGGACCGCGAATTCGCCGACTCCATACGCTGGCGCACCCGCCACCTCTTCGTCGACGAGATGCAGGACGTGAACCCCGCCCAGTTCCGCCTGCTCACCACCATGCTGGCCGACGAGCCCGATCTCTTCGTGGTGGGCGACCCCAACCAGTCGGTCTACGGCTTCAACGGGGCCGATCCCACGCTGCTCGACCGGTTGCCGGACATCCTGCGCGGCACCACGGTCATCCGCCTCGACGAGAACCACCGCTGCACGCCGCAGGTGGTGGCGGTGGCGACGGCCGTCCTCCGCGAGGGTGGCGCCGGTGCCGCGGTGGTCGCGCCGCGCACGACGCGCATCGACGGGCCGGTGCCCAAGGTGGTGACGCACGCTTCCGAGGACGACGAGGCCGCCTGGGCCGCTTCGCAGGCCAAGATGTCCCGCACTCCGGGGCGGCCGTGGTCGAGCATCGCCGTGCTGACGCGCACGAACGCCCAGCTGGCGAAGGTGCAGGTGGCCATGGACGCGGCCCGGGTGCCGAGCCTGATCGCCGGCGCCGACCTCGGCCCGGCATCCGATCTGCGCGCCGAGAGCGGCCGGCGCGGACACGACCAGGACGAGGAGGCGGGGCGCGAGGAGCCGTTGGACCGCGACCGCGTGGTGCTCACGACCTTC
Organism: Acidimicrobiales bacterium; assembly: GCA_052140165.1. Lineage (GTDB taxonomy): Bacteria > Actinomycetota > Acidimicrobiia > Acidimicrobiales > RAAP-2 > Bog-473. Next base: position 47,602 of record JBKQUM010000125.1, read on the forward strand.
CACCGGGCCAAGGGGCTGCAGTGGCCGACGGTCATCGTCGTCGGGCTGCATGCCGGCCTCATGCCCATCGCGTCTGCCCAGACCCCCGCTGCCGTGGACGAGGAACGCCGGCTGCTGTACGTGGCGCTCACGCGCTCCGAGGAGGAGCTGTGGTGCAGCTGGTCCGAGCGGGGCGACCCCGGCCACGGCGCGGCGCGGGGGCCGAGCCCGTGGCTGGCGCCCATTGAACGGGCGATCGCAGTGCTGGAGAGGGAGGCGGCGCCGACCGCGGCGCAGGAGGTCTCGGCCCATGTGGCGGAACTGCGGCGCCGGCTGGCGGAGGGTGCCGACGCGGGGTAAGGACCGGTAGGGTCGGTCCACCCGATCGATCCGAGGTGGGGGTGGACCGTCGTATGCCGGAACTCCTGGAACAGCTACGTAAGACCGTGGGTGAGAGCAACGTCGTCCCGGGCGCCGCGGTGCACGACGACTACACCCACGACGAGGCGCTCACCACCGTGCCCGTCGTCCCCCTCGCAGTGGTCCTGCCCGGCTCGACGGACGAGGTGTCCGAGATCCTGAAGGTGGCGAGCGAGCACGGGGTACCGGTGGTGGCCCGTGGCAGTGGCACCGGCCTGTCCGGCGCGGCCGTCCCGGTGGCCGACGGGATCCTGCTGGCCTTCGACCGCATGAAGCAGATCCGCGAGATCGACACCGAGAACCAGGTGGCCGTGGTGGAGCCCGGCGTCACCCTCGAGCAGCTCAACGCCGAGCTGGCGCCGCTCGGGCTCATCTACCCGGTCTCCCCGGGCGAGCAGAGCGGGTCGCTGGGCGGGAACGTGGCCACCAACGCAGGCGGCATGCGCGCCGTCCGTTACGGGGTGACCCGCCACCACGTCCTCGGCCTCGAGGTCGTGCTGGCCGACGGCAGGGTGCTGCGGACCGGCGGCAAGTTCGTGAAGTGCTCGACCGGCTACGACCTGACCCAGCTGCTGATCGGGTCGGAGGGCACGCTGGCCATCACGACCGAGGTGACGGTGAAGGTCCAGCCCCGGTTCACCGAGTCCTCCACCGTGCTGGCGCCGTTCGGCACCCTGGCTGAGGTCGCACGCGCCGTGCCCCACATCGTGAGCAGCGGTATCGACCCGTCCATCCTGGAATACGTCGACGTCGTGGTGATGGCCGGCATCACCCAGGCCGCCGGGCTCGACCTGGGTGTCCCCGAGGAGGTCAAGGCGGGCACCCTGGCCTACCTCGTCGTGGTCCTGGAGGGTATGGCAGCCGACCGGGTCGAAGAGGACGTGGAGCGGCTCGGCACCCTCTTGGAGGAGCTCGGGGCACGTGACGTCTACGTCCTCCCGGCCACGTCGGGCGCACAGCTCATCGCCGCCCGGGAGCGGGCGTTCTTCGTCGGCAAGGCGGCCGGCTGCGACGACCTCATCGACGCCGTGATCCCGCGGGCGGCCATCCCCGACTACCTCGCCCAGGTCGCCGCGCTGGCCGAGGAGCACGGGGCCCTCGTGACGGGCTGCGGCCACATCGGGGACGGGAACGTCCACGTGACGGTCTTCCAGCCCGACGACGAGCGCAGGCACGCCCTCATGCGGGCCAGCTTCGAGCTGGCGCTGGCCGCCGGAGGCGCCATCTCGGGCGAACACGGCATCGGGACCGCCAAGCTCTCGTATTTCTTGGAGATGCAGGACCCGGTGTCGCTGGAGCTCATGCGGTCCATAAAGCAGGTGTTCGACCCCGGCGGGATCCTGGGGCCGGACCGGCTGCTCGGTACCAGACGGACGGGATGGATGACGTGAACGGCGCTCGCGCCCTCCTCTCGACACTGGTGGACGCCGGCGTCGACGTGTGCTTCGCCAACCCGGGGACCTCCGAGATGCATTTCGTGGCTGCGTTGGACGACGTGCCGGCGATGCGGGGCGTCCTCTGCCTCTTCGAGGGCGTGGTCACCGGCGCCGCCGACGGCTACGGGCGCGTGGCGGGGCGGCCGGCCGCCACGCTCCTCCACCTCGGACCCGGGCTCGGCAACGGGCTGGCCAACCTGCACAACGCGCGGCGCGCCCGCACGCCCATCGTCAATGTCGTCGGCGACCACGCCACGTACCACGGCCGCCACGACGCACCGCTCCAGTCCGACATCGCGTCGATTGCCGGCGCGGTCTCGGGCTGGTACCGCTCGACCGCCCGAGCCGACGACGTGGCCGCTGACGCGGCGGACGCCGTCGCGGCCGCGCTGGGGCCGCCCGGCTGCGTGGCCACCCTCGTGCTGCCGGCGGACGCGTCGTGGTCCGAGTCCGCCACCGGCCCGTGCCCACCGCGATCGCGGGGGCGGCCCTCGACGGTGCCGGCCGACACCGTCGAGGAGGTGGCCAAGGCCCTGCGCTCAGGCGAACGAGCGGCATTGCTCATGGGCGGTTCCTCGCTCCGCGCCGACGGGCTGCACGCCGCCAGCCGCGTCGCCGCCACGACGGGTGCCGCACTGCTGGGTGAGACGTTCCCGGCCAACCTGGAACGGGGGGCGGGCATCCCAGCCGTGGAGCGGTTGGCGTACCTGGCCGAGATGGCCCAGGCCCAGCTCGACGGCATGCGCCACCTCGTCCTGGTGGACGCCAAGTCCCCGGTCTCCTTCTTCGCGTACCCCGGCAAGGCGAGCGACCTTGTGCCGGCGGGCTGCACCGTCCACACGCTGGCCCGTCCCGGCGAGGACGCGGCGAGCGCTCTGGAGGCTCTGGCCGAGGCCGTGGGCGCAGCGGCGGACGGGGCCGTCCCGGCCCCCCCGGGACGACCAGGACGCCCGACCGGCGGCCTCTCGGCGGAGTCCCTGGCCGCCGCCGTCGGGGCCACTCTGCCCGAGGGCACGATCGTCGTCGACGAGGGCAACACGTCGGGCCTGTTCATCGCGGGCGCGACGGCGGGCGCGCCCCGGCACGACTGGCTGACCCTCACCGGTGGCGCCATCGGGATCGGACTGCCCCTGGCCACCGGCGCGGCCGTCGCGGCACCGGAGCGGCCGGTGCTCTGCGTGGAGGCTGACGGGAGCGCCATGTACACGCTGCAGGCATTGTGGACACAGGCCCGCGAAGGGTTGAACGTGACGACGATCGTGCTGTCCAACCGGAGCTACGCCATCTTGAACCTGGAGTTGCACCGGGTGGGCGCCGATGCCGGCGGGCCGATGGCGAGGCGACTCCTCGACCTCACGGACCCAGAGCTCGACTTCTGCGACCTGGCCCGGGGCATGGGGGTGCCGGCCCGAAGGGTGGAGAACGCCGAGGACCTGGTGGCCGCGCTCGATGCGGGCTTGGGCGGACCCGGGCCGGCGCTCATCGAGGTGCCCCTGTAGGTCAGCCTGCGCGGACGCCAGGCACGAAGCACAACGGACGCACAACGGACTGCGCAATCGGGCGACAACAAGTGGGACTTGCGCCCCCAATAGGTTCCAACGGCTCTATAGCGCCTCCCCGACATCCTGTCACCATCCAATTCGGAAGGGCGATGCGCTCCGCGGGGTGCAGCGACGAGGACGGATCGGGAGGGCACCGATGCAGATCGAGATGGGCAAGCCACTCCACGACGCTCGCTCAATTGAGGCGGCGCTCGATCGCCTCCGTCGCGACCTCTTCGACACGCCGGCCGTCGCCGGCAACGAGGGCGGTCCAGAACCCATCGACTACGCGTCGCTCGAATTCGAAGTCGAGCGGATGCGCAAGCGGCTGGCCATCTGGGAGATCTTCATGGGCTACATGCGTCAAGGCGCCCACAGCTGGCCCGAGGTGCAACGGTCCCTGACGAAAGAGGACTTCGACAAGATCGTGGCGATCTGCGACGGCGTCCCGCTGCGCGATCTCCTCCTGGACATGCGGTAGGCGGAGCACATAGCTCACGGACCACTGCGGGTGATGTCGGCACCTGACCCAGCGGCCCTGCCGCTCTTGGCGAAGGCCAGGTGCCGACATTCCCACAGAGGCCCAGGAGGGCGCTTGGCCGAACGGCTCTGCCGTTCTTGGCGACGGCCAAGCGCCCCCGAATCGCAAGGCCGAAGAGGATCGGCGGACAGCGACACACGGACCAGGTGGCACTGCAGTCCTGTTGAACGGCGGTCGGCTCCCGGCCGCTGCAAAGCGACGATGCCGCGTCAGGAGTCGGCGAAATCCACGACGACGGGAGCGTGGTCGGAGGGCTTCTGTCCCTTGCGCGCGTCGCGATCACGGAACGCCCCCGTCGCTCGCTCCACGAGGTCGTCGCTCACCAGCACGAGGTCGATGCGCATGCCGCGCCCTTGGTGGAAGTCCCCCGACCGGTAGTCCCACCACGTGAACGTGCCTGGCTCGTTGAAGCGGCGGAACACGTCGTCGAGCCCCCAGCCCTCGACCTGACGCAGGGCGGCACGCTCGGGCTCGCTCACGTGCGTGGCGCCGACGAACGCCGCCGGGTCCCACACGTCGTCGTCGTCGGGGGCGACGTTGAAGTCGCCGCACACGGCGACCGACGAACCCGGGGGGCACATCTCGTCGAGGGTGGTCCGCAAGCGGGCCAACCATGCGAGTTTCACCGCGTAGAACTCGTTGTCGAGGGCGCGGCCGTTCGGGACGTAGACGGAGAAGACACGCGTGCCGGCACACGCGGCCGAGACGATGCGACGCCCGTGGTCGTCGTCGGACGTGCCGAAGCCCCGGGTGACGCCCTCCAGACCGACCTTGCTGATGATCGCAACGCCGTTCCAGCGACCGTCACCGTCGTGGGCGGACTCGTAGCCCAGCTCGGCGAACTGTTGCTCGGGGAATTTGTCGTCGGCCAGCTTGGTCTCCTGCATGCACAGCACATCGGGCTGGTGCATCTCGACCCACTGCATCACCCGCGGCATCCGTGCCGTGAGCGAGTTCACATTCCAGGTGGCAAGTCGCATCAGGCCACTCCCCCGTCGACGATCACAAAGAGAAGGTCGGCCTCACAAGCGATCCTGCCACGCACGGAGGCCGTGCCGTGACCCTTCCCGCCCCGCGCCGACAGGCGGTCCATGGTCACCTCGAGCTCGAGGATTTCGCCGGGGACCACCTGTCGGCGGAATCGCGCCCGCTCGATGCCGCCGAAGAGGGGCAGCTTGCCCTTGTAGCGGGGGTCGAGCAGAACGGCGATACCGCCGAGCTGCGCCAGCGATTCGACCATGAGGACGCCCGGAAGAGTCGGGCGTCCGGGAAAGTGTCCGGCGAAGAACGGCTCGTCGCCGGTCAGCTCCCACCGTCCGCGGGCCGAGACGCCCGGCTCCACGGCGGTCACCGCGCTGACGAAGAGAAACGGCGGCCGGTGCGGCAGGACATCGGCTGGTCGCGGGAGGGCCGTCAACGTAGGCAGCCGACTGTCATCGGGGCGGCGCCTTGGCGGCCTTCTTGGCCGGCGCCTTGCCCGCCCTGGTGGCCTTCTTGGCCGGTGCCTTGCTCGCCTTGGCCGCCCTCTTGGCCGTGGCCTTCTTCGCCGGTGCCGCCGCCTTCTTGGCCGGTGACTTCTTGGCCGGCCCCGCCGCCTTCTTGGCCGCGGCTTTCTTGGCCGGCGTGGGAGCCACCTTCTTCGCCGGCGCCTTCTTCGCCCCCGAAGCGGACTTCTTGCGGGCGGGTGCCTTCTCTCCGGGCACCTTCTTCTCATGCGCCGGCACCGGCAGCGCCAACTCAGCCACGCGGCGGGGCGGGTCGAGGCCGGCGAGCACGAACGGGCGCACCTCCCCCTTCTTGAGGACCTGGCGGGCCTTGGTCGGCGGCGGCGTCCCCATGGCGGTCAGCGGGATATAGCAGTGCAGCACACCGCCGCCCGGCAGCGACACGTCGACCATGGCGCCGTGCGACGTGAACGAGACCACCTCGCCGTCCACCGTGTTCCCCACCGCGAAGGCGGCGACGAAATTGATGAACGCCAGCGGCTCGTTGACCGCTGGCGGCGGGGTGGTCTGCTTCTTGGGGCGGTCCCCATGCCGGCCCGACGGCGCCACCGCCTTCGCCGCCTGGGCGCCCTTTCCCTCCCCGTGCTTGGAGGCGGGGGCGTCCTTCTTGGCCCTGGCGACCTTCTGCGGTGCGGTCTTCCTGGCCGAGGCGTGCTTCTTGGCCGCGTCCCTCGACTTGTGGGGCTCTGGGGGGTGCAGCGCCTCCTCGACCGCCTCCTCCACGGCGCTCGAGAAGACCGGGTCCAGCTTGGCCCGGGCCGGAGGAGGGGCAGCCGGCGTGATCGGCCACGAGGTGTCGACCGGCGGCGCCTGCTGGGTCGCCTTCCTGGCCTTGGACGACCTCTTGGCGGCCTTCTTGGCAGCCCGGGCCAGCTCGGCCGCCTTGGCCGGCGCGGACTCCGGATCCTTCTTGGACTTGGCCTCGGCCGTGGCGGCCCTGCTCTTGGGCCCTCGGATCGGAAGCCGGGGCGTGAAGATCCACCCCACTCCCGGCACGGGCTTGCCACCGATCAGGCGTCCGTCGTCGAACAGCCACGGGTGCTCGCCGTGGAATTCCTGGAACGAGTCGTTGGACAGGACGACCGCGCCGGTCCGCTCGGCAATGCGCAGCACGAACGCGTCCCCCCGGCCGATGGCGCCCGCCGGAGGGGAGATGATCTCCCCGTTGAGCATCGCCTGGCGGACCTCCTCACGCTCGGCTTCGGAGACCCGGTGCTCGAAGGTGGCGTCGACCACCACGATGATGCTGGAGCCGGGGTCCTCGGCCGCGTAGGCGCGCACCGCGTCGTCGAGCTGCTTCAGGCTTGGGAGGGTTCGTCCTTCGGTGGCGAGATTGGACCCGTCCACCACGACGTGATGCTCAGCCAATGGCACGTCGCAAGAGATCGGCCTGCTCCAGTTGGTGCAGGGCGGCGCTCCCGATGGCCGGGCTGGCGGATCCGGGGCGGCTCACGTGGCGCAGCCGCAGGCGGTCGGGAAGGCAGGCGTGAAGGCGGGCGTGCACGAACGACCAGGCTCCCATGTTCTCGGGCTCCTCCTGGAGCCAGACGACCTCGGTGGCCTCGCTGTACCGCTCGAAGATGTGCGTGAGCAATTCGACGGGCCACGGGTAGATCTGCTCCACCCAGACCAGGGCGATCCCGGCCGCCTCCTCGGGCTCGAGCTCCGCTCTGCGCTGCTCGGCCTCGTGGCCGATCTTCCCGCTGCACAGCACGATGCGACGCACCGTCGAGGGATCCTCAATGGAGCCGTCGTCGATTACGTGGCGGAAGGAGCCCGACTCGAGGTCGGAGAAGGTCGAGCGCGAGGCGTGGGCGCGCAGCATCGATTTCGGCGTGACGACGATCAGGGGCCGCTGCGGGCTCGACAACGCCTGGGAGCGGAGCAGATGGAAGTACTGCGCCGAGGTGGAGGGGATGGTGACCCGCATGTTGCCGCGGGCACTGAGGGAGAGGAAGCGTTCGAAGCGGGACGACGAGTGCTCGGGGCCCTGGCCCTCGTACCCGTGCGGCAGCAGCATCACGAGCCCGGCGAACTGGCCCCACTTGTTCTCGGCCGCCACGAGGAAGTTGTCGATGATGATCTGGGCCCCGTTGGCGAAGTCGCCGAACTGCGCCTCCCAGGCGACCAACGCCTCGGGCGCCTCCACCGAGTAGCCGTACTCGAAGCCGACAGCCGCATACTCCGAGAGCAGCGAATCGCGCACGGTGAAGTTGCCCATCTCCCCCGCCGGCTCGAGCGGGCCGGCGCCGATGCGCCGCAGGCCGTCGCGGATGTGGGCCAACGGGACGTACTCCTCGCCGTTGGAGTAGTCGACCAGCACGGCGTGGCGGTGGCTGAACGTTCCGCGGCGGGTGTCCTGACCCGTCAGGCGCACGTTGACGCCCTGGTACATGAGGGATCCGATGGCCAACGCCTCGGCGAGCGCCCAGTCGACGTGTCCGCCCGCCACGAGCTCGTCCCGCTGGGCGAACTGGCGCTCGAGCTTCGGGTGCACCGTGAACCCTTCGGGGACCGAACGCACGACCGAGGACAGGGCCCGCAGCACCTCTGGCGCAACACCCGTCTCCGCCGACGGCCGGTCCGCCGGCCCGGTGTCGGGCGCCGGCAACTCGGTCGGTGCGAGCGATGGCTCCTGACGCACTTCGTCGAGAACGGACTGCAGCTTGGCGTTGAAGTCGTCGAGAGCGGACTCCGCCTCCTCGAGCGTGATGTCACCCCGGCGGACGAGCGTCTCGGTGTAGAGCTTGCGGACCGAGCGCTTGGCCTCGATCCGCTGGTACATCAGTGGCTGGGTGTAGCTGGGGTCGTCGCCCTCGTTGTGCCCATGCTTGCGGTAGCACACGAGGTCGATGACAACGTCCTTGTGGAAGGTCTGGCGGAACGAGAAGGCGAGGCGGGCCGCCCGCACACAGGCCTCGGGGTCGTCGCCGTTGACGTGGAAGATCGGCGCCTGGACCATTTTCGCCACATCGGTCGGGTACACCGACGTGCGGGCGGACGCGGGAGCGGTGGTGAACCCGAGCTGGTTGTTGATGACGAGGTGCACCGTGCCGCCGGTCCGGTATCCCGACAGGCCCGAGAGGTTGAGGGTCTCGGCCACGACGCCCTGACCGGCGAAGGCCGCGTCGCCGTGGACGAGCACGGACATGCACGGGAACCCGAAGGTGCCGTCGGCGGCCGCGGCCGGCGTGCCGTCGGTCGGCGGCGACAGGCGGTCCTGCTTGGCCCGCGTCATGCCCTCGACGACGGGGTCGACCGCCTCGAGGTGCGAGGGGTTCGACGCCAGCGTGATGGGGAGCTCCTCGCCGGCGCTGGCGTGGAACACCCCGCGGGCGCCCTTGTGGTACTTCACGTCGCCGGAGCCCTGGACCGACTCGGGGTCGAGGTTGCCCTCGAACTCCTCGAAGATCTCCTTGTACGACTTGCCGACGATGTTGGCCAGCACGTTCAGCCGGCCCCGGTGGGCCATCCCCATGACGACCTCGGCCACGCCGGAGCCCGCGGCGGCGTCGAGAAGCGCATCGAGCAGCACGATGGTCGACTCGGCCCCCTCGAGCCCGAACCGCTTCTGGCCCACGTAGCGGGTGTGGAGGAAGCGCTCGAAGACCTCGGCCGCGTTGAGCCGGTCGAGGATATGGCGTTGTTCCTCGAGGTTGAGCGTGACGGGCTGACCCTCGACGTGCTGCTGAATCCACCGCTTCTGCTCGGGATCCTGAATGTGCATGTACTCGATGCCCAGTGTCCGGCAGTAGGCGTCGCGCAGCACGTGGAGGATGTCGTCGAGCGTGGCGGTCTCGCGGCCGGCCAGGCCGTCGGCGACGAAGTGGCGTGGCAGGTCCCAGATGGTCAGGCCGTAGGTGAGCGGGTCGAGCTCGGGGTGGATGTGCGGGGGCTCGGCATCGAGCGGGTCGAGGTGCGCGATCAAGTGCCCGCGCACCCGGTACATGTTGATGAGCGCCTGCACCCGGACCTGCTTGAGAAGGCGCTGGTGCTCGCCCTCGCCGGTGCCGAGGCCGGCGTTGTTGTCCGGCTGCCAGCGGACCGGCTCGTAGGGCACACCCATCGACTCGAACAGCGCGTCGTAGAAGCCGTCGGCACCGGTCAGGAGCGCCGCCACGCGGGCGAGGAAGAGCCCGGACTCGGCCCCCTGGATGATCCGGTGGTCGTAGGTGGACGTGAGGGTCACGACCTTGCCCAGCCCGAGCTGCGCGAGCACCCGCGGGTCGGCCGCCTCGTATCCGGCCGGGTAGCCGAGCGAGCCGACGCCGATGATGGCACCCTGTCCGGGCATCAGGCGCGGCACCGACTGCACGGTGCCGAGGGTCCCGGGGTTGGTCAGCGACACCGTCGTGCCGGTGAAGTCGTCGGGGGTGATCTTGTTCGTGTGGATCTTGCGGATGAGGTCCTCGTAGGCCAGGACGAAGGAGCGGAAGTCGAGCGTGTCGGCGTCCTTGATGCACGGCACGAGCAATGTGCGGCTGCCGTCGCTCTTCTCCTGGTCGACGGCCAGCCCGAGCCCCACGTGCTTGTGGTGGACGACGCCGGGTTTCCCGGTGCCGTCGGCGTCCTCGACGAAGGCCGAGTTCAGGGCGGGCACGTCGCTGAGGGCGCGCACGACGGCGTAGCCGATGAGATGGGTGAAGCTGACCTTGGCACCTGTCGTCCGCGCCAGCTGGTTGTTGAGCACCAGGCGGTTGACCTCGAGCAGGCGGGCCGGCACCGAGCGGACGCTCGTGGCCGTGGGCACGCCCAGGCTCGCCTCCATGTTGGCCACGATGCGAGAGGCGGCACCCCGCAGGACGGTGGCCTGCTCGCCACCCGCCTCGGCGGCCGGAGTCGCAGCCGGGACGGGTGCCGCCGGGGCCGCGTGGGCCTGGGATTGGGCCTTGGCCTGGGCGGAGGGCGCGGGCTGGGGAGCGGGAACGGGGGCGGGCCGGTAGTCGGCGAAGAACTCCCGCCAGCTGTCGCTGACCGAGGAGGGGTCGGCCAGGAAACGGTCGTACATGTCGTCGACCAACCAGGCATTGGGCCCGAAGGAGCCTCCCGCGCCACCGAACTGCGTCATGGTTCAACCCTACCGGCGGCGGTCGGCCCCGGGGGTCGGGTTGGTAGCGTCAGCCCTGCCCATGAGCTATCCGGCTGCCCTCCACGTCACCGCGCGGCCCGCCCCGGCACCAGGTGCCGTGACCGTGGTGTTCGTCCACGGTGGGCTGGACCGGGGGGACAGCTTCCGGCGGGTGATGCGGCGGCTGCCCGAGCTGGCCACGCTCGCCTACGACCGCCGGGGTTACCAGGGCTCCCGGAGCGGCGGGGTGGTGGACCTGGGCGGCCACGTGCAGGATCTCCTATTGATTGCGGAGGAGGCGCGCTCGGGGGGCGGCGGCCCCGTGGTCGCCATCGGCCACAGCCTCGGGGGCGACGTCGTCGTGGGCGCGGCGCTGGCGGAGCCGGCGGCGTTCGACGCCCTCGCGGCCTACGAGCCGCCCATGCCCTGGCTCGGTTTCCGCCGCGACCGGCCCGGCGAGGCCCGGGCCTGGCCGGCCATGGCCGACGACCCGGGCGAGGAGGCTGAGCGTTTCTTTACCCGGATGGTGGGCCCGGCGGCCTGGTCCCGCCTCTCCGAGGCGGGCCGGGCGGAGCGCCGCGCCGACGGTCCGGCACTGGTGGCCGACCTTCGCAGCTTGCGGGGCGAGGGCCCGCCGTTCGACGTCACCGCGCTCGATGTGCCGTCCGTGTTCGGCATGGGCGGGCCGGCCTCACAGCCGCACCACCGCGCCAGCGTGCAGTGGCTGGGCGAGCACGTCCCCGACGCCGCCGTCCACGAGATCACGGGCGCCGCCCACGGCGCGCACCTTTCGCACCCCGATCACTTCGCTGCGCTGACCCGTCTGGTGGTGCAGCGGGCGGGAGGCCCGGCGGGGCGTTAGGCCGACGAGAACGGCAGCCCGCCGTCCCCCACCGCCGAGGACGGGTGCTTGAGGCGCCGCGACAGCATCTCCTCGTACTCGACCCCCTTGCCCTCACTCTTCATGCCCGTAACGAGCGGGGAGTTCGAGAGGAACACCGCCCCCATGAACATGACCAGCAGCGAGACGGCCTCGAGCGGGCCGTAAGGCCCCGAGGTCCGCAGGCTGTCGCCGTAGAGCGCGATACCCAGGCAGATGCTGACCAGCGGGTCGACCAGCACCAGGGTCGATTGCGAAGCGGCCAGTGGCCCGGCATGGAACGCGTTCTGGGTCAGGAAGAGCCCGAGCAGGCCGAAGACGATCACGCCGTAGGTCTGCCAGTGCTCGAACAACGTCACCCAGTCGTTCGCTGCGAAGTCGCTCACGACCTTGATGAGAGCGGCGGTGAACGCGAACGCGATGGCCGCCGCGCTGCCGAACATCGCAGCCTTCCACCAGCGGGGGCCCCAACGCGTGGCCACCACGGTGACGACGATGAGGAAGCTGGCGCTGCCGCCGACAACGATCCAACCCAGGTTGGTCGGCGTCTGGTCACCGCCGCCCGGCGCGGCGAAGAAGAGGAACCCCGAGAGCCCGAACGCGATGGCCGAGGCCCCGATCCACTCGCGTGTCGAGATGGAGAAACGGAAATACGTGCCGAGGATGGCCACGAGGAACAGGAGCTCCATCGTCAGGATCGGCTGCACCACCGAGAGGCGACCGATGTGCAGCGCGAAGGACTGCAAGAGGAACGAGCAGATCATGAAACCGAAGCCGAGGAGCCAGACACCCCGGCGGATGGCGTGGGCCATGAGGCTGAGCCGCATCGTCGACTCTTCCGGGGCGTCCTCCACTCCCATGCGCTGGAACACGCTGGTCAGCGCGTTCGAAAGTGCAGCTGCGACCGCTAGTACGTAGACCATCGCCTTTGACAGAATCTAGTTGTCGGCTGTCACGGATCACGCAGTCAACTCCCAGCTGGCACCCAGGTTCACTGACCTGCGTCTGATCACCCCTTCCACGCAGGATTCATGTGTAGCGGACCGCTCTGCACCGGATCGGGTCTCTCTCCGCCGCGATCCCGCAGAAATTCCGGAGCAGATGACCCAAAAGAATGTGGCAATTGGGTTACGTTTACGACCAAATCTTCCGACATCGACATGGAGGAAGCGGGGGTGCCGGCCGTCACCGGGGCGGTCGAGGGACAAGGGAGTGCTATGGGACTGAAGGGGTTATTGAAGCGGTCGGCCTTTGCCGCGCTGGCGGCAGGGGCTCTGAGCCTGTCCGTCGTGGCCATCACACCGTCCGCCAGCGGGGCGTCGACGAAGGCGTCGTCATCCTCGGGCGGAACCGCCACCATGGCACTGGACGAGAACCTGGCCGGGTTCAACATCAACACCTCGGCTGCCTCCGAGTTCGTGCTGCAGGAGATCATGAACATGGTGTGGCCCCAGGCCTTCATCGTGAACAACAAGCTCCAGCCGGTCATGAACAACCAGCTGCTGGAGAGTGCGGTCCAGACCAGCAGCAGCCCCCAGACCGTCGTCTACACGCTCAACCCCAAGGCCGTGTGGTCTGACGGCACGCCCATCACGGCTGACGACTTCATCTACAACTGGCAGGCCCAGAGCGGCAACACCGCCTACACCGACGTCGGCGGCAAGCCGTACGACGACGCCTCCACGTCCGGTTACAACCAGATCCAATCGGTCGTCGGCTCCAACCCCTCGGGTGGCGCGGCCTGCGCACCGGGCAGCACCGCCGACCGCAACGTCGGCCTGTGCCCGAACGGGCGCACCATCACGGTGACCTTCAAGCCGTCCTTCACCGACTGGCGGAGCATCTTCACCGATATCGTCCCGGCGCACATCGCCCGCACCGTCGGCTGGAACACAGGCTTCGTGGGCCCGACCCAGACCATCTCGGGCAGCTGGTACACCATCAGCAGCTACAACGAGAACCAGTCGCTGGTCCTGACCCGCAACCCCACCTACTGGGGGACGCCCGGCAAGCTGGACAAGATCGTCTTCCAGTTCTTCTCGGACGACAGCCAGCTGGTGCCGGCCCTGCAGAACAAGGAAATCGACATCTTCAACCCGTCGACGGTGAACCTGTCGATCGTGCAGACGGCGAACCAGGTGCCGAACACGACGAAGGTGACGCTGCCCGGCCTGGAATTCGAGCACTTCGACTTCAACCAGGCCGACCCCTACCTGGCCAAGCTCCAGGTCCGTGAGGCCATCGCCCACGGGGTGAACCGCCAGGCGATCATCACCCGCACCGTGGGCGAGATCTCCAAGGGCATCACCCCACTCGGCAGCCGCATGCTCGTGTCGACCCAGGCGGGCTACAAGGGCACGCCCTACGCCTACAACCCGAGCCAGTCGGCCAACCTGCTGAAGGAGCTGGGGTTCAAGAAGGTGAACGGCTACTACGAGCCCAACTATGGACCGCAGTCCGGCCAGCCCCTGACCTTCACGATCCAGTCGACGTCGGGCAACAGCATCCGGGCGCAGACGGAGGAGCTGTTCCAGGCGCAGATGAAGGCGATCGGGATCAAGATCAACATCCAGAACTACGACGCCAACACGTTCTTCGGGACCAACCTGCCCACCGGTGTGTTCCAGATCGCGGAGTTCGCCTGGGTGACCACGCCGTTCGTGTCGGGGAACCAGCCCATCTACTGCTCGTACACGAGCACGCAGTGCGCCGAGAACTGGGACCACTACGCCAACTCCCAGGTGGACTCGCTCATGGCCTCCGGCTCGGCCGCTCCGAGCACGACGCAGGAGATCACGGACTACAACAAGGCCGACGCGATCCTGTGGCAGGACATGGTCACGCTGCCCCTGTACCAGAAGCCGCAGTTCTGGGCCTGGTCCAACAACCTCAAGGGCGTGCTCCCGAACACTTCGAGCGTCGGCGTCACCTGGAACGCCGAGGACTGGACCGTCAGCGGCTAGTCCGGCACGTTTGGACGCGAGGGAGGGGTCGGCCGTCACGGTCGGCCCCTCCCTCGACTATCCCTGCACCTAGAATCCCTTCATGTTCGCCTACGTCATTAGGCGCTTGCTGATCAGCATCGTCGTGCTGTTCTTCGCGACGATCTTCGTCTTCGTACTCGTCGCCAGCTCGGGCAACCCTCTGGCACTCCTGAACGCCAACCCCCACATCCCGCACGCGACCATCGTGGCGAGGGAGAACCTGCTGCACCTCAACGACCCGCTGTGGCAGCGCTACTGGATCTGGCTCAACGGCGCCATCCACGGGAACCTGGGCACCTCCATCAGCGGGCAGGACGTCGCGTCAGAGGCGATCTCGCACCTGTTCGTCACCCTGCGCATGGTCATCGTCGCCACCGTGATCGCCATCTTCGTCGCCATCTTCATGGGCGTCCTGGCCGCGGTGCGGCAGGGCAAGGTCACCGACCACGCCATCACGGTGACGAACTTCGTGCTGCTCGCCACGCCGATCTTCGTGCTGGGCCTCGCCCTCAAGGAGTTCGTGGCCATCCCGATCAACCAGCACCTCAACAAGATCATCTTCTACACCGACGGAGAGCAGAGCCCGACGCTCAGCGGTTCGTTCTTCAGCCGTCTCCCCGACTACGCGGCGCACACTGCCCTGCCCGTCATCACGCTCGTCCTCATTTCGTACGCGTCATGGGCGATCTACCAGCGATCGTCCATGATCGAGACGCTCGACGCCGACCACGTGCGACTGGCACGGGCCAAGGGCCTGAGCCAGCGCAGGGTGCTCATCCGCCACGTCCTCCGCAATGCGCTGATCCCGGTCACGACCGTCGTCGCTCTGGACTTCGCCGCCGTGCTCGGCGGCGCCATCATCACCGAGATCGTCTTCGGCTGGCAGGGACTGGGGCAGTGGTACCTCAACGGCGTCCTCACGCTCGACACGAACGTGATGCTCGCCTACCTCCTCATCACGGCCACCTTCGTCATCGGCTTCAACCTCCTCGCCGACATCCTCTACGGCGTGCTCGACCCGAGGATCCGCTATGCCTGAACCGGTCGCGCAGGAGAACTTCGTGATTCAGACGCCGGAGCGTGTTGCCGCGGTCGAGGCCGGCGCCCACACGCTGGCCGGCGTCGGCGCCGGCCTGGAGCTCTCCGCCGGCGACGCCCACGGGCTCTCGGGAGAGGCGAAGAGCCAGTCCCGCATCGTCCTCGGCCGCTTCTTCCACCAGCGCCTGGCCATGATCGGCCTCGGCATCTTCGCCCTGCTGGGCATCGCCTCCATCGTCGTCGGCCACTTCTGGCAGTACAGCTACACCTCCATCACCAACAACCTCAACGACCCGCCGTCGTGGGCCAACCCGTTCGGCACGAACGCCATCGGGAACGACATGTTCGCCCAGGTCATGGCGGGCGTCGAGAAGGACATAGAGATCGCGCTGACCGTGGCCGCCATGGCGACGCTCATCGGCGTGACGATCGGCGCCATCGCCGGCTTCTACCGCGGCTGGGTCGACTCGCTGCTCATGCGCTTCGTCGACCTGGTACTGGTGCTGCCAGTACTGGCCGTGCTGATCCTTCTGTCGGCCAAGCTCTCCAAGGAGTCGGACAACTGGCTCGGCCTGGCCTTCATCATCGGCCTGTTGTCGTGGACCTACGTCGCCCGGCTGGTGCGGGCAGACTTCCTGTCACTGCGAGAGCGTGACTTCGTCGAGGCCTCCCGGGCGCTCGGCGCCACCAACCGGCGCATCATCGTCAAGCACATGCTGCCCAACGCCGTCGGTCCCATCATCGTCAACGCGACGCTCACGGTCGCACTGAGCATCATCTTCGAGTCGACACTCTCGTTCCTCGGGCTCGGCGTCCAGCCACCCAACGTCTCGCTGGGACTGCTGGTGGACCAGGGGCAGGATTCGGCCACGACGGAATGGTGGCTCTTCGTGTTCCCCGTGGTCTTCCTCATCGTGCTGATCCTCTCCATCTTCCTGGTCGGCGACGGCCTCCGCGAGGCCTTCGACCCCAAGAAGAGCCGGGTCCGGGCCTGATGACCGAGCCCGCGCTGCAGATCGACCGCCTCGAGGTGGACTTCCCGACGAAGGACGGCGTCGTCCACGCCGTGCGAGGCGTGGACTTCACGTTGGCAGCCGGCGAGGTCCTCGGTATCGTCGGAGAGTCGGGCTCCGGAAAATCGGTGACGGCACTGGCGAGCATGGGGCTGCTCCCCAAGAGCGCCCAGGTGCGCGGCTCCATCCGCTTCCAGGGCCGCGAGATCCTCGGCCTCAAGGAGAAGCAGCTGACCAAGGTGCGCGGCACGGGCATCGCCATGATCTTCCAGGACCCGATGACCTCGCTGAACCCCGTCTACACGATCGGCTGGCAGATCGCCGAGGCGATCCTGGCGCACCAGGACATCTCCAAGAACGCCGCCAAGCAGCGTGCCATAGAGCTGCTGGCCAAGGTCGGCATCCCGAACCCCGCGGAGCGAGTGGACAACTACCCGCACGAGTTCTCCGGCGGCATGCGCCAGCGGGCGGTGATCGCCATCGCCATGGCCAACGACCCCGAGGTGATCCTGGCGGACGAGCCGACCACCGCGCTCGACGTGACGGTGCAGGCCCAGGTGCTCGACTCGCTCAGGACGGCCCTCACCGAGACGGGCGCGGCGCTCCTTCTCATCACGCACGACCTTGGTGTCATCGCCGGCATCGCCGACCGCGTCCTGGTCATGTACGCCGGGCGGGCCGTGGAGACCGGCACGGCCGAGGACGTCTTCTACCGGCCGTCCATGCCCTACACGCTCGGCCTGCTCGGCTCGTTGCCCCGCCTCGACAGCGACGGGAGCGAGCGCCTGCGCCAGATCCCGGGGTCCCCCCCCTCCATGCTCGGCGACCGCACGGGCTGCCCTTTCGTTCCCCGCTGCCCGCTGGCGGCCGAGATCTGCACGACCACGGAGCCCGAGCTCGTGGTCGTGCCGTCGGTCACCTCCGAGGAGGGCGGCCACCGGGCGGCCTGCCACTTCGCAGAGGCAGTGGGCCGAGGGGACCATGGCGGGGTCTTCACCGACGGCGTCGTGGACAACGTGGTCGCATGACCGTCTCCGAGGCCGGCACGACCGCGACGACACCGTCAGCGCAGGCGCCGCTGCTCGAAGTCACCGACCTTGTCAAGGAGTTCCCCCTCCGGGGCGGCACCTTCGTCCGGCACCGCGTCGGAGTCGTGCACGCGGTCAGCGGCGTTTCGTTCACCATCTCCCCGGGCGAGACGCTCGGCCTGGTCGGCGAGTCGGGCTGTGGCAAGTCGACCACGGGGCGATCGATACTCCAGCTGATCGCGCCGACGTCGGGCTCGGTCAAATTCGAGGGCACGGAGCTCACGGAGCTCGATTCGGGGGACATGCGGCGTATGCGCCGACAGATCCAGGTCGTCTTCCAGGACCCGTTCGCGTCGCTCGACCCGCGGCTCCCCGTCGGTGAGGCCATCGCCGAGCCGCTCTACATCCACGGCATCCGCGACCGCTCAGCGGTCCAGCGCCGGGTGGCCGAGATGCTGAAGCTGGTCGGGCTCGAGCCCTACCATGCCAACCGCTACCCCAACGAGTTCTCGGGTGGCCAGCGTCAGAGGGTGGGCATCGCGCGGGCCCTGGTGCTCCAGCCGAAGCTGCTCGTGCTGGACGAGCCCGTGTCGGCGCTCGACGTGTCGATCCAGGCGGGTGTCGTCAACCTGCTCGACGACCTGCAGACGGAACTGGGCGTGGCGTTCCTCTTCATCGCCCACGACCTGTCCGTGGTCCGGCACATCTCGGACCGGGTGGCCGTCATGTACCTCGGCAAGATCGTCGAAATCGGCGACCGGAAGAACGTCTACGAGCGCCCCGCACACCCGTACACGCAGGCGCTCCTCTCCGCCGTGCCCATCCCGGACCCCCGGGCCGAGCGGGCCCGAAAGCACATTGTGCTCGAGGGCGACGTACCCAGCCCCCAGTCACCGCCCTCGGGCTGCCGGTTTCGCACCCGCTGCTGGAAGGCCCAGGAGATCTGCGCCACGGAGGAGCCGGCGCTCGTCGACCGGGGCCAGGGTAACCCCGTCGCCTGCCATTTCGCCGAGGTGAGCGCTGTCGTCTGATGAGCGGGTCCCGCTCCACCCCTGCCCGCACCACGGCAGGTCGCGGACGAAGGCCCAGCTGCGGCGGTGGATCGCCGACGGCCCGTACCCGCGCAGCGCGGTCTGGTGGGTCGGCGAGGGGTAGCCCTTGTTCCGCTCGAAGTCGTAGGCGGGGTAATGGTCCGCCTCGCGGCGCATGAGCCGGTCCCGGACCACCTTGGCGAGGACGGAGGCCGCCGCCACCGACGCGCACTTCGCGTCCCCGTCCACGATGGGCCGCACCTCGCCCGCGAACGGGTCGTCGGGATGGCGCAGCAGGTCGACCGGGCCGTCGACCAGGAGGGCCTCGGGCGGCTGCCCCAGCCCGGCGAGCGCGCGGCGTGCGGCCACCCGAAGGGCCTCGGTCATCCCCCACTGATCGCACTCGGCCGCCGAGGCGTGCCCGACCGTCCAGGCCTGGCACCACGTACCCACCGCGTCGAAAATCTCCTCGCGGCGGGCCTCGCTCAACATCTTGGAGTCCCGGAGCCACGGCGGCATGGACCGGCGCGTCACGCGGGGGCGCACCACGGCGACGCCGACGGTGACCGGACCGGCCCAGGCGCCGCGCCCGACCTCGTCGAGACCCGCCACGCACTCGTACCCCTTGGCGCGCAGGCGCCGCTCCTCCTTGAGGTCCGGTGTGCGGACGGTCATCGGTTCACCCTCGGGCGCACCTCATACCATGGGGGCGTGAGCGACGACGGGGGGGATGCACCTGATGCGAACGCACGGTCGCCGTTGGTTCCCGGGACCAAGGTGGACGTGCGCAACCGGTACCAGGGCACGTGGGTGCGCGGCTTCGAGGTCGCCGAGGCGACCCCGGAGGGCTATCGCATCCGCCGCCTGTCGGACGGGAGCACGCTGGGCGAGCTCTTCTCCCGGGACGATGTCCGCCGGGAGCGGACGCGCCAGGGCTTCTGGTGGCACTGAGGCGTCAGGCCTTCCCGGCTTTGAGCACGCCCTCGATGTAGTCGTCGATCGGAATGGCCGAGAGCGTCAGCGTCTTGAGGGTCCCCCGGGAGCCCAGGACCAACGCCACCCGCGCCATGGTGGTCTCGTCGGGGGCGTCGAGGACGGTGCAGAAGTCGTACTGGCCCAGCAATGCCCATTGAGCCACCACGCGCACGCCCATCGCCTCCACCTCGGCGTTGACGGCCTTGAGCCGGTCGGGGTTCTCGGTCAGCGTGGCCGCCCCGTCGGGCCCCACGGTGGAGAGCATGAGGAACGTCGCCATGCGATCACGCTACCGCAGGGGCGGGCCGGCGCCGCCCTCAGCGCAGCTCGCCCCGCACGACCTTGCCCAGCGCGTTGCGGGGCAGAGCGTCGACGAGGCGCACCTCGCGCGGACGCTTGAACGGCGCCAGCTCGGCTGCCGCCAGCTCGCCGAGCGAGGCCAGGTCGGGATCGCCCACGACATAGGCCACCACCGTCTCGCCCCACTCCGGCGAGGGCACCCCGACCACCGCCACCTCGTCCACCCCAGGGTGGCGGGAAAGGACGGCCTCGACCTCGGCGGGGTAGACGTTGTGGCCACCCGAGATGATCAGCTCCGTGCGCCGGCCCCGGACCGTGACGTACCCGTCGTCGGCCACCGACACGAGGTCGCCCGTGGAGAACCACTCTCCCGGCGCCGGCGCGTCACGGCCCCAATAGCCACGGCACAACGACGGGCCGCGCACGAGCAGTTCGCCCACGCCGTGCTCGTCCGCCTCCTCGACGGCGGCCTCGACACCGGGCAGCGGCACGCCGACCGAACCGGGCCGGCGCTCCCCCTCCACCGGGTTGGACAGGGTCAGCAGCGTCTCGGTCATGCCGTAGCGCTCCAGCACCGCGACGCCGTCGGCGGCCAGCCGGTGCCACAGGTCGACCGCGAGCGGCGCCGAGCCCGAGACGCAGAGGCGCAGTGCGGCGAGCTCACGCACCGGGCCCGACGCGGCGAGCCGATGGTACATGGTGGGGACGCCGAAGAACATGGTGCAGCCCGGTGCCGCCCGTCGCACCGCGGCAGGGTCGAAGCGGTCGAACACCACGGCGGACGCGCCGGCGGCCAGCGTCCCGAACAACCCCGCGCAGAGCCCGTGGACGTGGAAGAGCGGCAGGCTCAGGAGCAGACGGTCCTCGGGCCCCCACGCCCACGCCGTGTGCAGTGCCGCGGTGCCCGCCAGGAGGGACCCGTGCGTGTGCACGGCGCCCTTGGGCTTGCCGGTGGTGCCCGAGGTGTAGACGATCAGGGCGTCGTCGCCCGGCTGCCGCTCGGGGTCGGCGCCGGGCTGGGCGCGCTCGGCCTCCGCTGCCAGGTGGTCGATGCCCAGCGTGGTGACGCCGGGACCGACCGGGTCATCGGAGCCGGGACCATCGACCAGGCGCAGCACCGGCTGGGCATCGCCGACGACGTGGGCCAGCTCGGGGGGTCCGGCCGACGGGCTCACGGGCACGAGCACGGCGCCGGCGCGCAGCACCGCGAGGAGGGCCTCGACGGATTGGACCGTCGCGCGGGCCTGCCACAGGACCCGATCGCCCGGACCGACGCCGCGCGAGGCGAGAACGGCGGCCATCAGCGCGGTGCGCCGGTGGAGGCCTGCGCCGTCGACGGCAACGCCTCCCCATCCGTCGACCAGCACGGGTGCGCCGGGCCGGCCCTCCCACAGCCGCTGCCACACCTCGGGCAGGCTCCTGCCGGGCGGCAGGGAGCTCCGCGGGGGCCACCGCCCCGGGGGCACGAGCGCTCTCACCGCCGGCGACCGCACGTCATAGTCTGGCGGTCATGACCGCCCGCCGGATTGTCATCGTTCCGCACACACATTGGGACCGGGAATGGTACAAGTCCTACCAGGACTTCCGCCTTGCCCTCGTCGAGCTGATCGACGCGCTCATCCCCCTGCTGGAGCAGGACGCCAGCTACCCGCACTTCATGCTCGACGGCCAGATGGCCGTCGTCGACGACTACCTCGAGGTACGTCCCGAGGCCGAGGAGAGGCTGCGGGCGCTGGCTGCCGCGGGCCGGCTGAGCATGGGCCCGTGGTACATCCTGATGGACGAGTTCCTCGCTTCGGGCGAGACCATCGTGCGCAACCTGCAGATGGGCATTGAGCGGGGCGCCGCGTTCGGGGGCGTCATGGACGTCGGCTACCTGCCCGACATGTTCGGCCACATCGCGCAGATGCCCCAGATCCTCCGGCTCGCCGGCTTCGACGACGCCGTCGTCTGGCGCGGCGTGCCGTCAGAGGTGACCCGGAACGCCTTCGTGTGGGAGGCGCCGGACGGATCGGCCGTCCGGGCCGAGTACCTGCCCGTCGGCTACAGCAACGGCGCCGCGCTCCCCGACGACGCCAAGGCGCTCGTGCGCCGGACGGCGGACCATCTCGACGAGGTCGGGGACATCATCGGCGGCGACCTCCTCTGCATGAACGGGTCGGACCACCTGATGCCCCAGCCACAGCTCGGGCGTGTCGTCGCCGAGGCGAACGACCTCCAGGACGACCTCCACTTCGAGATCACCTCGCTGACGCACTATCTGTCCGGCGCGACCACAGAGGACCTGACGGTCGTGCACGGCGAGCTGCGCTCGGGCTTCCGGGCCAACATGCTCATGGGCGTCACTTCCAACCGCGTGGACGTGAAGCGGCAGGGCGCGCTGGCCGAGCGGGAGCTGGAGCGGAGGGCCGAGCCGCTGGCGGCGCTGTTCCAACCGCCGGCGGCGTACCCTTCCCGCCTGCTGGAGCTGGCCTGGCGGGAGATGGTACGCAACTCTGCGCACGACTCCATCTGCGCCTGCTCGGTCGACGACGTGGTCGACGCTGTGCTGCACCGCTATGCCGAAGCCCGGGCCATCGCAGCTGGACTGGCCGACCGGTCGGTCAAGGCCTTTGCCCTCTCGCTGACCGAGCCCGGCATCTCGGTGCTGAACGCGTCGCCCCGGGCCCGGTCGGGCGTCGTCGAACTTGTCGTCCCCGCCGACGGCCCGGCACCGGCGCAGGTCCAGGTGCTCTCGGAGCGCTCGGGCCTCCCCGGGTCGATGGTGCTCGACGCCAACACGGTGCGCACCATCCTCGGCATGCTGCAGGGGCCAAAGATCGACGACGACGCCTGGGTGCACGAGATCCGGATCGAGGACACCGACGAGGGCATCGACGTCACGCTCTCCGTCGGCACCGAGGAGCGGCCGAACGTCCCCATCGCGGAGGCCAAGCAGGACCTCTACACCAGGCTCGGTGCGAACCCCGACGTCATGGTCCGCGTCGCCATGGAGCAGCCGGCGACGAGGAAGATCGTCGCCCGCAGCGGTGAGGTGGCGGGGTACGGGTGGCGCGCCTTCGAGCCTGTCGAGCTGGAGCACCCCGTCGAGGTGACCGAGCCCGGGGGAGCTGCCGTCTTGACCAACGGCTTCGCGCGGGTGGAGATCGACCCTCTCAGCGGGACCTTCGCCCTCAACGGCGTCGCCGGATACGGCCGGCTGGTCGACGACGGCGATCTGGGCGACTCGTACAACTACTCGCCACCGCAGCGGGACTCGGTCGTCGACACGCCGGAGTCCGTCACCGTGAGGGTCGACGAGCGGGGCCCTGTACGCGCCCGGGCGCGCATCACGAGCACCTACGTGTGGCCGGACCACGTCGACGGCCCGTCGCAGGCGCGGGTGGGAGAGCAACGCGTCGCCGTCGACACCGACGTGGAGCTGCGGGCGGATGATCCCGTGGTGCGGGTGACGACGTCCTTCGTCAACCCGAGCGGGGACCACAGGCTGCGGGTGCATCTCCCGCTCCCCGAACCTGCGGGCCAGTCCCACGCCGAGAGCCCCTTCACCATCGTCACCCGCGGCCTGACGGCCGAGGGCAGGGTGGACGAATTCGGGCTCCCGACCGCGCCCGCCAACCGGTTCGTGGCCGCCGGTCGCCTGACCGTGGCGCACGAGGGCGTCTGCGAGTACGAGCTCGTGGACATCGACGGCGACGACGCCCGCACCCTGGCGCTCACGGTCCTGCGCTCCACCGGCATGCTCTCCCGTCTCGGCATGACATACCGCCCCTTCCCGGCAGGACCCCTCACGCCGGTCGAAGGGCTGCAGATGCGCGGCAAGTTCGTCACGCTGCGCTATGCCCTGGCCCTCGACTGCGACGACCAGTACCGGCTGGCCGACGACGTGCTCCTCCCGCTCGAGACCGTGCAGAGCCTGGGCGGTGGGACGCGCCCGGCGTCGGGCAGCGAGCTGACCGTCCACGGCGCCGAGGTGAGCGCGCTCCACCGGGTCGCAGGAGTCCTGGAAGCGCGGGTCTTCAACCCGACCGCGCAGGCCACCGTGGTCTCGTTCCCTGGGCGCTCGGGCTGGCTGGTCGACCTACGTGGTTACCCACTCGAGCCCTTCGAGGGATCGTTCGAGCTACGTGCCTTTGGCATCGCCACCGCCAGGCTCCGCGACGATTGACCCGCCGCCCCGGTTGGCGGTGAGCAGGCGCTCTCCGACGCCGCGCAGTTCCTCGAGGTCCCTGAGAACCTCGGAGAGGCGCTCCCAGCGCACGTTGCGGCGACGGTCGGCGGCGGCACCGGTGCCGTCGGCCTCGTGCCCGGGCCGACCGCACCACCACAGCTGGACGCGACCGAGGTCCTTGAGCAGCCGGGGCCGCAGCGGCTTCGCGGTGAACTCGTCGGGCGCTTCTGCGGTCAACGCGGTGTGGAAGTCGTCGGACATGAGGACCGTTCCCGGGTTGCCGATGTTGACGATCCGGTGGGCCAGGTTCACAGTGGGCCCGAAACAGTCCCCATCGCGCAGCAGGACGGGGCCGCAGGCCAGCCCGACCCGCACGTCGGAAAGGAGGTCGTCGTCGGCGTAGGCGTCGGCCAGGTCCAGGCCGATGCGCGCCGCATCGGCGACGTGGTCCACCACGAACATGACCTCATCGCCGATCATCTTGACCACCCGGCCCCGGGCGGCGGTGACGATGTCGTGGGAGATCTCCTCGAAGCGCCGCACCACGGCAGCCAGCTCCTCATCGCTCAGGTGCTGGCTGAGCAGGGTGAATCCCACCATGTCGGCGAAGCCCACAGCCAGGATCGAGCTCTGGCCGGGAGCGAGACCGTGGCTGCGTAGCATCATGCTGCGCTGGATGCCGGCCGCCACCTGGCGCCGCCACACGAACTCGAGGAGCTTGGCCATGGCGGGAATGGTCTCGTCGGCGATGCCGGCGAATGCCTCGGCGGACATCACCGGGTCCACCTCTGCGCTGATCATGTTGCCCGGCGCAAGCTCGGCTTCGGCGATGCGGGACATGGAGGAGCCGATGACACGCGCCATCTGGAGCGCCGTGTCCGTCTCGGTGGCGCCCAGGGCCTGCATGCCCTGGAAGATGCGCACCGCCTCGAGGTCGAGGTCGGTCAGGACGCGGTCATCGTCGTCGACACCGGCGAAACCGAGAGCACGCCAGAACCGCTCGAGCTTGACCTGGTCGACACCCGTGAGCTCGGCCACCTCGGCCCGCGTGTAGCGGCGGCGCGACGGGACCAGCATGCGCTCCGCCACGAAGAGGTCGATCACGTCGTCCGCCACCGCGCGGTCGATCTCCTCCTCGGTGGCCCCGTGCATCAGCAGGATCTCCCTGACGTGCGCCAACGCAGCCTCGCGCCGGGAGCGGTCGTCGGTGTCGGGCAAGATCTCGTAGCTGTGGAAGAGACCGCTCATCCGGAGAGCCCCCGCAGCAGCGTCTCGTCCCATTCGGGCCTCGACGGGCGGGACATCAGGTTCATGAGCGCGTCGGCGGGAGAGCACCGTCCCTCGACGATCGCCTGGACCTGTTCCGCAATGGGCATCTCGACGCCGTGGGCGCGGGCCAACCCCACCAGGGGGCCGGCACTCTTGACGCCCTCGGCCACCATGTGCATGCCGCTCACGATGTCGTCGAGCGGTCGTCCCCCACCCAGCGCGAACCCCACCATCCGGTTCCGGCTCTTCGGGCTGGCACACGTCGCCACCAGGTCCCCCACGCCGGCCAGGCCCCCGAAGGTCAGCACCTTCCCGCCCAGGGTGACGCCGAGACGGCCCAGCTCAGCCAGGCCGCGGGTGATCAGGACGGCCCGGGTGTTGTCGCCCAGGCCGAGCCCGTCACCGATGCCGGCAGCGATGGCCATCACGTTCTTGGTCGCTCCGGCGATCTCACAGCCGACGACGTCGGTGCCCGTGTAGGCACGGAAGGTGCGGGTGTGCACGAGCGCCTGGACGCGGCACGCCAGGCTCTCGTCCGGGAGCGCGATCACGCAGGCCGCGGGGTGTCCCTGCGCCACCTCGCGGGCCAGGTTCGGCCCGGTGAGGACACCGGCGGCGACGCCCGGGAGCACGTCGGCCACAACCTGCGACATTCGCAGATTCGTGCCGATCTCAATTCCCTTGGCCAGGCTCACGACGGCCTCCAGTCCGTCGGCCACCGGCTGCACCCCGGCCAGGACCGAGCGGAACCCATGCGACGGCACGGCCATGAACACGATTCCCGCACCCTCGACCGCCTCCTCGAGGCTGGCGGTCACAGAGAGCCCGTCCGGGATCCTGATGCCCGGCAGGTACGTCGCGTTCTCGCGGGTGTCGCGCATGGTCGCGGCGAGCTCGGGGGAACGCGCCCACAGCGACGCAGGACGCATGGTGGCCACGATCGTCGCCACGGCAGTCCCCCACGACCCGGCTCCGATGACCGCCACCCGCTCGTTCATTGACAAGACATTACGGCGACCCCGGAGCACCTCCTGCGTTCACCCGTACACTGGCCGGGTGCCGGAGGCGACCATGCCGAGAGCGCGGAACTCGGCGCCGCCTCTTGACGCCCGCCTGGGGCCCGAGGTGGTGCTCGTCCCGGTCAAGGCCTTTCACCAGGCCAAACGCCGTCTGGGCTCCGCACTGGCGGACCCCGAGCGCGTCCGTCTCGTCCGGGCCATGGCCACGCACGTGGTGTCCGCCTGCGCACCGCTCCCCGTCGCCGTCGTGTGCGACGACGAGGAGGTCGCCCAATGGGCGTCGGACCTCGGCGCGTCCGTGATGTGGGAGCCCGGACAGGGACTCAACGGGGCTGTGCGCGCCGGCGTCGACCGCCTGGCCCGGACCGGAGCGCTGTGGGTGACGGTGGCCCACGGTGACCTGCCCCGGGCGCGCGGGCTGGGTGCACTGCCACCCTTCGAGGGTGTGACCCTCGTCCCCGACCGCCGCGACGACGGGACCAACGTGCTGCGGCTACCCGCCGCAACCGACTTCCGCTTCGCCTACGGCCCCGGGTCCTTCCGGGCGCACCGGGCCGAGGCCACCCGCCTCGGCCTCGGAGTACGCGTCCTACGCCACCCGGACCTCGCCTACGACGTCGACTGGCCGGCCGACGTGGCGGAGCTGGGCGAGAGCTCCTGACCGAGACCCGGGCGCGGAACCGGGGGCCCGTAGGCCCCCGGTCTCACGTGTTCCGAATGGAACGTATCGCCTAGCGGCGCTTGGCCGCCTTGCGGGCGGGCGCACGACGCGCCGCCTTCTTGGCCGGAGCGCGCTTCTTGGTGGCCTTGCGGGCCGGAGCCCGCTTGGCCGCCTTCTTCGCAGGCGCGCGCTTCTTGGTGGCCTTGCGAGCCGGAGCTCGCTTGACGGCCCTCTTCGCAGGAGCGCGCTTCTTGGCCGCCTTGCGAGCCGGAGCCCGCTTGACGGCCTTCTTCGCGGGAGCCCGCTTCTTGGTCGCCTTGCGAGCCGGGGTCCGCTTGACGGCCTTCTTGGCCGGGGTCCGCTTGACGGCCTTCTTGGCCGGTGCGCGCTTAACTGCCTTCTTTGCCGGGGCCCGCTTTTTAGCTGCCTTTCTGGCTGGGGCCCTTCTCTTTGCGGCTACTGCCACAGGTGCACCTCCCTAGGAGCATGGTCACTGAATAGAGGTGAAGCCTGCGCCACGCCGGGGTCGACTGCCCCACGCCGTGCGCACTGCCGCACCGGATTCACTGTCAACTGCGCCGGACGACGCGGTCGCGGTGATGTCATGGACACCGCCGCCTCACGCCGTACCGGCTTGGTTCCCCGAGTTGCGGCGTCGAACTGACACGCCGCTGCACGTCGCCAGGCGCGCACGAAAGCGATCCGACAACTTTCGTTTGCGCGCCACACGTCGTTGTGTCGCAGCACATGTCAACCCTCCCTCACACTTCGGGTAGACACATTCTTCTGTTATGAACGTGTCCAGGTCAAGCATTCTTTGTTTGCGCGGTCATTTTGCGTTCGTGAGTGACCTTCGATTCACAACGTGTCATACACACAATTGAGGTGCATGCTGCGCTCGCGCGAATCGATTGCGCTTCAGTTGTCGCCGCTTTGGCCGATATGTCCTCTGGAATTCTTGGTTCCCGAACGCAAACATCACATGCATGGAACGCGATGCTCATGGGCATGTCGACACGCCGGATCCGTGCCTGATTTCGACCGCGGCACTTCGTGAGGTCCACCGTTACGCGCGCCACGGCATCTATGTTGGAACCGGCACACGCGGCTGGGCTTGGGCCGGCGCGGAGCGTTCGACGCTGGTCCTCGGCCCGCCAAGGTCAGGGAAGACATCTTCCCTGGTCATACCCAATATTTTGCTCTCCGAGGGGCCGGTCGTCTCGACCTCGACAAAGCCCGATGTCATGCGGGCCACCGCGCCCTCGCGCAGCCGCGATGGTTGGGCGTTCCTCTACGACCCGAGCGGTGAGGTCGCCTGCCCGCGCGATGTCGAGCGCGTCGGCTGGTCGCCGCTGACGTCGGCCTCGCAATGGGACGCAGCAGTCGTGACCGCCGACGCGATGGTGGGTGCGAGCCGACTGACCGGCTCACGCGCTGGAGAGCACCACTGGACCGAGCGTGCGGGAGCGCTGCTCTCGACCCTCCTCCATGCCGCCGCCAGGGAGCGACTCTCCATGCGGGACGTCCTCCAGTGGATCGACCGCCACGACGGAGCGGCCGCCCTCGAAATTCTCGCCGCGGGCGCCGGCGAGGACGCCCCGGCCACGAATCTGCTCGGCGGAATCGTGGCCACGGACCCCAGGGAGCAGTCGGGCATCTGGTCCACCACATCGGGCGTGCTGGCCGCCTACCGCACCGAGGGCGCCCTGGCGTCGACGCGCATGGCACCCCTGAATCTCGAAGAGTTCTGCGGCGGCCCACACACGCTCTACGTGTGCTCGACCGGACGGCGCCAGCACCAATTCGCCCCGCTCGTGGTGGGAACGATCGGTGACGTGCGCGACGCCGCGTATGCCCGGGCCCGCGACGATGTCGGCGGCCCACCCACCCTGCTCGCTCTGGACGAGATCGCCAACATCGCCCCCATCCCCGACCTCCCCGCCATGGTCAGCGAAGGAGCCGGCCAGGGCCTGCTGGTGCTCGCCTGCCTGCAGGACCTGTCCCAGGCGCGGGTGCGCTGGGGCCAGGCGGCGGACGGGTTCCTGTCGCTGTTCGGGACGACCGTCGTTCTGCGGGGGATCGCCGACACGTCGACGCTGCGTGACATCAGCGCCCTCGCCGGCGACCGTGAGGTACAGACGGCGACAGTGAGCCAGGCCGTCGACCGATGGGGTCGCATCCGGCCCTCGACATCGGTCGGATCGGCCCGGCAGCCTCGCCTCCCCGTGGACGCCGTGGCGCGGGGTGCTCCGGGCCGTGCGCTCGTCCTCGGCCCGCACAAGGACGTAGAGCAGGTCTCGCTGACCCCCTCACACGAGCACTCACCCTGGCGCGAGCTCGTGGCACCCGTACCAGAGCTGGCTCGGGGTGACGTCCCGCAGCTGGGCCGCTGACTCAGCGTCCGATGCCGAGGTCGATCTCGGCGGGTTGGCGCCGCCCGAGCCGGAGCCGCACCGCCTCGAGATGCCGCGCGGTGCGGACGTGATCGGCCAGACGGGGCGACGACAGCGACGACAGCCCCGACGTCGAGCCCGGAGCGCCGAGCATCGCGGTGGCACGGTCGAGGCCCCATCGGTCCCGGTAGGCGTTGAACGCAGCGGCGGCCCCGACCCAGAGCGCGTGGTCGGTCGGATTCAGTGGACGCGGCCCGAGCGCGCCCAGGACATGGTTCGCCGGCACGACCTCCCGGCGGTGATGGAGCTTCTCGGCCACGCCGACAGAGGGTTCGGGTACCCAATGGTCGACGAGGCGAGCGAGAGGGGCCGCCTCGACGCCGAGGGGCGCCGCAGCGGCGAAGGCGGCTACGACGTCGCGCCGCCGGGCGCCACCGTGGGGGGTGAGCGAGATGACCGCGGCGAATCGGTGCTCATCGACCAGGCACAGTGCGGGTGGCGGGCGTCCGGCGGCCCGCCCGAGCTCCATGAAGCCCCCGACGGCGCGGGCCCGCCGCCCCCACTCGCGTGAGAGCTCGGCGTAGGACCCCGCGGGCTGCTTGGCGGGGCGGGTGGCCGCCCACGCCACGCGGCCGGCTCGCGCCGAGTGTGCGCCCACCTCGTGCATGCGACGGTGGATGTCGGCTGCGCGCGAGGAGAATTCCCCGAGCAGCTCGGGCTTGACACCGACGACCTCGTACGGCCGACCGGGCGTTCCCGCCCAGGAGACACCGAGCGCCGACGAGAGCGCCGCTCGCAGATGCGCGGCGTAGACCTCCGACGCCGCCGGGCGGTGCGCGGCGATCCCGCGCCCGTCGCACGCGCTCCAGCGGCCGTCCGCAGCGTGGACGAGGTTGGCCATCACCACATGGCTGTGCAGGTGAGGGTCGCCGTTGCGGTTGACGCCGTGGGTGAACTCCGCTGCGATCATCCCGGTGGTCGCCACCACGCTGCGTTCCGGCCCGGACCGCCTGATGGCCGTGACCCCGTGCTGCTCCAGGTAGCCCAGCGCGCCGGCCACCGCTGCGGCATGGCCCTCCAGCACGCGGCGTGCGGCCTCCTCTCCGCCGAGGGCGAAGAGCACGCTGGCCGACTTCGGTGCGCTGAACGTCAGGTCGAATGCCGCCACGCTGGCCCGGCCCGAGCCCATCGGCTGCCCTGTCCGCGGCTGGCGCCCCCGGAGCAGCCGGCGGAACTCCTCCGGATGGAGCGCGCGCTCCAGACCGAGCGCGGCCGCGGCGGCGCCGGTCCAGCGACCTGGCACGGGCTCCGGGAGCTCACGGGCCAGGTCCGAGAGGTAGTAGTCCGCCCCGTCTCTCCCCATGCCGTGGACCCCGAGCATCCGGCTCCTCTCGTTCCCCCGCTCACCGGGCGGGGAAGAACGGTCGGCCGGGCTCAGGCCCTGCGGCGGAGCTCCACGACGGGGATGACCCGCTCGGTGGCCTTCTCGTAGTCCCCGAAGCCCGGCATCCGCTCCACCTGTGCGGCGAACAGGCGATCCCGCTCGGGGCCGGTGATCGGGGTGGCGACGGCGCCGAAGCGCTCGTCGCCGAACTCGACCTCGACATCGGGATGCGCGAGCAGGTTGTGGTACCAGTCCGGGTTGGTCGGTGCGCCCCCCTTGGACGCGAACACGTAGAGCGTGCCGTCGTCCACGAGGCCGACCAGGGGGTTCACCCGCTCCTGCCCCGTGCGGGCACCGGTCGTGGTCAGCAGCACGACGGGAGCACCGTCGAACGGGCCCCCGACCACTCCGTGGTTGGCCCGGAACTCCTCGATGATGCCGCGGTTGAAGTCGCTCATGTCGCTCATGGGGCAGACGCTAGTTGCCGCGGTGCGATCGGGATTCAGGGCTCGGGTTCGTCGTAACGCGCCAGCACACGGCGCGCGGCAGCCGCGGCCAGCCCCGAGAGCTCAGGTGGGCTGACCACGCGCGCGGCGGGGCCGAGCTGCAACAGCAACCGCTCGAACCAGGCCATGCCGGAGACGTCGAGCACCACGTCGGTCACCGAACCGTTCTCGTCGTGCGCCACCGCTCGCACGGGAACGGTCTCGGGCACCCACTGCGCACCCGGTCCCAGGTGCACGTGGACCTCCAGCGCGCCCGGACCGGGCACGAACATCTCCTCCATCGGCCGGGCCCGCACCGTCGCCGGCTCGGCGGGATGGTCGAGCAGGCCGACCGAGCCGATGCGGTCCACCCGGAAGCGACGCATGTCCCCCGCCCGGTGGCAGTACGCATCGAGGTACCAGTGCCCGTCGATGGTGACCACCTGCACCGGCTCCACCGTGCGGGTCGTGAGCTCGTCGCGCGAGCCGGAGTGGTACTCGATCTCCATCGCCCGACCCTGGTCGACCGCCTCCCGCACGACGGCCAGGTGCTCCGGCGTGTCGACGTCGAGCCCCACCGCTTCGCGGGAGCCCAGCGCCGCGTCCAGCTTGGCCAGCGCCCGGCGCAGCGCGTCGTCCTCCGACCCCGGCACCGCGAGGAGGAGGCGCGCCGATGCGGCGACGGCGAACCCTTCGGCCGGCGTGAGGCGGCGGGGCCGCGCGTACTCCGGGGGGAGGAACGCCCGGACCGAGTGCTCCGACACCTCTATCTCCATCAGCGTGTCCGGTGTGTAGGGCGGCGTGCCGCAGCACGCCGCCAGCTCGAGCTCGGCCACCAGCTCCTTCTCGCTCATCCCGAACCGGCGCGCTGCGTCGGCAATGGGAGCCTCCCCGACCTGGGCCAGCCACCCCACCACGGCAAGAAGCCGACGCAACCGGCGGCTGGTCTCGGCGCCCGGCGCTCCCCGTGCCGGAGCGGTGGCCCCCTCACCGTCGTCCCCCACCGGCGCCGGCACCCTGATGTCGGGCGGGAGCGGCGGGGCCGGGGCGGCCAACGCCGTGAGCCAGGCGACGAGCTCCTCGCGGAAGGCCTGCGGTTCGGCGACCGTGGCGTGGTCGAGGAGGCCGAGCACCCAGGAACGGATGGCGACGAACGAGGAGACGCCGAGCACGAGCTCGACGGACCCGTCGTCCAGACGGCGCACCACCTTGTCCTGGCCCACCTCGTCGGCGACCCGGCGGGCCTCCAGCGCATCGACCCGGATCCTCATCTCTATCCGGTCCTCCCCGTCCGCCTCCCACGGCTCGGCGGGCAGAGCCGCCTCGACGTCCACGTTCACGCCCGCGGGCACCTCTGCGCTCTCGGCCTCGCCCCGGGACACCTCGCCCTCGATCCGGTCGACCCGGAAGGTGCGCACGGCCCCACGTTCGAGGTCCCAGGCCACCAGGTACCAGTGCCCGAAGCGGAACCACAGGCCCACTGGGGCGACGCGGCGCATCTCGGCCCGGTAGGAGAACCCGGCCGTGGCCCTCGTGCGCACCGCCTCGAAGAGCTCGACGAGTGCCGCGGGCGGCACCATCGACGCGATGGGACGGACGTCGCCCAGGCCCGCTGCGCCCAGCTTCAGCAGCGCATCGCGCCCACTAGGATCCCCGAGGTGCACGCCGGCGACGGCGAGATGGAGGGCGACCTGTTCGTCGGGCTCGAGGTCGAGCTCGGGCAGGTAGAACGATTCACGGTCGATCTGGTACCCGTACTGCTCGTGGCCCGGCAGCCGTTGCGTCAGGACAGGGATGCCCTCGTCCCGCAGCAATCGCTTGTCCCGCTCGAAGGCCTGGCGGCGCGCCGAATGCTCCGAGGGGTACCCCGGGACCTGGTGCGCGATGGCGTCGAGCGTGAGGGGTTGTGGGGTGTCGAGCAGCACGAGCACGAGATCCGTGACGCGTTCCAACCGGTCGAGCTTCGCGGGCGCCTCCATCGCCCAGAGCCTACGGCGGCGGCTCGGGCGTGACCGCCGCGATGCAG
Organism: Acidimicrobiales bacterium; assembly: GCA_052140165.1. Taxonomy (GTDB): domain Bacteria; phylum Actinomycetota; class Acidimicrobiia; order Acidimicrobiales; family RAAP-2; genus Bog-473. The sequence goes on from JBKQUM010000125.1 coordinate 80,749, forward strand.
CCCTTCGGCTGGCACCTCCATCTCCTGTGGCTGCTTGCCTTCCCGGCCCTCGTCGCGGGGTACGTGTGGGCGATCCGCCGGGAGGGCTGCGAGGCGACCGGGCGGCAGAGGGCCCTGTTCGTCTGCGGCGTGGTCGTCCTCGTCGCAGCCGTGACGTGGCCCCTCGGAGACCTGGCCGCCCACTGGCTCCTCATGGCGCTGGTGCTCCAGCGACTGCTCCTGACACTCGCGGTGCCTCCCCTCCTGGTTCTCGGGACGCCGCGACCGGTGATCGCTCGCCTGACCCGGCCCCCCGCTGTCGACGCCGTGCTGCGCGTGGCCGTCCGGCCCGTGCCCGCGGTGGCCATTGTCACGGTCGTGGCGGTCGCGACCCTGACGACCGGGGCGGTGAGCCTCGCAGCGCGCTCCGACGTCGCCCGGGTACTGATAGAGCTGGTGGTGCTCGCCTCCGGCTTCGTCCTGTGGGCCCCGGTGCTGACCGAGTTGCCGGGGGCGCCGCGTCTGTCCGCCCTGGGGCGCGGCGGCTACCTCATCGTCCAGTCGATCGTGCCCAGCTTCCTCTCCATCGTGTGGATCTTCGCTCGCCACTCCCTGTACCCCACCTTCACCCACCCTGGCAAGGTCGTGGGAATGTCGCCTCTCCTCGATCAGCAGCTGGCCGGCTTCCTGGCCAAGCTGAGCACGATCGCGGTGCTGTGGACGGTGGCCTTCGTGATCATGACTCGCGCGCAGACCGCCGAGACCACGGGCGAGGATGCGGAGCCGCTGATGTGGTCCGACGTGGAACGCGAGATCGAGCGGGCCGATCGGCGGCAGCGGCGACAGGGTTGGCCCGGCCCTCCAGCACCGCTCTGAGCACGGGCGTGGCGCGTCGGCCGGGCCCCGGTGCACAATGGCCGCCTATGGGCTCCACGGTGACCTTCCGTGTCCGCGGCCAAGCGGACCGAACGGGACGAGCGCAGGCGCCGTCTCGGACAGAACTTCCTCCGGCCTGACGTCGCCGACGCACTCGTCGCCCAGGCGGCCTTCGAACCCGGCGATCTGGTGGTCGAGATCGGAGCGGGACGCGGCGCCTGCACGTTCGCGCTGGCACGCCGCGGCGTCCGGGTGATCGCGCTCGAGAAGGATCGGCGCTGGGCCGATCTTCTGCGCCGCGACGTGAGGCGGCGGAGGGAGGGCGACGTCACGGTCGTGTGCTGTGACGTCTTGCACTACCGGATGCCCCGCGTGCGGTTCCGAGCTCTGGGCTCTCTCCCCTTCGGGGCTACGACCTCCATCCTCCACCACCTGCTCGACGACCCCGGCAGCGGGCTCCAGCGCGCCGATCTCGTGGTCCAGTGGGAGGTGGCCCGCAAGCGGGCAGCCACACCGCCCACCACGATGCTCTCCACCACCTGGGTGCCCTGGTGGACCTTCGAGGTCGGCCGGCGCCTGCCCGCCGAGACCTTCCGGCCGGTACCCGCGGTCGACGCGGCAGTGCTCAGAGTGACGCGACGGACCCCACCCCTGCTGCCGGCCCACATGGCCCCGGCCTACGCCGACTTCGTGCGCGGCCAGTGGAAGTAGCGTCTTCGACTCGTATGGAACAGGCGTGGACCGTACCCGACGTGCACCTCCTCACCGACGGAGGTGAGGGCCAGATCGCCGTCCCCCACCTGACCCTCACGTTTGCCCCGACGGGGATGGAGCTGGACAAGGCCGACGGCGAGGAGGTCTGGTCCAGCACCTGGACGCAGCTGCAGGAGTTGTCGCCCGTGGAGCGCTCCGTCCTCCCCGACGGGCGCGACGGCGTCGTGATCCTGGTCGTGGAGCGCGAAGACCGGCGCCGGCACCGCTTCGTGCTCCCGACCGACGACGTCGCGTCCACTGAGGCGACCATCAGACGCCGTGCCGTCGCGCACGCGCTGCAGACGAGGTCGCCCAGGCCTGCGGTGTCGCGCGCGTTGACGGCCTCGATCGTGCTGGCAGCGGCCGCGGTGATGGCCGCCCTGCTGCTCTCAGCCGCCCACGTGATCCGCCTGTAGGAAGTGGGTGCCGGCCAACTCAGGCCAGCGACGCGCCCCGCAGCTCGTCCAGCGAGAGCTCGGCCGTCTGGTTCCCGCCGCACTGCGGGCAGTGCTCCACGTGGCGCCACGAACGGAGCAGGCGGGTGCCCTCCGGATTGAGCAGGACGACGAAAGACTCGGAGATCGGGTCGATCTCGAGCCCGTAATAGGCCCGCCAGGCGGTGGTCGCTGCATGGACGTCGAGAGCCAGGCCCTTCAAGACGCGTCGGAAGCGCATCCGGTCCGTGTCGAAGATCCACGTGCTGTGGCACGACTCGAGGACGAACAGGGAGTCGTCTGTGGGGGGGACCACATCGCTGATCATGCCCGATCCTTTACCGGGTTCGGCGTCGAATCCACCTCAGCCTTGTTACGAATTGGTGACAATCTGTGTTTACCCAGGTGAACCCCTATTGTGGCCCGGCATCGTGCTTCCGGCCCACCAGCAGTTCGCGCTTGGTGCAGAGCTGGCGCAACACGGCGCACAGGACGATCCGGCTGTCCGCCGGATCGACCACCTCGTCCACCAACCCCCGCTCCGACGCGGGCCAAGGGTTGAGATGGGCCTCCTCGTAGGAGAGCTCGCGATCGGCGCGCTCCCCCGGTTCGAGCCCCCGGTGGAGGATCTGCACCGCGCCGGAAGCCCCCATGACGGCCACCTCGGCGCCCGGCCAGGCCAGGCAGACGTCGTTGCCGATCCCGCGGGAGTCCATGACGATGTACGCGCCGCCGAAGGCCTTGCGCAGAATGAGGCAGAGGCGAGGCACCGTCGCCTGGGCGTACGCGAAGGCCAGCTCAGCTCCGTGGCGGATCATGCCGCGCCACTCGAGATCCTTGCCGGGCAGGAAGCCCGGCGTGTCCACCAGGCTCACGATGGGCAGATTGAAGGCATCACAGAACCTCACGAAGCGGGCCGCCTTCTGCGACGCCGCGATGTCGAGGGTGCCGGCCAGGATGCGGGGCTGGTTGGCCACGAAGCCGACCGGCATTCCGCCTAAGCGGGCGAACGCAGTCACGATCTGCCCGGCCCAGCGCGGCCAGAGCTCCCGGTACTCGCCGTCGTCGCACAGGGAGCGGACCACTTCCCGGGCGTCGTAAGTGGCCGCCTTGCGGTCCGGAATCACGGTGCGCAACTCGGGCGTGGGGCGGAGCACCGAATCGCTGACGGGCGCCAGGGGCGGGATCTCGTCGGTGTTCGACGGCAGGTACTCGAGCAGCTCCGCCACGGCCCCGTCCACGTCGTCCGACTCCACTGCGCACAGCCCGCTCGACGTGGCGTGGGTCGCGGTCCCGCCCAGCTCGTTGATCCCGATCTGGATCCCGGTGAACTCCGCCACCATCTGCGGCCCTGACACGAAGGCCACCGCTTCGGAGCTCATGACCACGAGATCGGACAGCCCGAGCAGGAGAGCAGGCCCGGAGACGACGGGTCCCGTCGCTGCCGCGATCACCGGCACCTGCCCGCTGCAACGGGAGATCGCCGCCGCAGCCTGCCCCCACCCGTGCAGCGCGGCCACGCCGTCGAGGACGTCGGCCCCGCTCGAGGCGACGAAGAAGACGAAGGGGATCCCGAGGTGGCGAGCCTGGTCTGCCGCCTCGGCGAGCCTCACTCCGTCGGCATGGGTGATGGCGCCACGGCGCATGGTGCCGAGCGACCGGGCGATGACTGCGTCGCGACCGCCGATGCGCCCGACCACCGACGTCACGGCACCGACCACGCCCTTGCCGACGTCGGGCGGTTCCAGGCGGGTCACGGTCGTCACCGTCGCCGAATGTAGACCACCCTCCGGGTTGGCGAGCCGGGACACGCCGGCTCACCGGGACGGTTCAGCGGTGGCTCACGCCGACCGCCGCCAGGGTCCGGAACGTCCGCCGGACTTCTCCCACAGCGCGAGGCGCTCGACGGTCATGGTGCGGTCCGAGGACTTGCACATGTCGTAGACGGTGAGCGCCGCAACAGCGCACGCGGTCATCGCCTCCATCTCGACGCCGGTGCGGTCCACGGTCTCGACCTGGGCTTCCACCTCGACGTAGTCGTCCCCGATGGAGAAGTTCACGCCGATGGATCCCACGAGGACCGGATGGCACATGGGGATGAGCTCCGCGGTGCGCTTGGCGGCCTGGATCCCCGCGATCCTGGCCGCGGCCAGTACGTCGCCCTTGGTGATGGCGTTGTTGGCCACCTTGGTCGTCGTCTCGGGCAGCATCGAGACCCGGCATCGGGCCAGGGCCCGGCGGTGGGTGGGCTCACGGGGTGTGACATCGACCATGCGGGCGCCGCCCAGCGGGTCGAGATTGGCCAGCATGCGGTCGGACACGACACGGCAGTCTACGACCTGGGACGACTGCCGACGCCGCCCGGCCGGTTCGGCGGTTAAACTTGGCAGTCTCAGGCAGCGAGTGCCAACGGAGGATCCATTGCCGACCTATGAATATGCGTGCACGGCGTGCGGGCACCGGCTCGAAGCCGTCCAGAGCTTCTCGGACGACCCGCTGACCGAGTGCCCCGAGTGCGGGAGCGCGTTGCGCAAGGTGTACGGCGCCGTCGGCATCGTCCTGAAGGGCAGCGGCTTCTACAAGAACGATTCGAGGGCGGCCGCGAGCGCGAGCAGTGGCTCGGCCGCCCAGAAGACGGATGACTCCACCGGCGGGTCGTCGGGCTCGGAACCAGGCACCAAGGAATCGGCCGCCAAGGAATCGACCGCCAAGGAATCGACCGCCAAGAAGGACACTGCCTCCCCGGGCGGCGACGGCAAAAGCACCACGCCCGCCGCGACCGCGGCGAGCTGAGAGGTCAATCGCCGCTCAGCGCCATGTCGGCGATGGCCAGGGTCTGACCGGCCGCCACCCCGGGCAGCCAGCGCACGTCGCCGCCGATCTCGACCACCGACTGCAACATACGCTGCAGGGTGGAGGCGACGGTCACCTCCCGCACCGGTTCGGCCAGCACCCCGCCCCTGACCATGAGCCCCTCGGCCCCCACCGAGAAGTCGCCGCTCACCGGGTTGACACCGGAATGCACACCGGTGACCGACTGCACATAGAGGCCGTCGCCGACCGAGGCCAGGATCTCGTCGAGCCCCTTTGCCCCCGGCGCCAGCAGGAGGGCCCGACAGCCGGCCGAGGGAGTGCCCGCGAAGCCTCCCCGTACCGCCGACCCGGTCGACACGGTCCCGGCGCGGCGGGCCGAGACCGTGTCGAAGACGAACATGCGCAGCACACCATCGGAGATCAGGACGTTGCGCCTGCAGGCCAGCCCCTCCCCGTCGTGGGACGCGGCGCCGAAGGCGCGGGGGTCGGTCGGGTCGTCGACCAGCGTCACGCCGGCCGCCGCCACGGTCTCGCCGATCCGCCCGGCGAAGAAGGACCTGCCCTTGACGACGGCCTCGCCCGAGAGTGCCGACGCCACCACCGCGAGCAGCGTGGAGGCCACCCGCTGGTCGAAGACCACGGTGCAGTGCGCCGAACGCGCCTTAGAGGCACCGAGCATGCGGGTGGCCCGCTCGACGGCGTCGTCCATCGCCTCGTCGGGCGCGAGCTCACCCGGTCCCCGGCCGACGCTGAAGCCTGTCCCGGTCTGGGTCTCGGCGCCCTCCCCCGCAATGGCGTCGACGGACAGGAAGGCTGTCGTGCGCCGTCGGGACGAGGAGATCCCCGTCGTCGTCGCCAGCGCCACCTCCACCCGGCTGTCGGAATAGTCGGCCGAGGAGACCTGCCGGATCCGCGGGTCCGCGGCGCGGGTCGCCCGCTCGAGCTCTATGGCCAGGGCGATCTTCTTCTCCATGGGCGTGGACGCGACGCCGTCGTCCCACAGGTCGATCTCCGTGGCTGCCACGCCGTCAGGTCGGGCCAGGACGACGTCGGGGTCGGGCGTGGCGAACCGGGCATTGTCGCGGGCATCGGCCAGTGTGGCGGCAACGACGGCCGGGTCGAGCGACCCCGCCCACGCGAAGCCGACCCGGCTGCCCTCGCCCCCGGCCCCGTCGACGAGCACACGGATCCCCACACCCGAGGAGTCGGCCGAGGTGAGGGACTCGACCTCGCCCTCGTAGGCACGCACCTCCGTATCGGTGCCGCGGGTCGCGTAGACCTCGATGCCCTCCCCGGGACTCGCCTGCGCGACGACCGAGGTGGCCAGTTCGAGGAGGTCCTCGGTCATGCCGTCCCCCCGAGAGTCACGCCGGTGATGCGCAGCGTGGCCTGGCCGCATCCGACCGGGACGCTCTGCCCGTCCTTGCCGCAGGTTCCCGGCGTCATGTCGAAGTCCGTGGCCACCGCATCGATGCGCCGCAGCACTTCGGGCCCATTGCCGATCAGGTTGGCGTCGCGCAGTGGCTCGGTGATCCGTCCGCCCTCTATCAGGTAGGCCTCGGTGGTGCCGAACACGAAATCGCCCGTGGCGGTATTGACCTGGCCGCCCCCGAGCTTCTTCACGTAGACACCCGAGGGTGTCTGCGCCACGATCTCGTCCGGGTCCTCGGTGCCGGCGAGCAGGTACGTGTTGGTCATGCGCACCATCGGCAGGTGCTGGTAGCTCTGGCGGCGTCCGTTCCCCGAGGACTTCCGGCCCTCCTTGCGCGCCCGCAGCCAGTCCCACATGTATTCCGTGAGGACCCCGTTCTCAATCAGCACGTTGCGGGAGGGCGCGCATCCCTCGTCATCCACCGCGAAGTTGCCCCACTCGCCGAGCACCGTGCCGTCGTCGACCAGTGTCACCAGCGGGCTCGCCACCAGCTGCCCCACGCGGCCCGTGTAGACGGAGGCGTCCTTGACGATGTGGTCCGCCTCGAGCCCGTGTCCGCACGCCTCGTGGAAGAGGATGCCGCCGCTCCCTCCGGCCAGGACGATGGGCACCTCACCGGAAGGCGCGGGACGTGCGGACAGCTTGGCCAGCGCCCGCTCGGCCGCCTTGTTGGCGATGTCCTCGACAGCGAACCGCTCGAAGATCTCGAAGCCCTCCGTGCGTGCGATCGACTCGTACCCCGTCTGCATGCCGGTGTCGCCGTTGGCCACGCAGACCACGTTGAAGCGGGTGCGGATCTGGTCGTCCTCGGCGAACAGTCCCTCGGAGTTGGCGATCAGCACGCGGCGCCGGCTGTCGCCGCAGCCGACCTGCACCTGGGTGATGGCGTCGCCGCTCGCCCGCGCCGCGTCGTCCGCCCGGGCGAGCAATTCGAGCTTGCGGCCCTTGTCCACCGAGTCGGGTGGTGTGCGATCGCCCGGGCCGTGGCGCGACGGAGGCCCCAGTGCGACCGTGCGCACGCCGGCGTCCCCCTCCCGGGCCACCGCGGCGGCCGCTCGGGCGGCAGCGAGAAGCCCGGCTTCGCTGAGGTCGGCCGTGTGGGCGAAACCGGTCGTGTCCCCGTCGACAACCCGGATCCCCGCGCCGCGCGAGCGCCCCGAGGAGAGCTCCTCGACCTTGCGGTCGTCGAGCATGGCACTGGCCGTCATTGTGTCCTCGGCGAACACCTCCGCCATGTCGCCCCCGCCCACCAGCGCGGCGGAGAGGACGCGTTCGAGCACGTCGGGGTCGATGAGAGCGGCGTCGGTCACGGCGGTATCGTAATCGTCGTGCCCGACGGCCCCTCCGACACGCACACCGCCGCGGGACACGGGCCCCACGCCGGTCTCAGCGCCCAGCTCGAGCTGACCGTGGGCGCCGAGGACACCGCCGACCATTTCCGTTCGGGCGACGTCCCGGTCCTCGCCACGCCCCGCCTGCTGGCCCTGTGCGAGGAGGCCACCTGCCGGGCCACCGACGGGCACCTGACCGCGGCGCAGTCGAGCGTGGCCACCCGGGTGCAATTCGACCACCTGGCACCGGTGGGCCTGGGATCGGTGGTGCTGGCCGAGGCCACCCTGGTCAAGGTCGAGGGCCGGCGCCTCATCTTCACCGTGTCCGCCGCCCGGCTCGAGGCCGAGGGCGGCGGCCTGGTCGGGGCGGGCCGGGTCACCCGGGTCGTGGTCGACCGCTCCGCATTCCTGGCCAAGGCGGGCACCCCGGGCAAGCCCTGAGCGCGACCCCGGCCGCGACCGGCGGCCCCCGGCTGCTCGCCGGAGCGGGGCCGGTGGTGGCCGCGTTCGTCACCTTCGGCCTCTTCTGGGGCAGTTGGGCCGTGATGTTGTTCAACATCCAGCACGCGTTCTCGCTCAACGACGCCCAGCTGGGCGTGCTCCTGGCCGTCGCCATCGCCGTGGCCGGTGCGTCGAGCGCGGTCATGGCGCACCTGGCGGACCGGGTGGGGGCACGCCGGCTCCTGTGGATCGCGCTGTTCGCCTGGTCCGTCCTCCTCTGCGTGCTGGCTCTCACCCGCGAGAAGTGGGCCTTCGCCACCGTCCTGGTCCTGGTGGAGGTGGCAGGAGGCTCCATCGACACGGCCATGAACGCGGAGGCGTCCCACCGGCTCGTGGGCAACCCATCGGCACTGGTGCGCCTCCATGCCCTGTTCAACGCCGGCGCACTGACCGGGGCGGCGGTGGCCGCACTGGTGATCCACGCCGGCGTGTCGTGGCGCTGGGTCTGGCCTGGGGTCGCGGTGGTGGCCCTGGTGATCGGTGTCTGGGCCCTCGTCACCGACCCCGGCACGGCGCTCTCGCCCGCCCAGGCCGGCGGGGCGGGGCAGACGACCCACCCCCTGCGGCGCCTGCGCCGCGACGGCCTCCTCGTGCTCCTGCTCGTCTTCGCGCTGGCCGAGGTGACCGAAGGCGGCGTCGACACATGGGGCGTGCTCTACCTGCGCAACCACCTGGCCACGGGCGTGCTGCTCGGCGCCGGGGCCTACGTCGTGGGCCAGCTGATGGCCGCCACCACGCGCGGCGCCGGCGGGTCGCTGCTCGGCCGCCTCACCACCCGCAAGGCCCTGATCGTGGGCGGCTGCGTGGCGGGCGGTGGCATCCTCCTCGAGTCGGTCTCGCCCGTGGCCGGCGTCGCCGCACTGGGCCTCGCCCTCGGCGCGGGCGGAGCCTCGCTGTTCTGGCCGCTCGTCATGAGCACGGTGAGCCGCCTCGCCAGCCAGGTCGTGAGCGCCGTGGGCACCTTCACGGCCGCCGGATACGTGGGCTGGGTGGCCGGCGCTCCCATCGTCGGGTGGGTCTCGCAATCCCTCGGCCCCGCCCGCGGGCTCCAGGTCCTGGCCCTGGCATCGTTCGGCGTCGCCGCGTGCACCTACTTCGGGCCCCACCGAAGACTCGCGGAGGGTGACAGCGGATAGCCTGGCGCCACCGCCATGATCCTGCAAAGTATCGAGACGCCCGCCGATGTCAAGGGCCTGAACGACGAAGAACTCGCCGAATTGTGCGAGGAGATCAGGGCGTTCATCGTCGAGTCCGTGACCACGACCGGCGGCCACCTGGGCTCGAACCTCGGCGCGGTGGAGCTCACCGTCGCCCTGCACCGGGTGTTCGACTCCCCGCGCGACGTCCTCCTGTGGGACACCGGCCACCAGGCCTACGTCCACAAGTTGCTGACCGGCCGTCGCTTCGGCTTCAAGACCCTGAAGCAGGCGGGAGGCATGTCGGGCTATCCCAACCGGGCCGAGTCCGAGCACGACTGGATCGAGAACAGCCACGCGTCGACCGCGCTCTCCTACGCCCACGGCATCGCCAGTGGGTTCTCCCTCCGCGGCATCGAGGGCGAGCGCAAGGTGGTCGCGATCGTCGGGGACGGCGCACTGACCGGCGGCATGGCGTACGAGGCGCTCAACAACTTGGGCCACTCGCGACGCCGCGTCGTGATCGTGCTCAACGACAACGGCCGCTCCTACGCGCCCACGGTGTCCCAACTCTCCCAGAGCCTGACCACGCTGCGGCTCAACCCCACCTACACCGCAGCGCGCGAGCGCCTGCGCCTGCGGCTGCGAGAGCTGCCCGCCCTGGGCGAGCTGGCCTATTCGAGCGTGCACTCCCTCACCAGCGCGCTGCGCGAAATGGTGGCACCACACACCTTCTTCGAGGCGCTCGGCGTCCGCTACGCCGGGCCGATCGACGGCCACGACATCGAGCACATGGAGCAGGCCTTCACCCATGCTTCGGAGTGGGACGGCCCCATCGTCGTCCACGTGCTCACACAGAAGGGCCGCGGCTACGCGCCGGCGGAGGAGGACGAGATCCAGCGCCTGCATGACGTGAAGGCCACCAAGCCCGTCGCGCTGGAGAACACGGTGGGCAGCTCGGCCGGAGTCGCGGTGGGTGGCGTTGCCGGCTCCGACAGCGGCGGCCTGGCCTCGCCGGGATCGACGCCCGAGGGGGACGGAGCCGACCGGTCACCCCAACGGGCCGCCGCCACCTACACCGACGCGTTCACCAGCGCGCTCCTGACGGCGGCCGATGCAGACCCTCGCGTGGTGGCCCTCACCGCGGCCATGCCGGGGCCGACGGGGCTGTTGGCCTTCCAGGCCCGCTTCCCCGACCGCTTCTTCGACGTCGGCATCGCCGAACAGCACGAGGCGACCTCCGCCGCCGGGATGGCCATGGCCGGCCTGCGCCCGGTCGTCGCGGTGTACTCGACGTTCTGGAGCCGCGCCTTCGACCAGGCCAACCTCGACGTCGGCCTGCACGGCTGCCCCGTGGTCTTCGTGCTCGACCGCGCCGGCATCACCGGCGACGACGGCCCCAGCCATCACGGCATCCTCGACCTGGCGCTTGCCCTGTCGATCCCCGGTATGACGGTCTTCACACCGTCGGCCGCCGAGGAGGTCGAGCCGATGTTGCAGGCTGCGCTCGCCCTGCCCGGGCCCTCGACCATCCGGTTCCCCAAGAGCGCTCCGAGGCACGTCGGCCCCGATGACGTCGGCAGCGGGCTCGAGGCCCGGCGGCTGCGCGTCGGCGACGGGTCCGTGTGCCTGCTCGGCGTGGGCAAGTCGGTCGGCTCCTGCCTGAGCGCCGCCGACGAGCTCGCCTCCGAGGGGATCGACGCAACGGTCTGGGACGTGCGCGTCGTCTCCCCGGCCGACGTCGCCATGCTCGAGGATGCCGCCCGGCACAGACTCGTGGTCACCGTCGAGGACGGCGTTCGCCACGGCGGTGCCGGTGCGTTCCTCATTGACGCCATGTCGGCACAGGTCGAGTCGGCCGGGCTCGCGCAGCCGGCGACCCGCGTCCTCGGCGTCCCGCGCCAGTTCCTCGCGCAGGGCAAGGCGGACGACATCCTGGCCAGCATCGGCCTCGACGGTGCGGGCATCGCCGAGAGCGTGCGCCGGGTGAGGCTCGAGGTCCCCACCGCCGACCCGCCGCTCTGAGCGATCAGCGGGGCACGGCGGCGGTGCCGCGGCGCGAGCCGGCGGGACGCCGGATGAGGTCCCGGACGCGCACCTGTTGGCCCGAGCGGAGCACGGCCCGGCGGTAGATGCCGGCGGCGACCAGCGCCATGGCGACGGTGCACGCGATGCTGATCAGCACGGAGGCCAGGAACTGCCACCACGCCACGTCGCCCAGGGCGACGAGCACGGGCATGGCGAAGGGGGCCGTCGGGGGGAAGTAGGCCAACACCTTGAAGAGGAGGTCCGCGTTGCCCGTGCTGGCCGTCGTGAGCGCCAGGACGTAGCCGACGATGATGGGCAGGCTGAGCGGGAGGGCGAGCGTCTGGACCTGATCCTGGCGCTCAGCCATGGAGCCGGCAGCGGCGTAGACCCAGCAGTAGAAGGCGTAACCGAGGAACAGCCAGACCAGCTCGCTCGCCAGCACGAGCGGCGCGGTCCCGTGGAGAAGGTCCGAACCGACGGCCTCGGCGAGCACAAGGGCGAACACGACGATGACCGCCGCCTGGCCCATGGCGACCAGGCCGATCCCCAGCACCTTGCCGCCCAGGAGCTGGATAGGCCGGACGGTGGCCAGCAGGACCTCGACCACGCGGCTCGCCTTCTCCTGCATGACGCCCATGAGGATCCAGGTGTTGTACTGCGTGAGCATCAAGAAGACCAGGATGAGCCCGATGACCGACGTGGTCCTGGCGGTGCCCTTCGTGCTCGCCTGGAGGCTCTGCACGGGCACGGGCTTGGCCCGCGCCAGCTGTGCCACCTGGGATCCGGACAGTTCTGCCGCGCGGTACGCGTGCTCGATCCCGAGCTCCACCGCCACCTCCTGTGCGACGGTGGCGACCGTCGACGTGCTGTCGGCGCTCACGGGAGCGTTGACCACGACCCGGTCCCCGTCCACGACCGCCAGGTCGATGGCACCCGATCGGACCGCGTCGTCGGCGGCGCGCGCCGACGCCTCGGGCACGATCCTCACAGCCGTCCCCACCCTGGCCCCGGCCTGCTGGACGAGCTGTTCCAGTGAAGGGTCGGCGGGACCGACGACTCCGACCTCCTGGGGTCCCGCCTTGCCACCGTGGATGACCGGGATGACGATGGCCGCGGCGACGACGAGGAGGATGATGACCGTGCCGACGCGGAAGATGCGGCCCCGCACCCGCTCACGAATCTCGCGGAGCGCGACGAGCCCCACGTCGCCAAGGGAGTCGCCGAATGCCACCCGGCGGTGGGGCCGGGCGTCGTCCGTCGACGGCGCGCGCCCACTGCGGCCCCGTCCGCGCAGGAAGATCCGCAGTGCCAGCACGACCGCACCGACGGCGATGACGAGGGTGAACTTCATCCCAGTGCCTCGCGGAACACCTCGGACAGCCGGCGACGCTGGAAGGAGAACTCGGTGACCCTGCCGGCCCGCATGGCGGCCCGCAGCACGCTGTCGCTGTCTACCTCGTCAGCCAGGACGAGGCGGGCCGCACCGGCGGCGACCTCCGACACGCTGACGCCGGGCACGCTGCGCGCCCACGCCGCCTCCCGGTCCCCCTCCACGCGCACCACCAGGCGCCGGGCGCCGCTGCTGGCGAGATCGTCCACCGTGCCGGACACGACCAGACGCCCATGGTCGATGATGGTCACCTGCTCGCACAGATCCTCGACGAGGTCGAGCTGGTGGCTCGAGAACAGGACGCAGCAGCCGGCCCGGGCCTGATCGAGCAGCACCTGCCCGATGGCATCGACCCCCGCGGGGTCGAGACCCGCCAGCGGCTCGTCCAGCACCAGCAGCTCGGGAGCGTGGAGAAGCGCGGCCGCCAGCTGCACGCGCTGCTGATTCCCGTGCGAGAGCGCCTCCACCTTGCTCTGCGCCCTGTCGAAGATGTCGAGGCGCTCGAGCCAGGTCCGGGCGGCGGCCCCTGCGTCGGCGCCGCTCATGCCGTGCAGCCTGCCCAGGTACTCGAGCTGCTCCCCCACGAGCATGCCGGGGTAGAGGCCCCTCTCCTCGGGCATGTACCCGAACCGGCGGCGCTCCGCCTGGCCCACGGGCCCGCCGTTCCACCGAACGCTTCCCGAGTCGAGGTCGGTGAGACCGAAGATCGCTCGCATCGTCGTGGTCTTGCCCGCCCCATTGGGGCCGAGGAAGCCGACGACGTGCCCGGCGGGCACCGTGAAGGAAAGGTCGTCGAGCGCGGTCAGGGGGCCGAAGGTGCGGCGCAACCCCACGAGTTCCAGCAGGCCGCCCACCGGCCCAGGTTACGCCCACGGTTTCTCGGCCCCGGGTGGCACCGCGCGGCGGTCCCGCCGCCGGGCGCCGTCAGGCGAGGTTGGCGCCGTGTTGTCGGACGAAGTCGTTCACCGCGTAGTACGCCTCGATCGACTCCCCGGCGTCGCCCCAGAAGCCCCCCTGGACGTCATGGGCCATCTGGCCCTTGCCGACATAGTGGTTGTTCACATCGGTGATCTCGAGCTCGCCCCGGCCGGAGGGCACGAGATCGCCGATGATGTCGAACACGCCGGCCTCGTAGCAGTAGATCCCCGTCACGCAGTACTCGGAGGCCGGCTTCTCGGGCTTCTCCTCAATGTGGGCGACCCGCCCGTCCTCCCCGAAGACGGGCACGCCGAGATGGCGCAGGTGCTCCGGCTCGTCCACCTTCGAGAGCAGGATGCGGGCACCCACGGGATCGGCCCGGAAGGCGTCGACCATCGGCCTGATGGAACGCTCGACGATGTTGTCCGCCAGCATGACGAGCACCGGACCGCCCTCCGCGAAGTGCGCGGCGAGGCCCAACGCCTCGGCAATGCCCCCCGCCTTCTCCTGGTACGCGTAGGAGAGCTGATCGATGCCGTACTCGCGCCCGTTGCCGAGGAGCCGCAGGAACTCGCCGGCGTGCGTCCCGCCGGTGACGAGCATGATCTCGTCGATGCCGCTCGACACCACGGCCTCAATAGACCAGGCGATCATCGGGCGGTCGTAAATGGGCAACAAGTGCTTGTTCGTGATGCGCGTGAGCGGGTACAGGCGCGAGCCCGTCCCTCCGGCCAGGATGACGCCCTTCATGACCGCGCTGCTGCGGCGCGTACGGTTGGCATGGCGCGTTTCTAGTCGAACGTGAGCACGCCACGCGCCACGCGTCCGGCATGCATCTCGTCGACCACGTCGCCGAAGCGCTCGAGGGGTCGGGTCAGCGACACCAGCTCGTCGAGCATCAGAAGCCCGGACTGGTAGAGATCGACCATCAACGGGATGTCGTGGTGCGGGCGGGCCGAGCCGTAGCGATTGCCCAGCAACCCCCGGTCCACGTAGGTGAGCCCGTTGACGTCGATGGAGACCTCGGTGCCCCGGGGCGGGATGCCGATGGCCACGGCGGTGCCGCCCCAGTCCAGGCAGTCGAGCGCGCTGCGCAGGACGGCGGGATGCCCGACACAGTCGAAGGCCCACGTGACCCCGCCCAGAGGGGAGAGCGCCCCGGCGGCCGACTCGCGGTTGGCCGGCACGAGCTCGCGCACCGCCGCCGCGGCGTCGCCCGAGGAGGCGTCGACGAAGTGCGTCGCACCGAATTGGCGCCCCAGGGTCTCCTTGCCCGCCAGGGTGTCCACCGCCACGATCCGGGTGGCCCCGGCGATGCGGAGCCCCTGGATCACGTTGAGCCCGACCCCGCCCACCCCGAAGACGGCGGCCGTGTCACCGGGCCGCACCTTGGCCCGGTTCAGCACCGCGCCGACGCCGGTGAGCACGCCGCACCCGATGAGGCAAGCCGACGAGAGCGGGATGTCCTTCGGGATGCGCACCGCCTGCACCTCGCTCACGATCGTCAGCTCCGCGAAGACGGAGGCCGCGGCGAAGTTGGAGGCGGGCTCCCCCTTGTAGGTGAACGGTGTCGAGATGTTCCCGAGCGAGCTCTTGCACCAGGTGGGGTGACCGGTGCTGCAAGCCCGGCAGGCCCCGCAGCTGGCCAGGGTGGCGATCACGACGTGATCACCGGGCTTCACGGACCGCACGGAGTCGCCCACGGCCTCCACGATGCCGGCACCCTCGTGGCCGAGCACGGCGGGCGCCGGGAACGGGATCGTCCCGTTGATGACGGACAGGTCGGAGTGACAGACGCCCGCCGCCTCCATGCGGACCTGGACCTCGTTCGGGCCGGGACCCCGCACCTCGAGCGCGTCAGTGACCTCGACCCCTTCTCCGGTGTAGACGATGCCTCGCACTTACTCGCTCCTCTCGTTGGTCACGACGTGGTCGGCCCCCGCGGCATGCCGCTGGCGCAGCTCACGCTTGAGCACCTTCCCACTGGCGTTCACCGGCAGCGTGTCGACCAGCACCACGCTGCGGGGCACTTTGTAGTTGGCCATGGCACCCCGTGACCAGCCCAGGATGGCACGACCCAGCTCGTCGGGGTCGGGCGCCGCCCCGGCCGGGACGACATAGGCGCAGCCCACCTCCCCCATTCGCTCGTCGGGGATGCCCACCACGGCGACCTGGGCGACTGCCTCGTGGCCGCGCAGGATCGCCTCGATCTCGGCCGGGTAGGCGTTGAAGCCTCCCACCACGTACATGTCCTTGACCCGGTCCGTGATGGTCACGTTGCCCGCTGCGTCCATGACCCCGATGTCCCCGGTGTGCAGCCAGCCCTGGGCGTCGATCGCCTCGGCCGTCGCCTCCGCGTTCCCCCAGTAGCCCGCCATGACCGTGTAGCCCCGGACGACGATTTCGCCCGGCTCACCGGCCGGGACCACCCGCCCACCAGCCATGGCGCGCACCTCGAGGCCGGGGATGGCGTGCCCCGACGTCGCCGACACGACGCCGGGTGGATCGCTCCGGCGGCACATGGTGACGGTGCCACACGACTCCGTGAGGCCGTATGCGGTCAGGACCGTGTCGAAACCGAGCTCATCGGCCATGGCCTCCACGAGCTCGACGGGCACCACGGCCGCGCCAGTCACCCCGAGCCGGAGCGACGAGAGGTCAGAATCGGCGCGCCGGGGATCGGCGAGCAGCGTCTGGTAGAGCGTGGGCGGGCCAGGCAGGACGCTGATGCGCTCGGACTCGATGCGGGCCATGACCGCCCCGGCGTCGAACACCGGCTCGGGCACCACGGTGGCCCCGGCCATGATGCAGGCGAGGATCCCCGCCTTGTAGCCGAAGGTGTGGAAGAAGGGGTTCACCACCAGATAGCGGTCGCCCGAGCGCAGTCCCACAATGGACGACCACGTCCCGAACGTGCGGAGCGTCTGCGCGTGGGTCGCCGCCGCTCCCTTGGGATGGCCCGTGGTACCCGAGGTGAAGATGAGGTCGGACACGTCGCCGGGCTGCACGGCGGCGGCGCGGGCGGCGGTGACCGAGGGATCCACCGCGTCGCCGGCGACCAGAAAGTCACCGAGGCCGAGTACCGGTATCCCGTCGGGCCCAGGTGCGGCCTCACCCTCGTCGCGCAGCACGATGATGCGGTCGAGTGCGCCGGTGTCCTCCCCCGCCAGCATGGCGGGGTAGTCGGCACCCAGGAATCCCCGCAGGGTGACCAGCGTCGTCGCCCCCGAATTCCGCACGATGTACGCCGCCTCACCCCCCTTGAAGCGCGTATTGAGCGGGACCAGCACGGCGCCGGCGCGCAGCGCGCCCAGCGCCGCGAGCATCCACTCCGCGCAGTTGGGCGCCCACATCGCCACCCTCTCCCCCGCTCCGACACCGGCGGCGACGAAACCCCGGGCATACCGGTCCACCTCGGGCGCCAGCTGCGCGTAGGTCAGGCGCACGTCGCCGTCCACCAGGGCCTCCGTGGCACCGTGGCGCTCCGCCGCGTCCTGCACCAGCCGGGGCACCGTGCCCCAGATCAGGTCGGCCCGCGGGTCCTCCTGCTCGAGAGGCGCGCCCCCGATCCCCGCGCTCGCGGGTGATGGGCTGACCGGGGCTGGGCTCACGGGTGCTGGCTGCTCACGGAGATGACCTCTCCCGAGAGGTAGGACGAGTAGTCGCTGGCCAGGAAGACGATGACGTTGGCCACCTCCCACGTCTCGGCTCCGCGCCCGAACAGCTCGCGCCGCCGCAGCACGGCCAGATCCTCGTCGGGGATCGCCCGGTTGAGGAAAGGGTGCTCGGCCAGACTCGGCGACACGGCGTTGACCCGCACCCCCGACGGTGCCGCTTCGGCCGCGGCGCACCTGGTCAGTGCCATGACACCGGCCTTGGCGGCGGCATAGTGCGCCTGGCCGGGTTGGGCCCTCCAGCCGAGCACCGAGGCGTTGTTCACGATGACGCCGCCCTTCTGCGGCAGGAGGTGTCTCAGCGCTGCCCGTGTGCAGCGGAACGTACCCGTGAGGGTGATGTCGAGGACGGTGGACCATTGGTCGTCCGTCATCTCCACCAGCGGCACCGTGCCGCCGAGCCCCGCATTGTGCACGGCCACGTCGATGCGCCCGAAACGCGCCGCTGCTCCGTCGTACAGCGCGGTCACCTGTGCCTCGTCGCGCACGTCGCAGGCCAGCGCATGCACCCGATCCGGATCACCCCCCTCCGCGCCCAGCTGCTCGGACGTCTCGTGCAGGCGCCGCTCGTGCGCGTCCGAGAGCACGACCGATGCGCCCTCCTCCAGACAACGCCGCGCCGTGGCCGACCCGATGCCGGTGCCGGCGGCCGCGGTCACGACCACGACCTTGCCCGCCAGGAGCCCGTGGCCTCCCGGTGGTGGTGGTGGCGGCGGCGGTTCGAAGGACGCGTCAAGGCTCGTGCTCACGCCACCCCTTTCGGTTCCGGCGGAAGGCCGAGGACCCGCTCGCCGATGATGTTGCGCTGGATCTGGTTCGACCCACCGTAAATGGTCTCGGAGCGGGCGAAGAGGAAGGAGCGCTGGAGCTCACCCAGGCCGTACCCTCCGTTCTCCGGCAGCGGCTCCCCGTCCAGGACCGTCGCCGCCATCCCGAGGACGCCCATCGCCAACTCGCCCAGCCGGCGGTGCCAGCTCCCCCAGTAGAGCTTCGCGATGGAGGCCTCGGGCGGGGCCACCGGCCCGTCGACCCCCGAGAGGCTCCGGAGGGTGTTGTAGCGCATGATCGTGAGCTCGATGTGCGCCTGGGCCAGCTGCTGGCGCAGCACGGGGTCGCGCGACCGCCCGTTCTCCTCCGCCAGAGCCACGATGCGGTCCAGCTCGCGCCTGAAACCGAGCTGGTGGCCGAGCAGCGCCGCGCCGCGCTCGAAGGCGAGCGTCGCGAGCGCGACACGCCAGCCGTCGCCCGCGGCACCGACGACATTGTCCGCGTGGGTGCGGGCGCCGTCGAAGAACACCTCGTTGAACTCGCTCGTCCGGGTGAGCTGGGTGATCGGGCGCACCTCGACCCCGGGTTGGTCCATCGGGACCAGGAGATAGGACAGTCCCTTGTGCCGGACCGACCCGGGATCGGTCCGGCAGACGACGAAGCACCAGTCCGCCTGGTGGGCCAGCGAGGTCCACACCTTCTGCCCGGTGACCACCCACTCGTCCCCGTCGCGCACCGCCCGCGTGCTGACGTTGGCCAGGTCGCTCCCCGCGCCCGGTTCCGAGTAGCCCTGGCACCACAGTTCGGAGCCCTCCCTGATCGCCGGCAGGAAGCGGACCTTCTGCTCGGATGTCCCGTAGTGGATCAGTGTCGGCCCGAGCAACCCCTCGCCCATGACGTTGACCCGGCCCGGTGCCGCGGCCTGCACGTACTCCTCGTTGAAGATGACCTGCTCGGTCATGGTGGCCCCCCGGCCGCCGTACTGGGCCGGCCAGCCCAGGCAGGTCCAGCCCCCGTCGGCGAGCACCTTCTCCCAGCGCCGGCGCACCTCGAAGCCGAACGTCTCGTCGCCCGACCCGCCGCGGCCGCCCAGCTCGGCGAACTCCCCCACCAGGTGGTCGTCGAGGAAGCGGCGGACCTCGAGGCGGAACGCCACGTCCTCGGGGCGGTCTCGCAGATCCATCGCCCGAGGAGCGTAGCCAAGCCCGACCGCCAGACCTGACGGGGCGTCAGGTCGTGCCGAGGGTGATCACCGCCGCCCCGGTCGGAGCCCGGCGGCCCCGGGCCCGCTCCTGGAATACTCGGGGGTGCACCGCGGCAGGAGCGGTGCGCGAAAGGGGGTTCACGTGCCCTATGCCGAGGGGCGGGTCGTCCACGATGCAGACGCCCACATCATGGAGACGCCGACCTGGCTCCGCGACCACGCCGAGGCGGCCTTCCGGGACCGCCTCCCGGTGCTGGGCTACCCGGGTGGCAACGAGCTGCGACAGACCGGCGACCCCGCAGAGCAGCAGCGCGACCTGCTGGCGTCCTTCGACAGGCTGCGCGCCCGGCACGCGTCGGCCGAGTACCGGGCGGACGAGGAAGCCGAGATCATGGCGCGCAAGAACTTCGCCGCCACCGGGTCCTTCATCGCCGAGGACCGCCCCCGCGCCCTCGACCTGCTCGGCTTCTCGAGCCAGCTCGTGTTCAACACGTTCCACAACGGACGCCTGCACGACCTGGAGCACGGCGACGACCCCGCACTCGCCTACGCCGCCGCGCGAGCCCACAACCGGGGCATGCTCGAGTTCTGCTCCGTGGACCCGCGCCTCCTGCCCTCGTTCTACGTCCCCCTGGTCGAGCCCGAGCAGGCGGTCACGGCCGCCCGCGACGCGCTCGAGCAGGGCGCCGCGGCGCTCCTCGTCGCGTCGGGCTGCCCGCCGCGGTTCTCCCCCAGCCACCACGACCTATTCGGTGTGTGGGCCCAGGCGGAGGAGGCCGGGATCCCCGTCGTCTTCCACGTCGGCGGTACCGGGACCCTCGTCGACCCCAATTACTTCGTCAACGGAAAGCCCGTCCCGCCCGACTTCCACGGCGGGGAGGAGAATTTCCGCTCGGTGGACTACATGGGCATCCCCGTCCCGCCGGCCCAGACCCTCGCAACGCTGATCTTCGACGGGGTCCTCGAGAGGTTCCCCGACCTGCACGTCGGCGTGATTGAGCAGGGCGCCATCTGGGTGCCGTCCTGGCTGCGGCAGATGGAGTCCGCCTTCGACGCCTTCCGTCGCCACGAGGAGCGCCTGCAGGCGCTCACGCTGCGACCCAGTGACTACGTGCACCGGCAGGTCCGCTTCACCCCCTACCCGACGGAGGATGTGGGCTGGATCGTGGCCCAGGCCGGACCCGACCTCGTGCTGTTCTCTTCGGACTACCCCCACGTCGAGGGCGGCCGCAAGCCCCTGGAGCGATTCGAGGCCTCGCTCGGCGACGCCAGCGAGGACGTGCGTCGGCAGTTCTACGCCGACAACTTCCTCTTCCTCATGGGCACCGCGGCAGCCGGGCTGGCGGCCTGACCACCACGGCTGCGGGCCCGAGGTGGAAATACCCCGACCGCGTACCGGTTGCAGAAATGGGAGAGAGGTGCTCATGTTCACGCGTAAGAAGCACGACGAGTCGACCTACGAGGTCACAAAGACGGACGAGGAATGGCGGGAGCAGCTCCAGCGGGACCGCTACGCGGTGCTGCGGGGGGCCGGTACCGAGCCGGCATGGTCCGGAGAGTTGCTGCACGTGGAGGGAGAGGGTGTCTTCCGCTGCGCCGGTTGCGGTGCCGAGCTGTTCGACACCGACTCGAAGTTCGAGTCCGGGACGGGCTGGCCCAGCTTCGACCGTGCCCGCTCGGCCGGGACCATCATCGAACGGTCCGACCGCGGCTTCGGCATGACCCGCACCGAGATCCTGTGCGCTCGCTGCGGCGGGCATCTGGGACACGTGTTCCCCGACGGCCCCACCGACACCGGGCTGCGCTACTGCGTCAACTCGCTCTCCCTCACCTACGAGCCCGACACTGCGGGGGATCCGGCCGGCAGCTGACCTCGGCCAGTCGCTCCTCCACCGCGCCGAACAGCTCCTCGAGGCGAGCGGCCTCGGCGCAGAGCCCGAGCCGGCGGAGCAGCGAGCCACCCAGTGCGAGAGCGCCGCAGATCTCGACGACCTCGTCCTTCAAGAAGTCGATCGGCGGCCCGGGCGCTCCCGGGAGCGGAGCCGCAGGAGCACCCCGCTCCCCAGAGCCAGCGCGGTCGCCGCCGCAACGGTCGCATCGGTCACCGGGTGCGCCGTCAGGCCCGCCACGGCGGACGTGACTGCCGGCCAGCCCACGATGACGATCAGCCAGGGCGACACTCACGCCTCGACCGACAGCGCGCCCTCGCCGTCGGGCTGCGCCACCGCGCCCCGGCGCTCCACCCGCTGGACGTCGGCCGTGGCGAAGCGGAGGCTTGGTCCGACCTCGTCCGCGGTGATCTCGACCTTCGAGCGGTGCTCACCTTCCTCGGTCTCCCAGGTGCGCTGCTCCAGCCGTCCCGTGACCACGACCCGCATGCCCTTCGTCAGGCTGAGCGCCACGTTCTCGGCCAGGTCACGCCAGCAGATGACGTCGAAGAACGACGTCGACTCCTGCCACTCCTGGGTCGTCCGGTCCTGCCAGCGACGGTTGACGGCGACCCCGAGCTGGGCCGTCGCCTGCCCCTCCCGCGTGTAGCGGATTTCCGGCTCGCGGGTGAGGTTCCCGGTGATCGTCGTTGTGTTGGCCATCTGATCCCTCGCTTTCGTCACGCCCTCGTTCCGAGGGTCGCGACGCAGCGTGGGCACGGCTCGTTGCCGCGAACCTTGCCGGCGACATTGCCGGCGACGATCCCGCGGCGGAGACCGCTACGGCTTCGGCTTCACCCCGAGGCAGCGCAGGACGAACGCGCCGAAGCGGTTCGGGGGCTTCTGATGATGGTGGTCGACAGAATGCCCGTAGCGCGATCCGAAGGGTCCCCCGCTGCTGCCGGTGAGGCCCGCGGCGGGAATGCTGTTCGGCTCCTCGTACTTGGGCACCCTGGACAGGCGCCGCCTTGGCTTCCTCGCCCTGTCGCCAGCTCGCCCCATGGCGACAGTCTGGCGCAGATCGGCGCCTGCGGGTGGGACGGATCCCGACTTCCGGGGCCGAACTCCTACTCCGGCCGGTCCGCCCGCAGGCGGCCGCCGATCACGTACGCGGTCACGGCGACGACCAGCGACCCCAGGATGATGTAGCGCACGATCGCCGTCTCGAGCGAGGTGGGCGCGCCATCCGAGCTGATTTCCGCGAACCCCCCGCCGATGACCAGCGCGGAGAACGCGACGACGAAGAAGACGAGCGAGATCTTACGTGGCACGTTGCAGAAGAACCGCGACTGCGATCGGTCCGGCCCCGAGCCGTTGGACACCGGGCCAACGCTACCGGTCATCCGTCGCCCCCTTTCGGTCCCCGCACTCGTACGCTCCCGGTCCGCGCGTCGTGCACCGGGCGCACGGACCGACACGGCACCGCAACCATATGGCACCCCGACGTGTCCGACGACGGGGTAGGTTGCCCTCAGTATGGGGGATGCAGTCGGGGGGCTCACGCTCCAGGCACCGGCAGCGGCCGACGACGCCCCTCCGTCCGTCCTACCCGCGACGCGTCAGGGGCGTTGGCAGTTCTGGCGCTCCCCACCCGATCAGCCCGGATGGGCCCGTCCCCTCCTGCTCGTGGTGGCCGCGCTGGCCGCGCTCTCCTACGCGTGGGGCATGGACAACGCGACGCTCGAGACGTTCTACGGCGCCGCGGTCCGCAGCATGTCCCAGAGCTGGCACAACTTCTTCTTCGGCGCCTTCGACCCCTGGGGCACCGTCACGATCGACAAGCTGCCCGGTGCGTTCTGGGTGCAGGCGCTGTCGGTCCGCCTGTTCGGTTTCCACGTCTGGGCCATCGTGCTGCCCCAGGCCGTCGAGGGGACCCTCACCGTGCTCGTGCTCTACCGAGCCGTCCGGCGCGTCGCCGGCGCAGGTGCCGGGCTCGCCGCCGCGGCGGTCCTGGCGGCCACGCCCGTCACGATCCTGCTCAACCGGGGCAACATCTCGGACTCGCTGTTGATCCTGCTGCTGGTGCTGGCGGCCGACGCCACGGCGGCGGCGTTCACGACGGGCCGCCTGGCGCACCTGCTCGTCGCCGGGGTGTGGGTCGGTCTGGCCTTCCAGGCCAAGATGCTCCAGGCCTGGCTCGTGCTTCCGGCCCTGTTCCTGGCGTACGTACTGGCGGCGCCGGCGCCGGTTCTCGCCCGGCGTATCGGGCACGCCGTTCTCGCCGCACTGGTGGCGCTCGTGGTGTCGCTGTCCTGGATGCTCGTCGTGACCGCCGTCCCGGCCCACGACCGGCCCTACGTGGACGGCAGCTGCAACAACTCCGTCTTCAGCCAGGTCTTCCTCTACAACGGCACCGATCGGCTCACGGGCAACACGCTCGATCAGACCGGGTGCAGCGCCGCAGCCGCACCGGTCAAGCAGAGCAGCGGCACGCCGGAGACGGTGGCCGTCCCGCCCGGACCCGGCCGCTTCCTCAGCGGCATGTTCGGGAGGGACAGCGACTGGATGCTCGTCCCGGCGGTGGTCTCGCTCGGCGGCATCCTTGTCGTCCGACGGCGACGGCCCCGCACCGACCCGCTGCGGGCGGCCGCTGTCCTGTGGGCGACCTGGTTGTTCCTCACCTGGTGCTTCTTCGCGTCCTCGAACTTCATCAACTCGTACTACCTGGCGGCGTTCGCGCCGCCGATCGCCGCGCTCTGCGGCATGGGCGTCGCCGAGGCCTGGCGGCTCCGCGCACGCCGCGCCACGCGCGCTGTGCTGCTGGGGACGGTGCTGGCCGGCACTGCCTACGCCCTGTACCTGTTGCCCACGGGCGCCGGCGTCCGGCCGTGGGTGGAGGCGAGCACGCTGCTGCTCGCACTGGCGGCGATCGCGGTCGTCGGGGTGTCCCTCGTCTCGGAGCGCGCGGCGTGGGCGACGGCCGCTGGGGTCACCCTCTCGGCGGCCGCACTCCTCCTGGGCTCGGCGTGGGCGTCGGGGACCGTGGTCGTGGCCGCCCAGGGGCCCTTCGACTCGCCCTATCAGCCCGCCGCACTCAACGAGCAGGAGCACGCGGGCGCGGCGAGCGCGGCCGCCGCCGCGGCCGGGCTGGTCCGGGCCGCATCGAGGGTCGCCCCTTCCGTGAGCGTCGTCACCAACGAGACGTCCGCGCTGTCGAGTGGACCCATCTTCACGACGGGGCGGGAATTCCTCCCCGTCGGCGGCTTCAGCGGGCGCGTGCCCAGCACGACGCTGGCGCAGTTCGTCGGCGACGTGCGCAGCGGGCGGGTCACGTTGGTGCTGGCCGCGGTGATGCCGCGCACTCGCAACCCCGACATGTTGTGGGCCATCGCGCACTGCCCGCCCGCACACTCGCTCGCTGACAGGGTCATTGATGGGCGCTCCATGCGCTTCTACCTCTGCGCGCCCGCCGACGCCGGCGGCTGAGGCCGGGCGCTCCGGCTCAGACGTCGAGGAAGCGGCGAATGGCGATGGCGGAGCCGATGGAGCCGATGGCCATGCCCACGATCACGACCACGACATTCGTGAGCAGGACCTCGGACCCCGTCATGTGCATCGCCGTGAAGATGTTGCTGGTCGTCCGCCCGCTCCCCTCGTGGTTGATGAAGAGGTAGACGAAGTAGACGACGACGGCCGCCAGCAGGGACCCGATGAACCCTTGCAACAGGCCCTCGGACATGAAGGGGACGCGGATGAACCAGTTGGTGGCCCCCACGAGCTTCATCACCGACACCTCCCGGCGGCGGGCGAAGATCGCCATGCGGATGGTGTTGAGGATCAGGACGGCGGCCGAGATGATGAGGACGATGGCGATGGCCAGGCAGACCCACTTCGAGACGTTGATGACCGTCTCCTCGTTGTGGATGGTCTGTTGGGGCTCGGTGACCGACAGGACGCCCGACGTGCCGCTGAAGGTCCGTACGACCTGGGCCGCATCGGTCAGTGCAACGGGGGTGCACCAATAGGAGGTCGGCATCTCGGACTCGGTGGTGGCCTGGAAGACGTCGGAGGGCAGGAGCCGGCGGGCCTCCGCGAAGTTGCGTGCCTTGTTCCAGTAGGCGCAGGGCTGGACGACATAGTTCAGCTGCGCCAGCTGGGTGCCGACGGCCGCGATCTCCTGGGAATTGGCGTTGGGGACCATCCAGACCGTGACCTGGGTCCCCCGTTCGAGGGTCCCAGTCGCGTTGGCCGATCCCTGCCGGAGGAGCAGCGCCGCGCCGACGAGCGAGAGGGACACCGCCACCGTGAGGACGGCGGCGATGGTCATCAGCCGGTTGCGCCAGAGGTTCGACGCCGTCTCGCGGACGACGTAGTCAACCGAGACCGCCATGTCAGCCCATGCCTCCGGCGGCCACTTCGATCGTCTGTTGTCCCGAACCGTCGAAGCCGTAGACGCCGCGCGCCTGGTCGCGCACCATCGCACCGTTGCTCAGCTCGATGACGCGCCGGCGCATCTTGTCGACCAGCACCTCGTCGTGCGTCGCCACGACCACCGTGGTGCCCGTCCGGTTGATGCGGTCCAGAAGCTGCATGATCCCCTGGCTCGTCTGCGGGTCGAGGTTGCCGGTGGGCTCGTCGGCCAGGAGGATGAGCGGGCGGTTCACGAACGCGCGGGCGACGGCGACACGCTGCTGCTCTCCACCGGAGAGCTCGTTGGGCAGGTTGTCCCGCTTGCCGGCCAGGCCGACCAGGTCGAGCACCTGGGGCACCTGGTTGGCCACGACGTGCCGGGGGCGGCCGATTACCTCGAGTGCGAAGGCCACGTTCTCGAACACGCTCTTGTTCGGCAGGAGGCGGAAATCCTGGAAGACGCAGCCGATGTTGCGGCGCAGGTAGGGGACCCGCCACTTGGGCAGCTCGACGATGTTCCGGCCGGCCTCGAGGATCTGGCCCGAGTCGGGGAGCTCCTCCCGGAGCAGGAGGCGGATGAACGTCGTCTTGCCCGACCCGGACGCGCCGACGAGGAAGACGAACTCGCCCTTCTCGATCTCGACGGTGATGTCGCGCAACGCGACCGTCGAGCCCTTATATGTCTTGGTGACGTTTTCGAATCGGATCATCAGTGCGAGAGTGGTCGCCCCGGCGGTGGACGGGGCACCCCCACGATCCTACTTACTCTTCATGACGGTTTCGGGTCACTGGCTTCGGTGCAGGTCACAGACCTCTGCGCGCAACCGCCGTGGGCTCCCTACGCTCCGACCTCGCGCTGGCGGCGCAACTCGGCTTCCATGAACGGGTCGAGGTCCCCGTCGAGCACGGCGTCGACATTGCCGGTCTCGTAGTTGGTGCGAAGGTCCTTCACCAGTTGGTAGGGGGCCATGACATAAGAACGGATCTGGTTGCCCCAGGCGTTGTCGCCCCGTTCGCCGCTGAGCGCGTCCAGCTCGGCCCGCCGCTCCAGGCGGGCGCGCTCCGCCAGCTTGGCGCCGAGGATCTGCATGGCCTTCGCCTTGTTCTGGTGCTGGCTGCGCTCGTTCTGGCAGGACACCACGATGCCCGTGGGCAGGTGGGTCAGGCGCACGGCGGAGTCCGTCTTGTTGACATGCTGGCCACCGGCACCCGACGAGCGGTAGGTGTCGATGCGCAGGTCCTTTTCGTCGATCTCCACCTCCGACGAGACGTCCTCGAGGAACGGGGTGACGTCCATGGAGGCGAAGCTCGTCTGGCGGCGGTGTTGCGAGTCGAAGGGCGACATGCGGACGAGGCGGTGCACACCGCGCTCGGTGGCGAGCAGTCCGTAGGCGAAGCGCCCGTGCACGATGAAGGTGGCCGACAGCAGTCCCGCCTCCTGTCCCTCCGTCGCCTCGTCCACTTCGACGGTGAAGCCCCGTCGCTCGGCCCATCGTTGGTACATGCGCAACATCATTTCGGTCCAGTCCTGCGCGTCGGTACCGCCGGCCCCCGCGTGCACCTCGCACACCGCGTCGAGCTCGTCGTAGTCGCCCGAGAAGAGCGACTGCAGCTCGAGCGCCCCGAGCCGCGTGCCGAGGGTGTCGACGGTCTCGACCAGCTCGGCGTCGAGCGCGGCGTCGCGCTCCCCCTCGGCAGCCGACTCCTCGGTCAGCTCGAGGAGCGCGCGGGCGTCGTCGAGAGCGCTGCGGAGGCCGTCGAGCTGGTCGAGGTCGGCGGAGATCCGACCGAGCTCCCTGGTGACGGACCGCGCGTTGTCCGGGTCGTCCCACAGGTCGGGTTTCGCCACCTCGGCTTCGAGCTCGGCCCTCCTGGCCTGGAGTTTCTCGCGGCCGAGGTACCGCTCGGCCTCGGCCAGCCGCTCCCCCAGCGCTTCGAGCTCGGATGTGAAGTCGCGGGGTGCCTCGGCCGCCGGGCCGTCAGGCGGCGCCATGGCACAACTTGAACTTCTTGCCGCTCCCGCACCAGCAAGGCTCGTTACGGCCCAGCTTCTCGTGCTGCTCCTTCACGATCGGCACGAGGGCGTCCGGGTCAGGGAGGTTGGGCCGCTTGATCTGCGCCTTGCCGCTGCCGCTGCCGTTGCCGTTGCCGGCGACGGCCGGGCCGTTGAGGACGGTCTGCTGCGGAGCGACGTTCGCGCCCTGTTCGGCCAGGAGCGCCGACGCGAGCGCACCGGTCTCGGCAACGGGATCCTCGGCGGCGGCGTAGACCGCCCGGTCCAGATCCGGCTCGGCTGCGGGCTGCTGCACCGCCTCGACGTGGAGGATGTAGCGCAGGTAGTCGTTGTCGATGACTTCCATCAGCTGGCCGAACATGGAGTAGCCCTCCTGCTGCCAGGCGTTGAGGGGATCGGCCTGGACGGTCCAGCGCAGGTGGATGCCGTCCTTGAGGTTGTCCATCTCGGCCAGGTGGTCCCGCCACCGGGCGTCGATGATCTGCAGCATCACGTCGCGCTCGATCTGGCGCATGGTCTCGGCCCCCTCGGGCATGGACTCGCTGTGCTGCTCGTAGTACTCGAGCGACTCCTCCACGATGCTCTCGACCAGCTCGTCGGCCGTGGAGGCCTGCGCCAGGTCGGCCGGGGTGAACTTGGTCGGGTAGTACTGGGTCAAGCCGTCGATCAGCCCCTTGAGGTCCAACTCCTCCTGGAAGTCGCTGGGGCAGGTCTCGG
>JBKQUM010000126.1:0-10715 GCA_052140165.1 Acidimicrobiales bacterium
TAGCCCGTCGCCGTGTTGCCGTAGGCGTCGATGGCGGTGATCCCCAGGCCGAACGAGGTGCCGGCGACCTGGCCGCCCGGGTTGGTCACGTTGAGGCTGGCTGCCGTGGCCGCACCGTTGACGGTGAAACTGGTGGAGGTGCCTGTCACCGAGCCCAGGGTGGCGGTCAGAGTGGTGGATTGGGCGTCATAGAGGGTGATGCCCGACGCCGTGCCCACGCCGTTGGTGAAGGTCACCGAAGCCGGGTACGTCGGGACGTGCCCGTTGGGCGAGTTGGCCGGCCCGCTGAAGGTGATCGCCTTAGCGCCGCCGTAACCGGTCGCCGTGTTGCCGTAGGCGTCAGTGGCGGTGAGCGTCACGCTGAACGCCGTGCCTGCCGTCTGGGTACCCGGGTTCGCCACCGCGTAGGCGGTGGCCGCCCCCGACCCCGTCACCGCGAAGTTGCCAGAGTTGCCCGTGACGGATCCCTGCGTGACGGTCAACGACGTCGAGGCCTGGACGTCGTAGAGGGTGATCGGCGAGGCCGTGCCCGCACCGTTGGTGAAGGTCACCGAGGCGGGGTAGGTCGGGACGTGCCCGTTGGGCGAGTTGGCGGGGCCGCTGAAGGCGAGAGTCTGGGGACCGGTGTAGCCCGTCGCCGTGTTGCCGTAGGCGTCGACGGCGGTGATGCCCACACTGAACGGCGTGCCGACCACCTGGGCCCCGGGGTTGGACACGTTGAAGGTGGCTGGCGCAGCGCCGTTGACCGCGAAGCTCGTCGAGGTGCCACTGAGGCCGCCCTGGCTGGCCGTGATCGTCGTGGTCTGGACGTCGTAAAGGGTGACGGTTGCGGTCGCAACGCCGTTGGTGAAGGGGTACGTGCCGAAGAAGCCACTGCCCTGGTAGGTCGGCGCGGTGCCATTGGGGGAGCTGGCCGGGCCACTGAAGTTGATGTTCGAGAATCCCGGGTTGTAGCCCGTGTCGGTGTTGCCGTAGGCGTCAACCGCCGTGATGGTCAGAGTGAACGGCGTGCCTGCAGTCTGCGTCCCCGGGTTCGTGACGGAATAAGCCGTCGCCGCCTTCCCGTTGACCGTGAATGAGTTCGAGGTGCCGGTGAGGCTCGGCCCGGTGGCGCTGGCCGTCAGCGTGGTCGTCTGGGCGTCGTACAGGGTGATGTTGGCAGTGCCCACGCCATTGGTGAAGTTGACCTGGGCCGGGTAGGTCGGGACGTGCCCATTGGGCGAGTTGGAGGGGCCGGTGAACGTCAAGGTGTGGTTGCCGTTCGCGTAGCCCGTCGCGGCGTTGCCGTATTGGTCAGTGGCGGTGATGGTGACGTTGAATGCGGTGCCCGCCGTCTGGGTGCCGATGTTGGACAACACGAATGCCCCGATGGCTCCCGTCCCGTTGACCGTGAAGTTGCCCGAGTTGCCGTTGGCGCCGTTCTGGCCGACCGTCAGCGACGTCGTCTGGGCGTCGTAGAGGGTGATGCCCGAGGCCGTGCCCACGCCGTTGGTGAAGTTGACCGAAACGGGGTACACCGGTTGCGTCCCGTTGGGCGAGTTGGAGGGACCGGTGAAGCTGAGTGTCTGCGGGCCGGTGTAGTTGCCAGCGGCATTGCCGTAGGAGTCTGTCGCGGTGATGGTGACGCTGAACGGCGTGCCCGCCGTCTGGGTGCCAGGGTTCGTCACCGAGAACGAGCCGGGGGCCCCGGGGTTGACGGTGAATGCCGTTGACGTGCCCGTCAGGCTGGGTCCGGTCGCCGTGGCCCTCAACGTCGTCGAAGCCTGGGCGGCGTACAGGGTGATGTTTGCCGTGCCCACGCCGGCGGCGAAGTTGACCTGGGCCGGGTAGCTCGGGGGCTTCCCGTTCGGAGCGTTGGAAGGACCGGTGAAGGTCAGGGTGTGGTTGCCCGTGTAGCCAGACGCCGCGTTGCCGTACTGGTCGGCGGCCGTGATCGTCTCGCTGAACTGAATGCCCGCCGTCTGTGTGCCCGGGTTCGCCACCGTGAACGACACAGGCGTGGTGAGAGGGCTCACGGTGATGTTGCCCGACGTGCCGGTCACCGACGAACCGAGCTGCGCCGTGAGCGTCGTGGTCTGGGCGTCGTAGAGGGTGATGCTCGTCGTGCCGATCCCGCCGGAGAAGTTCACCGGGTTCGTGTAGAGCGGGGTCGTTCCGTTGGGCGAGTTGGACGGACCGGAGAAGGTGATGGTCTGGTTACCGTTCGGTGGACCCGGGAACGGGAACCCGGACTGGTCGAGCTCCGTGATCGTGACATTGAACGCCGTGCCTGCCGTCGGCGTGTTGGTGGCCGGCACGACCTTCAACGACGTCAGGGCGGCCGTCACGATGTTGAACTGGTTGCTCGTGCCGGGCGTCAGGGTCCCATCGCTCGCCACCAGCGTGTAGCCGTTCCCTGGATTGTTGATCTTGCAGCCGCTGAAGGTCGCCACGCCACTCGTGGTCGTGCTGGTGCAGCCCGACAGGTTGCCCGCCGGCGAGCCCGGGCCGATGGCCAGCGACACCGTGCTGGTTGCCGTCGTCTGATTGCCGCCGAGGTCCTGAATCGCCACGACGGGTTGTGGCCCGAAGGGGTCGCCCGCCACTGTCGTCCCCGGCGACGTCGTGAAGCTGAGCTGGGCCGGCGGGCCAACGGTGATATTGAACGGGTTGCTGGGCGCGGACGGCACCGTGAGGTTGTCGGCAGCGTCGGTCGCCGTCAACGTGTACCCGGTCCCGATCTTGTCGATCTTGCAGCCCGTGAACGTCGCGAGACCGTTGACCGTCGTGCCGGTACTACAACCAGACAAGCTCCCGTCACCCGACGGGTTCGTTCCAATGGCCAACGTCACGGCCGTGTTGTCGCTGAGGACGGGGTTACCGGCGGAGTCTTCGATCTGAACCTCGACCGGATGCGCAACGGTGGCGAACGGGGTGCCGCCGGTCCCATTGACTGGCTGACCACCCGGCGAAACGAACTTCAGCTGGGTCGCTACGCCCGCTGCTATCTTGAAGCTGCCGCTCACCACCGGCGTCGTGATGTTGTCCGTGGGGTCTGTCACCTGCAGGGTGTAGGTCCCGGGCGTGGCGATGTTGCAGTTCTGGAAGGTCGTCTCGCCGTAGCCGACGTTGGGCACGCAGTTACTCAGCGTCGCCCCGTTTGTCGGGGGGGTGATGGCCAACACCACCGATGAAGCATCGGTTTGGACCACACAATTGTTGGCGTCCTCGAGTGCGATCGTCGGTGACGGGTAGAGCACGGAAGCGGCATTGCCGTTGCCGGGTTGGTCAACCCAGACCAGTTTGGAAGCTGGCAGGGCCGGCACGCAGGTCGTTCCGCCCGGCGGAGCGTTCGGGTCCTGGACGACGGTCGTGATCGACTCGGTCCTACCGCCGCCCGAAACCTGGATCGTGAGTTGTTGCGGTCCTTGCTGATTGGTTCCCGAGGGGCACGCCGAATAACTGCTGGGCGGCTGTGCCGCTGTGAAAGCAAAACTAGGCAGATTGGTCTGCCAAAACTGAACATCCGTGATGGTGGCGGTATAGGTAGCGTCCGGCAATGGGATTGAGGCCTGGTTGACCAGGTTCGCTCCAGCGCATTGTGCGACGGCCAAGCCAACCGGCCCTGTCGGGTTGGTCTGCGCCTGGCTGTACTGCTGCTGGATGTCGGAGGTGACCTCGGCTGCTGCCGTTCGCAGCATCGTGTCGAAGCTCGCGGCCGTCCGCTCCTGTCCCGATCCCGAAATGGAGGTCGCAAAGGCCAGCAGAATGGCCGTGGCCCCGATGCCGATCACGGTGAGGGTGATCAGGATCTCGATCAGGGTGTCACCCGCTTCCGAGCGACGCCGGTGGCCAGGTATCGGGCCGCCCTGCGTCGCGCCATCATCGGCGAAGCGCCGGCGCCTCATGGGAGCAGCACCCCGAGGAACATCGCCTGGAGTCCTCCTGAGTACAGGGTCACGGTGAGTGTCGATGGCGTCGTGGCCTGGAGCATGACCGTGCCCGTGTGGTCCTCGGAGACGGTCGAGGAACACTCGACCGTCGTCGTTCCAACGCCGGTCAGGTAGGTCTGGTTGTACCCAGGCGGGGCGCTTGTCCCAAAGCTGTCGCACGCATTACCCACGGGCGAATTCGCGGAATTGGGAAGCAGGGACAGCTTCTTGTCGGATTGCCAGGTGATGGACTCGTTGGTGTCGGTCGACTCGGCATCACCGGTCACCAACTGCCAATTCGTCACGACAGCCCCGTTGCCGGTGAGCAGCTGTATGTTCGTGAACTTGATCACGGCGGTGGAGCTCTGCTCCACGGTGTAGAGCGCCGGATCTCCGGGCACTCCGGTGTAGAAGCCGTTGTTACCCAGGAAGGCCTGGCTCGTCGGGGCGCAGGTATAGGTCGGCATAGGGACTGCTTCTATGTCGTCCCAGCCCTCCAGGTTGGGGCTGCAGAGGGGGTTCGAATTCCCGAGGTTCGTCACGTAGCCCGAAATGGACTGGTTGGGGGTCCCAGTACATGTCCCCCCTTGCGCTGGCGGGATGCAGTTGGCGTTGAACTGGCTGCTGGTCACGCTCATGCAAAAGGAAAGTGTGAAAGCCGTGTTGGTGACACCGGCCGACACGTACAGCTGCCCGCTCGCGCAGTGGCTGTTGGAAGGAGGAGCGGACTGCAGCGCGTCCCACGACGAAAAGTCCACGAAACCCAGCAAGGGGTTGCCGGTGCCGGGGGTGGCGAAGCCAATTTGATTCGGCGTACTCGGAGGAGCTGCAGGGCTGACCGTATTGCTTCCCGCGGCGGGTACGGCCGCCAGTTGGTAGTTGTAACTGTTCGGCGTGGTGGTGTTGAAGGTGACCTTCGTGACGCCCAGGGTCGACACCCAGCCCTGCGTGTAGGCGCACGCGCCAGGTGGTCCCGTCACCACGCACTGGACGCCAACCGGCGGCGTCCCACCCACCGGCGCGCAGGCCGGCGCAGTGGACCCGCTCGGACACGTGATCGTCACGGGAGAGACCGTGAGCGTAGACGTGGGCATGTCGTGAGCGACGGCCAATGAGCTCTTCGGGGTCGAGGTCCCTGCGGCGCAGACGTACCGCGTGAGGGTCGCGCTCTTCCCTCCCGGGTTGGCGCTCGTGCTGTAGGAGATCTGATCCTGGTTGCCGAGCTGGAGTCCGAGCACCTGGAACCCCGAGCCGCATGGAGCGGGAGCGCTAGGTGAGCTCGCGGTCGTGATCGTGGAGGCGCTCTGGACGTCGCTCTGGAAATTCACTGAAACGACCTGGGCGTCGCCAGAGTCGCCGAGACGATTCGACACGCTCGACTGCAAGGTGAAGACGGAAAGGATCCCGACGGTGAGAGCGCCGACCACGAGCGGCAACACGGCGACGACGACGACCAACTCAATCAACGTGAATCCGTCGCTTGACACATCCCGGTTGCGGGCGGGCGCGTCGGCGCGCCTAAGGAGGCATCGCACGTTCCCCAACCTTGCAGCTTCGCCAATTCGCCGCTTCGCCAACATCACTCCTGTCAGCAGACCGCCTCCGCCTTACAACTCGGACTAGGTCGCCAAATTCGCCAAGACCACTCCGATGAGCGGACCGCCTCCGCCTCATCCACCTGGGAAAACTCTACTCCCTGCCCCGGAACGAAGAAATAGCGTCACGGGGCTTTTGATGAGCCGTCGTCAGTTGTCGGCGGTTCGTGCCCGGGTCCGCACCGCTGAACTGGGCGGATCGGGTGAATTGTGGGTTCGTTGTCATTCCGTATCGCCCATTTTGGCCTCGCGATTGAGCGTTTTTGGGTCTTTGGCGTAGACGATTCCGGCAAGAACCACATCGAAAAGGCCGCTGAAGGCCCGCCTCCACCCGCTTCGGGGAGGTGCCGGTTCGCTTGGCGAGGGCGTGCAGTGCCCGAGGCGCGCGATCGGCCCGTCAGTCGCCCATCGCTCGTCGCACGTCCCAGAGGTGATGGCAGACCTCGTGCGCGTTGCGCTGGACGACATCGAAGGCACAGATCTCGCCGGCTTCGGGATGTGGTGTCGTGACGTCATGGGGCGCCTCGAAGGCCGCTGTGCGCCAGGCATCCGCCGCGGCAATGAGGGCGATGAGTCCGACGAACGGTGAGAGTTTGTCGTAGGAGCGCACGTCGGCCAGCACGTTCTCGTCCCATATGGGAACGCCGAAGGAGGGGTCCGCGCTGATGGTCCACAACCGCTCCGTTCCGAAGCGGAGGACGTCGACGGTGTGCCACACGTAGCGGCTGGCCGACCACAGCCCCGGGTCCACCGCCACTGTCGGGTCGATCTGCGAAAGGACGCCTCCGAAGACGGCGACGTTGTGCATGCACTGACCGACGAGCAATTCGTAACCGGGCTCGGTCCAGTCGAAGCCGCACTCCGAGCATGACGACTCGAGCTGTTCCGACACGACCGCACGTGGCTCCGGCGTCATGGCGCGGTCAGCGGTCTCCGCGTGCCGGGTTGCCCATGTGCCACGCCGGGCACACGTCGCATCGATACACGTTGAGATCCACCCCGGACTCCTGGCGTCGCACGAGGGCGGCAGTCAGCGCATCACTCTGGGTCCGGTACGCGGTCTTGGGTGCGCCGTCGGCACGCCAGTGCGTCCCCAGGCCGGAGATCCGATCCCTGGAGGGACTCTCGGGCCGCTGGGCACTCCTTGGATTGTTTCGCCGGGGCATCGGACCCGTTCTTTCGACTCGGTGGTGGAGCGGCGACAAAGTGCCTGGTCAACGGCCTGGGTCGACGGCCCCGAGGCGCCGTGGATTCGACGGAGGGGGAATGGGGCCGAACCCCGGCGCGACGGGACTGGCCCACCCTATCGGTCGCCCCCACCCAGGGAGCCTTTGTGAGCGACCGACGGCTCTGCCACCATTTGGTCATGGCAAAGACCGTGATTGTGAGGCTGACCGACGACATCGACGGGGAGGACGCCGACGAGACGGTGCGGTTCGCCCTCGACGGGCGCTCGTACGAGATCGATCTCAGCGCCGCCAATGCATCCCGGCTCCGGGTGGCGCTCCAGCCCTACATCGAGAAGGGGCGCCCCAGCGGGGACGGGCCACGACCCCGGTCCCCCAGGGCGAGCACCGTCCCTGCCGAGAGGAGCCTCTACTCCCAGCTGAGCGTCGACGAGAAGGCGCGTTTCAGGGCCTGGGCGAACATGCCGACGGCGCGCAGGATCAGCGACGCCCGGATCAAGGGTTGGGTGGAGGCAGGCAAACCCTGAGCAGCGCCGCTGCCTGACCCTCGAGTTGAGGTCGAGGGATCCCTCAGGCGAGGCTGAGGATCCCGTACGTGTTGCAGAGTCCCGCCACGTCGATCAGCAGGAACGCCGCGACGACGGCGATCACGAAGGGAGCCTTCCAGCGGCGCCCTCCCTGGCGCACCGCCGGCGGCATGTACCAGAGGGGCAGCGCCGAGCCGAAGCGGGCCAGGTGGATGCCGATCGGCACCGCCCCGTCGGGGATCGGCGCATCCGGGTCGGCGGCCAGGGCCAGGTTGGTGAGCTCCTCGTCGCTCAGGACTTCCCCGGGGTCCACTTCCTCATCGGTCACACGCGCCAAGCTAGCTGTCGAGCGACAGGTGGGCCGAGCGCCCTCGTCGGAGGTGAGAGGCATGGTCGAAGACGATACCGGGACGTCCAGATCGGTGATGTCGGAACCGGACGAGGGCCATGCCGGATTCATCCCCAAGGCCCCGGGGTGGTACCCCACCCGCACGAACCCCAATGACCAGACCTACTGGGACGGCCAGGACTGGAAGGCCCGGAGGCGGTGGACCACCGGCAAGGGCTGGGTGGTGGTGGGCGACGCCCCCGAGGGATCGGAGGGCGATTCGGGACCGCCGCAGGCATCGCCTCGGCTGTCCGCCAACCCCTACGCACCCGTCTCGGTCGCCCGGACCAAGGGGACCGGCTTCTCGTTCAACCTCGGCGTGCTGCTGCTGTGGATCTGCGGGATCGCCTTGATGTACGGGTCCGTGGGCGAATGGGTCCATGTGGCCGGGACCGTCGGGATCGCCAATTTCCACCTGTCCATCAACGGCACCGACCCCGCCATCTCCACCCTCATCAGCGTCAACGGGTGGGTCACCTTCATCGGAGGCATCCTGCTGATCATCTTCGCCTGCTTCGAGATGACGTCGGACGAGCTGACGCTCTCGGTGTTCACGACCGTGGTCTCCGCCCTGATCACGGTCTTCGCCATTTACGACATGTTCCGCATCGTGCAGAAGATCTCGAACGTGACCACCGTCGCGGGCTCGAACATCAGCGTCGGGTGGGGCCTCATCTGTGTGCTGAGCGCCGCCGTGTTCGCCACGCTGATCACCTTGGTGCGGCTGATCCAGCGTTAGCGACGTCGGGGCCAGCGTCCGGTGACCGGACGCTGGCCCGCTCGTGCCTGCAGCGTGCCTACTGGGGCGGGCCCGAGGACAGCTGGACGGTGGCCGTGTGGGTCTGGCCGGAGCTGTCGGTCCAGCCCACCTGGACCTTGTCCCCCGGGTGGTACTCGGAGATGGCGTTGGTCAGTGCGTCGGCCGAGCCGATGGACTTGCCGCCGAGCGAGGTGATGGTGTCGCCCTGGGCCAGGCCGGCCGTCTGGGCCGGGCCGTTGGTGACCACGCCGGCGACGGAGGCGCCGGCGACCGACGACCCCGTGTTCCCGGAGTTGCCCCCGAAGAACCCGCCGCCACCGCTGCCCGAGCTGTTGCCCGAGGGGCTGATCTCGACACCCAGGAAGGCGGTCTCGCCGATGTGCACCGTCGTCGAGGACGACCCGGCCTCAATGGCCTTGGCGATGTTGAGCGCCGTGTTGATCGGGATGGCGTAGCCCTGCGAGCCCGAGGACTGGTCGTTGGACTGGAAGGAGAACCCCGCCGAGGCGGCGGTGTCCATGCCGAGCACCTGCCCCGAGGTGTTCACCAGCGCCCCACCCGAGTCGCCGGGCTGAATGTTGGCGTTCGTCTCGATCAGGCCGCTGAGCTGCTCCGATGTGCCGTCGCCCTCGTCGCTGGCCGTGATGGACTGGTTGAGCGCGGTGACGGTCCCGCCTGCCGCGCTCGGCGTCCCACCGGTGCCGCCGGCGTTCCCGATGCCGACCACGTCCTGGCCGACCGAGACGTTGGACGAGTTGCCGAGGTTCGCCGTGGTGAGGCCCGAGGCGTTGTGGAGCTGGAGCACGGCCACGTCACCGGTGCGGTCGTAGCCCACCACGCTGGCCGTGTAGGTCTGCTTGTTGCCCACGTCGGTGACGCTGATCGTCGTGGCGCCGTCGATGACGTGGTTGTTGGTGAGGATCACGCCGGAGGACGTCAGCACGATGCCGGTGCCGGCGGCCTGCTCCTGCGCGTAGCCGAGCGTGGTGTTGATGTCGACCAGGCCCGGGTCGACCTTCGCCGCGATGGCGCTCGCGTCGCTCGGGCCCGAGGAGCCGGACGAGCCGGAGCTACCGCTGCCCGTGTTGCCGGAGTTGCCGGAGCTGCCGGAGAAGCCCCCGCCGAAGGGGGCGCCGTTCCCGAAGGGACTGCCCGAGGAGCCCGAATTCCCGCCGCCCGACGATCCCGAACCCGACGGCAGCCTCGTGCTCCCCGAGGAGCCCGTGGCCGACAGGTTCGACGTGTTGTTGTTCCAGGCGGCGTGGCCGATGCCGACGCCGGCGGCCAGGACGGCGAACGCCGCGATGCCGGCTAGCACGCCGTTGCGCACGTGGTGGCTGCTCCCGCCGGCTGACGCGCCGGGGGCGGGGGGCGCCGGCCACATCGGGGCACCCGGGTTGGTCGGGGGCCCGGCGTAGGGGCGGCCGGTGGGGTCACCGAGAATCGGGTTCCCCGCCAGTGCGCCCATGGCGTAGGTGCCCTGGGGGATGTCAGAACCCTGGGGAAGGCCCATCGGCGGCGTGTCGGGCTGTTGGGGCAGCTCCGTCGGCTGTTGGGGCAGCTCCGGCGGCGGAGGCGGGGTGGTCGCCGGCAGGGCGATGGCCTGGCCCGTGGTCTCGGGGACCGGGGTCGGGGCGGTCTCCGGCTCCGAGCTGCTGGCCGGCTGCTCTGCCGTCTGGTCGTTCTGTTCTTCGGTCACGTGCGGTCCTCCGTCTGAGCCCCGGCTCCCGGGTGCTTCTCCACGGGTTCCATTGGACACGCCAGGTCTGTATGCCAGGTCAGAGAAAGATATGACTCACATAAATGTTGTCTGTGACCCCTTCTATCGCAGGTGTTCTGACCGGGGGATTCCCGACGCAACGTCCCCGGGGCACATCTGACTTTCCGGACACGTGCCCAGAGCCATGAGCAGCGCCACACGAAATGTTTTTCATGAGCAAATCATAGGTTCCTGCATTTAGATCGGCCACCATCCAGACTAGATTGTGCCCCAGCGTGTTGCGTGCCTGTGCCGTTGAATTGATTGTGGCTTCTATCGTCATGTTCGGCCCCAATCCTGCTACAACATCGTTATTAAAGTTATTTGCCCCGACTTGTACGTTTGCCATCCCCAGCTCTGCGAGCAGATCGTGCTGCAAAATACGGCCAAGCGTGTCTTGGGTGAGCACCTTCTTAGCTTGCTCTTTCAGCAAGCTCTCGAAGAGGACGCAGCCTCTCAAAAGATGTAGGAAAAATGGTTCCCTTGAACCGTGCTCAAATAGGTTGATTAGCCTCGCCCTATATCGCCATTCGGCGATGAAAGAAATTAAAGCGGTAACAAGGGTGCGCTTGTGAGGCTGACCAGATG
>JBKQUM010000127.1:0-3328 GCA_052140165.1 Acidimicrobiales bacterium
TCCCCCATCGAGCAGGCGAAGACGGGCAGGTGCTCGGACGCCAGGTACGGGGCGCCGACGATCGACTTGTGCTGGTCGATGTAGGCGACGATCTCGTCCACCTGATCGGGCGAGTAGCCCAGGCGGGTCAGTGCGCGGGGCACCGTCTGGTTGACGATCGACATGGTCCCGCCGCCCACCAGCTTCTTGGTCTTGACCAGTCCGAGGTCGGGCTCGACGCCGGTGGTGTCGCAGTCCATCAGCAGGCCGATGGTCCCGGTCGGCGCCAGCACCGACGCCTGCGAGTTGCGCACCCCGTAGGCCTCGGCCAGGTCCACCGCTTGGTCCCAGGCCTCCTGCGCCGCCGACAGCAGCTCAGGCGGGACGACGTCCTCGTCGATACGGGCGGCCTCGCCCTGGTGCATCCGCAGCACGTTGAGCATGGCCTCGCCGTTCTCGTGATAGCCGGCGAAAGGCCCCATGCGGGCCGCGGTCCGGGCCGAGGTGGCGTACGCGTGCCCCGTGAGCAGCGCCGTGATGGCGGCCGCCCAGGCCCGCCCGGCGTCGGAGTCGTAGGGCAGGCCCTGCGCCATCAGCAGCGCGCCCAGGTTGGCGTAGCCGATGCCGAGCTCGCGGAAGGCGCGCGTCGTCTCGCCGATCTTCTCGGTCGGGTAGTCGGCATTGCCCACGATGATCTCCTGGCCCGTGAACACCACGGACACCGCCGCCTTGAAGCCGTCCACGTCGAACTCGTCGTTCTCGTCGAGGAACGTCAGCAGGTTCATGGAGGCCAGATTGCAGGCTGAGTTGTCGAGGTGAACGTACTCACTGCATGGGTTGGACCCGTTGATCCGGCCCGTGTTGGGCGCGGTGTGCCAGCGGTTGATCGTGGTGTCGTACTGCAGGCCAGGGTCGGCGCACTCCCACGCCGAGTGGGCGATCTGGCGGAACAGGTCGCGGGCCGGGAGCGTGCGGACGACCGAGCCGTCGGTGCGGGCCACGAGCTGCCAGTCGCGCCCGTCGATCACCGCCTCCATGAACTCGTCGGTCACCCGTACCGAGTTGTTGGCGTTCTGGTACTGCGTCGAGTGGCTGTCGGCGCCGTCGAGGTCCATGTCGAAGCCGGCGTCACGCAGGACGCGCGCTTTGCGCTCCTCGATCGCCTTGCACCAGACGAAGTCCTCCACGTCGGGGTGGTCGGCGTCGAGGATGACCATCTTGGCGGCCCGCCTCGTCTTGCCACCCGACTTGATGGTGCCCGCCGACGCGTCGGCGCCCCGCATGAAGCTGACCGGACCCGACGCCGTGCCGCCGCCCTTGAGGAGCTCGTGCGACGAGCGGATGCGCGACAGGTTGACGCCGGCGCCCGACCCGCCCTTGAAGATGACGCCTTCCTCTGTGTACCAGTTGAGGATGGAGTCCATCGTGTCCTCGACGGAGAGGATGAAGCAGTTGTGGACCCGCAAATTATCGCTCAGGTACTCGCCGCTCTCGGTTTGGATGTCGTAGACATCCATTGCTCCCAAGTCCTCGATGCGATCGATCTCGAGTCGCTTCGCCGACGCGGCGGCGAGGCCGGCAAGCTGCAGACTCCTCTCGAGCTTCGCCGCCTTGGAGGGATCGACGAATCCGATCTCGTCGGCGAACGTCATCCGGTCACCCAGAGTCCGGATCGACAGGGACCAGCAGCCGTGCCGATCCGGGCGCCGATCGGCCTTGAACCGAACCCTCGAGAAGATTCCGAACCGGCCCAGCAGCGCCTGCGCGCCGCGGACGATGCCCTCGGAAATCATGTCGAACCCGATGTACGCCGACCCCTCGCCGACGCACACGTAGCCTTCGGCCTGAAAGAGGCTGCGGAGGTATGCGGCGACCACGGGCAACGGCGCGTCGAAGAGATGCTCGGGCACCGTCATGTCGACACCCCGGATTCGGAGTCCCCACCGCTCGACGAACTCGCTCAACGCGACTCCGTAGAGCCGGGTACGGCGGCAATCCAACGTTGTATCGAGCGTCTCGACCGCGCGCTCGTGGCGGTGGACCCCGGGGAAGACCGAGTCAAGAGCGGCCAGGACCCATTGGCGCTCCGCCTCGGTGACCGTCATGGCCTCAATCGTGAGGGAACGGTTCGTGCCCTCGTACTGGCCGACGAAACCGTCGGACTGCAACCATCCGGCCAGAGCCGCCTCGGCGATGTCCCGACGGTTGAGCTCCGTCGAACCGTAGGACTCGTTCCGGTGCCAGCTGAGCTGGTCGTCGGGGCGGAGCTCAGCCGCGGGGACGAACCGACCGGTGCCGTCCCCGGTTGCCAGCCACACCAGGTGGTCGCCGGTGACATCCAGCCGATGCCCGGCCTTCGTGTGGATGCGCAGCACGGGCTTTGAACCGTTGTGCTTGACTGCCACGATTCGCGTCACCCCGTGGGCGTCGAACACCTTCTCCCCGACCGCCTCCTCCTCGACGAGACGGCCGATCGGAACGAGCCCATCGGGAGTGCTGACCAGAGCGTGGTAGGGCTGGCAGGCGCTCCCCTGCTGCGGGACGCCGTGGACGCCGATGTTGAACCACACCGGCGAGTTGAAGGCGGCCTTCTGGTGGATGATGAGGTACTTGAGCTCGTGGTTGAAGAGCTGGGCCTCCTCGTCGTCGACGAAGTAGCCGTCCTTGATCCCCCACGCCGTCAGCGTGTCGGCCACCCGGTCGGCCACCTGGCGCAGCGACCACTCGCGCTCCTCGGTGCCGAGGGTTCCCCGGAAGTACTTCTGCGCCAGGATGTTGGTGGCGTTGACGCTCCAGGACTCGGGCACCTCGACACCGAGCTGCTCGAAGGCGACCGTGCCGTCCCGGAAGTTCGTGATCCGGGCGTCGCGCCGCTCCCAGCGCACCTCGTCGTAGGGGTGCACACCTTCGGTGGTGAAGTGCCGGCGGATGCCGATCTCGGATCGCTGGGGGGCGATGGCCATGGCGCTGGGGTCCTCCTGTTTGGATCGTTCCTGGGGGGGTGGTCGCGGGTCCTGCTCTGCCTGCGGATCGGCCCCGTCAGCCCACCCCAGTCCAGCGGAGCGGTGTCTCACGGCGCGTCTCCCGATCCGGCGCCCGGAGGGGGTCAGAGTCGCCTCACCACAACATATAGTGGTTGGCCCCTCCCCAAGACACGAGATGCTGTGTCATTACAGCATTGTAGTTACGCCCTTGTCAACCAAATGCGTGCACCGTTCATGCAGGTCACGGGCCGTTCGCGATTGTTTGCGCGCGAGACCCCCCGGAAGGCGCCTTCCTCACGACGAATACCCGCGAAGCGTTAGCGTCAGCAGCCCATGGCCAGGGTCGTCATCGCCATCGATGCGGG
>JBKQUM010000128.1:0-6928 GCA_052140165.1 Acidimicrobiales bacterium
TTGCCTTGCTTGGGCTGGTCGCACGGGTGGGTACCGGCGTGGGCTTCACCATTGCGCAACTCAGTCTGCTGGTCAATGCGAGCGTCGGCATCTTCGTCTTCAGGGTGCCGAGGCCAGGGTCCAAGGCGGCGCGGGTGGTCATCGTCGGCATCTCGCTTGCTGGCGTGGGGGGAATCCTGATCGGCAGTCTGCGATGACAGGGCAGGGTGTTCTATGAGTCCCTCTTAACCGGATCGGCAGGCCGCGCCGAACTGCCGCAAGGAGTCGCCGGTGTGATCCACGACTTGGCAGGTCGCCAGAAAGGGCCGTTCCCGGCAGGGCACAGTTGCAAGCACCAGGTCCCGGCGGGTGACCTGGTGGGCGTGACCCGACGGGTCGTCAACCGGCCGCTGACGGACAGAACTTCGGCGTTCGGTCGGGTGCCCGGCAACAGGCACCGCCGCGTCAGGGTCGAATCTGTCCTGTGGCTCGCCGAGGAACGTGATCGTCGTTAACAGGGAACGGGCGCTATTAGCGGCGCATTCGGGCATGACCTTACGTGACCTTATCGAGAGGGAAGGGGAGGGATCATGAGGGGACCTGAGGGAGCAACACCGCTAACAGGAAGATCACAGGAAAGGCCCTGGTCAAAACACCGAGAACCACACGTTCGCAATGTAGGGGCCGAGGGTTCGAGTCCCTTCACCTCCAATGGACGGTGTGGCTGCGACCACCGAGTTGGCCGGGCTGTATCGATCGAGACTGTGCTCTCCATTCCGATTCCGTACCGGGGTCCGACCGGTCAGCGGGCGTGGGGAGGATTGTGTACGGATCGATTGCTTGGTGTGTGCATCCGTATTCGCGAATGACCCCCCACCGGCACCCCTGGGGGCACCCATGCGCACAATGGTGCGCGTTATGGGCCAGCTATCCAAGCGCAGATCGCCGATTCCGCCGCAACTTGCTCGCTGTTGCGCGTGGGCGCGGCACTGTCATTCTGTAGGATCCCAATCCGCCAGCGAGGACCGCATCATCGGTTTGAACGGTGACTTCGATTGGAACCGCACCCGCATCGACGGCATCAGTCGTGCCCGAGCGTGGTCTGGTCTCGGGATCTTCAACTACAACCTCGTGAAGATCCCTTGAGACAACGCCGTCGGTCTCCCTTTGCTCAGCCGCTATCTGACACCGTCGCCCCCTGTCGCGATCTCGTTCACTTCTGGTGGCACCTCGCGTCTCACGATGATGTGCACGTCGATCCCGGCGGCGACGGCCATCCCCTGGACTCTCTGGGCAATCGATCCACCGCGTAGCATCTTCCACCATCGGCTGCGCTGACGGGAACCGAGCACGACCTGGGTAATGTGCGCGTCGCGCGCGTATTTTATGATCGTCTGAGCAACGTCGTCGCCTCGTAACTCGAACCAGCGCGCCCCGACCTCAGTTGCCACAAGACGTAAGGTATCGAGGGAGTCATCGTCGGAGCGGGCCGCGCCATTGCCGCTCACGACATGGACAACATGGAGCTCGCCCTGGAGTCTGGCGGCGATTTGCGCGGCGCGACGCAACACCGCTTCGGTACCAGGCGCGCCCGTCACCGCCACCATGATGCGCTCGCTTGGCTCCCACGCTGCTCCGCTCTGCTGACGGCTCAGGAATTCGAGCAGCTCCTCTTCAGGCTCGTCGGCAAGGAACCGGAAAGCGAGCTCACGAAGCGCGATGAGGTTCTCAGAT
The DNA here is from genome assembly GCA_052140165.1 of Acidimicrobiales bacterium. Taxonomy (GTDB): domain Bacteria; phylum Actinomycetota; class Acidimicrobiia; order Acidimicrobiales; family RAAP-2; genus Bog-473. Next base: position 1,714 of record JBKQUM010000128.1, read on the forward strand.
CGGAAGAAGTGGTTGAGAGCCTGTGGAACCATCTGAGGTGAGTAGATTTTGCCGTCGAGCAATCGTCGGCGGAGCTCCTCAGGAGCGGAGTCGACCAGCTCTATCTGGTCGGCTCTGCGCACCACCGAATCCGGCACGCGTTCGTGCACCGGCGCTCCCGTCAACTGTTCAACTGCATCCGCAATGCTCTCGAGGTGCTGGATGTTGACAGTCGTGATGACGTTGATCCCCGCCTCAAGGAGCTTGAGCACCTCCTGCCAGCGCTTCTCATATTTCCCCGTGCCGGGCACGATCGTGTGCGCGAGCTCATCGACAAGGGCGAGCCGTGGCTTTCGCAAGAGGACTGCGTCGAGATCCATCTCCAGAAAGCGCATACCTCGATAGGCAACCTCGCGGTACGGGACGATCTCAAGCCCATCGAGCAGCGCTTCAGTGGGTGGCCGGCCGTGACACTCGGCATAGCCGACCACGACGTCGATTCCGTCCTCACGACGCCGGTGGCCCTCGCTTAACATCGCGAAGGTCTTCCCAACCCCGGGCGCAGCGCCGAGGTAGACGCGGAAGCGACCTGCGGTCTCCATCACCTCGGTGACGTCCGATTCCGTTGAAGCGGCCTCGCTCACCGCTTCATCGATTCCGAGCGAAGTTGGCGCGGGTGCATGTTCGTGCATCGTGGATTCCTCGTTCACACGAGCGCGGCTATCAACGTCGGGGGCAATGGTACTAGGCCGGGTTTTTCCATGTCCCTCTTCTTATCCGCGATTGCCCGATCGCGGTTCTGTTCCCGAGATTCGCGGAGCTCCCCGACCATTGCGTCAATTGATGTTGTCCGCTTGTTCGTTCGCAGCGACCTCGGCGGTCACGCCGCGCGATCCAGCCGCAGGCGGACGCCGGCCGCCGCCGCCATCTCGTGCAGCGCCGCGGCCGAGCCGCCCTCGGTGGGGTCGTGCAGCGCTCTCGCTCCGAGAGACGTGGCGGATAGCGCGGCGTCGACGACCGAGATCGGTGGCGACGCCGTAGCGGATGTTGTCGAGGTGCCTTACCGAGTGGGCGTCGGTGGCGATAGAGAAGACCATCCCGAGATCCTGGGCGGCGCGCGCCAGCTCGTCATTCAGCTCGAGGCGGTCGGGGAACGCGTTGATCTCGAGGGCCGTGCCGGCCCGGAAAGAATCCCCGCCGGCAATGGCCATGAGCTCGGCGAGCTCTCCCAGCGCAGAGGCCACCTCGTCGTTCGCCCGGAGGATGTGGCTCCTCACGCCCGTGCCCGGGCTCATCCGTACCATGTCGACCTCTCATCGCATTCCATCGGTCATGATCCTCCGGCTCTCCGGCCCGCGGAAGGGCACAAAGGCCCTTCGGCGCCCCGCTCGGCCACACAACGCACCTGCTCCTGACGTTCTGCCCTGCCCGACGGACCAACCGCGAGATTGAGGGAAAGCGCCCGGACCGCGGGCCGTTGGGCCCTCGCTCTGCGCGTGGACGAGTAACTGGGAGGACGGAGCCCTGGTTGTGAGCCTCGGGTCTCCCGAGCTACGTGGCGGTCACGGCCGACGGCCAGGTGCTCATGGGAGAGCCGGCACGGCGTCAGGCCGCCGCCAACCCCGAGGGGACCGCCACCGCCTTCAAGCGCACGAAGGGCCAGCGCCTCGAGATCCGCCTGCGAGACCGGGGATTCACCCCGAGCAGCTCTCGGCGTTCCTGCTCCAGAAGATCAAGCGCCATGCCGAGACGCTCCTCGGCGAGCCGGTCGAGCGGGCGGTGGTCACACCGTAGGCTCAGTCCGGATGCCTCTCCATGTCGAAGTCCGGTGCGTCGCCGGGTTGAACGACCTCCTGCCAAAGGGGAGGCGTGGCCGACCCATTGCGGCCGAGGTGGCCGCGGGTACGACCGTCAAGGATCTGGCCGAGTCGCTCGGTGTGCCGCACACCGAGATCGCCGTGATCGTGGTGAACGGCGAGTCGGTGGACTTCGCGTACCGACTGCGTAACGGCGACCGAGTGAGCGTTTACCCGGCGTCCGAGCCGTTGGCTGTGTCACCTCTGGTGCGGCTGGATCCTCCTCCACTTCGAGAGCCTCGGTTCGTCCTGGACGTCCATCTCGGACGGCTGGCCCGAATCTTGCGGCTCCTCGGGTTCGACTGCGTCTGGCGAAACGACATCACTGACGAGGAGCTGGCGGCAATCTCGGTAGCGGAGCAACGGATCCTCCTCACCAGGGATCGGGGCCTCTTGAAGCGTGCCGAGGTCGCTCACGGCTATCTCGTGCGGGAGTCCGACCGTCGTCGCCAGACCATCGAGGTCCTGCGGCGGTTCGACCTCTTTCGGGCAATCTCCCCCTTCGGTCGGTGCCTCGAGTGCAATGGCGTGCTCGAACCGGTGGCGAGGGAGGACGTAGAACAACGCCTGCCGGTTCGTACGAGACGGAACTTCGACGACTTCCGCAGGTGCCCGCGATGCGACCGGATCTACTGGAAGGGCTCTCACTACGACCGGCTTGCCGCTCTGGTGGAGGACGTCCGCCGTGCTGGCACGGCGGCGTAGCCGTGCGGTCCGGAACGAGCCAGGCACGGACACCACGGGCCCGAGCGGCTCTGGACGCGGTGGCACGTGGGTGGTCGGTCGTCCCGATGCACACCGCCACGGCGGGGTTCTGCTCGTGCGGGGATCCTACGTGCCCGGCACCAGGCAAGCACACCCACGGCCCGTGGAAGAAGCGCATGCTTGTGGCCGCTGGAATCGACCAGATCCAGCGATGGTGGCGACAGTGGCCCGACGCCAATGTGGGCATCGTCACCGGAGCAGTCTCCGGGCTGGTAGTGCTCGATGTCGATCCCCGCAAGGGCGGGGGAGACCTGCTCGCCGCTCTCGAGGACGTCCACGGAGCCTTGCCACGCACCGTCGAATCACTGACGGGGGGAGGCGGTCAGCACTTCTACTTTCGCCATCCCGGAGCGAGTGTCCCATCTCGTTCGATTGCTTCCGGACTCGACATCAAGGGCGATGGCGGGCTCGTGGTCAGCCCGCCAAGTGGACACGTCTCCGGTCGGGTCTACGTCTGGGAGTCGGGGTGCGCACCCAGTGACGTTTCTCTGGCCGATCTGCCCGGGTGGCTCCAGGCCATGGCCCAGGATCCGTCCCCCGCTGCTGCACCAGCCAGCACAAGACCACTTAGGGTGCTAGCACGCACGAAGGGTGAACGAGCTGAGTTCGCGGCATTGTGGGCGCTGGTCGGCGTTGAGCTTCGTGCCGGCGACCACAACTACCTGTGTCCCTTCCATGCCGACCACCACCCCTCGCTCCATATCGACGCCGAGGGCTGCCGCTTCTACTGCTTCGGGTGCGGGCGCGGCGGCGGGAGCGGCCGCCTCCGCCGGCTCGCGGACGCGCCACTCCGAACGACACCGGCACACGACGAAGCCGCGAACCCTCCTGCTCTACAGTCGACGACCACGGTCACCCTTTCGGGCACCATCGAGGTCCGCGTCGTGGGTGATGCCGCCTACCAGGAGGTTCTTCTTGAGCTCACCGGCGGTCGACGTCACTATGGAGGCGTGCGGATGGATACGGTCGCCCGGCTCGTCCCCGAACCGGGAAACCCCAGCGATCCCGAAGCCATCGCCGTGACGATCGACGAACGGACCATCGGGTATCTCTCGCGTGCTGACGCGGCTGGCCATCGCCAGGCGATTGCTGCCGCGATCGAACGCTCAGGCGAGGCGAGTTGCCGTGCCAGGATCGTCGGCGGATGGGAGCGCGAGCATGGTGACATCGGGTTCTTCGGGGTACGACTCCGCCTGGGCGACCCACCACTGTGAGGGGTAGCCACTACATGGCACTGTTGGATTGAGCGCGACCGTGACCAGATGCAGTGGATTCAAGCCGAGACCGCTGGTGGACGAGGCTGGAGTGGTTAACCATCACCGCCTCATCCGACAACCAGCCGCCCGGGTCCGGATCAACTGGCTGGTGGTCTCCGACAGCGGCGTGTTAGCTACTGGGATGCCAGGTTCCACGTCTCGACTTGATGGCCTAGGACGGCGGCAACTTCGAATACGGCGGCGCCCCGTTCTTCGGCTCGACTGGGAGCATCGTCCTCAACAAGCCGGTTGTGGGCATGGCCTCCTAACGCGAAACACCGGAAGGAACGGGCGGCCGGTTTCCGCAGGACCGGGGCTGGTGCGAAGTTACCGGCTTACGAGGCCTTGATATGCCGGCCGGCACGTTGACGCTGGCGCTGGCCGGCGACACGATGCTGGGCCGCGGCGTGGCGGAGCGGTTGGCGCATGTCCCGCCCCCGCAATTGTTCGCTGACGAGGTCGTCGCCGTGGCCCACGAGGCCGACCTGTTCCTCCTCAATCTGGAGTGCGCCATCTCCGAGCGCGGTGAGCGGTGGCCCGACCCGCGCAAGCCGTTCTACTTCCGAGCTCCTCTCATCGCGATAGAAGCGCTCACCCGCCTCGGAGTGGACTGCGCCACGCTCGCCAACAATCACGCCCTGGACTTCGGTGCCACGGCCCTGCTCGACACCATCGACCACCTGAGCGACGCCGGAATCGCCTGCGTGGGTGCGGGAGCCACAGAAGCTGCGGCCCACGCTCCGGCGATCCTTGAGAAGGGGGGCATCCGCGTCGGTCTGATCGGTGTCACGGACCACCCGAGCGAATACGCAGCTGGCGACGAGAACCCCGGCGTCGCCTATGTCGACCTCCGCCGGTCGGTCCCCTCCTGGCTCAAGGAAACCGTCCACGACCTCCGTACTGACGTCGTGGTGGTGTCCCCACACTGGGGGCCGAACATGGTCGCCGAACCCGAACCTCACGTGCGTCGCGCGGCCGCCGAGCTCCGAGGTTCGGGCGCTACCCTGATTGCGGGGCACTCCGCCCACATCTTTCACGGCGTCACCGACGGGGTGCTCTACGACCTCGGAGATTTCATCGACGACTACGCCACCAACCGTCACCTGCGCAACGACTTGGGTCTCCTCTTCCTCGTCACTTTCAGGGACTGTCGGCCGATCCGGGTCGAGGCCGTCCCGCTCGCCTTGGACTACTGCTTCACACGCCTCGCAAACCGCGACGAGACTGCGTGGATCACGGCGCGGTTCCGGCGCGCCTGCGCCGATCTCGGCACCTCCGTCGACACCCGAGGGGGGCGACTCGTCATCGACTGGCCGGACCGATGACTCCCTCCGGTCAGCCCCGGACACCAGCGCCGCG
>JBKQUM010000129.1:0-5864 GCA_052140165.1 Acidimicrobiales bacterium
TGGACGGCTGGTGGTAGTCGCTTTCGTGCGTTGACGTGGGCATCCCCGGGTTCGATTGCATCTGATGATTGAATCCCGCGTTCGTTACACGACATGGAAGGGGCTTGCATGGGTCGATCAAGAGGGCTGCATCTGGCGGTGGCGGAGTCGCCCGAAGACCTCGCCGCCGCCGACATGTTCGAGGGCATGCTTGCCGGCTGGCGCGACCAGCAGCTGTCGCGTTGCCTCAACGAGAGGACCATCGACGCCAGAGCGCGCCTGGTGCGCCGGTTCGGGCTCCACGCCGGGGCGTGGCCGTGGCGCTGGGTGCCCGGACACCTCGAGTCCTGGGTCTCCGAGCTGCGCGGCGAGCGCCGGGCGCACTCGACCATCCGCAGCTACCAGCTGGCCGTCGGCGCCTTCTGTGACTACGCGTGCGATCCCGCCTATGGCTGGGCCGCCTCGTGCCTGGCCCAGTTCGCCTCGGCTCCGAGCCAGGTCTGTCGAGCCGAGAACCTGGCCACGCACGCCAGCGAGTACGAGGGTCGCCCGGCCCGCCGCTCGCTGACCCGCGACGAGCTCCAGGCGCTCTTCGACGCGGCCGACGACGATGTCGTGTCGATCCGGGCCCGGGCCAAGAAGGGCTGGGCCCCCGCCTTCCGTGACGCCACCATGCTCAAGGTCACCTATGGGTGGGGGCTGCGCCGGCGCGAGGTCCGCATGCTCGAGCGCAGCGACTTCGCCCCCAACCCCAAAGCGGCCGAGTTCGGCGACTACGGGGTGTGCCAGGTGCGCTTCGGCAAGGCGGCCAAGGGCGGGCCCCCGCGCCGGCGCGGCGTGCTCACCGTCTTCGACTGGTCGGCCGAAGTCCTCGCCGAATGGGTCGATGACGTCTGGCCGACGATGGAGACCGCCGGGGCGGGCCTGTGGCCATCCGAACGCGGGCCGCTCGTCAGCGAGGACCGCATCAACGCGGCCTTCCAGAGTTCGGCCCGAGCTGCGGGCCTGCCCGACGAACTCACCCTGCACTGTTTGCGCCACAGCTACGTGACCCACCTGATCGAAGACGGCTTCGATGCGCTGTTCGTCCAGCAACAAGCCGGCCACGAGTACGCCTCGACGCTGGCCATCTACACCTCGGTCTCGTCTGACTACAAGACCCGCACGCTGCGGGCCGCGCTCGACGGTGCCGTGGCGGCCGCCGCGCTCAGGAAGGCGGCGCAATGAGAGCGCGGCGACGTGTCGAGTACCGCTGGCGCTTGCGCGAGGTCATGGTGGCCCATGGATTGTGGAAGACGACCGAGCTCGGTCCCCTGCTCGCCGAGCGCGGCGTCGAGCTGTCGAGCGCCCAGGTCTACCGCCTCGCCGCGGGTACTCCCGAGCGCCTGTCGCTGGTGACCCTGGCCGCACTGTGCGACATCTTCGCTTGCACCCCCGACGACCTCATCGAGACCTCGGCGAGCGCTGGTCGTCCTCCCGTCAAGACCAGCGCCAAGAGGCCGCTGGCCCGGCGTCCCCGCCGCGCCCGGATCAGCCCAAAGAGCCAGCGGTGACGGGCTCTGCGTGCGCCGCAGGCTGCGGCAGGAGGACGAGGCGTCCGGCGTGGCCGGGCGGTCCGCTGTGCGCGACGTGTGCCTCCGGACGCGTGCGCCGTCACGGTCGCTGCCCGGGCTGCGGGCTGGTCCGCTCGCTGCCCGGCGGGGCGGCAGGGGAAGCTCCCGTGTGCGCCCGCTGTGGCGGGTTCACCGAGGCGCTTCGGTGCTGCAGCTGTGGAGCCGACGATGATTTTCGAACATTGACCCAATGCAGGCGCTGTTCGCTCCGAGCGCGCCTTGAGCGTCTCTTCGACGACGGGTCGGGCAAGGTCAGGGCCGAACTCGTGCCCCTCCTCGACGCGCTCGGCGCCATGGAGGTGCCCCGGGGCGGGCTGTCGTGGCTCAGCCGCCAGGCGACCGCCGAGCGCATCCGCGCCCTCGCCACCGGGGCGGTGCCGCTCAGTCACGACGGCCTCGACTCACTCGACATGTCCAACGGGCGCGAGCACCTGCGCGCGCTATTGGTGGCCCATGGCGTCCTACCCGTTCGTGACCGCTACCTCGCCGCCTATGAGCGCTGGGCCGAGGCCCGTGTCCGCAGCGTCGAGGACTCCAAGGATCGTCAGCTCATCGCTGCCTACCTGCGCTGGCACCAAGGCCCCCGTCTTGGCGCTCTGGCCGAGTCAGGGAAACTCACCGAGAGCCGTTACTCGAACGCGCGGGCGCAGACCAACATCGCGGTGCGACTCTTGGCCTGGCTCCGCCAACGTGAGCGCGACCTGCTCACCTGCACCCAGGGCGACATCGACGCCTTCTTCGCCCAGGGCCCGACCACCTGCCTGCAGGCCCGGTCGTTCTTGCGTTGGGCCGTCCGCACACACCGGCGCGCCGCGCTCGAGTTGCCGCCCGACCGGGCTCGGGCGCCGCGGGGGATCTCAGAGCACGACCGGCTCGACCTGCTGGCCCGGTTCCTCTCCGATGAGCACCTCGACCTGGTCGACCGTGTGGCGGGATGCCTGGTGCTGCTCTACGCATTGCCGCTCACCCAGGTCAACCGCCTGCGCGCGAGCGACTTCGAACCGGCAGAGCCCGGCCTGGCCCTGCGCATGGGCGAGGACCTCCTCCCCGTGCCCGCTCCACTTGACTCGCTCGTCAACCAACTCGCGGAGCAGCGGGGCAACGTCAGCGGAGCCGGCCATCCCGACAGCGACTGGCTCTTCCCCGGTCGGCGCGCCGGGCAGCCGATAGAACCCGACCAACTCGCCGAACGACTCAACCGCCACGGCGTCACCCGGGCAGCGCGCACCGCCGCCCTCGACGCTCTACTCGTCACCGTCCCCGCACCGGTGCTGGCCAAGGTCCTCGACCGCAAGCCTTGGCGCGTCGCTGAGCGAACCAAGATCCTCGCGACGGACTGGAGGAACTACGTCGCCTTACGAGTACAGTCGTGACCAGATCCGGGGGAATACGCGTCAATCGAATATGCGTCTCCGCCAGTCGCCCACCCCCCGGGCATCTGAGCCAGGAGTGACGTAAAGCGCGGCAAGGATCAGGCCGCATCACGGGACGTTTGTCCCATGGCCGACGGCACCCACAGAACTTCAGACCACTTCTGGCTCCTCGACAACCCCCGGGGGGAGGGTGCCGGTGGCGGCCTCCCAGCCCATGGCGGCGAGGCGGGCGCTCATCATCTTGGCGATGGCGAGGCCGATGCCGGCTGCGGCCGCCCACAGCAGTGCGTCTGGCCACGAAAACCGGGGGTTCGTGGGATCAAACGGCGTAGCCGGGGCTGTGTCCTTGCGGATGGCCTGATAGGTGGCCCTTATGAGCTTCCGGGCGAGCAGCCCGCCCAGCATGCCGGTGATGGTGGAGACCAGCTTCCACATCCGCTCGCGTCCGATCGTGTCGGGCGCCCGTCCCATGGACATACCCAAAATCTACCTTCGCATGGCCTGACTGTCCCCGTACATCTGCGATTTTGGAGCTGGCGGGGCGACCGTCTCCAGTCGGGCTTGTGGGTCGTCCCCCCCCATGGACGTGAAGTGACATAGGACCCCGGCTCTGCTGACGATCCCAGCGTCGAATGGAGAGCAGCAGTTGGAGTCGGGCCGACGTGGGCCTGACCAGCTAATACGAGTACCCGGGAATCTAAGCGTCCTAAGCGTCAATATAGACAGAACCAGGAAGGAGAAGGCCATGGGATCGAGGGCCGTTGCTCCCACGCTGACGGATGAAGAACTAGCGGACTTTCTCGCACTCACTAGGGGCGCCGATACCGTCGAGCTCAAGTTGACCATGCTGCTCTCCGACCGGAGCCGAGCGGGAGCGGCGCTCGGAGTGGATCCCCTCGATGGCCAGATCCGCCAGGTCTACTTTTTCGACACGCCCGACTTGGTGCTCAACCAGAGAGGCCTCGTCGTCCGCGCCCGCCGCGTCCAGGGGAAGGGGGACGACTCTGTCGTAAAGCTCCGTCCCGTGGACCCCAAGAACCTGTCACCGGAACTGCGTGCCTCTCGGAATTTCGGCGTCGAGATCGACGCGATGCCCGGCGGCTACGTGTGTTCGGGATCGATGAAGCACACTCTCGACCCGACGAGCGTCAAGGACACGGTGGCGGGGAAGATTCCCGTGCATGAGCTCTTCTCCAAGGAGCAGCGTTCTCTCTACGGCGAGCACGCGCCCGAAGGTATCGGGTTGGACGATCTCGCGATCCTGGGGCCGATTCTCGTCCTCAAGGTGAAGTTCGCGCCCGAGGATTATGCCCGCAAGCTCGCCGCGGAGCTCTGGCTCTACCCCGACAACTCGATGATCCTCGAGCTCTCGACGAGGTGTGCCCCATCCGAGGCGTTTCAAATGGCCGCAGAACTACGGATCTTCCTGGGTCAACGGGACGTCGATCTAACCGGAGAACAGGCGACAAAGACGAAGAAGGCGCTGGAGTTCTTCTCGCAACGTCTTGCCGTCCTGGGACAAGAGGGAGGGGGCTGAGGTGTATCCCGCAATTTCAGACCATGGGTTAATCGGCGACCTCCAAAGCGCCGCCCTGGTCGCCATAGACGGAACCATCGACTGGTTCTGCTGGCCTCGGTTCGATTCGCCCAGCGTCTTCGCTGCGCTGCTCGACGAACGTGGAGGTGGACGATTCTCCCTCGCCCCTTCCTCAGAGGTGCGGACGATCAAACAGATGTACATGCCGGACACCGCGATTCTCGTTACCAGGTATCTGTCCGAGTCCGGCATCGCCGAAGTCCTCGATTTCATGCCCGTCGAGAACCCGACGGTGCACTCGGAGCGAAGGTGCATCGTCCGCGTGATCAAGGGGGTGCGCGGCGAGGTCCCCTTCCGTGCCAGCGTGGAACCCAGGTTTGATTACGGACGGAAGGACCATCGGGTGCACGTGGATGGCACGACGGCGGTCTTCGAGTGTGGCGACCACCGGATGCATCTCATGGCGCTGTCGGACCTGGAGTCCGATGGCACCGACGTCCGCTCAGAGACCAGTGTTTGTGCCGGCGATGTCGCTGGATTCGTCCTCGAAACGGGGAGTTCAGGGAGACCGCGTCCGATCGGTGACGGTCACATCATCGAGCAGTACCTGCAGACTGAAGCCTTCTGGCGGCGCTGGGTCGAGCGGAGCACGTACCGGGGACGCTGGCGCGAGCACGTCGAGCGATCGGCCATCACGCTGAAACTCCTCACCTATGCGCCATCTGGAAGCCTGGTCGCCGCGCCGACCGCCAGCCTCCCAGAACAAGTAGGTGGAACCAGGAACTGGGACTACCGCTACACCTGGGTGCGCGATGGCTCGCTGTCCGTGTATGCATTGCTCGGGTTGGGGTTCGTCGAAGAAGCGGCCGCGTTCGGGGACTGGCTGCGAGCGCGAGTCGAAGAGGGCAAAACGGGCGTCTCTGGTCCACTCAACATCATGTACCGGGTTGACGGCAGCTCCGACCTGACTGAGTTCACCCTCGACCACTTCGCCGGCTATCGGGACTCGCGGCCCGTTCGCATCGGAAACGGCGCGTCGGATCAACTCCAGCTTGACATCTACGGCGAGGCGCTGAACTCGCTGCAGGCCCTTGACGGCGGACTACTCGGTTCGTGGGGAATCGGTCACGACGGCTGGAAGCATGTCGTGACCCTCATCGAGTGGCTCTGCGACCATTGGCGCGAGCCCGAAGAAGGAATCTGGGAGACGCGGGGCGGCCGCCGTCCGTTCGTGTACGGGCAGCTCATGTCCTGGGTGGCACTCGATCGTGTCATCCGCATGGCCACGAGCAGAGGACGTCCGGCGAACCTCACTCGCTGGATAGAGGAGCGGGACCTCATCACCGAGCGGATACTGACCAA